>JACQVF010000044.1 GCA_016209885.1 Gemmatimonadota bacterium | reverse complement strand
GGCTTGGCGCACCCGCTTGACCAGCGTCTTCAGACGGGAGCGCTGCGCCTTGTTGCGCGACGCGCGGATCTCGCTGGTGCGGATCCGTTTCTTGGCACTCTTGATGTTGGCCATTCGCCCAGAATCGTGTCGAGACGGAAGGGTCTGAATCTGCTCTAAACTTATTAGTATATGCTGTTCACGCGTTGCCATCAAGCGGGGGTCCCGATAACTTTCCCCCATGGAATTCATCCTTTTCTTGCCCGTCCTCCTCTTTTCCGTCGTGCTCCATGAATACGCCCACGGTTGGGTCGCGCTACGCGAGGGAGACAGCACGGCCTTCATGCTGGGCCGGCTGACGCTGAACCCGCTGCGCCATATCGATCCGGTGGGCACGGTGCTGGTACCCCTGCTTCTCTGGCTGGCGCCCGGTGGCGTGCTTTTCGGCTGGGCTCGTCCGGTGCCGGTCAATCCTCGGAATTTCCGCAACTACCGGCGGGGTGACATCCGGGTGTCCCTGGCCGGGATCGCGGCGAACCTGGTCCTGGCCTTTGCATGCACGGTTTTCGTGGTGCTGGTGGTGCGGCTCGCGGCGGCGGTGGCGCCGCTGGGACCGACCCTCGCGCTCGTGCGTCGCATGGCCGAGTTCGGCATCTACATCAATGCGATCCTGGCGGTGTTCAACCTGATGCCGATCCCGCCGCTGGATGGCTCTCATGTGCTGTATCATCTCCTGCCGCCGCGGTTGGGGATGCACTACCGCGAGCTCGGGCGCTATGGGATTCTTGTGCTTCTGGCGCTCGTCGTGTTCCTGCCTGGCGCGCTTCGTCTGCTCCTCTGGCCAGTCGACCTGATCGCGGGCGTGGCGCACGCGTTCATCCGCCTGTGGATCTGACCAGTGGAGTCGGCGCTCTCCCCGGGGAGAGCATTTTTGTTGTGGAGATCGAGCGCTTCCAGGGGCCGCTCGACCTTCTTCTCCACCTGATCCGCCAGCAGGATATCGACATCTTCGACATCCCGATCGCGCAGATCACGCATCAGTTCCTGTCCGGGATCGAGGATATGGACGCGGAGCGCCTGGAGCACGCGGGCGCCTTCGTCGAGATGGCGGCCACGCTGCTGCGCATCAAGCTCCAGATGCTCCTGCCTCGCCATGAAGGCGAGGAGGAGGAAGAGGACCCGCGGGCCGAGCTGGTGCGCCGGCTGCTGGAGTACGAGCAGATCCGGGAGCTGGCAGGGCGGCTGGCGGTGGCGGAGGCAGATCGGGCCCGCCGCTTCGCGAAGGGCTACATCGAGCCACGGCCGCAGCGGCGTATGCAGGAAGTGCCGCTTGAAGTCACGTGGCACGATGTCTACCGCGCGGCCCTGGCTCTCGAAGGTCGGCGTCCGGCGGAGGTCGGGCACCGGCTCAGCGTGCGGCCGGTCTCGGTGGAGGAGAAGATCAAGCTCATCCTGGAGACCCTCGCCCGCATCGTGCGCATCGAATTCGGCAAGCTGACCCGTCCGTGGGGCACCCGCCTGCACGCGGTGGCCACGCTGCTGGCGGGCCTCGAGCTCGTGCGGCGGCGTGCCATCGCGATGAGGCAGACGCGCCCCTTTGCGGAGTTGTGGCTCTATCGGCGGGAGGTCCTTCGGCAAGGCGGAGACGCGGAGGAAGTGTGAACCCGGTTCAGGTCGTGGAAGCGGTTCTTTTCGCGAGCGACGCGCCGCTGAAGGCGGAGGAGATCGCGCAGGCGGACGAGTCGCTGGACGAGGACACGGTCGAGGCGGCCCTCGAGGAGCTGCGCGCGGAGTACGACGAGCTCGAGCGCGCATTCCAGATCTACGAGCTTGCGGGCGGCTATCAGATCCTCACGCGCCCCGAGTTCGCCTCGTACCTGGAGCGGTTCGACACGGTTCCGCGTCCGGCGCGCCTGTCCGGGCCTGCTCTCGAGACGCTGGCGATCATCGCCTACCGCCAGCCCATCGGCCGCATCGAGATCGAGTACATTCGCGGCGTGAGCTCGGCGGGCGTTCTGCGCACGCTTCTCGACCGGGAGCTCGTCGAGATCGTGGGACGCGAGGAGGGCATCGGCCGGCCGCTCCTCTACGGGACGACGCAGCGTTTCCTCGCTCTCTTCGGCTTTCGCTCCCTCGAGGATCTTCCCCGCACCGAAGAACTTCCGGTCGTGCTCCGCGAGCGACGGCTCCTGGAGCCGCGCGGGGACGGGTCGGAGCCCGGTCCGGAACCCGCTTCGGAGCCCGGGCGAGGGAGCGCTGGGGAGGCTGGCCCGCCTGCCCCCGCTGCGCCGGAGATCGTGGACGCGCCCGGGGCGCAGGAGGCGCGGAGGGCGTGAGGGCCGGCCACATGAGGCTCCAGAAGTTCCTGTCGCGGGCTGGCGTGGCGTCGCGCCGCGGGGCCGAGGAGCTCATGCGGGGCGGGCGGGTGGCGGTGAGCGGTGTGACGACCACGGAACCGGGTATCACAGTGGATCCCGCGGCCGACCGGATCACGGTGGATGGCCGGGAGGTTCGACTTCCGGCCGCGCGCTTTATCGTCCTGCACAAGCCGGCGGGCTACCTCACCACGCGTCGCGACCCCGGGCGAAGGCGCACGATCTATGACCTGCTGCCGGATGAGCTGCGGTCACTCCCCTATGTGGGGCGGTTGGACCAGGGGACGGAAGGACTCCTGCTCCTGACGAACGACGGAGATCTGGCGCACCGGCTCACGCATCCGAGCACCGGCATCGAGCGGGAATACCGCGCGCTCGTGGCCGGCGAGGCGGCGGCCGAGACGTTCGCCCGCCTCGTCCAGGGCGTTGAGCTGGAGGACGGGACAGCCCGGGCGCTCCGCGCTCGCGCGCTCGGGCGAGTGCGGCGCGGCACCTGGATCTCCCTGGTCCTCCAAGAGGGCCGCAAGCGCGAGGTGCGCAGGATGCTCGAGGCCCTCGGCCACACCGTGCATCGTCTGATCCGCGTGCGCTACGGCCCGATGAGGTTGGGGCGGCTGGCGCCCGGCGCCTGGCGCGAGCTCAGCCCGCGGGAGGTGCAGGCGATCCAGCGGGCGATACGGTCGCGCTCACCGGGTTCCTGAGGTTCGAGTCGAGGCATGGAGCTTCGGGATCGTGACATTCTGGTGCTGGGCGGTGCCGGGCTCGTGGGGCAGGCGGTGGCCCGGCGCATCCTGGAGCATCGACCGCGGCGGCTGGTGATTGCGTCGCTCGCGCAGCGGGAGGCGGAGTCCGCGGTCGCGGAGCTGCGGGCGGAACCCGGCGGGGCTGAGGTCGTTCTGGAGCCCGTGTGGGGCGATATTTTCGTTCCGCTCTCCCTCAAGGACCGCTCCCGCGAGGAGATCCTGCGGGAGCATGCGGCGCGTCGGCTGCTCATCGACGACCTTTACGGCGAGTTGACGGAAGGAGCGTTTCTGCGTTCCACGCTGGCGGCCCTGCTCCTGGAGGCGCGGCCCCACGTGGTCGTGGACTGCGTGAACGCCGCCGGTGTTCTGGCCTACCAGAACGCGTTCGCCAGCGCAGCCGAGCTCCGGGCCCTGGCGGAGCGTGGGGAGGTGGATCCCGAGAGCGTGGAGCGTCACCTGGCGACTCAGTACCTGCCGCAGCTCATCCGGCATTGCCAGATCGCCCTCGAGGCGTTGAAGCGGGCAGGCACGGAGGTCTACCTGAAGGTCGGGACCGCGGGCACCGGCGGGCTAGGGCTCAACATACCGTTCACCCATTCCGAGGAGCGGCCCTCTCGACTCCTGCTCGCCAAGGCTGGACTCGCGGGCGCCCACACGCTCTTTCTCTACCTGATGGCGCGGACCCCGGGAGCGCCGGCCGTCAAGGAGATCAAACCGACCGCGGCGATCAGCTGGAAGGCGATCGGGTTCGGTGAGATCGGTCGGGGCGGCCGGCCCCTCGAGCGTTGCGACGCCACCGCGCCGCTCCCGCTGGAGGAGGCCTTCCGCCACGGAGCGGGCGGCTATGCGCGACTGGGGCAGCCGCTTAGGGGCGTCTACCTGGACGCCGGCGAGAACGGGCTCTTCTCGCTCCCGGAGTTCGAGAGCCTGACCGCGCTCGGCCTCATGGAGTACGTGACGCCGGAGGAGATCGCCGAGGACGTCATCCGGGAGATCCGTGGCCAGCCGTCCGGCCACGACGTCATCGCGGCGCTCGACGCCTCGACCTTCGGGCCGACGTACCGGGCCGGCGTGCTCCGCGGCGTGGCCATCGAGCGCATGGAGGCCCTGGAGCGTGCCCACGGGGTCCAGGCCATCGCCTACGAGATGTTGGGTCCGCCCCGGCTTTCCAAGCTCCTGTTCGAGGGCGCGATCCTCGGCCAGCTCTTCCCGGACCTGAAGGCCGTCGCCGCTCTCGACCCGCAGGGTGCCGCGCGCGCCGCCCTCGAGGTCGTGAACGGCGTCGCGGACCTGCGCCAGCGGGCGCTGTCCATCGGGCTGCCGATCCTCCTCCCCGATGGGAGGTCCCTCCTCCGCGGTGCACACGTGAAGGTGGAGCCGCCACAGGGGTGGCGGCCCGACGACGCACGCATCGCCGACCGGGGGTGGATCGACCTCAGGCCGGTGAACTGGCGCCGCTGGCGGGAGCGGGCGCAGGCCATGGTGGAGGAGATCGATGGCCGACCTGGGCCGGACCGTGGATCCCGGGCGGACATCGAGCCGGCGCGCGAAGCCTATGCGGTCCGGCCTGGCCGCATGGCCGCCTGGATCTTCCGCTTCGAGGACGGCGGCCTCAGGATCAAACGCTAGTGCTCCCGATCGGAAGTACGGTGACGCACCGAGACCGTCGATGCGTCCGGTTCGCAAGGCGCGCCGCGGAGGAATAGCTGTGCGCTATTGCGACCGGGGCCCCCCCACGCAAGCTACGTTGCGCGAAACCCGTTATCCATCGGGTTCTCAACGCGGAGTGCGACGATGTCTGGCTTCCCGAACCTCACGGTGCTCGACCACCCCCTGATCCAGCACAAGCTTGGCATGCTGAGGGAGCGGAGCACGCCCACGAAGATCTTCAAGGAACTGGTGGACGAGATCTCCATGCTCGTGGCGTACGAAGTGACGAGCAGCCTCCAGCTGGAGGAGGTGGAGATCTATACGCCGCTCGAGGGCACGAAGGTGAGGCGGCTGGCGGGGCTGCGGCCCGCGGTGATCGCCATCCTTCGGGCGGGCCTCGGCATGGTCGATGGCGTGACGCGACTCATCCCCGATGCACCCGTGGGACACATCGGCCTCTATCGCGACCACGACACGCTCCAGCCGGTGGACTACTACTTCAAGATTCCGCCGGGTGCGGCTTCCCGCGACTTCATCCTGGTGGACCCCATGCTGGCGACCGGGGGGTCAGCGACGGCCGCGGTCCGGTACCTGAGGCAACAAGGCGCTCGCCGCATCCGCTTCATGTGTATCGTGGCGGCACCGGAGGGCGTGCGCACCATGGCCCGGGCTCATCCCGACGTCGAGGTCTATGCCGCCGCCCTCGATCGCCAGCTCAACGAGCGCGGCTATATTCTTCCGGGGCTCGGCGATGCGGGCGATCGGCTCTTCGGCACCGTCTGAGGCGCCGCTGAGGCGCCGCTGAGGCGCCGCCCGTCCGCTCGCCCGTCCCCCGCGTGCGCGGCGACTCCCGCGTAGCGCGCTTCTTCCGTGACAAGCCAGCTCAGGTCGCGCGCTGTAGGATCTCCGCGATCTTTCCGTCCGGACCCGCCACGATGGCAACGTCCGACTCCTTGAGCGGCGCGTCCGGATCCGGCACCACGTTGAAGGTGCCGGTCAACATGTCATGGAGCGCCACGACCTGAATCCCGTGGCGGCGCGGCAGCTCGAGCTCGCGGAGTGACCTGCCCAGCCAGCGGTCGGGGATCGCGATCTGCTGGATCGAGTAGCCGCCGCCCAGGGGGACGTAGTCCAGGACCGTCGTGGAGACGATGTGCTGCGCAAGCCGCTCCGCCGCCTCGCGTTCCGGGAAGATGGTGGCTCTTACGTTGAGCGCCTCGACGGCTCGGGCCGCCGCTGTGCTGGTCACCTTCACGTAGATGTCCGACAGGCCCAGGTCGCGGAGCGCCAGCGTCGTCAGAATGCTCGCGGCGAGATCCTCGCCCGTGCTCACGATGGCCGCGTCCACGGTGTCGGCGCCGATCCGCCTGAGGAGCTCCGGGTCCGTGGCGTCCGCGACCACGGCACGGGTGACCTCCCCGGCGTGACGGTCCACCAGTTCGGCGTTCGTGTCCACTGCGATCACCTCGTGGCCCTGAGCGTAGAGCGCCCGGGCGGCCCACGATCCGAAGTGACCCAGACCGATGACCAGAAATCGCTTCATAGCCGTTCTCCTGGCGGTCCCGAATCAGCCGACCACGACATCCTCCTCGGCGTAGCGATACCGCGGGCGGGCACGGCGCCTAGCCAGCGCCATGGCCGCCGCGAGCGCGAGGGGGCCGACTCGCCCTGCGAACATCAGGAAGATGATGATCAGGCGGCCGATCGGGCTCAGCGTGGCCGTGGCACCCATGGAGAGCCCCACGGTCCCGAACGCGCTGTGGGCCTCGAAGATGATGCGCGTGAAGTGCGCGCGATCCACACCCTGATGGCCTGGGAGCTCCGTCATGGTGAGGGCAAAGACGGAGATGCCCAAGAGCACCACGCCCCCGAGCATGAGGCCGGCGGCCCGCTGGATCGTCTCGTCCGGCAGCGTCCGGCCGAACGCGGAGACGTGGCGCTCACCCCGCAACCGCGCCAGCAACGAGAGCGCGAGCAACGCGATCGTTGTGGTCTTGAGCCCACCCGCCGTCCCGGCGGGAGAGCCGCCAATGATCATCAGGGTCACCGTCAGGAACAGTGCGGGATTCGAGAGACCGGCGTAATCAACGGTGTTGAACCCGGCGGTCCGGGACGTGACCGCCATGAGCCAGGCGTTCGTGAAGCGATGGAGCCAGGGGAGTTCCCGCAGGGTGTACCCCACCTCGAAGAGGAGATAGAGCAGCGTTCCCCCCGCCAGGAGCGCCGCCGAGCTGACGAGCACGAGGCGAGTGTGGACGGACAGGCGCCGGGTGGTCTTGAGCGCGTAGCGCGCTCGCAGGTCCTCGTACACGATGAACCCGAGCCCACCCAGCATGATGAGGGCCGAGATGACGGCAATGGTGCCCGCGGACTGGCGGAAGTGCACCAGGTTCGTGGAGAAGACCGAGAACCCGGCGTTGCAGAAGGCGGAGATCGCGTGGAAGATGGCCGGCCAGACTGCGGCGACATTCCCCAGGTCGTCGCGCCACAGGAGCCAGAGCACGAGGGCGCCCGTCGCCTCCACGGTGAAGGTGAGGGCGACGACCGCACGCAGGAGCGCGGCGGGCTCGAGATGAGGGAGCGACGCCGCGGCGCCCCCGACCGCCTCCTCGACGTGGAGCCCGGCGCGCCCGCCCACGAGGCGGATAAGCAGGGTCGTGAACGTGAGGATCCCCAGTCCGCCGAGCTGGATGAGAAACGCGATCCACACCTGCCCCAGCGGCGTGAAGTACGTGGCCGTGTCCACCACGATGAGCCCGGTGACGCAGACCGCGCTGGTGGCGGTGAAGAGCGCGTCGATGAAGCCCAGACGCTCGCCGACGTACAGGCCGGGGAGGAACAGAATCCCTGACGTACCGGCGAGGATGAGGAACAGGAACGAGAGGACAAAGAGCCGGGTGGCTGTGAGGTGGGCCCGCGTAAAGTAGCGGATGCCTCGCAGGTGGGCGTCCCAGGCCCTTCCTCCGAGCAGGGGAGCTCCGGCCCCCTGTGCTAGCTCGGCACTCGATTCCGCAGCCACGTCTCGGCCTCGGCCTGGCCGGGAGGTGTGGCGACGCTGGCCCTGTCACGCGCCCGCCCACGGGGGTCGCCGGTCAAGGTGCGGGAACGGCGACGATACGTGAAAGCGAGCGTGCTCTCTGGCATGTCCGGGCCGCTCCTCGATCCAGATATCGTCCTGACCTCCCTTCGCCGGGGCGCCGGACTGGGACTCCCTCCGACTCCGGCCCCTTGGAAAGCGAGTCCATTTCCGGATGACCGCCGGCCGGCGGCTAAAAGCTATTTCCGGCGGGATGGGGTGTCAAAGCCATGACGCGGCGGACCGGCGCGTCCCTTTCACTCCGGGCTGCCGCCCGCGTTTGACCCGTCCCCGAGGGGGGGATAAGATTAGGACGGAATCGGAAGTCGGCCGCCAGCGGAGAAAGGAGGCGTTGGCGTCCCATGCTCTCGTACAAGGGACTCCTCGAGTTGGACCGGGCGCTTCGCCACGAGCGCGCCCTGACCGTATACATCGATGGCACGATCCACGACCCGGCGGCGCGCTACGCGTGGCGAAAAAAGATGGAGCATGGGCTCCACGAGATCCGCCACCACCTTCAGGGGTCTCAGGGGTCTCAGGGGTCGAATCGCGGCGAGCTCGAGGCGTTCGAGCGGGCCGCGCAGTCCATAGCTGCGGAGCTAGGCTCCTTCGACGCCAACCTGTCGGCGCCGGGTTGGGTCGGTTTCGCGACCGCCGGAGGGATCCGGCACGCGGGCCTGGTCCCCGTCTCGATGCCCGATCTGGTGTGGTGGGGTCCCGGGATCCGCGTAGCACCGTACGTGCGGGCGCTGAAGCAGGAGCGGCCCGTCATCGCCGCGCTCGTGGATAGCCGTCGAGCCCGCATCTTCCGCTACTGGCGAGGCGAGCTCGAGGAGGAGGCGGATCTCCGGGCGGACACCTTCCTCGGGGACCTGTCCGACGTCTCCGTGTCGAAGCGTGCCAACCGGCACTCCGGGGTCCGTGGGATCACGGCCACGGATGAAGCCGACCGACAGCTCCAGGTGGGGCTGGAGCGCATGCTGAGGATGCTCGGCGAGCGGGTGAGCGAACTCGCCGACGGCGACGGCTGGATCGTGTTCGCGGGTACCCCCGAGGTCGTCAAGGCCGCCGAGGACCAGGTTCCGGAGCGGCTGCGCCCCCGGCTCCTCGAAGCGCTCTCCCTGCAGGTCACGGCGTCCAGCGCTGAGGTCCGCGCCGTGGTGAAGGAGGCGGCGAAGGCGCTCCGGGAGAGCGAGCAGGTGCAGCTCGTCGGGGCCGTCATTGACGCGGCGCGGGCCAATGGCAAGGGCGTGGTCGGCATCGAGCCCACGCTCAAAGCGCTGGAGGAACGCCGCGTCGAGCGCCTCTTCCTCAGCCGGTCGTTCATCGCCCGACGCCCGGAGGAGGCCGAGCGGGCCGTGAAGGCCGCCTTCGATCAGGATGCCGTCGTGGAGGCGACGTCGGGCGCCGCCGCCGAGCGGCTGGAGACCGAAGCGGAGGGGATCGGGGCGCGGCTCCGTTTCGTGGTGCGGCAGGCGGCGTCGTAGGCGTCATAGAGGTGAGCTGGTCCCGAACTCGGCTGTTCTCTTTGCGCGCGCACCCAAAGACGACAGCCCTTGATTGCTGCAAGAGCAACGCACGGGTAGCCGACCGCTTCAGCTCAAGAACGCGGTCCTGCAACGGGCTTCCGGGCGGCGCGTTCAGGGGATTGGCGCGTTCTTCAGCTGTCGATCGTTAGCGCGCGGGGCCCATAGCTCAGGTGGTCAGAGCAGCCGACTCATAATCGGCCGGTCCCAGGTTCGAGTCCTGGTGGGCCCACTCGGCTACGCGAAGCCCTGCAACCGATTCAGGTCGCGGGGCTCGCTCTTTGGGTGCACTTGAATGGCTCACGCGGCCGCTGATGTGGTTCGGACTTTCCGTTGCGGTCCCATGGGACTACTGTTCGCGCCCGAGGGCCCAAGGGAGGTTCGATGCTCGAATTCGACCTGTACTCACCGGAGGTGCCCGCGGACGGCGCGCCGGTGATCGTCCTTCTCCACGGCCGTGGCGCGGACCGGCGCGATCTCGCAGGTGTGAAAGGGCACTTCCCGCCGGAAGCGATCCTGGTAACGCCTCAGGCACCGTTTCCGGCGGCGCCGTGGGGCTACGGACCCGGGTGGGCGTGGTACCGATTGGCGGCGCCGCTGCGGCCGGAGCCAGAGAGCTTCGAGGCGGGCCAGCGGGAGCTGGAAGCGTTTCTCTTGGAGCTACCACGTCGGCTCCCTGTGCAGCCCGGGCCGCTCGTGCTGGGCGGCTTCTCCCAGGGCGGGACCATGAGCCTCGTGCACGCGCTGCGTAACCCCGGCACCGTCCAGTTCGTGCTGAACTTCAGCGGGTTTCTACCGGACACGGCCAGCACGCGGGTGACACCGGAATCCGTGGCGGGAAGCGCCTTCTTCTGGGGGCACGGCATGCAGGATCCCCTGATCCCGTTCGAGCTGGCCCTCGAGGGGCGGCGACGACTGCTGGAAGCCGGGGCGGCGCTACTGGCACGGGAGTACCCGATCGGGCACGGGATCGACCCCGAGGAGCTGCGCGACGCCGTGACCTGGCTCGAGCAGGGGATCATGCGCTGCGGGGAGGCCGGAGTCTGACCGCGTGAAGCGGGTGGCACCCGTTCACTCCTCCACCCCGCAACTCCTCGTGTCGTCTCAGAACGCCAGCATGCGCGTGAACTTCAAGGTGACCCCGCGCTCGAGCACGACCTGCTCGCGCCAGTCGCGTCGCTCTGTGTACACGACGAAGAAGTCGGAGAGCGGCGCATGGATAAAGTTGAGCCGCAGATTCGTGACGAGTTGCTCGGTCGCTTTGTTGTACTGTACATATGCGCTCGTGTGGAAGTGGGTCGTGTGTGAGTATTTCACGCGCGTCGAGTAGACGTCCGCGGTGAACCGGCTGTCGGGCAGCCGCACGGCGTTGTGGTCGGCGGAGACGCTGATGGACCAACGGTACGTAGGCCGCCAGATCGCGCCAAGCTCGAGCGCGGTGCGCTCGCCGTCGTAGAAGCCGCCGAGCTGAAGGCGCGTGTTGGCGGAGAACGAGCGCGCACGGCTGGAGGTGTACGACACGCTCGTCTCGCGGAAAGTGTAATCGCCCGGCGCGACGACGGAGCCGCTGCGCACGCGGAACGGCTCCACGAGCCGCTCGAACTGTTCGTTGTGCTGCAGGTCGATGGCCCCGCCGTCGAGCATCTCGACGGCGAAGCCCGCGCTGCGCCTCCGCGTCTCGAGCACCGACGCGAGGTCCGTGATGTAGTGGAGCTCGACGTACGGGTTCACCTCCTGGACGTGCGGGAACGGGACGCGGGGGTGCACGCCGAGGGTGGCGTACCCGTGCCGCACGGCGCTGCGCCGCACAAAGCCGACGCCGGGGTCGAACGCATCACCCACGTGCCTCACGAACGCGGACGCATCCCACAGCCGGTCGCGCCAGCCCACGGAGAGGCGGGCGGCGCGGTTGTCACCGCTCGCGTCGGGCGAGCTGGTGGCGGCCACGTACGAATGGATGACGAGGCTGCCGAGGAACCGCAGGTTCGCGTCCGCGCCGTAGCTGCGGTTGTAGTTCGACGCCGAACCGGTGGCCTGGCGGTTGACGAAGATGACGCCGATGTCCGAGGTGCCGAACGTCTTCCGCCGGATCCGCGTGACGGTGATGTTCTCGGCCGGTGTGCCGGGAGTGGAGGCCGTCTGCATATTGAGCAGGCCGAGCTCGTAGGCGCCCGCGCTGCCGGTGAGCCGTCCCCCACCGTGGATCGGGAGCGGCTCGCCCTCGGGTGTGAGGCCGATGCGCCGGGAGTGGAAGAGCGTGAGATCGCGAAGCGACGCACCGCTCCTCTGGTTGCGCTCCGCCATGTCGCCGAAGGCAAACGTGCCCGAGTTTTCCAGGAAGAAGTCGCGCTTCTCGGGGAAGAAGAGCGAGAACCGCGTGAGGTTCACCTGCTCCTGGTCCACCTCGACCTGCGAGAAGTCGGTGCGATAGGTGAGGTCCAGGGCGAGCCCGGGCGTGAGCACGTACTTCAGATCGACACCGGCGTCGTAGTGACCGCCGCTCTGGTCGGCGTCGAGCAGCGTACCGGCGGCCCGCGACGTGAGTCCGTACGGCTTCACGTAAAGGTTGTGACCCGGCCGTGAGGGGCGCAGCCCGTGGATTGTGCCGGCGCGCGACATGGTGTAGAGCACCTCGTGGCGCTCGAGGGGTGCCCAGTACGCGTCCTCGTTCTTCCGGCGAATGCGGCGGAGGAGGTTGATCCCCCAGACCCGCTCCTCGCCCGTCGGCTCGAAGCGGAGCGTGCGCCACGGGATCGCCATCTCCGCGGTCCACCCCGAGTCGTGAACCTCGGTGGCCGACTCGAAGACGCCGTCCCACTGGAAGTTCACGTTGCGCGAGTCGTTGAACGTCTGGCCGTCGCGGATCGCGCCCTGCGGGTTCACGAAGAATGCGAACGCGTTCTGCCGGTCGAGGAACGTGTCGAGGGCGACGCCGAACGCGTCCGTGTCGAGCGTGTTCGAGTCGCGCTCGAGCGTGTTCACGACGATGCCGTGAGGATCCGAGTCGTAGCAGACCGCCGAGATGTAGAGGGACCGGTCGTCGTAGGTGATGCGCACTTCGGTGCGCTCCGTGGCCGGGAAACCGGCCCGCGGCTTGACCTGCACGAAGCTGGAGATCACGGACACACCCTGCCACCCTGGTTCGTCGAGTCGCCCGTCGATCCGGATGGGCCCGGCCGCGGGTGTGGCGGAGAACGCCGGCCGCGGCGCGGTGGCGAGGTCGATCGGCCAGTCGCCGTGATTGGCTCGCTGGGTCGCGGCCGGGCGCGCCGCCGCGGCCACGAGCAGCGGGACGAGAGCCATGAGAGCCATGAAGGCCAGGCGCGGGAGGCGAGGCGCGGGCCGGCGGCGGGACGGCCGTCCCGCGCGAGTATGCGGGACCACGGGCGTTGCTTTCCAGTCGTTCGCGACCGGCTGGCGGTCGCTCGCGCCGTTTTCGGCCGCGACCGCAGGGGCGGGGCGCTGCCCCTGGTGGCGCAGGATTCCGGTTCCCGGCAGCGCGCCGGCAGGGCGGCCGGCGTCGATGGTGAAGTGGCCGTTCACCAACATGGACTCGATCCCCGCGTTGTAGCCCTCAGGGTCGTTGCACGCCGCATGATCACGGAGCCGCTCGCAGCTCAAAGATCATCAGCGACAGGTGCGGGTGGTCCGCGATGATGACACGATCCGCCCCGCCGTGGATGACTCGACCACGACCTTCGCGAGCTCCACGATCTCCTCCGGCGGATGGGCGATTTATAGTAAGCGACGTTGGAGAATAGCTACACAGATAGGAGCGGCTGCTCTCGTGGGCAAGCGCGGCCCTTGGTTCTCCGCTTGACCGGGGTTAAGACAGATGCCCTGGTGCGTTCGCCGCCTGCGGTTTAGCCTTGGAGCCGTTATGGTCCTGAGCTCGGAGACGCCGTGAGCCGACTGTTCGCGCGCAAGCCGGTCGACCTGGTCCTGGCGGAGGCGGAAGCTCCGGAAGGAGGCCTGAGGCGCGCACTTGGCAAGTGGCAGCTCACGGCCCTGGGCGTCGGCGCCATCGTGGGCGCCGGGATCTTCGCGACGACGGGCTCCGCCATCGCCGGTGGCTCGACCCACGTGGGTGCGGGGCCGGCCATCGTCCTCTCGTTCGTGCTCACTGCCGTGGCGTGCGGCTTCGCGGCGCTCTGCTACGCGGAGTTTGCGGCCATGGTCCCGATCTCCGGTTCGGCGTACACCTATGCGTACGCGTCGCTGGGTGAGCTGGTGGCGTGGATCATCGGGTGGGACCTCATCATCGAGTACGCCGTCGGAAATGTGGCTGTGGCGATCTCGTGGTCCGGGCACTTCCTGGAGTTGCTCAGGCACTTCGGCATACAGCTTCCTGCGTGGGCCGTCACCGACTATCGCACGGCGCTCCAGGCGGCCGGTGCGCTGGCCGGGGGTGCGGCGGACCCGGTGGCCGCCTACCTGGCCACGGCGGTGGCGACCGCGCCGCGCGTGCTCGGTGCGCCCATCATCCTGAACCTTCCGGCCGTCGCCATCGTGGCGGCGCTCACCGGGCTGCTGGTCTATGGCATCCGCGAGTCCGCCGCGTCGAATACGGCCATGGTGGTGCTGAAGGTGGGGATCGTCCTGTTCTTCATCGCCGTCGGCGCCACCCTCATCGAGCCGGGCAACTTCAGAGTCCACGGCGGGTTCGCGCCGAACGGCTTCGGGGGAATCAGCGCCGCGGCCGCCATCATCTTCTTCGCCTATATCGGCTTCGATGCCGTGTCCACTGCGGCGGAAGAAGCGAAGGATGCGGAACGCGACATGCCGTTCGGGATCATCATGAGCCTGATCATCTGTACCATCCTCTATGTCCTCGTGGCCGTGGTGATGACCGGGATGGCGCCGTGGACTCAGCTCGGCACGCCGGAGCCCATGATCACTGCGCTGCAGCTCGCGAGCGGCAACCCCCGGCTACTCTCCGCCGCGCGGTTCATCATCGCCTTCGGCGCCGTGGTCGCCATGACCACGGTGCTCCTCGTCTTCCAGCTCGGCCAGCCACGCATCTTCTTCTCCATGGCGCGCGACGGGCTCCTGCCCTCGTGGGCGGCCCGCGTTCACCCCAGGTTCCACACGCCCCACGTCACCACGATCCTGACCGGCATCTTCGTGGCGGTGTTTGCCGCGTTCGCGAACATCAACGAGGTGGTGGAGCTCACGAACATCGGCACGCTGTTTGCCTTCATTCTGGTTTCTGCCGGCGTGGTCATCCTGCGGGCGAGGGAGCCGGAGCGGGCGCGGCCGTTCCGCGTGCCCGGCGCGCCGCTCACGCCGCTCATCTCCATCGTGGCCTGTGGGTTCCTCATGTTCCAGTTGCCGGCCGTCACCTGGGTGCGCTTCGGCGTCTGGCTCGCCCTCGGCGCCGTCCTCTATTTCAGCTACGGGTACCGGAGGAGCCGGCTGCGGAAGCGGGTGAGCGAGCTCGCGGGTTAGTAGGCTGACGGGCCGCCGGGGGTTATAGGCCGGCCAGTCGACGGAACGGCTGGACGCGGGAACCTCGAGGACATAACTATGACGCCCATGATCGTGCGACGGATCGGGTCCATCGTGCTGTGGGGTGCCATGGCGGCTGCGGGCGCGGCTGCGTTCGCTGTGCTCGCGCTGCGTCGCGGCGAAACGGTGAACGCGGCGTGGCTGCTCACCGCGGCGGTCTGCACGTACATCGTCGCCTACCGCTTCTACTCCAAGTTCCTGGCAACCCGCGTCTTCGCGCTGGACGACCGGCGGGCGACGCCGGCGGAGCGGCTGAACAACGGCCGCGACTTCGTGCCCACCAACCGGTGGGTGCTCTACGGCCACCATTTCGCGGCGATCGCCGGCGCGGGCCCCCTGGTCGGGCCCGTGCTGGCGGCGCAGTTCGGGTACCTGCCCGGCACGCTCTGGCTCGTCATCGGCGTGGTGATGGCGGGCGCAGTCCAGGATTTCATCATCCTGTTTGCCTCGATCCGGCGGGATGGCCGGTCGCTGGGCCAGATGGCGCGGGAAGAGATCAACACGGTGGCCGGCTTCACGGCGATGCTCGCCATCCTCTTCATCATGGTGATCCTCATTGCCGTGCTGGCGCTTGTCGTGGTGAACGCGCTCAAGGCGAGCCCGTGGGGCCTCTTCACCATCGCCTGCACCATGCCCATCGCGGTCCTCATGGGGTGGTGGATGCACAGGTTCCGGCCGGGCAAGGTGGGGGAGGCCTCGCTCATCGGCGTCGTGCTCGTGCTGTTCGCGGTGGTGGCCGGCGGCTGGGTGGCCGAGTCGCCCACGTGGTCCCGGTGGTTCACCGCGTCGGGAACCATGCTCACCTGGCTCATGATCGCGTACGGGTTTGCCGCCTCGACGCTGCCCGTCTGGGTGCTGCTGCTGCCGCGCGACTACCTCTCGGCGTTCCTCAAGATCGGCACGGTGCTGGTGCTGGCGGTGGGCATCCTGTTCGTGATGCCGCCCCTCAAGATGCCGGCGCTCACCCCGTTCATCGATGGCACGGGCCCGATCTTCGCCGGGAAGCTGTTCCCCTTCGCCTTCATCACCATCGCGTGCGGCGCCATCAGCGGCTTCCACTCCCTGGTTTCCTCCGGCACGACGCCCAAGATGGTCTCGCGGGAGTCGGACGCGCGCATCATCGGCTACGGCGGCATGCTCATGGAGTCGTTCGTCGGCATCATGTCCATGATCGCCGCGTCGATCCTGGACCCGGGCATCTACTTCGCCATCAACGCGCCGGCGGGCGTGGCGGGCTCGACGCTCGAGGCGGCGACGCGGACCATCGCCGGCTGGGGCTTCGTCGTCACGCCCGAGCAGATGCAAACGCTGGCCCAGCAGATCGGCGAGCAGACGCTCCTGGCGCGGACCGGCGGCGCGCCCTCGCTAGCCGTGGGGATGGCGCAGATCTTCTCCGGCGTCTTCGGGGGGACGAGGCTGCTCGCCCTGTGGTACCACTTCGCCATCATGTTCGAGGCGCTGTTCATCCTGACGACGATTGACGCCGGGACCCGCGTCGGCCGCTTCATGTTCCAGGAGCTGGCCGGCTACGTCTGGAAGCCGCTCGCACGCACGTCGTGGTATCCGAGCGTCGTGATCGCCAGCGGCGCCATCGTGGCCGGTTGGGGCTACTTCCTCTACCAGGGTGTGGTGGACCCACTGGGCGGCATCAACTCGCTCTGGCCGCTCTTCGGGATCTCCAACCAGCTCCTCGCTGCCGTGGCGCTGTGCGTCGGCACCACGGTGATCATAAAGATGGGGAAGGCGCGCTACGCCTGGGTCACGATCGTCCCGCTCGCCTGGCTCGCGTCCGTCACGCTCACCGCTGGCTGGCAGAAAGTCTTCGCCGCCGACCCGCGGCTCGGCTTCGTATCCCACGCGCGCACCGTGCGGGAGGCGCTGGAGCGCGGCGCCCTGCCAGCGGGCGTCAGCTCCGCGGAGATGGCCCAACGGCTCATCTTCAACGACCAGCTCGATGCCGTGGTGGCCGTCGTCTTCATGGCCGTGGTCGTGGTGGTGATTGCGACGTCGGTGCGGGAATGGATGCTGGTCCTCGGGAAGCGGAAGCCGGCCGTCGTCCACGAGGCGCCGTTCGTCGTCAGCGCCTTGGCCGGAGATGCGGGCGCGGCCTAAGGGTTCGCCACGAAATAGCTGCTACATTCCGCCGGCTGCGAAGCCGCCAGGCTTCGTTGCGGCTCCTCGACAACCGGCTCCACTAGGTTGTCTTCGTCGGCCTCTACCCCACGCAACGTTCGTTGCGTGGGGACCCCAGGGTTGCGCCTTGCCTGGCGGCTCCTCGCTCGGCCTCGGTGTTGACGCAGCTATTCCGTGACGAACCGTAACCGGCGCCGGCCCGCCGAGTCGCGTCACACCTGGAATCCCGCCGGGTTCCTGTTAGCTTTCATCGGCCGGTTTGGGGGCGCGGGCAGGCCTGTCCGCCTAGCTGGATCGGGCAAGGGGCGGGCGGCCCGCATTGTCTATCAGGGATCACGAGTTACTGGTAGCCGGTTACCGATCGCTGATCGCCTCATCGCTCAGAGGACTTTCGCGCGCTGGTGAGTCAGACGGACCGAATCCGCAACATTGGCATCATTGCCCACATCGATCACGGGAAGACAACCCTGATCGACGCGGTTTTCCGCGCGGCCCACGTATTTCGCGAGAATGCCCGGGTGGAAGAGCGGGTCATGGACAGCTACGACCTGGAGCGGGAGCGCGGGATCACGATCCGCGCGAAGCATTGCGCGGTGGAGTGGGGCGGCTACCGCATCAACATCGTGGACACGCCGGGCCACGCCGATTTCTCGGGCGAGGTGGAGCGAGTGCTCGGGATGGTGGACTCGGTGCTGCTGCTTGTGGACGCGGCGGAAGGGCCCATGCCGCAGACGCGCTATGTTCTCCTGCGCGCGCTGCGCCGCGGTCTCAGGCCCATCGTCATCATCAACAAGGTGGACCGAGAGAGCGCGGATCCGGTAGACGCCCTCCACCGCACGTTCGACCTCTTCGTCGAGCTCGGGGCCGACGACGAGCAGGCGGACTTTCCCGTGCTCTACGGCTCGGGGCTCCATGGATGGTTTGTACGGGACCTGGAGCGCGACGGCGTGCCCGGGATGGCGCCGCTGTTCGAGACCATCATCGAGCACGTGCCGCCTCCACGGGTCCGGCTCGACGCGCCGTTCCGGATGCAGGTGAGCACGCTGGCGTGGAGCGACTATGTGGGGCGCATCGGCTGCGGGCGCGTGCTGGAAGGCGTTCACCGCTGCGGCGAGCCCGTGGTCCGCACGACGACGCGCTGGACCGGGCCGGATCGCAGCCGCTGGGAGGTTGTTGGCTCCCATCCCGGACGCTCCGCGCACTTGTGGGTCACTCGCGGGCTCGAGCGGGCGGCTGTGGAGGAGATTGCGGCCGGGGACATCGTGTGGATGGCCGGACTCGAAGACGTGACCATCGGCGACACGATCTCGGCAGTGGAGCTCGAGGCGCCCGCGCTCGCGCCCCTCGAGATTGAAGAGCCCACGGTCTCCATGTACTTCCTCGTGAACACGGGACCGTTCGCGGGCGAGGAAGGCGACGCGGTCACGCTGCGGCAGCTCAGGGCGCGGCTCGAGCGGGAGCTCAAGCTCAACGTGGCGCTGCGCATGGAGGACGTTGGGCGGCCTGACGGCGTGAAGGTCTCGGGCCGGGGCGAGCTGCACCTGGCCGTGCTCATCGAGGAGATGCGCCGCGAGGGGATCGAGTTCTGCGTGTCCCGGCCGGAGGTGATCACGGTGACGGGGGACGACGGCGCACTCCTGGAGCCCCTCGAGCAGCTCGTGGTCGAGCTCCCGCAGGAGCACCACGGGATCGTCTTCGAGAAGCTGGCGCGCCGGCGCGGCGAGCTCAAGGACATGCGGAACGCGGCCAGCGGGTTTGCCCGCCTCGAGTTCGAGATCCCGACTCGCGGACTCATCGGCTACCGCACGGAGTTCCTGACCGACACGCGGGGCCTTGGCCTCATGGCCTCTCGCTTCGTCAGCTACGGGAGCTGGCGCGGGCCCATCGCCACGCGGAGCCGGGGCTCCATGATCAGCACCGAGGCGGGAGAGATCACGGCGTATGCGCTGGAAGGCCTTCAGAGCCGAGGCACGCTCTTCCTTTCGCCCATGGAGCGGGTCTACGCAGGGATGATCGTCGGGGAGCACTCCCGGCCCGATGACCTGCCCTGCAATCCCGCGAAGAAGAAGCACCTCACGAACTACCGTGTATCCACGCGGGAGGTGGAGGCGGGGCTCAAGGCGCCCCTGCGCCTGAGCCTGGATGCAGCCCTCGAGTGGATCGCCGACGACGAGCTCGTCGAGGTGACGCCCCGCTCCGTGCGGGTGCGCAAGGCCATCCTGAGTGCAGAGGCACGCAAGCGCGCCGCGAAGCGGCGCGCCGCGCTTGCGACTGCAGGCTAGTCGCGCCCCGCCGCCCCGCTCGATCCGCGTGCGGGAAGGGAGGGGCGGTCCGCGTTTGCGATAAGTATTTCGGCCGGCGAGGCCATCGGGGGTGCGGCGGAAGAATCGCCGCGCGTCATCTTGCCGAGCGGTCGGTTGCCCCTCCGTAGTCACTGCAAAGTCCTTCGGCTTGCGCGGGCGCACCCGGATCTGGGTTGGACATGGCGGCGACGGAGACGCGGAGGCTCGCCGCCTCGCGGCCCCGGAGACGCGGGGACCCAGGGACCCGGAGCATCGCGCTGTGAGTCCAAGATGGGCTGCGACGGCTTCGATCGGGGGGGTTAGCCCGTAAAAGCCACTAGGAATTTGAAGTGCTTGTCGAAGACCATCGCAATGCCGAATTCCCCCGCGCGCTCAGTGGGATCGACCACGATGTAGCGGATTCCTCTCCGTGCGGTGCCGATCCGAACCACGTAGACCTGGCGTTCGACTTGGCCGTGCTGTCTGAGCTCCTGCCGGTACCGCCGGGCCGCGAGCCGGCAGCTATTTTCGTCCGCAGTCGTCGGCGGTGGCAGCCAGCCTGTCGTCAGTGTATCGCGAGCACGCAGGCGGCGAGTACGACGTCGCCATTGTGGGCGGGTCGGCAGGGTTCGCCGCCGTGATCAAGGCGGCCGACCTCGGCGCGCAGGTTGCCCTGGCGGAGGGCGGGACCCTGTGTGGGAGCTGTGTCAACGTCGGCTGCGTGCCGTCGAAGACGCTGAGAACGACGGGCGCTTCGATTTGTCGTACAGCTGCTCGCCCCATCTGCTCGCCACCACTGCTCGCCTTCAGCCCGCAGCAGCCCAGGAGCGGAAGCGTTAGGTTCCCCAGGAAGAGAACCGGCCGCGGCGCGATTGCAGTGCGCAGCCGGTTGGCTCTCCTCTTCACCTGCAGCCCTTGCCCTTCGCTGACCTTCGCTCCGCTTCGGTTCGACCCGGGCGGAAAAATCCGCTCGTGTCAGCGAGCCGTGGACGCTGACTGGACGCTCGCCGGCAATCCGGCGCGCGCGGTCACCCGGCCGTAGACAGTGCCGACAATACCGCCATACACCAGGTGCCCGATTAGGCTGCCCATCGCCAGGACAGCCGAGCCCGAAAAGAGCGGCATACCCATCATCGGCATGACCACGATCTGGGCCAACAGGAACGGCGCGACGCCGTAAAGCGCGCCACGCACAGCCGGTGCGCCGGGCAGCGCCGGCGCGACGGCGGCATAGATCAGCGCGAGGATCGTCCCGATCATGAGATGCGCGGTCCAGCCCAGCGCAAGGCTGCCGCCCATCGCGCCGGCCAGCATCGCGGCCGGGTTCATGGCCGGCATTCCCATCAGAGGCGCGATCCATAGGCCGACGATGCTCATGACTGCGGTGCCGATGATTCCGGCCGCGATGGCCCGTCCGATCTGGATATTCATGGTCTCTCCTGTGATCAAGTGGAGCCGAGGCGCTCAGGCGACTCGGCGTTGCGCAGTTTTCTGCACTGTTCGGAGACCAAACCGGGATCGGGCAACGGAGGGTTCCCGAAATCCCAGTACTGCCCCCTCCCAGATTCGGTAAGCTGCCTGAAGCGATGGGAGGATCGGTTACCGACGCATTGCGCTTCCCAGGGGCGCAGTCCACGAAGAAGAGGCTCTCAGTCAGTGCACACGATGCGCGGTTGATGAAGCGCCTCCTCCGGTACTTCATCCCGTACCGTTGGGTGGTGTCGCCGCGGTGGCCCGCTCGCCCTCGCGTCCGCCACTACGACTCGAACCACCGACATCCAGACGGCCCCCCTGGCCCGTTTCTGGATAGAACCCGCAGCCGGTTCATCAAGTTTGGACAGAAGAGACGCGATTTGATCGGGGAAGCGATCCTGGGCAGCCGAGATGCATGTCCAACTGGGTAGTCGTGAGGGTGGTACTCCTGGCGGCCGGGTGCTCCGCCGACGATTCGGCGGCCACCGGGGACCGCGGGACTGCGGGACCGCGGCTTTCCCCGAGGCAGGTGACGCGAGTGCGTCCGAGACGTGGCTGGCCCGCTCCCGGCGGGGCGTCGAGGTTGGAGTGGAGGCCCACGCGTACCCGCTTCGAAGCGGCGAAGTCGACGTCTACCTCGAGATCGATCCCGCCGCCATCGGCAAAGTGGCCCCCGTGAAGGTGGACCTGGCCTCGCCGACGAAGCCGATCCACGGCATCACGCGTTTCCCTACGCGGCAAACGGGGCCGGGCCAGTATGTCACGGTGGTTGAGCTTCCCATGGAGGGCCGCTGGAATTTGTACGTCAATTTGAACGCCGATGGAACCGACGCGGCGGAATTCGAATTCGAGGTGATGAGAGCCGATTCCGTGACACGCGCGTACGATTCGGCTGCGCACGTTCACTGAATCGTGCGCAGGATGTGAGAGGTGCTGGTCTCCTGCGCTGACCTCCGCAGTCGGCGGAACGGTCCTTTGGAGAAGGAGGTTTGAGAATGCGGAAGTCGATCCTCGCGGTAACGGTCCTGGCTCTCCCGCTGCTCGCGGCGCGGCCGGCGGCCGCCCAACAGCCGGGGGCAATGGGGCAGTCCGTCGAGTTCACCGCCCAGGTAGTGGATCTGAGCTGTAAGCTTCAGGCCAACCTGAGTGGTGACAGCCACCGGCAATGCGCGCAGGTGTGCGCGGACGCCGGAATCCCGCTGGCGCTGTTGGGCCAGGACGGCACGCTGTACATCCCCCTTACCGAGGGGATGCCCGGCAAGTCGCAGAACGACAGGCTTCGACCGCACGCGGAGCACACGGTCAGGGTCAAGGGCAAGGTCGTGGAGCGTGCGGGCCTCAAGGGAATCATCCTTGAGAGCGTCACGATGTAGGCCGGCAGACTCAGCGTTGCAGAACGTGCTGCGGTTCCGGCGAGGTCGGACTCGAGTACCCGGCCTCGCCGTTCCGTTCCTGGTGCTCCTCGGGCTTGCCGCCGGCTGCGCGGCCGACGCGGGCCCGCGGCCCGCCGGTGAGGCGGTGGAGGGCTGGCGGCCGCCGGAGCGGATCACAGGTGAGGACCGCGTGACCGTTCAGAACGCAGGGCCCCGGGAACGCCTCCTCATCTATTCCGATCCGACCGGGGAGGTCCAGCTCCTTTTCATGCAGAGCCGGGCTGCCGTACCGGTGGGCGATGGCCGGGTCGCGTGGCCTGACGCCGATGGCGCCCGGGCCGTGATCTTCGACGGCCGCGGCACGGTCACCAGCGTGCTTCAGGGCGCTCCCCGGGACGGACCGCCACCCGTCCGCCCGCTATTCGTTGCCGCGCCCGGCCCCGAGGTCTGGGTCGCCGAGGGGGACGGCTCTTCGCTGGTGTTCCGGGACGGCGTACCCGCGGGGTGGCTCGACGCCCGTCTCCCTGCGCCTCCCGCTACGGGTGGAGATGGCCCCGTCGCAGCTGCCCGGACGTATCTCGAGTTCGAGCTCGCGGTCGTGCGACCGCAGGACCCGCTGATCTGGTTTCTCGACGGTGACGGCCAAGTTACGCGCACCGTCGGAGCCGTGGAGGTACCGAAGAACGGGTTGCTCGGCCAACTGGTCAACAGCGGCTGGGTTAGCACCGATCGCACCGGCGGCGTCTACTTCGCCCACGGCCTCCATCCCGAGATCCGCCGCTATGACCGGAATGGGACGGAAACGTGGCGAAGCACCCGCCCGTTCGCCGGCCGTCTCGAGGCGCCGCGCTTCCTGGCGCGCGATGGGACGCTGGATGTAGAGTTCCTCCCCATTCATTTCGGCATCACGGTCGGCCTCGACGGCTTGGTGTACGCTCTCGGGGCCGCGGATGCGACGGGCACCCCGGAGCATCTCTATGTCTTCGACGAGGACGGAGTGCTCGTGCGCGCCGGGCCCGTGCCCCGAGACCAGGCGCTCTTCGCGGACAACCAGGGACGCGTCTACGCGTTGCCGCCCGGCGACGCTCTCGCCCGCACGGGCGAACCCGCCCGCGCGGCCTTCCCGCCGTTCGCGCTCCCCAGACTCCTGACCGGCGACACCATCGACCTGGACGACTACCGCGGGCGCGTGGTGGTCCTCAACTTCTGGGCGAGCTGGTGCGGGCCGTGCCGCGCCGAGATGCCGGCGCTGGACGCCTACGCCCGCCAGGTGGACGCGGCTCAGGTCGCCGTCATCGGCGTCAATGACGACGTCGATCCCGACGATGCGCGCGCCTTCGTGACGGAGCTGGGCATCCGGTACTCGAACGTCGAGGGCCGGGGCCGGCTTCGCGACCGGTACGGCTACCGCGGCCTGCCGTACACCGTCATCCTTGACCGCGAGCTACGCGTCATCAAGGCGATCTATGGCTTCGGCACGACCATTAACCCGATCCGCGAGCTGGTGGCGCGGGAGCTGAACGCGCGGGAGCGCGGGTCGATCAACCGAGGTGCTGGTGTTGGTTCACTAGTACCCGGCGAATACCCGGTACGTCACGGCCCCGAGGCCCGCCGCGACCGGCACTGTGACCAGCCACGCCAGCAGCAGCTCCCGCACGAGCTTCCAGCGCACATCCCGCCGGTGCATCCCGATTCCGACGATGGCGCCGGTGGAAACATGGGTGGTCGACACGGGCGCCCCCACGGTCGAGGCCAGTCCGACGAGCAGCGAAGTCACGAGATTGGCGGCGAGGCCGTCGTCCGGCGACATCCGGGTCACTCGGCCGGCGAGCGTGTGCGTGACCTTCCGCCCGCCCACTTGGCTCCCTGTCCCCATCGCGATCGCAACCAGCGCCGCAAGCGGGCCGACGCCGATGCCGACCAACGCGCCCGCGGCGACGCCGAGCCCGAGCACTTTCGGCGCGTCGTTCAGCCCGCGGGAGAAGCTCGTGAGCCCCGCCGAGAGCCAGTGCAGCGAGTCCAGGGCGTTGACCCGCGTCACGACCTCGGGCGGGCAGTCCGCGCCCGCCACGACGCGGAGTGCGCTTCCCGTCGCTAGCGCCGGACCTGCGAGTGCCGGCGCGAGCACGGCTTCGTGGCGCTCGACGCACACGCAGTAACGATTCAGGCGGCGGAAGCCGAAGCTCACGGCCGGGAGGATACCAAATACGAGAGCGAGGGACAGGAGAGGCGACAGCGCCAGCGGAATCACGACCTTGAGCGCGACCGTCCCCCAATTCACCGCGCCGAGCCCCTGCGCCACGATGCCCGCCCCGACGAGCCCGCCCACCAGCGCGTGGGTCGTGGACACGGGCAGCCCCGCGCCGGTCGCAATGATGAGCCAGCCGATCGCGCCGCTGGTCACAGCCGCCAGAAATACCGGGCGCTCGACAGGCACGCTGAGGATCCCGTCACCCGAGAACATGGCGATGAGTCCCTGCGCCACGAACACGGCCGCCAGGGCGCCGGCTGCCGTCCACGCGGCTCCCCAGGCGATCGCCCGCCGGTCCGTGCTCAGGCCCGAGCCCACCAGCGTCGCGACCCCCTTCGATACGTCGTTCGCGCCGTTGACGAACGCGACGACCAGCACCAGCGCCAGGACGAGCGGGACCATCAGCAGCAGCTCCCGTCGCTCTCGCAGCACGCGTAGCCGGCGCGCTCCTCGCCGGGCTCCAGGATCGCGAACATACCCTGGTACGGCGGATGACTCAGCTTGGCTACCGTATCGGTGCACACTTCGGAGGGCTCGTTCCGAGGGAAGAGGTGGCCCTCCTCATCGAGGAACGCCTTCCCCGGTCCGAGGTACACGGCTCGATGCCCCTTGAACACGCAGCCCGCAGTCTTCTCGTACTTGAACCCCTGCACCGTGAGCGAGAAGAACGGGTAGCCCTCGACGTCCTTCCAGTACGTCTTCTTCAGCAGCGTGAGGCCGTAGAACCCGGCGCGCTCGAGCTGGGCGACGAACTGCTCCTGCGTGAGCGCTCCCACGAGGCACTCGCCCCACAGCTCCGGGTTCACCTTGAGGTGGGGTGGCACGTCCCGCTCGCTCACGATGTCCGCGATCACGATGCGCCCGTGGTCCTTCAGCACGCGCCACATCTCCTCGAACACACGCGGCTTGTCGGGGGAGAGGTTCACGACGCAGTTGGAGGTGATGACATCGACCGACCTGTCCTCTACGGGGATCTGCTCGAGGTAACCCTTGCGGAACTCGACCACATCGTAACCGAGCGCAGCCCCGACCCGGGGCTGGTTCTCTTTCGCGATGGCAAGCATCGCCTCCGTCATGTCAACGCCGATGGCGTTACCGGTCGGACCCACGAGCTTCGCCGCGACGAAGACGTCGATCCCCGCACCGGAGCCGAGGTCGACGACGGTCTCACCGGGTTGCACGTTCGCCAGCGTGATAGGAGACCCGCAGCCGTAGAACCGGTCCAGCACGTCCTGCGGAATGTGGGCGACGACGTCGGCGTCGTACTTCGTGGGGCAGCACAGCTCGACCTGCGGGATCTCGGCCGCGGCGCTGTAGTATTCGCGTACCTTGGCCCGCGGCTTGTCCACATCGAACGAAAGCACACAGTTCGAGTGCAGCGTGAGCACGGGCTCTTCGGCGAGGGCACCGTCCGCCGTGCCGCAGGCGATCGCGCCTTCGCCCATGGCGTGCAGCACGAGAGGTGCGTCGTAGCCGGAGCGACGGTTCCTCCGGCGGCGCTTCTCCTGGCCCAGCGTGGTCATCACCCGTCTGACGAGCGCGACCTGGATCGGGTAGTACGGATCGGGCGCGAGCGGATCGCCTCCGGAGAAGCACCAGGCGTGCTCCCAGTCGCCGCCGCCGGTGAAGAAGCGGAACGGATCGCCCTGTACCGAAGGCTTCCGCGCGACCGTGGCGGCCCGAAGCGCTTGCACCACCGGGGATCTCGCGAGAATCGCCGCCAGGTCCTCACACGTCGCGTCACCGCACGCGAGCGCGGGCTCGCTCGCGAGAGCGGCCGTCGGGTAGACCCTGCCGTCGAAGTTTACGCAGAGGGAGTCCCAGCCCCCGTTCCCCAAATCGTACTTCACTCCCGGTACGCCGTTCACGCGGCGCTTCACCGCTTCGAGGTTGTCGAGCGGGATCCCCACCTCGTCAGCCGCATCGGCCGAGCGAAGCACCGCGGCCACCAGATCCGGGACCTCGGGGAAAAAGCCATTCAGGCTCGCCGCCGCGCGCCCCCGCTTGTGGGTCCACATCAGGTGATAGCTTGCTGCCCCTACACCCCGCGCGATGAGCGGGAGCTCTGGCAGCTCTTTCAGGTTGCGTCTGGTCGTGACTGCCGTGAGCGACACCTCGAAGCCGAGGTCCGCCAGCAGGCGCGCGCCATCCAGCGCCTTCGCAAAGGTCCCCGGTCCACGGATCTCGTCGGACGTCTCGGCGCGGGCGCCGTCGATGGAGACTTGAAAGCGAACCCGCTGCGGGTCGAGCCCCCGGAGTTTCTCGCGCACGGGGCCACGGAACACCGTGGCGTTCGTGAGCACCATGGCCTCGAGACCCCTCAGCTCCGTCGCGTGCCGCAGGAGGGTGAAGATGTCCCTGCGCACGAACGGCTCTCCGCCTGTGATGTAGACCCGTTCCAACCCTAGGTCCACCGCGCGGTCCACAACGGTGCACAGCCGTTCCAGCGGCAGGCCGGGTTCTTTGCCGGGCCCGGACGACACGAGGCAGTGGGCGCAGGACAGGTTGCAGGCGTTGTTGATCTGGAGCCAGAGCTCGCGCAGCCCGTGGGGCGCCACGAGGGCGATGCGTCCGGGGTAAGGCACGCGCGTGAAGGGGGCATGGCCGAGCAACCCGGCTCGCGCGAGAGCTGTGAGGAAATCGTGCACGGCCACCCAGGCTCGACCAGCCTCGAGCCCGCGGTCGGCGGCGTAGCGTGCCACCAGCTCGGCGAACCTGACGCCGCCGCGCGCGGCGGAGATCGCCTCCAGCAGCGCACGACCCTCCGGCTCAACCACGACCCAGTTCGGAGCGGCTGGGTCGATCGCATAGGTCAAGCCGTCCTCTTCGAACAGGTAAAGCTCAGGGACGTAGAGTCGCGTCCCTGCTTCCAGAGCGGTCACGGGATCCTCCCGAGTACATGGCACTCGTGAACAGAAGTACGGTCACATTCGCGCGCCGCTGCATCGCGCCAGGCTTCGTTGCGCCTCGTCGCAATAGTTCCCCACTATTCCTCCTCGGCGCGCCTAGCCTGGCGCGCGCATCGACGCGCTCGGTGTGACACCGTATTTCTGTTCACGACTACCAGCAACGCTGACGACTCGGCCGCCTGGCGGCGGCAACACCAGCTCGTGTGACTAACCCTTCAGATGAGCGAGCGGTTCCTCGCTCACCCGTGTGGGAGCACGGCTACTACTTTACGCTGTTCACGAGTACTACGGTGGCAGGACGCCGGCGCTTGGAACGCTCTGAGCGGCAGGCGGTGGGGCGGGCCCTCAAGGGGTCCCGCGGCGCACAGCAGCGGGCCCGGCGTGAGGAAACGCCCGCGGTCAGGGACGAAGTGTCCCGGCCCCGAGCGCCTGGGTGGTCGAATTCACGAATACGCCAGTATTCGGCCCCGGATCTCTACCTGACCTCCGGTGGGGGGTCTCGCTCAGGTCGAGCTCGATGCCGTGATATGGCCCGAGGCTTCGAGGCGGCAAGCATACGCTTCCTTCGTGGATCGCGTCCGACCCACAGCCGGTCGCCCGGCAGTCAGTCCTCCGTGCGGGAACCTCTCGCGCGTCATTCCTGTTGGGTTTTCGACCACTGTCGCAAATCGGGCCTTTGAGCCGTTCATGACGACGAGTAACGTCCGGGGGTGGAGAGGCTTGTCCGCATGAGCCGTGAGGCACTCTGGGAACAGGTTCGCCTGGCCTGGGCGATGCTCGCCGGGCGGAGCCACCGAAACGTGTATGCCGGCCGGGCGCGGCAGCCGCGGCCGCAGCCGCGCGGGGACGAGCCGGCGCTGTCGAAGGAAGGTTTTGCCGAGGAGGCGCTGCCTTGGCTCGACGCGGTTCACAGCTTCGCGCTGCGCCTGACGACGGGAGACCGGGAGGCGGCGGAAGACCTTGTGCAAGAGACGTTTCTCCGGGCGCACCGCTTCTGGCACACTTTCGAGCGAGGCACGAACGCCAAGTCCTGGCTTTTCACGGTGTGCCGCAACACCTACCTGCACCAAAGGGACAAGATCAGCCACCGGTCGGAGCAACCAGCGGCGGACATCGACGCGCGGGTCGAGGCGCTTTCAACGGCGTCCGCGTTCGGGCAAGAGTCGTTAGACCCCGAGCGCGAGTTGTTCGACCGCTTGATTGACGATGAGGTGGTCGAGGCGATCGACGAGCTGCCGCAGGAGTTCCGGGAGGTCCTGGTCCTGAGCGATCTCGGCGACCTCAAGTACGCGGAGATCGCCGAGGTGCGCGACATACCGGTCGGAACGGTAAGGAGCAGGTTGTTCCGGGCGAGAAAGGTGTTGCAGGAGCGACTGCGTGACTTCGCTGTCCGTTCCGGCTATGTGCGGGAGAACGCGAGATGATGCAAGCAACGAGTTGGATCCGCTGCGAGGACGCCCTCGCCCGACTCTGGGATTTCCTGGACGGCGAGCTTCCGCCGGACGAGGAAGTGGCGGTGCGGAAACACCTGGAGATCTGCAACCGCTGCTACCCGCGGTACGATTTCCGGCGGGCCTATTTCGAGTACGCGCGCCGAGTCGGAGAGAAGGAGCACACATCGCCGGAACTGCGCCGGCGCTTGTTCCAGGAGATCTTGGAGCAAGAGGCGAAGAATGGGTTGCAGTGATGAGGGTGGCGTCACGGCGCCTTTAGCTCTGCGGATTACTCCGCGAACCCCAAGCTCTCCTGGCGGATCCTGGAGCAGAAAGCCGGAGCGGGAGAGGCCAATGAAGGCAGTGATCGCACTTCTCGTCTTCGGCTTGACCGTGCCGTCCACGTCCCCGGCCCAGGAGGGATGGCGGACAGACTTCTCCAGACACGTCGTCCCGCTCGAGGAGATCGTCTCGGGAGGACCACCGAAGGACGGAATCCGTTCTATCGACGCCCCGAGGTTCGTCTCCGTCCGCGACGCCGATCGGTGGCTCGAAGACCGTGAGCCGGTGATCGTCGTCGAGCACGAGGGCGACGGCCGCGCGTATCCGTATCAGATCCTCATCTGGCACGAGATCGTGAATGATGTCGTGCGCGGCCTGCCGCTCGTGGTCACCTACTGCCCACTCTGCAACACCGCGCTGGTGTTCCACCGGCGTCACGGGGACCGCGTGCTCGACTTCGGCACGACCGGCCGCCTCAGGCACTCGGATCTGGTAATGTACGATCGGCAGACGGAGAGCTGGTGGCAGCAGGCAACGGGCGAGGCGATCGTCGGCGCGTTCGCCGGTGAAGAGCTCGAGCCGCACCCTGCGCAGACCACGAGCTGGGCGGACTTCAAGCGTGTGCATCCTCAGGGGTGGGTGCTCTCCCGGGAGACCGGCTTCGACCGGCCCTACGGCCGTAACCCCTACGAGGGCTACGACCGGGGCAAGAGACCGTTCGCCCACTTCTTCAACAAGCGATTGGACGAGCGCCTCCCGGCCATGGAGCGCGTCGCCGCCGCGACGGGCGAGGGTCGCTCCGTAGCCTACCCGTTCAGCATCCTGCGGAAGGAACGGGTCATCAACGATGTAATCGACGGGCAGCCAGTGACGGTCTTCTGGGCAGCCGGAACCTCGAGCGCTCTCGACGCGGCGGTGCTGGCCAAGGGTCGCGACGTTGGCTCGAGCGGGATCTTCCGCCGAACGGTCGGCGATCGGACCCTCACGTTCGAACCGACCACGGACGGAGGTTTCGTCGACAGAGAAACGCGCAGCAGTTGGGACATTACTGGGCGCGCCGTCCTCGGGCCGCTGGCGGGCTCGCACCTCGAGCCAGTGGCGCACGGCGACTACTTCTGGTTCGCTTGGGTGGCGTTCCATCCTGACACGGATCTACGCCGCCCTTAACACTGTCCCCCGGACGAGATTCACGCTATGACAGAGATCCATTACTCACGCTGGACCACGCCGGCGCTCCGGGTCGGCATGGGCCTCTTCCTTCTCGCGTGGGGGCTCGACAAGCTGCTGGCGACGCAAGGGTCCGTGCGCATCTTCTCCGGTTTCTATGGCATGGACCTCGGCGCCCTGGCGATTCAAGTCGTCGGGGTCGCGGAAATCCTTCTGGCCGTCGCCCTCGCCGCGGGACTCTTCAGGGTGCTCACCGCCTGGGCTCAGTTCGTGGTCAACGGCGTGTCCACGGTAGCAAGTTGGAAACAAATCCTGGATCCGTGGGGCGTGTTCGGCCTCACGAAGGGCGGCACGCACCTGTTCCTCGCCTCCATCGTCATCACGGCCGCCTCCATCGTCCTGGTGCTCAATGCGCGTGACCCGACATTCTCGCTTGATCGCCGGTTGGGGCGGAGTGGGACAGGTTGACCGGGGCATGGCCGCCCGCGAGGTTGCTCGCAGTTCCGCTCCCACTCACGGCTCTGGCTCACTGAGAGGCAAGTGAGCCGAAGCCACTGGGGGCGCATACGACCATGACCGACGACGAACTCCGGAACCCGCAGGCTCCGGCGTGGATCGAGACGATTCCGCCCGCCGATGCCAAGGGCGTGCTCGCCGACGTGTACGCGAGGATCGCGGGCACTTCCGGCTACGTGGCGAACATCCTGCGATCCCTGTCCCTGCACCCGGAGGCGCTGCGCGATCACTACTCCCTGTACCGCACGCTGATGTTCAGCGGCGGAGCGCTCTCCGGCGTGGAACGCGAATCCATCGCCGTGACGGTCTCGTCCGCGAACGGGTGCGCCTACTGAATAGAACATCACGGGGCGGCGCTCCGTTCGATCACAGGGAACGTGGAGTTGGTGCAGGCCATCGCCGAGGACTGGCGCTCGGCCGAGCTCGATTTGCGTCTCCGTGCGATCCTCACGTTCGCCGAGAAGCTCACGCTCGAACCCCAGTCGATTCGGAAGAGCGATCTGGGACCTCTCCGGCACGCCGGGCTGGACGATCGCGCTATCCTCGAGGTCGTTGGGGTCACCGCGTATTTCAACTACGTAAACCGCCTGGCAGACGGCCTCGGCGTGACATTGGAACGGACCAAATAGCCGGGAACGAACTGGCCTACCATTCGCGCAGAAGCCGTGGACGATCGCGGAGCTAGGCTGCAGGGTTGCGTCCCACGTTGGACGCCAGCGTGTGTGCAGGCTCGATGCACGTCATCCGGCGATCTGACCTCCGCCGAGCCGCTCACGCATCGGTCGGCGTCGATTCGGAGGTGGGTGCCCACCCGACTCTGGTCTCAAGCTGAACGTTCGCCCTGCTCAATTCTCCCTGTGCCGGTGCGGCAACACCTCGCCCGGCAGGGCACGATCGTTCAACCTGCAAAGGACGCGGGATCCACGACGTGTGCGCGCCCACGCACGAGCGCGAGCAAGGCGGCCAGCGGCGCGCGCGCAAAGACGTCACGACGCCGGAGCCCGCACCAGATGCGCTCGAGGCGCGCCATCCCCTCGGCGCTCGGATCGGCTGCGTAATGCGCACCGTTGATCGCGCCCACGGAGGCGCCGACTACAAGGTCGGCGTGCACGCCGTGTGTGGCCAGCGCTTTGAGCATCCCCACCTGTACCGCGCCCAAACTGCCGCCGCCGGCGAGCACAAATGCGGTTCTCGACACGGCCGTGCTCCTGGGCGGATCGATCATTGCCCCGACGGCAACCTGCTGGCGTAACCCATTTCTCTTCCTTCGAACCGCGGCGAGTTGTCACGAGCGCTCGAGAGACTCAGGCCGCGGCTGACTCCCGGGCGAACGCCTCGAGCTGCCTGTCCAGCGGCGCCTCCGCGATGTGGTTCGTGTAGTTGCTGAGCGTCTTCATCACTTCTGCTGGATCGCCCGGACGGTCTCTCGCGACCCCTCGGGTGCCGACTCGAGGGTGTGAATCGTGAACTCCGCCATCTCACTTCTGCTCACGTTTGGCTCTGTGGATTCAGTAATACGGAACGAGCGTTCCGAAACCTCACGCTCGAATCGCCGGCGAGGCCGGAAGGTTCCCGGCCAGCCGGCGAGGGCCTCGCTCCTGCGTCGCCACGCCGTCGCGGTAACGGTCCAGCGCCCGCAGGAACAGCCTCCCCTTGCTCCCGAAAGTGGCGTAGAGACTGAACCGGTTGATCCCGAGCCGGTCCAATGGACGAGGCTTCGTAACCCCTGTCCCAGAAGAGATCCATGGCCTGGTCCAGGGCACGGTCCGGATCAAACTGCTTGCCTCGTGGCAGCCTGGCCTCCTCGTTGACGTCGCCTCTCCCGGCGTTCCAGAACGATAGTTCAGATAGCGTATTCCCTCGGCGCGTGTCGAGCGACGCGAGCCAGTCGATGGGCTCGGCACCGGGGACAACGGGCATGACCTGTTGTGACGGCCACCCGCATGCAGCAGGCGCCTCGAATGTCGGCCACCTCGGCGCTCTTGGGCGCCCTGGGAGTGCAGGGTGCAGCTCGGGCGGCTTCCCGTGGGCAGACACATGGGCCCGGACCCGGAGCACGACCGCAGCGGTGTCCCGGGTCCGGGTCAGGGTAGGGTGGTTGGTTTAGAAGGTCAGTGAGATACCACCGGTATAGACGACGTCGTGTTGGGTGGAGTCGATCCCCAGGCGATCGAAGGATGAAACGAAGTCCCTCGCCTCGGCCTGGATCCCCCAGTAGCGGTTGACGCGGAACTCGATGCCGCCCCCGAAGTTGCCGGCGAAGTCCGTCTCCGTGTCGAGCCGGTCGAAGTCGTAGGTCTTCCCTCCCAGCCCGCCGACGACGTACGGATACCACCAACTCGACTGGCCGGCAGTGAGCGGAAGACGCAGCAGGACGTCACCACTGTAGATCCAGACGTTCGGCTCTTCTCCTCGGAGCGCCAGGCCCGAGGATGCGCCATCCACGTCACTCTGCGTGTAGAGTCCGTTGCCCCGTATCCCGACGTACGGACCGAACCAGACAGTCACCGCTCCGCCAACGGTTCCGGACGTGGAGAACTCGGCGGGACCCGCGAGCTCGTTCGCTGGTGTGAATCCGCCGCCGTAGCCCAGGATCGATACGATCTCGCGGGACGCCTGCTCCCGCGCGGAACTTCCGATGATCTGGGCCGAGGCGTTCGTCGCCACGAGCGGTGTGCCCGCAGCGAGCATGAGTACAGCCGATAGCACTGATAGGCGTGACATGGTTCTTCTCCTGGTCATGAGGTTTTCCTGTTCTTGCACGGCTGCACCCTGATGCTCGCGCGAGTCAGTTGGAGGTGCCGGCCGTGCTCCCTTGGCGCCTCCGATGACGCAACCGGACGGGCGGCTCGGCGGTTCCCAGCGGAGCAAGGGCTGGGAAGGGCGACGTCACACGCTCGTCCAGCCGGCACCGTTCATGGCTGTCACGAAGGGAACCGGACGTGCCGACGGGATTCTCCCTCAGTACTCATCTGCGAAAATGCAGTGACCATCCGACTGGACGGCTCCAGCAGAAGAACGGCGCTTTGAGCAACTACGTCGCATTGCAAGAGTCCCGGCTGCCGGTCACCGCAGGACCGGATACGTCATTCGGTCGCCGGGAACCTCCTGCCAGCGCATCCGGTTGGGTCAGCGATGCGGAAGCTCCGTGTCGCACGCACAACAAGCAGACTTGGGGAGACGGGATGGGGTACGACAGCGCATTCGAAAAGGGAAAGACCTTCGACCAGTTCGTTCAGGATTCCGCTGCCAGTCAGGACATGTGGCATGCGATGGCGCGCCGAGCCCTGCATGTGCAGCAGGCCGCCGACCGCATCAGGGTGCTGCCTGGGCGGTGGCGGCTACTCGCGCTCGGGGAAGACTGGTGTGGGGACGCGGTGAACACGCTGCCCGTGATCGCACGCCTGGCCGAGGCAGCGGGGAACGTCGAGTTGCGGATCGTCCGCCGCGACGAATACCCTGAACTCATGGACCGTCACCTCACGAACGGCAGCCGATCCGTCCCGGTTGTCATCTTGCTGGACGAGCACGGACAGGCACAGGGCTGGTGGGGCCCTCGGCCAAGGGCGCTCCAGCAGTGGTTTGATCGGCAAGGTCGACGTCTCCCGAGCGAAGAGCGGTACCGTGAGCTGCGGAGGTGGTACGCGCGGGACCGTGGGGCCACAACGGCCTCCGAGATCGCGGACCTGATCTGGTGTGGCGCGATGGGGGACGGCGCGCCATATCGGGGCACCCGCCCCTGCGAGAGTCTGTGGGCGGCCTGAAGAGCGGATGAGGGGGCGGTTCTTCCGGCCGCGGGTGGTGCCGGCCGCTGAACACAGGTTTGCCGGTCGATCGCCGGATGGCTGACATCACCTCAGGCGCCTGTCGTTCGCACCACCGCGTCATCGCTCAGCTCCGTGGTGATCCGGACGTCGGTGTTGAGGCTGCGGTGTACCGGGCAGCGGTTGGCGATTTCTAGCAGGCGGGCGCGCTGGTCCTCATCGAGCGGGCCGACCAGGGTGATCTCTCGGTCTAGCTGGTCCATCCGCGTCTGTCCGGTCTCGCACCGCTCCCCGTCCTCGGCGTGGACCTTGGAATGTCGAAGCCGGACCACTGCTTCTTCCAGCGGCCATCCTTTTCGGTCCGCGTACATGCGACTGCGAGGAGTAAGAGCGCCGGCTAGTCGAGTGGAGACCGGGACGCGCTGTCGGACGCTGACGATGCTCGGTCCAGACGTGTCCAGGACCGACAGGCGGCAGTAGCGCTGCGTGCTCCGGAAGCGAGGAGGAATCGTGCGCGTCGTGACACGGTGGCACTCGATGATTACACGGTACGCGGGGAAGTTCGTCGCCTACCTCGTCGTGGTTGTGGCGGTGGCGTTCCTGGTCTACCGGATGGTCCGCCCGATGAACATCTTCGTGGTTGGCGAGCACTTCGAGCGGCCCATTCCGGTGACGACGCCCCCGCAGGGTCTGCGCTCGCTCTCGGCGGCGCTGTGCGGCGGCTGCCATTCAGCCATCTACCAGGAGTGGGCCGACAGCAGACACGCCAAGGCGTGGTCGGACCCCTATTTTCAGGTCGACTTCGCGTTCGATGGCTCGCAGCAGATCTGCCTGAATTGCCACACGCCGCTCCAAAACCAGCAGGAGCATCTCGTGTTGGGCTTCCGGGACCGCGCGAAGTTCGAGCCGATCCTGGCGCCAAACGAAGCCTTCGATGGCGCGCTGCGCAACGAGGGCGTCACCTGCGCGGTCTGCCACGTGAAGGACGGCGTCATCATCGGACCCTACGGCGATACGGCTGCGGCGCATTCGACGCGGCGAGATTCCGCGATGACCGATGGCATCGGCGCCTGTCAGCGATGTCACGTGGTCTCGGGAAACCGGTGGGACACTTTTTATCGGATTCCTCCGTGCGGTACGGTAGCCGAGATCACGGAAGGGACGGCCGGCCGGATCCACTGTACCACCTGTCACATGCCCGGCGTCGAGCGACCCGTGTGGAACGGCGGGCAGCCGAGGTCAGGCAGACGCCATCTGTGGAGGGGCGGGCAGGATCCGGAAGCCGTCCGGCGCGCCCTCGTCGTCCGAGTGAGCGTCACGGCCGACGGCCGCTCTCGCATGACGGCGAGCATCAGGCTCGCCAACGCCGGGGCGGCCCACTACCTGCCGACCGGCACTCCGGATCGGCATCTCACGGTCGACGTCCGCGTGACCGATCGCGATGGGACGGTGTTGAAAGCGCGAACTCACACGTTGAGACGCACGATCATGTGGCGTCCGTTCATCGTCGATCTCTGGGATACGCGACTGGCGAGCGGGGCGGAGCGGACCTACACGTTCACCTACCGGAGAGACTCCGACCCGCCGCCGGCCGAGCTTGACGTCGAGGTCCGGTATCACCTCTTGGACGAAGCGAGACGACGGCGCATCGGCTACGAGAACGAAGAGCCGATTGCCTATACCGTCTACCGGTGGCGACTCCAGGCCACGGAGGAGGTGCGCGACGTGCGCCTCACCGAAAGGTGAAGGCGACCTCCACCGCCGCTCTCGATTGCGATGAGGAGCCCGATGGAACGGTTCAGGATCGGGCAGGTGGCGGAGCGAGCTGGGGTCCGCGTTGACACGGTGCGCTTCGACGAGCGGGAGGGGCTCATCCCGGAACCCCCGCGTACCAACGCGCGTTACCGGCGGTACCGGCCGACCAAATTCTCAGCCTCGCAACACCATCGCGGGGCCCGCCCTTCGCCTACGAGGTTTACTGCCGTTCGAGCAGTGCGCGCACGGTCTGAATAGCGCGATAAACCTTCTGCTTCACCGCCGCTTCGCTGCTCCCCGTGATCTCGGCGATCTCGGCGTAGCTGAGGCCCTCGTACTTGCTGAGCAGGAGCGCCTCGCGCTGCTCGTCGGGAAGCGGGGCCAGGAGGCGCCGGACCTCGTCCGCGTGGGCCACGCGGTTCTCGAAGCGCGGCTGCAACGCTATCGCCTCCGGCCAGGCGGCGGCGGCGACCTCGAGGGGCGCTCCGGAACGGGCCTGGCGAACGCTGTCCGTGCAGATGCGCCGGGCGATGGTGAAGATCCAGCTCCGGAAACGTCCCCGTGGCTCGTACGCTTCCCGGGCATGGACGACCCGTTTGAACACTTCCTGGAATGCGTCCGCGGCGGCATCCGGGTCGCCCAAGTACCGGAGGCAGAAGCCGAAGAGCGGGCGCTCGTAGCGGGCGTAGAGCTCCCCGAAGGCGTCCATGTCGCCCTGGGTGTATCGCGCCATCAGGGCGTCGTCCGGGGCGGACCGTTCCTCCTGCGATCCGCTCACCGGGTGTATTCCCGCCGGGCGCGCTCGCCGCGTGGGCGCAGCCGTTCGTTCACCTCTCCCGGCGGCGGCCGGCGCGCCGGCCCGTCGGCGCATCGCCGCACCGATCCCGGGGGACGCGTCCTGCCGGACTCAACGCTTCGAGCTGCCCAGGCCATTGTTACCTTCGTGCGCCTCCCTCCGTTTACGTAGTGAAACGCGGCACGTAGGCGCGGCGTAACGGCGCGGGCGCGGGCACTGCTGCTCAGCGCGGCTCGAGCGGCGCGTCCGCTGGTGGCGGCGTGGAAGCTGGAGACTGAGTGCGCGGAGTTCGCATACCCACCAGGCGGCCAAGATCGGCCGGTCACGCCACGAAGTCCAGACAGGAGGCGCCCCGCAGAGCGCGTGCCGGCCCTCGCAGGGAGGGAGCCGCGAGCCGTGCGGACACCCATCGAAAGGACGAAACGTGGATTCCATCTGGACCCGGAGGGGGGCATGACACGAAGGGGGAAGCGAGTCGCCGTGGCGGCTCTCTTGGGGGCACTTCTCGCGTCGGGTGGTGGCGTGAGCGCCGCTGCGGCCCAGGGGCTGAGAGCGCCCGGGTGGGCCGTGGCGAGCGGCGCGGGCCGCCCGCAGGGTCCCGTGCTCCGGCACGAGCCGATCTTCGGGGTCGGACCCCACACGCTCTACCGGGGCGGGCTGGCTCTGGAGCTGGAGCTCGAAACGGAAGGCGATGAGTGGACGGTCCCGGTCCACGTGGCCTATGGGGTGACAGAGACGGTCACCCTTACCGCCGATGCGGGCCGGGTCGTCCTCACCGTGGATGGACTCGCCTGCCCGTTCTGCGCGTACGGGCTCGAGAAGAAGCTGGAAGCGCTCGAGGCCACGGGCCGGATCGATATCGGCCTGAACGCGGGCAACGTTTATCTGGAGCTGAAGCGCGGTAAGACGGTCCCGGACGAGGAGCTGGCGCGCATCGTGAAGGATGCCGGCTTCGCGCTCCGTGGCATCGAACATATTCGGGCCGGAGGGTCAGGCCGATGAACGCTGCCTTACTCCAACGGTGGAGGGAAGTCCTCACGGGCGCGGTGCCCGTGGCGGTGATGGGGACGCTGGTCTGCTGCGCCCTCCCGATCGCCCTCGTCTCCGTGGGCGCCGGCTCCGTGGTGGCGTCGCTGGTCTCCACCGCCCCCTGGCTGGTGAGCCTGAGCCAACATAAGGAATGGATCTTCCTTTTGTCTGGGCTCTTGCTCGTAGCGAACTATTGGGCGCTCTACCGCTCGGGTGGGGCGGCATGCCAGCCGGGCGGCGTCTGCCACCCGTCGCACCCGCTGGGACGCTGGATGCGGCGGGTCTACTGGAGCTCGGTGACCCTGTATACGGTTGGGTTCGTCGCCGCGTATCTCTCCCTGCCCATCGCGAACGCCCTCGGGTACTGACTGAGATGAACATCGGTCTGGAGACGGCCAGAAACGAGGGCTCGACCGCTGCATGATGGCGGACGGTTCGCCGGGCGCCTGCGGCCCGGAATCGACAGACACCGCTGGCGAAGAGAGCGGACCGCATGGTGACGGCGGAGGGGGGTTGCGGGAGAGCCTGCACCTCAAGGTCGGCGGACCGACATTGCGATCGAATCCAGCGACGTGATCCTCATCGGTGAGCGGCTCTCCGCGGCGGTGGACGCCTACCACATCGGCAGCCAGAGCTACCGCAAAACCGCCCAGAACCTCTGGCTGGCCTTTGTCTTCAACGGGCTGGGCGTGCCGCTCTACGCCACCGGGCTCCCGCACCCGGTCTGGGCCATGATTGCCATGGCGGCCAGCGTGACCACGGTGCTCCTGAACAGCTTCGGCGGGCGGCTGCTCCCGAAGCCCGGCCGGTCTCCGGAGGCGCTGGCTGCCGAAGAGCACGAGACAGCGTTACCTGGCGCGGGGCTCGTCCGTTTACCTGTATGGAGACAGCGGGAGGTCCCTGCGACGGAGTGAGCTAGTATGCGGGAGTGCCCGGACATCAGGTTGGATTTTCTGGAGCTGCTGACCGGCCGCCTCAAGCCGCGGGCGGAGGCGAGCGTGCTGGAACACGTGGCCGCATGTCCGGCGTGCGCGGCCGAGCTCCACGCGCTGCGGCGAGCGTGGGAAGCGCTTCCCGCGAGCATCGACGCAAAGGCGCCGTCGTCCGTCCGGAAGCGGGTCTTCGCCTACGCCCGGCGCTCACGGTCTGCCCCCGGCGGTGTCTTTGGCCCTTTGTGGGCCACAGTGCGGGACGAGCTGGCGGCACCCGTAGCGCTGGGGACGGCCGCGGCGCTGCTCATCATGGTGGGGACGCATCTCCGGGGCACGATGGCCCCTCTGGGCCACGCCGGCGTCGCCACGCTGAGCCTTTCGCTGTCGGCCGCCCTGGCGATCGTTGCGGGTGGGATCATGAGAAGCTCGACGCCGCGAGCGGTGCGTGCCGTCCTCCTGGGGGCTGTCGGTGCCCTGGGGGGCTACGTGGCCCTGAGCCTGGTGCTCCCACTTCCTGCGACGTTCGAGATATGCCGGCTCGCCCTGTTTGGGGATGACCCCATGTCCTTAGGCCAGGTGTGCGTGGTCTATCTGGGCGTCGCGGCCGCGTACGCGGGAATCCCCCTCGGCGTGGCCGCCTACGTCTGGTCCGGCGCTGGCGCTCGCTGGGCCACGGGGATTGCGGAAGCCGTGCTCTTCACCATCCTCGCCGCCCCAGTGCTCGTGCTGCAGGCGGGACTCGAAGAAACGATGATCACCGGGACGGTCGCCCTCGGGCTGCTGCTGGGCTCCCTCGCGGGGGGCGCCGCGGGTACCTGGGCGCGGGCCCACCGGCTCGTCCGCTCCCGCGCGTAGCCCGTCGGACGACCGCGCTCGAACGCCTGCCGTGTGGGTACGGTCGTCGCTCGAATTCGTGCAAGCCAATCTGAAAAGGAGGCATTGACATGTTTCGAACGGGAACCTCAGGAATTGTGCTCGGACTCCTCCTCGGCACCGCGGCGGTCGCTGCGCCAGTGGACGTCCACGAGGCGGGAGAGCCGGCGCCGCGTGTGCCCGCTGCCGCGCCGGAGCGCATCGAGCTGCGCGTGACCGGCCTCTCGTGCCCCCTTTGTGCCTACGGGCTGGAGAAGAAGCTGAAGAAGCTGGAGGCGGTCGAACGCGTGAGCGTAGAGTTGAAGACCGGTCTGGTGGTGCTGGACCTGGGCGACGGCGCACAGTTGAGCGACGAGCGGCTCCGGGCGGTCGTGCAGGAAGCTGGCTTCGCGGTGACCGGGATCAAGCGCGTGGCTGGCCGGGGAGGCTCTCCGGAGCCAGCGCCGGATCGGGCGTCTCCCCGCGCCTCGACCGGCGAGTGAGGCATAGACCCATGCGCGCCATCGCAGCGCCAGTCTGGGCACTCCTGCTGCTCTGGGCCCGGCCGTCGCCTGGCCTCGCCCAGGCCATGCCGTTCCACATGCCCACGGCGCTCCCCCTTCCCCTCGCCGAGAGCAGCGTGCGCGTCCTCTACCAGCACGTGGAAATGGGATCGCTTCTCCTGGACGGACGCGAGGTCGCGAACCCGGATCGGCTCCGCGTCGGCGTCGATGCGGTCGCGCTCATGGTTCCGCACGGGGTGACCCCACACACGATTCTGATGGCCGGCATCCCTTACCTCCGGAAGACGGTAGAGCGTTCGGGAAGCCGACGGACGAGCGCTGGCTTGGGCGACGCGTTCCTCGTGGTGAAGCAGGAGCTCCTGGCGAGGGACTTCGTGGCGGGCAATCGTCGACTCGCTCTGTTCGCCGGGCTGGGGCTGCCGACGGGTGAGACGGAGGGAAACGGCGCCCTGCTCCCACCGCCTCTCCGCCTGGGCAGCGGCACGGTAGACCTCACCGGACAGCTCGTCTACAGTTACGTGAACGACCGGTCCGGCGTCCACGGGGCGGCCGCTTACATCGCGGCCACGTCCGCTGTGGACGGGGTGAGGGTCGGCGACCGGTTCCGGTACGACGCGGCCGTCGGGTACCGGATCTTCCCGGCAGCCTACCGGAGCTTGCGCGACGTCTCGCTGGCTGCCTACCTGGAACTCAATGGCACGGTCGAGCGGGTTGCCACGCAAGGTGACGAGAGGCTGCCGGACACCGGAGGGCGCACGCTCATGCTCTCGCCGGGCCTTCAGCTCATCCCCCTTCCTAACTGGGCCTTCGATGCGTCGCTCCAGCTACCTGTCCTACGCGACCTGCACGGTATGCGCCTGGGCCAGGACTGGTCGATCGCCATCGGGGCCCGCACGGTCTTCTTTCCCTTCGGTCCCTGACCGTCTATGCCCTTGGCCCTGGTCCATGCCCGCCAAGCAGCGGCGTGGCAGCATCCTGCTTCAACGATCGCAACGGGCCACGGCCATGCAGCACGGTGACGATATGCTGAACCGGACGCGGGCTTCGCGCCGCGCGACCGGAGGTGGGCTGGTTGGCTCCGCCGTGACGCTGCTGTGCTGCGCGGGAGTAGCCCCGGTCATCGGGGTCGTTTCAGCGATCGGCCTGGGGTTCCTATTGCGAGACGCAATCCTCATTCCGCTGCTCATCCTCGGCGTTGGGGTGACGATTTGGGGGCTATGGCAGGGCCGCCGGTGTCACGGACGTGGTGGGCCGCTCGTCGTGGGGCTCCTAGGGGGCCTCATCACGGTGGGCGGTGTTCCAGCTTGGGTGCCGCTGGCGTTGGCGGGGTTTGTGGCAGTCATCGTCGCGAGCATCTGGAACCTCCAGGCAGTGCGAGCGTGTCTCGCGCGGAGGTCGATGCCGGGGTGAGCGTTTGGACTGGTTTGGACTGTTTCACAGAAAGGGGGTGCTGCAATGAAGGATACGGGTGAAATCACCGTGGAGGTGCGGGGGATGACGTGTGACCACTGCGAGCGCACGGTCGCCAAGGCGCTTCAGTCCGTACCCGGGGTGGAGGCGGTACTCGAGGTCAGTCACGCTGGCGCGATCGCGCGCGTAACGGCTGGGCCCGAAGCCACTCCGTAAAGCATCGAGAGCGCGGTGGCCAGGGCGGGGTACCAAGCCAGGGTTCGAGCGGAGCAGTGAGTGCCCGGCGCCCCCCACGGTGATCTCCCGGGGTGGCGGCGAGTTCGACCTCGCCATTGTGGGCGGCGGGTCGGCAGGGTTCGCCGCCGCGATCAAGGCGGCGGACCTCGGCGCGCAGCTTGCCATGGCGAAGGGCGGGACGCTGGGTGGGACCTGTGTCAACGTCGGCTGCGTGCCGTGGAAGACGCTGATTCGTGCCGCCGAGGCCCGACACCGGCGCGTGCGCCACGGCTCGCGCAGATGTTCGCGCGGTTGGGGGTCAAGGTCACGGTGCTCGAGGCCCTCCCCCGCCGCGCTGGCTCGCGGCGCGCGATACGCGCGGCTTCGTGAAGCTCGTGGCAGACGCCGCGACTCGGAAGATCGTCGGCGCGCACATTCTGGCCGCCGAGGCGGGCGAGATG
>JACQVF010000040.1 GCA_016209885.1 Gemmatimonadota bacterium | reverse complement strand
GGGGTTGCGCCGGGGTATGCGAATGGGCGGTATGGGGGGGGAATGAGCGGGAACATCATCCTGCGGGTGGCCACCAAGCTCCTGGCCCCGTACATCCTGCTCTTCGCACTCTACGTCCAGTTTCATGGGGATCTGGGGCCGGGTGGCGGCTTCCAGGCCGGGGTCATCTTCGGCGCCGGCTTCATCCTGTACGCGCTGGTCTACGGGCTCGAGAACACCCGGCGCGTGTTGCCGCCCAGGATCGCACAGTTCTGCTCCGCCACAGGATTCCTCCTCTATGCCGCCACCGGAGTGATCGGGCTGCTGCGCGGCGCGAACTTCCTCAACTACAACGTGCTCGCCCATGATCCCCATCACGGGCAGCACTGGGGGATCTTCTCCGTGGAGATGGGCGTGTTCATCACGGTCTTCGGCACCATGGTGTCCATCTTCTACGCGGTCGCCGGCCGCAAGGAGCTGGACTGATGGATTTTCTGGGACATTATAACTACTGGGTGGTCGTCTTCCTCATGATGCTCGGCTTCTACATCGTGATTTCCCGGGCAAACCTGGTGAAGACGCTGGTGGGGCTCAGCCTGTTTCAGACCTCCGTCTTCATCCTCTACATCTCCCTCGGGAAGATCGCGGGTGGCACGGCCCCGATCCTCATTCCCGGGGACGTCGTCTACAGCAACCCGCTGCCGCACGTCCTGATCCTGACCGCCATCGTCGTCAGCATCTCCACCACGGCCCTCGGCCTCGCCGTCGTCGTGCGCATCAAGGAGGCGTACGGGACCATGGAGGAGGAGGAGATCGACCGCATGGAGCGCGCCGACGATATCGAGGCGCCGGACATCCGCTGGTCATGACCGCGCACCTGCCCATTCTCCAGATCGTCATCCCCCTGATGGCGGCGGGGATCTGCGCGCCTCTCCGGCGTGCGCGCCTGGCCTGGGCGTTTGCCGTCCTCATCAGTTGGACGGCGTTCGGGATCGCGATTGCGCTTCTGGGGCAAGTTCTCTCGAAGGGCACCGTCGGGTACGAGCTGGGGAACTGGGCGGCGCCCTGGGGCATCGAATACCGCATCGACCCGGTGAACGCCTTCGTGCTCCTCATCGTCTCGGGGATCGGAGCGGTCGTCGCCCCCTTTGCGCGGGACAGCGTGGAGAGCGAGATCGCGAACGAGCGGATCCCGCTCTTCTACACGGCGTTCCTCCTCTGTCTCACCGGGCTTCTGGGGATCACGATCACGGGAGACGTGTTCAACATGTTCGTCTTCCTGGAGATCGCCTCCCTCTCGTCCTACATCCTGGTCGCCCAGGGGAAGGACCGCCGCGCGCTCACCGCGGCGTTCCGCTACCTGGTGATGGGAAGTATCGGGGCCACGTTCATCGTGATCGGGATCGGGCTCATGTACGCCATGACCGGGACGTTGAACATGGCGGACCTGGCCGCCCGCCTACCCGCGGTGGCGAGCACGCGGACGATCCCGGTGGCGTTCGGCTTCCTCACCGTGGGGATCAGCCTGAAGCTGGCGCTCTTCCCGCTCCACCTCTGGCTGCCGAACGCCTATACCTACGCCCCCTCGGCGGCCACCGCCTTCCTGGCCGGCACGGCCACGAAGGTCGCCGTCTACATGCTGCTGCGGATGTTCTTCACGATCTTCGGCGCCGCCTTCTCGTTCGACGTGATGCAGCTCGATTACGTACTGCTGCCGCTGGCGCTGGTGGCGATCTTCAGCATGTCGGTGGTCGCCATCTTCCAGGAGAACCTCAAGCGCATGCTCGCATACTCGAGCCTGGCGCAGATCGGGTACATGGCGCTCGGCATCAGCCTGGCCTCGGCGACGGGGTTGACGGCCGGGATCCTGCACCTCTTCAACCACGCCATCATGAAGGCAGCCCTTTTCCTCTCCGTGGCCTGCGTGGTGTACCGCCTGCGCTCGGTGAGCATTCGCGAGATGGCGGGGCTGGGCCGGCAGATGCCCTGGACGATGGCGGCCTTCGTCCTCGGCGGTCTCAGCCTGATCGGTGTGCCGCTGACGGTGGGCTTCGTGAGCAAGTGGTACCTCATCCTGGCGGCGCTGGAGCGCGGCTTCTGGCCCGTCGCCGTCCTGGTGGTCATCGGCTCGCTCCTCGCCCTGGTCTACATCTGGCGTGTCGTCGAGACCGCGTACTTCCGGCCGGCGCCGGCAGGACGGACGGTGAAGGAGGCGCCGCTCGCCCTCCTGGTGCCCACCTGGGTGCTGATCCTCGCGAACATCTACTTCGGCGTGAACGCGACCCTCACCGCCGGCGTTGCCCGCGCGGCGGCTGAGCGGCTGCTGGGGATCGGCTCATGAGCGCGGAGGGTCTCGTTCTCCTGGCCCTGGCGATTCCCAGCGTCGGGGCCATCCTCATCGCCCTCGCCGGACGGCATCCCAACCTCCGGGAGGCTGTGACCCTCCTCACGAGTGGGCTCCTGCTGCTGGCCGTCGGCTGGCTTACCGGCGATGTGCTCGCCGGCGCGCGGCCGCGGGTCACGCTCGTCGAGATGATCCCGGGCCTGCGGCTACAGCTTGCTGTCGAGCCGCTGGGCATGATATTCGGCGCCGTAGCGTCTCTCCTCTGGCCGCTCAACTCGCTCTACTCCATCGGGTACATGCGAGGAAACCGGGAGGCACACCAGACCCGCTACTACATCTGCTTCGCCATCGCCCTGGCGAGCGCGATGGGCGTAGCCTTCGCGGGCAACCTCGTGACGCTCTTCGTGTTCTACGAGGGCCTCACCCTCGCCACGTACCCCCTGGTCACCCACCACGGGACCGAGGCGGCGATACGGGCGGGCCGGACATACCTGGGGATCCTTCTCACCACGTCGGTGGGGCTGCTCCTGGTGGCCATCATCTGGACCTGGCTCGCCGCCGGCACCGTGGATTTCAGGCCCGGCGGGATCCTGGCCGGAAAGATGCCCGGCCGCGATCTCGGCATCCTCCTCCTGCTCTTCGTGTTCGGGGTCGGGAAGGCCGCGGTGATGCCCGTGCATCGCTGGCTGCCCGCCGCCATGGTGGCGCCAACGCCCGTGAGCGCCCTCCTCCACGCGGTGGCCGTGGTGAAGGCGGGAGTCTTCACGGTCGTCAAGGTCCTGCTCTACATTTTCGGCCTCGATCTGCTCTGGGCGGAGCCCGCCACGCACTGGCTCTTCTACGTGGCCGGCTTCACCGTGGTCGGCGCCTCCGTCGTGGCGCTACGCATCCTGCAGCGGAGGGGGGACCTGAAGCGCCTCCTCGCGTACTCGACTGTGAGCCAGCTCTCGTACGTCATCCTCGCGACGGCCATCCTTGCACCCATTTCAGCGATGGGCGCCGCGCTTCACATCGTGGCCCACGCCTTCGCGAAGATCACGCTCTTCTTCGCCGCCGGCTCCATCTACACGGCGGCGCACAAGACGCAGATTCGCGAGCTGGACGGGATCGGCCGGCGCATGCCCTGGACCATGGGAGCGTTCGCCGTGGGTGCCCTGTCGCTCATCGGGCTCCCGCCGACGGCAGGCTTCGTGAGCAAGTGGTACATGCTCGTGGGCGCCTTCGAGGCCAGGCATCTGCTGGCGGCAGCGGTCCTGGCTGTCAGTACCCTGCTGAACGCGGCCTATTTCGCTCCCATCGTGTACGCAGCGTTCTTCCGCGGCGAGACGGCCGCGCCGGAACATGGCGCCGCCCAGGCTGCCCACGGTGCCCACGGTGCCGACGGCGGGGCGGGGAACCGCGGAGGGCCCCCACACGGAGTCCCGTTCCACGAGCACGGCGAGGCGCCGTGGCCGGTGGTAGCTGCGACGGTGGCCACCGCAGCGCTTACGCTCCTGCTCTTCTTCTTCCCGGACCTGCCACTCGCGCTGGCCGATCAAATGGTCTCGGGAATCCTGGGAGGCAGTCGATGAACCCGGGCCACTGGCTGGACCGCCCGGAGACGGTTCGGGCCTTCAAGACAGGGTTCCTCGCCATTCTCGGTCTCCTCGCGCTCCTCGAGCTCGCCATCCAGCATCATGAGTATCTGGGCTTCGAAGGCACACTCGGCTTCTATGCAGGCTACGGCTTCGTCAGCGGCGTGGTGCTCATCCTGTTTGCGAAGCTCCTGGGCATCTTCCTGAAGCGGGAGGACAGCTACTATGAGGATCGGTAGCCTCCCGCCCGGCCTGGTTCTCGTCCTCGGCGCCGTCCTCCTGCTCCCGCTGCTCCGGGGGCGGCTCCGGCACGCCGCGGTCCTCACGCTCCCACTGCTGAGTCTCGCCCTCGCCTGGGCGTTGCCGGACGGGGTCGTCCTGAGCGCTCGGTTCCTGGACTATACCATCGAGCCCGTGAAGGCCACCACGGCGGGCCGCCTGTTCGCCACCGTCTTCTCCATTATGGCCTTCGGCTGGGGACTCTATGCATTCCGGCTTGCGCGGACGACCGAGCTCGTCGCGGGCTACGTGCTGGCCGGCAGCGCCATCGGCGTGACCTTCGCCGGCGACCTGATCACGCTCTTCGTCTTCTGGGAGCTCATGGCCGTTGGCTCCGCCGTCGTCATCTGGATGGGCGGCACGCCGGCGGCGTACCGTGCGGGCATGCGGTACATGCTCGTGCATTTCCTCGCCGGGGTAGCCTTCATGTTCGGGGTGGCCTCCTACGTCGCCGAGACCGGCTCGACCGCATTCCAGGCAATGCAGCCGAACAGCCTGGCCACCTGGCTCATCCTGGCCGCGTTCCTGGTGAACGCCGGGGCTCCACCCCTTTCCGCGCTGATTCCCGACGCCTATCCCGAGGCGAGCCCGACGGGCTCCGTGGTGCTCTCGTGCTACACCACCAAGACGGCGGTCTACACCCTGCTGGTTGGCTTTCCCGGCGCCTGGGTGCTCGTCCCCTTCGGGCTGTACATGTGCATCTACGGGGTCGTGTGGGCGCTCCTGGAGAACGACAACCGCCGGATCCTGGGTTACAGCCTGGTGAACCAGGTCGGCTTCATGGTCACCGGCGTCGGGATCGGCACGCCCCTGGCGCTGAACGGCGCCGCCGCGCACGCTTTCTCCCACATCATCTACAAGGGGCTCCTCTTCATGTCGGCGGGCTCCGTGGTGTACCGTACGGGGAGGCGAAAGGTTTCGCAGCTCGGCGGACTGGCCCGCACCATGCCCATCACGGCGCTGGGCGGCATCATCGGCGCGATCTCGATCTCCGGGTTCCCGTTGACTTCCGGCTTCATCTCGAAGCCCATGGTCAGCCAGGCGGCCGCGGACCTGAACCTTGCGGTCGTGTGGCTGCTCATCGCGGCCGCCACGGCCGGCGTGTTCCTGGACCCGGGCATCAAGTTCCCGCTGCCGATTTTCTTCCAGAAGGACTCCGGACTGCGGCCGCCGGACGCGCCGTGGAACATGAAGGCGGCGATGCTGTTCTTCTCGGCCATCTGCATCGGCCTCGGACTCTTCCCGCGGCCGTTGTACGAGATTCTGCCGTTCCCCGTGGGCTACCAGCCATACACCGCGGACCACGTGCTGGCCCAGCTCCAGCTTCTGCTGTTCGGGGGCCTCGCCTATCTCGCGACGTTGCCGCTCATGAAGCCGTCGGAGTCGATCACCCTCGACTTCGACTGGTTCTACCGGCGCTTCGGGACGTACGTCGCGCGCGAGTCTTCAGTGCGGGTAGCGGAGACCTGGGGCAGCCTCATGGCGGCGGGCCGGGCACGTGTCACGGGTGTGATCGACGGGCTCTTCCAGGCTCATGGTCCCCAGGGCGGACTGGCCCGAACGTGGCCCACGGGCAGCATGGTGCTGTGGGTGGCGATCCTCCTCGGCGCCTATCTGGCCTTCGCCCTGCTGTGAGCCGGCTGGGCGTTGCATCGGCGTGAGGCGATGACGACCCTCCGCCTCGGCTCGCGCGGCTCGCTCCTTGCCATAGCCCAGGCGGAGATGGTGCGCTCCGCCCTCGTCCGGCTCCGGCCCGACGTGCAGGTCGAGATCGTCCGCATCCGCACCACGGGCGACCGCTTGACTGACGCACCCCTGCCCGCCATCGGCGAGAAGGGCCTCTTCACCATGGAGCTCGACCGCGGGCTCCTGGAGCGCGAGATCGATCTCGCCGTGCATTCTCTCAAGGACCTGCCGACCGAGATCGCGGACGGGCTCTGCATCGGCGCCATCCCGGGACGGGAGGATCCGCGCGATGTCCTGGTGGGCCCCCCAGGGCAGCGGGTCACACTGGCGGGCCTGCCCTCCGGCGCACGCGTGGGGACCAGCTCGCTCCGGCGCCGGGCCCTCGCCCTCGCTTGGCGCCGCGATCTCGCCGTGGTCGACATCCGCGGCAACGTGGACACCCGTCTCCGCAAGGTGGACACCGGCGAGTTCCAGGCGGTCATTCTCGCGGGTGCAGGCCTGCGCCGGCTGGGCTACGGCGCCCGCGCCGGCGAGTGGCTGGAAGCGCCGTCCTGGCTCCCGGCGCCCGGACAGGGCGCTCTCGCCGTCGTCACCCGCGAGGACGCCGGGCCCGCTCACCGCCTCGTCGCTACGCTCGATGACGTGGCCGCCCGGGCGGCGGTTACGGCGGAGCGCGCGCTCCTCCGCGAGCTGGAGGCAGGATGCCAGGTGCCCATCGGCGCCCTCGCTATCCCCTATCCCGGAGGCCTGCGCCTCTGGGGGCTCATCACCAACCTCGACGGCACCCGCCTGGTGCGTGGAGATCGGACCGGACCCCTGGCGCGGCCGGAAACCCTCGGCGTCGAGCTGGCGCGTCGTCTCCTCGAGAGAGGGGGCGACTCGGTCCTGGCCGAGGTGCGGGCCCAGGCGTTCCCCACGCCAGACCACCCGTAGGACCCGTGCGGCCGTAGTCGCCAGTGCCGGCGAGCAGCTACAGTTTGTAGCCGATCTTGCGCAGGAATTCCTTGCGCTGAGCGATTTCTTTCTCTCCCTCGATCCCCTGCGTGCGTATCCCGTCGATAACACCCAGAACGCCACGGCCCTGCTCCGTCTCGGCCAGCACCACCTCCACCGGGTTGGCCGTGGCGCAGAAGACACGGCAGACCTCGGGCACGCCCTTGACCGCGTTCAGCACGTTGATCGGGAAGCTATCCCTGAGGAGGATGAGGAAGCAGTGTCCTGCGCCCAGCTCGAGGGCGTTCTGCTTCGCGAGTTCGACCAGCTCCGGGTCTGTGCCGCTCCAGCGCACCAGCGCCGGACCCGACGACTCGCAGAACGCCAGGCCGAATCGGATCCCCGGCACGGCCGTCACCAGCGCTTCGTGCAGGTCCTCCACGGTCTTGATGAAATGGGATTGGCCCAGAATCAGGTTCACCTCCTCGGGCTTCTGGATCCTCACGGTCTTGAGTTCCATGGGTCTCACCTCCTCGGTGCGGTAGGCCGTCCCACAACCCGGCACTCACACTGTACGGGGCGTCCACGCGCACGGCCAGGATGCCAGTTGGCCTGTCACGTCCGAAAGCGAGCACCCCATGCGGCGAACACGCGGGCGAACACGCGGGCGCCCTTGCCATCGCTGCCGGCGCGCCCGAGCTTGCTGCCCACGAGCGAGCCTGTTGGCCCACCTGTGCAGGCGTGTTCATGAGCGGACCCACGGCCCCGGATGCGAAGCTCCTCTCGCGAGAGGAGCTGCTCCGCAGGTACGGCCGGCCGAGGCACCAGCGCGTCGTCTTCACGAACGGCTGTTTCGATCTCCTTCACCGCGGCCACGTGGCCTACCTCGATGCCGCCCGCGCTCTGGGGGATGTTCTGGTGGTGGGCGTGAACACGGACGCGTCGGTGCGGCGCCTGAAGGGCGCCGGACGCCCCCTTTTGCCCGAGGGCGATCGTACGTACGTCCTGGCAGGGCTCGCCTGCGTGGATGCGGTCACACTCTTCGAAGAGGACACGCCCCGCGAGCTCGTTGCCGCGCTCCTTCCGGACGTACTGGTCAAGGGCGGCGATTACCCGCTTGCGAGCATCGTGGGGCGCAAGGAGGTGGAAGGCGCCGGTGGCGCGGTGGTGGTGATTCCCTATGTAAAGGGCGTTTCCACCACCGGGCTCATCGAGCGGATCCGGAGCGGACGATGAGCGTGCGGTACGGCGGCAGGCAGCCGGGAGAGCTGCGCCCACTCCAGCTCGACCTGGGGGCGGCGGAGTTCGCGGAAGGCTCCTGTCTCATCACGGCGGGGCGCACACGCGTGCTCTGCACGGCGAGCATCCAGGACGGGGTCCCGGGCTGGCGCGCGGCCAGCGGCGCAGGGTGGGTGACCGCCGAGTACGCCATGCTCCCGCGAGCGACGCCCCAGCGCACGCCCCGCGACCGAGGCGCCGGTAGTGGACGCACCCAGGAGATCCAGCGGCTCATCGGCCGCTCGCTCCGCGCCGTCACCAACCTGGAGACCCTCGGCCCCCGCACGATCGTCGTGGACTGCGATGTGCTCCAGGCCGACGGCGGCACGCGCACGGCCGCCATCAGCGGCGGGGCCGCGGCTCTCTACCATGCGTGCCGCCGCCTGGTGGTGCAGGGCGAGCTCCCGGCGAACCCGGTGCGGGAGCTCGTGGCCGCCGTGAGCGCAGGGATCGTGGACCGCGAGTGCCGGCTCGACCTCGACTATGCCGAGGATTCCGCTGCCTCCGTGGACATGAACGTCGTCGCAACCGCCTCCGGCCGCTTCGTCGAGGTGCAGGGCACCGCGGAGGGCCAGCCGTTCTCCCGCAGCGAGCTGGACGAGCTATTGGACCTGGCGCTCGCCGGGATCCGGCGTATCATCGCTGCGCAGGACGAAGCGCTCCGCGCGGGCACGCGCTGACGCCCCATGCCATGCCTGGTCGCCACCCGCAGCGCCCACAAGCTCGCGGAGATCGGAAAGATCCTCGCGGACGTGCCCGGCCTCCAGCTCACGGACCTGGAGGGGGCGGCCATCCCGGAGAGCGACGAGGAGAGAGGCCTCGAGCGCTTCGCAACCTTCGAGGAGAACGCGGTGGCCAAGGCACGTTACTTCGCGGCGAAGAGTGGGATCCCCAGCCTCGCGGACGACTCCGGACTGGAGGTGGACGCGCTCGATGGGCGGCCCGGCGTGCGGTCCCGGCGGTTCGCCCACGCAGACGGCTTGCCGCCGGACGTGCAGGACCGGCTGAACAACGAGCGGCTCCTCGAGCTCCTGGGGGGAACGTCGCCCTCGCAGCGCACCGCCCGCTACGTCTGTGTGGCCGCCCTCGCCTTCCCCGACGGCACCGCATACACCTTCCGCGGTGTGGCCAATGGACTGATCCTGGGGTGCCCGCGGGGGACCGGTGGCTTCGGCTACGATCCGCTGTTCTATGACCGGGGGATCGGACGGACGTTCGCGGAGCTCACTCCGGAGGAGAAGAACGAGCGGAGCCACCGGGGTGAGGCCTTCCGCGCCGTCGCCCGCTTCCTGAGAGAGTGCGCCGCGGAGAAGGAAACCCAGGCGCGGTAATGCACACGAATCACGAATCGCGAATCACGAATCGCGCATCGCCAACCACGAATCGCTTATCGCGAATCGCTACCCCCTGACCCTCGTGCGCGACCCCGGAACGAGCCCTCAGGAGATCGGACCCACGGAGGATGGATCGGCGCTCCGCGTTCGCTGGGCGGACGGCCACGAGTCCGTCTACGCGCCCCGCTACCTCCGGCTTCTCTGCCCGTGCGCCGGCTGTGTGGAGGAGATGAGCGGCCGGCGGCTCCTCTCCCCGGAGTCCGTGCCCGAGGACCTGTACCCTCTCGCCATCCACTATGTGGGGCGCTACGCGCTCCTGTTCCGCTGGAGCGACGGACACGAGACCGGCATCTACCCCTTCGAGCTGCTGCGGAAGATCTGTCCGTGCGAGAGCTGCGCAGGCGGAGCGACCCCGTGAGGTTGCGAACCGAAGTCCGTATGGAGGCGACACCATGAACCGCCAGGCCTTCACCCGCGCCGCTCTGGCCGCCGTGGGTGCTCTCCTGGCGGGCGGGCCCGGGGGCCGGGGCCAGGAGAGACCCCGTGTACGGGTCAACGGGGCGCGCGTGACCGAGCAGCTCCGCGCCCTCGCGGAGTTCGGGAAGAACCCGGAAGGCGGGGTCAGCCGCGTGGCGTACAGCGAGGCCGACCGCGCGGGACGCGAGTACGTGCTCGGCCTCATGCGCACCGCCGGGCTCGACCCGAAAACCGATTATGCCGGCAACCTCATCGGTCGACGCGCCGGCTCGAGCCCCGGCGCTGCCCCCATCATGTTGGGCTCCCACATCGACTCTGTGCCGAACGGCGGTAACTATGACGGCCCCGTCGGCGCCATCGGCGCCATTGAGGTCGCTCGCGCCCTCACCGAGGCGGGGATCACGACCCAGCATCCCCTCGAGGTCGCGATCTTCTCCAACGAGGAGGGCGGCAAGACCGGGAGCCGCGCCATCAGCGGGGAGCTCGCGGACAAGGAGCTCGACCTCGTGACCGCCAGCGGGAGGACCGTCCGCGACGGAATCGCTTTCATCGACGGAGACCCTGGTCGCCTCGCCAGCGCACGGCGCCGCCCCGGCGACGTTGCCGCCTTCCTCGAGCTGCATGTGGAGCAGGGGGCCATCCTCCAGCGGGGGGGCATCGCCATCGGCGTCGTGGAGGGCATCGTCGGGATCAAACGCTGGAACGTCACCGTCGAGGGCTTCGCCAACCATGCCGGCACCACCCCCATGGACGCCCGTCAGGACGCGATGGTCGCGGCCGCCCGCTTCATCGAGGCCGTCCCTCGCGTCGTTACTCGCACCCCCGGCCGCCAGGTTGGCACCGTGGGGCGCATCCAGGCCTTCCCGGGCGCCCCGAACGTCATCCCGGGCCGCGTCGCCCTCAGCCTCGAGCTCCGAGACCTCGACATGCCCAAGATCGATCGCATCCTCGAGGACCTGCGGGCGGAAGCACAGCGCATTGGCGCCTTGAACGGCACGATCTTCCGGTTCGACGAGTTCTATGTGAGTCACGCCGCACCGACAGACGAGCGAATTCGGAGGCTCATCGAGGAGGCGGCCAGCGAGCTCGGCCTGAGCACCTTGCGAATGCCGAGCGGCGCCGGACACGACGCCCAGAGCATCGCGCAACTCGCCCCCGTGGGGATGGTGTTCGTACCGAGCGTCGAGGGAATCAGCCACTCGCCCAGCGAGTTCTCACACCCCGACGCCATCGCCGCAGGCGTCAACGTGCTGCTTCACACGCTGCTCAAGTTGGACGCCACGTTCGGTGCGCGATAAGCGCTCGGGGCCACGTCCGACATCCGGGCTGCCGCCGGCATCCGGGTTCCCGGGGGTACCGACGGTCGCTGGTTGCTACCCTGTGATGTCGAGGCGGACGCCGATCTGCGCGGCCCGGGCTACCCCCCCGAGTCGGAATACCCAGAAGCGGGTATGCACTTGACTCCAGTAGCCACCAGATGTCGTGCGTCTGGGTCCAGACCCGCCACAAGAGGCAGTCGTCACTGGAGTTAAGTGCATACCCCATATACCCGGAATGGCCTCTTCGTATTGCGACAAGGCGCAAGGACCTCCAGCCCGATGGAGCGGCGCTCGAATGCCAACGGACTCCTGACTCGGGACACCAGGGACTACG
>JACQVF010000041.1 GCA_016209885.1 Gemmatimonadota bacterium | reverse complement strand
GCACGAGCCAGTTCACCGCCGACGGCACGAAGAGCTTGAAGAACTCGAAGAAGGGAACGACACCCGCCTGCCACACCATGAGGGTGGTGATGTCGCCGAAGGGACTGAAGGCGCCGCCGTAAACCTCACGCTGTTGCGCCCGCGAGCGGACACAGACTATAAAGCTCGTGACCGAGCGGAGCGCGCTCTGCTCGCCCGCTCTTCGTAGGCGCTCAGACCAGGGGAGATTCTCATGCGCACGGCATGGCAGAGCCGAGCCCGAACCCGCAGCGGCCCGGGCTTCCTGGCGTGCGGACGGTTCGCGCGTCGCGTGTTCCTTTCATCCCTCCTCCTCGCCCACGGTCTGGCCACGCCCGGAGCCGGTGCCCAGCCGTCGTCCTCCCGGTCCGATCCCGGGATCTCGCGCCTGCAGCGCGAGATCGGGCGGCTCTCTGGCATCGCCGAAGGCAAGCTCGGGGTCGCGGCGATCCACCTGGAGACGGGGCGTGAGGTCTACCTCAACGGTGGCGAGCGCTTCCCGATGGCGAGCTCGTACAAGGTGCCCATCGCGGTGGAGCTCCTGACGCGGGTGGACCGTGGCGAGGTGCGGCTGGACAGCCTGGTGCGAGTGGAACCGGGAGACCTGCACCCGGGCAGCGGCACGCTCACGAATCTGTTCGACGATCCGGGCGTCATCCTTTCAATCCACAACTTGCTGGAGCTGATGCTCCTCATCAGTGACAACAGTGCGACGGACATCATGCTGGAGGTCGCCGGAGGGGCGGAGGCGGTCAGCGGGCGCATGCGCGAGCTCGAGATCGACGGTCTCCGGGTGGACCGCCCGACCGTGCGGCTGATCGCGGACTGGCTGGGCGTCCGGAACGTCCCCACTTCCGGGGAAATCTCACCCAACCGCTGGCGCGAGCTGGCGGAAGCCGTGTCCGAGCCAGAGCGTGACGCGGCGGCCGCCGCCTTCGACAGCGATCCGCGCGACACCTCGACGCCGGAGGCGATGGCGAAGCTCCTGGCGAAGGTCTGGCGCGGCGAAGCGCTCTCGGAAGAGAGCACGAAGCGGCTGCTGGACATCATGCGACGCTGCCAGACGGGTGAGAGCCGGATCAAGGGGATGTTGCCACCCGGGGTAGAAGTGGACCACAAGACGGGGACGATCGGCGGCACCACGAACGATGTGGGGATCATCAACCTGCCGGACGACGCCGGCCACGTCGTAACCGTGGTGTTCGTGAAGGAATCGAAAGTCGACACGCCGGTTCGGGAACGGGCGATCGCCCAGATCGCACGCGCCATCTACGACTACTTTCTCTTCAATCCCGGCGGGTGAGCCATGTGGTGTGCGGCCGGCCCGGTGGGGTGCCTGCAAGCGCGCCCGGGGGCGCAGGCCCCCGGACCGCTCACACCGGGCGCTCGCGGGCGGAGGAGTTGCGGCATGTCCAAGGCCGACGTGAAAGCGGTGATCTTCCGGGATGCCCGCGAGCGCATCGCGGGGCGTATCCACGTGACGCCTGTGCTGAGCGCCTCCCGGATCGGTGACCAGGCGGGGATCGAGCTCTTCCTCAAGTGCGAGAACCTCCAGAAGACCGGCTCGTTCAAGGTGCGCGGCGTGCTGAACAGGCTGCTTCAGATGGACCCGCAAGCGCGTCGCCGGGGCGTCGTCACGGTGTCGGCCGGAAACCATGCTCAGGCATTGGCGTGGGGCGCGCGCGCCACCGGTGCACCCTGCGTGGTCGTCATGCCCGAGTCCGCCTCGCGGGGCAAGGTCGAGGCCAGCGCGGGGTACGGCGCGGAAGTCATCCTCTACGGCACGGCGCGGGACGCGTTCGCGAGGGCCCGGGAGCTCGCCCGCGAGCGGAACCTCACCTTCATCCATCCCTTCGACGACGAGGAGATCATCGCGGGCCACGGGACGCTCGGCCTCGAGATCGTCGAGCAGTTGGCCGATGCGAATGTGCTCGTCGTCCCGGTAGGCGGGGGTGGGCTGATCGCCGGAGTGGCCGCCGCCGTCAAGGCTCTCGTCCCGAACGTCCGCGTCTACGGCGTCGAGCCGGAGGGCGCGGCCGCCATGCGCCGCAGCCTGGATGCGGACCACCCGGTGCACCTCGACCGAGTGGATACCATCGCGGACGGGCTCGGCGCACCGATGGCGGGTGAGCTCACCTTCGCGTTCGTGAGACGCCACGTGGACGACGTCGTGCTCGTATCGGACGCGCAGATCGCGGAGGCCGTGCGGCTTATCCTGTCCAGCACCAAGCTCCTGGCCGAGCCCGCGGGTGCCGCCGGAGTCGCCGCGCTCCTGGCTCACAAGCTCCCGGTGGGCCGCGGCGCTCGCGTGGTAGCGGTCCTCTCCGGGGGGAATCTGGATATGGAGCGGCTGAAGGAGATCCTTTGAGCCGGAGAGCGCCCGATCGCGGACACAGGAGCGCAGGCGGCGCTCCCCTTGGGGACGCCCGACAGGCTTATCGCCGGGCTGCGGGCCCCGGCAGCCACGAGGCTTCCGCGCTCCGTGCTATACGACCCTCACGCGCCCCCTCCGCCCCCCTTCGCGACACCCAGCACGAGCGCGAGGAGCCCTTCCGCGTCCGGCGCCCACTCGCGCATCGTGAGGCCGGCAGCTTCGAAGAGTTTCGCTACGCGGCAGGGATCGTACTTGCCGCTGATCTCGGTGCGAATCGTCTCGCCCTGCCGGAAGCGGAACACGCCAGCGCCGGGAATCGTGACCTGCTGGTCGCACAGGGAAACCAGGTGCATCTCGATGTGGTCGTACTCCCCTTCGTAGAAGGCGCGATGCTCGAACGCCCCGAGGTCGAAGTCCGCGCCCAGCTCCCGGTTGAGCACGCGCAGGATGTTGCGGTTGAATTCCGCAGTGACACCACGCGCGTCGTTGTAGGCCGCCTCGATTCGCGCCACCTCTTTCTTCAGGTCCACCCCCAGGAGGAATGAGTCCGTCGGGTACATGGCTGCCTGGATGCGCTCCAGAAGCCGGACGGCGGCGGGGTCGTCGAAGTTGCCGATCGTGCTCCCCAGGAGCGCGTAGAGCGTGGGCCCGGGCAGGCCCGCCGGAAGACGAAGTCCGTCGGTCATATCCGCCACGAGCGGGCGCGTCTCGATTTCCGGGTATTCGTGTCGCAGCCGGTTGGCCGTCTCGCGAAGGAAAGCGGCGCTCACGTCGATAGGCACGTATACCGCCGCTGTCCCGGCTGCCCGCATGGCATCCAGGATGATGCGTGTCTTCGCCGCACTACCGGCGCCGAGCTCCACGAGCGCCCGCGGCCGGAGCTCGCGGATCCAGTTCGGGATGCGAGCGCGCAGCAGCGCCCGCTCGGCCCGCGTCAGATAATACTCCGGCAGCCGCGTGATCTCCTCGAACAGCCGCGATCCACGAGCGTCGTAGAAGTACTTGGGCGGAAGCTCCTTCTGTCGCGCGGAGAGTCCGGCCCGCACCTCGTCGAGCATCCGGGCCAGGCGCTCGCTCTTCAGCGAACTGCGCGTCGTCTCGGGCATTCACTTGCTCCGGATGCAGGCTGTGAGCGTCGCATCACCGCTTCTCCGAATCAACAGCCTCGTCCCGAGGTTCCGCAGGATGTAACATTTCCGTGACCGAGGCCGCGCCCGGCGGCCCGTCCCACCTTCGCGGAAGGGCTTCAAACCCTGGTCATGAGGCTCCAGCGGTACGGGCTCCCATGAGCGCGGGCCACGGCGCCGGAAGGGAGCGGGCGGAGATCCTCCGCGCGGAAGGCGTGGTCAAGTGCTACGGCCCGGTGGTGGCGCTGGACCACGTCTCGGTCTCCGTCTTCGACGGAGAGTGCGTGGCGCTCGTGGGCGAGAGCGGCTCCGGGAAGACCACGCTGCTCCGCTGCTTCAACCGCATGGTCGAGCCGGACGAGGGGGTCATCCGGATCGACGGCCGTGACGTTCGCGAGCTCGACTCCATCGCGCTGCGCCGGTCCACGGGCTACGTCCAGCAGGACGGCGGTCTTCTGCCCCACTGGACGGTGCTGCGCAATGCGGCGCTCGTGCCGTGGCTGCACCGCTGGGATCGCGCCGACGCGCTGGCCGCTGAGGTCCTCGACCTGGTCGGACTGCCGCCGGACGTCTTCGCCGCGCGATGGCCCAACGAGCTCTCCGGCGGCCAGCGGCAACGCGTCGCCCTCGCTCGCGCCCTCGCCGCACGCCCGCGCCTCGTGCTCCTGGACGAGCCGTTCGGCGCGCTGGACGCCATCACGCGGTCCGACCTCCAGCAGACGTTTCGGCAGCTCCAACGCGAGCTGGGCATCACGACGCTCATGGTGACCCACGATCTCCACGAGGCCGCGCTACTCGCCGACCGCATCGCTGTCGTCCGCGATGGCCGCATCGAACAGGTGGCCGATCCGACGGCGCTCATCCGCGCGCCGGCCAACGACTACGTGGATCGCTTGCTCGCCCGCGCCCGGCTGCGAGGGCCTTGATCATGATGTACGGGTCGTCCGCCCTCCTGGCGCTGCTCCCGCTGGCGTTCCCGGGTGCGGCGGCACCGTGGCTCGGATCCCAGCACGCAACTGCGCCGGCCCGCGGCCCTCAAGTGCCGGCGAATGCGCGGCCGGTCGTGGTCGCCTCGAAGCCATTCGGCGAGTCCTACCTCCTGGCGGAGATCTTCGCCCAGCTCCTGGAGACGCGCGGTTTCCGCGTGGAACGGCGCCCCGGGCTCGGCGCCACCGAGATCACCTTCTCCGCCCTCCGCACCGGCGCCATCGACGTGTATCCGGAGTACACGGGCACCGGCCTCCTGGCCATGCTCGGTGAGGAGCCACGGGAAGACCCGCGGGAGGTGTTCCGCATCGTCTCGCGGGAGTTCCAGCGGCGCTGGGGGATTCGCTGGCTGCCGCCCCTGGGCTTCGAGAACACATTCGCCATCACCATACGGCGCCAGACCGCGCAGCGGTACGCGCTCCGCACCCTGAGCGAGCTGGCGCGCATCGCGCCTCAGCTCATCGCGGGCTTCACCCCGGATTTCGCCGGCCGACCGGACGGGCTTCCGGGACTGCGCCGGGTTTATGATTTCCACCCGAAGGAGGTCCGCTCGCTCCTCCAGGCCGTGAAGTACCGGGCGCTCGCGGAGGGCGCGGTCGACGTGATCGACGGATATTCGACGGACGGGTTCATCGCGCGCTACGACCTGGTCGTCCTCGACGACGACCGCGGCTTTTTTCCGCCCTACGAGGCCGCGCCGCTCGCCGGCGCACGGCTCCAACGGGAGGTCCCGGCGGCCATCGCCGCGCTCACGGAGCTCAGCGGCAGGCTGGACGAGGCGATGATGCGGCAGCTCAACGAGCGGGTCGAGGTGCTGGGCGAGCCCGCCGGACAAGTGGCTGCCGACGCGCTCCGCGCGCTGGGGCTCGTCCAGCGCGGCGAGGCAGCCTCACCGTCAGCCCCTGGCACCGCTGAAGAGGGAATCCTCGGCTACCTCTGGCGGCGGCGTACCGGGATCCTGCAGCTCACGCTCCGCCACCTGCTCCTGGTAGCCATCTCCCTGGGTACCGCCGTGCTTCTCGCGGTGCCGGTGGGGTTGCTCTTGGAACGCGCCCGCGCGAGCGCGGAGACGGCAATCCGCGGGGTAGGGCTCCTCCAGACGGTGCCGAGCATTGCGCTTCTGGCGTTCATGATCCCGCTCCTCGGGATCGGGACCGCACCAGCGCTTGCGGCACTGTTCCTCTACTCCCTGTATCCGATCCTGCGGAACACGTACACGGGCGTGCGCGACGCGAGCCCCGCGGTCGTGGTGGCGTCGCGGGCCCTGGGGATGACCGAGCTCCAGATCCTCTACCACGTGCGCATGCCGCTCGCCGCGCCCGTGATCATGGCCGGGATTCGCACCGCCGGCGTGATCAACGTGGGCACAGCCACGCTCGCCGCGTTCATCGGCGCCGGCGGGCTCGGCGACCCAATCGTGGCCGGCCTCGCCCTCTCGGATACCCGTATGATTCTCTCGGGCGCGATTCCAGCCGCGATGCTTGCCCTGCTCGTGGACGGCGTGCTCGCCGGGTGCGAACGGCTCGTGACGCCGAAGGGGGTCTGAGGGCCACTGCTACCGCCCTGCCGCGCGGCGTGCGGGCACCAGCCCCACGGGTGCGCGGATCCAGCGCAGGCCAACCTAGAAATACGTGCGGATGGCGGACGTGACGTTATAGTCATCGTCCACCATGAACATGATCTGCCAGCGGTCGAAGGTTAGGCACGGATGCGAGATTCCGCTCGCGATCATGTCGCCGACCCGCAGCTCGGACTCGGGAGGCACGACCAGGTACGCGTGCTGGTCGTTCATGGCCACGATTGCGTAGCCGGGCGGAAGCGGTTGCGGCCGTTCGCGGCGCCCCGGACGGGAGTACGCCAGCGGAACGGGCATGCCCAGGTCGAAGCCGCAGTCTCGCTTGCCCATCGTGAGAAGAGCGAGCTGCGGTTCCGGCCGCGACTGTACGTACGACCACACCTCGAGCGCGGCCTGGAGTCCATCGCCGAGTCCGCGCGCCTCGGGCGAACGCTCCAGCAGGCGCCGGAACTGTTCGCGGTAGAACTCCGAATCATGAGTCAGATAGCAACCGCTACGCGTGACGACGCGGACGTCTCGCCCGATACCGGCCTGCGCGAAGCCCTCCAGCACGCGGTCGTAGAACGCCGAGCCGCCAGCGCTCAGAATGATCGGCCCATCGGCAAACAGTCCTTCCCGCTCGCACGCGACCGCGATGTCCAGCAGAAACACGAGGAAGGCATCCACGCGGCTGACCTGCTCCTCCGGGGTGCCGAGCATGAGAAGACCCTCGAAGCCCTCCACGCCGCGTAGCGCGAGGTAGGGCTCAGCCACCTTCACGCCACGGGCGACGCCGAGCGCGGCCTCGAGATCCCGGCAGCCGGTACGTCCGTCGCGGTAGCCCCCCTCCACCAGGAGCTGGAGTGGCCGTCCGGCCCCGCGCGCCCGCGCCGCCTGTGCGAGCATGTGAACGCCCTCCGGCGAGTCGACCAGGCAGTAGAAGTCGAAGTCGGCGTCCCGATCGATCTCGTCCAGGATGTAGCGGATCGCCTGGCGCCCGATGAGCTGGTTCGCCATGAGCACCCGCGAGAAGCCGAACTCGCGGCAGACCTGCACCTGGTGCACTGTCGCCACGGTGATGCCCCAGGCGCCGTCATCGATCTGCCGCCGAAACAACTGCGGGCTCATGGTGGTCTTTCCGTGGGGCGCGAGCACCGCTCTGGAGCGCTCCACGAAGCGCCGCATCCAGCGACTGTTGTGTTCCAGCGCCGACTCGCGGAGCACGGCGACCGGGAGCGGGAGGTCCTCGCGCAAGAGGTTCCAGCCCTTCGCCGCTACGTCCTCCATCGCGAACGGGGCGGTGCCGCCGGGCACGCCTTTCATCCGGTGGTCGATCAGCGTGGGCTCGGCAAGACCGATCGGGTGCGATGGGCCATGACCCGTGCTCATCGTGCCTCCTCGCCTGGGCTGCGCACGCGGCTATGCATGGACAGGCGCCACCCGCGGGCTTTCATAGATCAGCTCGTCCAGTGTGTCGAGTCCGCGGATCCTCACAGGCCCGTACCCTCGCTCGAGCACGCGCTCGAGCACCCTCACCCGGCACATGTTCGCCAGCGGAGCTGCATGGATCTTCACCCATCCGGATCGAAGAGGTCCTCTCGCCGTTCGTCCGGAAGGACTGTGGATTCAGCACGGGTACGACTCATAGGCAGGGAATCCCGCGATGTCAACGGACGTGGGGAATGCGCCGGGGTCGCTTCCGTTGAGCCTTCGCTGCGCGGCCGGCCTTCCGCGCCGCAGTCGCCGCCTCATGTCGCCCGCGCACGCGCGAGCCTGGCTCACGGTGGCGGGGCGGCATCCTTCTTGCACAACAACCTCGTATGCATTTCTGTGCATATGCGACCGGCCGGCGCACATTGAGCTCGCCGCTGGCGGCGGCCGTGGGGAAGGGGTAGGGGCGCCTCGGGCTGAAGTGCTGAAGTAATGATCCGACCGCAGGAGGAGCCACCAGGGGAAAAGGGGGAGACGATGAGGGGGACGCGAGGGTCCCACGGGTCGGCGGATGGAGTTACTCGTCGCGGGTTCGTGGTCGGGGCGGTTGGCGCGGGGCTGGGCGGACTGGGGTTCGGTCTCGCGGGTGGGCCCGCGGGCCCGGCGGCGACCGGCGTCGCGTCAGAACCGGCCGCCGTAATCCCGAAGCGGCCGTTCGGCCGCACGGGAGTAGATGTCCCGATGGTCGGCGTTGGCGGCGGCAGCCGCTTCTACAGTCCGATTCCGGACGACGGGCAGGCGGCGGAGTTGGTGCGCGGGGCCATCGAACGCGGCCTCGAGTACGTGGAGACGAGCGCGAACTACGGGCCGGAGGGTCTGAGCGAGCGGCGCATAGGGCTTGCCATGAAGACCCATCGGTCGCGGGTGTTCCTGGAGACCAAGGTCGATGCGCGGGACTACGACGGGGCCATGCGCGAGATGGAGCGGAGCCTCGAGCGCATGAACACGGACCGCCTCGACCTCGTGCTGCACCACTTCCTCCGCGATTCCGAAGCCATCACGCAGGTCGCCGGCCCCGGGGGCGCTGAGCGTGCCATCCGGAAGTTGGTGGACGAGAAGACAGTGCGCTTCCGCGGGTTCTCGACCCACTATCCGGGCGCCGCGCTGGAGGGCATGGAGCGGCTGGAGCCCGATGCCATCCAGCTTCCCATCAATGCGACCCGCGTGCCGGACTTCGAGGTGGAGGTGCTCCCCGCAGCGGCATCCCGGGGGGTTGCAGTCATCGCCATGAAGACCTGCGGTCACGGTTACTTCTTCCCGGCGCTCGCGACGACGCCCGATCGCATCGACGAGTCCGGGCCTCCCCCGGAAGCCTGGAACCGCTGGGACATCCCGAGGTGGCGTGAGTACCTGCACTACGCCCTGTCGCTTCCGATCGCCATCGCGGTGGTGGGACTGGATTCCCATTTCACGCTGGACGGCGTTGTGGCCGCAGCGACGGATTTCAAGCCCCTCACCCCCGCTGAGAAGGCATCCGTCCACGAGCGGGCTCAGGCCTTCCGCTCCACCGGGTACTGGATCCCGAGGGGCTGAAGCGCCGGGATTCGGGTGAGGGGGCGGTTCCACTCCGAAGGACAGCTTGTGCCGCGGTTGGGACGATTCGCCCCGTACGCCAGAGGCAGGCGAGGTCGCAGGCCGTCTCCGCCGCCGGAGGAGCCGCTGCATTTCACCGCACTTCCCAAGACGGAACCGATTCCGCTACCTTTTTGCCGATTTCCATGGTCGCGGGTGAGCGACGGTCGAATGCGACCGTACTTCCGCTCGGGATACTTCCGCTCGGGAGCACTAGCGCCTGCCGTAGTCCGCGACATATGCTGATGCTGACGACTGCTGCTCGCGTTCTTGGCGTTCAGCAGTGGCGCCGGGCGAAGCCGCCACAGATGGTGGCCCGCCCCACATCGCAGTATCATGGCCGGCCCTACACCAGATAGGCAGGGTTCACCTCGGCGTCGGAAGGTCTGTTCGTAGAGATCCGAGACCTGTAAAGATTGTGGAGTTCGGAGGGGCGCGGCCGGGGAGCTCGTAAGTCCGGTCGGGCTCGGCCCGTCGGCAGCCGCCGCGATCGCGGCGGCGGGCGCGGCGGCGCCGCATGGAAACCTTGCAGACACGGAGCGGTGCCTTGGAAAGCAAAGCTTCTGGCCGCGCTCGCATCCCGCTGCACACGAAGATCCTCATCGGCCTCGTGTTCGGGGCCGCCGCGGGAATCACTTCGAACGCGCTGTGGCGCGAAGCACCGGCGCTGGGCTGGGTGGTGCAGAACGTGGCCACGCCGGTGGGGCAGGTCTTCCTTCGCATGCTCTTCATGCTCGTGGTCCCTCTGGTCTTCACGTCCCTTGCCCTCGGCGTGGCGGGCCTCGGCGACGTGCGCAAGGTGGGTCGCGTCGGAGCGAAGACGCTGGGCTTCTTCCTGCTCACCACGACGCTGGCGGCGGTGATCGGGCTCATCCTGGTAAACACGGTACGTCCGGGTGACACGCTGGAGCCGGCGGTGCGGGCGCAGCTCCTGGAGACGTACGCGACTCAGGCTGCCGAGAGGGTGGGCGCGGCGGAGACCTCGGGGTTCGGCATCTCCACATTCGTGAACATCGTGCCGCGGAACCCCCTCGATGCGGCGGCTGGCGGCGACATGCTCGGGCTCATCTTCTTCACGCTCGTCTTCGGCATGGCGCTCACGCTGCTGCGCGAGGAGGTGGCCGCGCCGGTCATCCGCGTGCTCCACGGAGTGGCCGAGGCGGTGGCCGTCATGATCGGTTTCGCCATGCGAATCGCACCCGTGGGGGTGGCCGGGCTCATCTTCTCGGTGACGGCGCGCTTCGGGTTTGATATCGTGAAGTCCCTGGGGCTCTACGTGGTGGTCGTGCTGAGCGCCCTGATCATCCATCAGTTCGGCAGCATCGGGACGCTGGTTCGTACCCTCGGCGGCATCCGCATCGGCAGTTTCTTCCGCCGGTCGGAGGCCCTCATGATCACGGCGCTCTCCACCTCCAGCTCGGCCGCGACGCTGCCCACGACGATCCGCACGGCGGAGCAGGAGTTCGGCGTTCCTTCTAAGGTGGCAGGCTTCGTTCTCCCACTGGGCGCCACCATGAACATGAACGGGACCGCCATCTTCGAATCGATCACGGTCCTCTTCCTGGCCCAGGTATTCGGTGTGCACCTCGGACTTCCCGCCCAGGTGATCGTGATCGTGCTCACCGTCCTCACGGCCATTGGCGCCGCGGGCGTGCCCAGCGGCTCGATCCCGCTCCTGGTGCTCGTGCTGCAGACGGTGGGCGTGCCGGGCGAGGGGATCGCGCTGATCCTGGGTGTGGACCGGCTGCTGGACATGTGCCGCACGGTCCCGAACGTGACGGGCGACCTGCTCACCTCCATCGTCATCGCCCGCAGCGAGGGGTTCGAACTCGCGGCGGACGGGCCGCGCGTCGAGGAGACCGCCGAGACGATTGCGATCCCGGGGGCCAGCCCCGTCGCGGCGGCATCAGGGGCAGACAACCCCGGACCTCACGGGGCAGGGGGGCGCGGCCCGGCGGCCTAGCCGCCGCAGTTCGCACGCCCCTCGAAGTCGAAGCGGCCCGACGCTCGCAAGTTCGAGCGTCCGGCCACTTCACTCCGCTTTGTGGCGCTTTGTTGCTGTTCCGCTCGGAGGCTCGGCGGTGCATCCGCCAAGTCTCCGGACTCCCGCCGCGCGAATCGGCCCGTGCGCTATGTAGCCCTGGGACCAGATGCTGGCGCGCTGGGGCCCTGGATCAGCCCGCGCGCCGCACGAGTTGGATGAGTTTGCGAACCGGGTCGTAGTGGCGGTCCACCACCCGTTCCTTCAGCGGGATGATCGCGTTGTCCGTGATCGTGATGCTTTCGGGGCAGACCTCAGTGCAGCACTTCGTGATGTTACAGTAGCCGATCCCACCCTGCTCCTTCAGGTAACGGGAGCGGTCTTCCACGTCGAGCGGATGGGTATCGTAGGCGGCCGCCCGCACGAGGAAGGCGGGACCGATGAACTCGTGGTGCAATCCGTGGCTGCGCAGCACGTGACAGACGTCCTGGCAGAGGAAGCACTCGATGCACTTCTTGAACTCCTGGGACCGCTCGACCTCGTACTGGTACATGCGCCACGTGCCGTCCGGCGCGTCGGGCGGCCGCGGCTTGAAGCGCGGGATCGTCTTGTTCACCTCGAAGTTATGAGAGACGTCCGTCACGAGATCTTTCACCAGCGGGAACGCCTCGAGCGGCGCAACGGTGACGGGCCCCTCCGGGAGAACATCGATGCGCGTCATGCAGGTAAGGCGCGGCATTCCGTTGACCTCCGCGCCGCACGACCCGCACTTCCCCGCCTTGCAGTTCCAGCGGAAGGCGAGATCGGGAACCTGACCGGCCTGGATCTCGTGCAGGGCGTCCAGGACCACCATCCCCTCGGATACCTCGATCGAGTATTCGACGAGCTCGCCACGCTCGTCCGTACCGCGATAGACGCGGAAGACGCGCTCAGGCACCTGGCACCCCCTCCTCGATGAGCCGCTTGAGCTCGGGCGGCGGCTCCGGCACCGGCTCGCGCCGGGTCGCCACCCGCCCCGCGTCCATGTACACGACCACGTTCTGACGACCCAGCCCGGGATCCGATTTCGGGTAGTCGTCGCGGGTGTGGGCGCCGCGGCTCTCCGTGCGCTCGAGTGCCGCCCGGGCCACAACCTCCGACGTGGTGAGCAGCGACTCCAAGTCCAGGCAGGTGTTCCACCCAGGGTTGTACTCCCGCCCCCCGGTCACCCGGCAACGGGCGAGACGCTCGCGCAGCTTGAACAGCCGGTCGAGGGCGGCCTCGAGACCGTCCTTCGTGCGGGCGATTCCCACCTTCTCCTGCATGAGGTGTCGCAGCTCGTCCTGGATCGCGAACGGGTTCTCGCCCTCGCCGCGCTCGAATGGCACGAGCGCATCCCGCATCCCCTCTTCCACCGCACTGCGGTCGACCGTCGGCGGCGCGCTCAACCGCCGGGCGTACTGCGCGGCGCCCAGGCCCGCTCGCTGGCCGAAGACCAGCAGATCGGACAGCGAGTTGCCGCCCAGGCGGTTCGCGCCGTGCAGCCCGCCCGCCACCTCGCCGGCCGCAAACAGCCCCGGAACCGTCGATTCCTCGGTCTCCGGGTCCACCTTGATGCCACCCATGAAGTAGTGCGTCGTGGGCCCAACCTCCATGGGCTCGCGCGTGATGTCCACGCCTGCCAGCTCCTTGAACTGGTGGTACATGCTCGGGAGCTTCTTCTTGATATGCTCCGGCGACTGCTTGCTGGCGATGTCGAGGTAGACGCCTCCGTGCCCCGTCCCGCGGCCTTCCGCCACCTCGACTTCGATGGCCCGCGAGACCATATCGCGCGTGAACAGCTCCGGCGGCCGGCGGTTCGCCTTCCGGTCCCCGTAGACCCAGCGGTCGGCCTCGGCTTCGTCCGCCGCGTATTCGTTCCGGAAGGCGTCGGGCATGGCGCGGAACATGAAGCGCTCGCCCTTCGCGTTCAGCAGCACCCCGCCTTCGCCCCGCACCCCTTCCGTGACGAGAGTCCCACGCACGCTGGGTGGCCAGACCATCCCCGTGGGGTGGAACTGCACGAACTCCATGTGGATGAGGTCGGCGCCGGCAGCAAGGGCGAGGGCGTGGCCGTCGCCCGTGTACTCCCACGAGTTGCTCGTAATGAGCCAGGCCTTCCCGCCGCCGCCCGTGGCCAGCACGACGGCCTTCGCCCGGAACAGGACGAAGCGACCGCTCTGGCGCCAGTATGCGAGCGCGCCCGCGATGCGATCCCCATCCTTGAAGAGGCGGATCACGGTGCACTCCATGTAGACGGTTACGCCGTCGTGGACCGCCTGATCCTGGAGCGTCCGGATCATCTCGAGGCCGGTGCGGTCGCCCACGTGCGCGAGTCGCGCGTACGTATGGCCGCCGAACGGCCGCTGGGAGATGCGCCCGTCGTCCTGGCGGTCCCAGAGGGCGCCCCACGCCTCGAGCTCGATCACGCGCTCCGGCGCCTCCTGCGCATGGATCCTCGCCATGCGCCAGTCGTTCACCCCCTTGCCGCCCCGCATGGTGTCACGGAAGTGGACCTGCCAGCCGTCCTCCGAACGCGTGGTCGCGAGCGCCGCCGCCACGCCACCCTCCGCCATCACCGTATGAGCCTTGCCAAGGAGCGATTTGCACACGACGCCCACGGAGGCGCCCTGCGCCTGCGCCTCGATGGCCGCGCGCAGTCCGGCGCCCCCCGCGCCGATCACCAGCACGTCGTGCTCGTAGGTCTCGTAGCTTTCCACGGTCATAGAATCCGAAAGTCAGTGATCACACCGGCTGCGACCAGCCGGATGTAGAGATCCGTCAGGCACACGAAGATCAGGCTCGTCCACGCCCAGGCCATGTGGTTGCGGTTGAAGAAGCTGGCGCCACGCCACAGACCGTGGCGCGCGCCACCAAAGCGCGCGCACGAGTAGCAGTCCACGCTGCCGCCCACGAGATGGCGCAGGGAGTGGCATCCGAAGGTGTAGCCCGTGAGAAGGACCACGTTGACCAGCAGCAGGATCGTGCCCACACCCAGGCCGAATCCGTCCTCGAAGAGGAACGCCCTCAGCGTGTCGTACCAGAGGAACGCGAGGATGATGGCGGACAGGTACAGGAAGTAACGGTGCAGGTTCTGGAGCACGAACGGGAAGGACGTCTCCCCCTTGTAGCGGTGCCCCCGGTGCTCGCCCACCGCACACGCTGCCGGATCGAGGAAGTACGCGCGGTAGTACGCCTTCCGGTAGTAGTAGCACGTGCCCCGAAAGCCCAGGATGATCCACATGAGCAGGATCGCCGGTGAGAACGGCCACCAGCCGAATTCGAGGAGCCGGACCGCGTCCGGGCACTGCGCGCCCAGGCAGGGCGAATAGAACGGGGACAGGTAGGGATCCGAGAAGTAGTGCCGACCCTGGAAGATCGCCCAGGTCGCGTACGCGCCGCAGACCGCCAGACCGACCGCTACGGACAGGGGGGCTACCCACCAGCGGTCGCCGCGCAGCGTCCTACCGAATCCCTCGGCACGCGTCACCATGACGGAGGCCTCCATCCACCCCCTCCTCTTCCGCAGTTTCCGCCCGCTGAGGCGAGTCGAAGATTCTGCCTTTCCGGGGAAAGGCCGCGACAATGTGCAATGGTGAGGTTCGGGGCGCCAGAGGGCGTGATCACCCCGATCACCCCGTAGCGTGATCTGTCCGCGGACGCGGGGCGCTCTCCGCGCACTTATGCAAGAGCGATGCCAGGTTCTCGTTGCGCCTCGACGCCCGCCGTACGTCGCAGCGCACCCGTCCGTCCGTAGGTTCGCGCTCAGCCGCCCGTGGTCGTCCCCGCGCGCTTCCACCCGGGCCCCCGCACGACCCTCCCGGGCTTTACCCCCGTGTGCTCGCCGTGGCGGAGAACCTGCGCGCCGTTCACGAAGACATGCAGCACGCCAGTGGCGTACTGATGGGGGTTCTCATAGGTCGCATGATCGGCGATGGCCGCCGGATCGAGGACGACCACATCCGCGTAGTAGCCGCGTTGCAATTCGCCGCGGCGCTCGAGGTGCAGGTTGCCGGCCGGAAGCGAGGTGAGCCGCCGGATCGCTTCCTCCAGGGGAATCACCTTCTCCTCGCGGACGTATCTGCCAAGCAGTCGCGCGAAGGTGCCGTACGCCCGGGGATGTGGGTTCGACTTCAGGAACACGCCTTCGGGCGCCAGCGAGGCTGCGTCCGACCCGAAGCTCACCCAGGGGAGCGCAATCTGGCGCCGCACGTTGTCCTCGGACATGAGGAAGTACACGGTGCCGACCCGGCTGTCATCCTTGATGACCAGATCCATGGCCGTCTCTTCCGGTGACTTCCGCCACATGCGGGCCACCTCTACAAGCGTTTTTCCGGTCAGGTACTTGAGCGAATCCTGCCTGAACTCGACGAGCAGCGCGTTCTCGGGCGAGCCCGCGGCGAGGTAAAGGTTCTCCCACCGGTCCGTGGGCGTCGACATCTCCCGCCTCACCCGCGCCCGGATGCCCGGGTCCTTCAGCCGCTCGACCCACGCCCGGTGTCCGCCTTCCTGCACCCAGGGGGGCATGGCGGCATCGAGCCCGGTGGCGCCCGCCGTGTACGTGTACATGTTCGCCGTGACGCGGAGTCCGCCCGCGCGCGCCGCCTCAATCTTCGCGATCACGCGGTCGAGCTTCTCCCAGTTCGTCCGCCCCGCGGCCTTCAGGTGATAGATCTCCGCAGGGATCTTTGCCTCGCGCGCGATCGTGACGACCTCGTCCACGGCCTCTTCGAGCCGGTTCCCTTCGCTGCGCATGTGCGAGATGTACATCCCGCCGTACGTCGCAGCCGCGCGCGCGAGCTCGACGAGCTCGTCGGTCCTGGCATAGAAGCCCGGCGCATAGATCAGCGCCGAGCCCACGCCCAGCGCGCCCTCCTCCATCGCCCCCCGCACCAGGGCCCGCATGTGGTCCAGCTCCTCCGGCGTCGGCGCACGGTCCTCGTAACCCAGCGCGTGGACCCGCACCGTCGTGGCGCCTACGAACGACGCCACGTTCGTCGCGATCCCACGTGCGACCAGGTACTCGAGGTATTCGCCCAGGGTCCTCCATTCGACGGCAAACTTGATGTCGCCCTGGAGCGCGAGCATCTCGACCTTCATCGAGTCGTTCAGCGGACCCATAGATGTGCCTTCGCCGAACACCTCGAGAGTCACTCCCTGGCGGATGTCGCTCTGGGACCTTCCGTCCTCGATGAGCGACTCCGTCGCCCAGCTCAGCATGTTGATGAAGCCCGGCGCGACGGCGAGCCCCGTGACATCGATCTCCATGGCGGCCCGAGCGCGGCCGAGCTCGCCCACCGCGGCGATCGTGTCACCCGCGATGGCCACATCACCCCTGAACGGGGGAGCGCCGGTCCCGTCGTAGACAGCCCCGCCGCGGAGAATCACGTCATACTCCACGCCCGCCGAGCACGCCCAAGCGAGCCAGACCACCCCGATCACCGCCGCTCGCGTCCGCCTGTCCATCGCGTCATCTCCTTCGCCGGCTCAACCGGCTGCCCTCTGGCCCCGCGACCATGCGAGCCCGGTAGCGGCAATTCTTCGGGAAACGGACATCGTAATTCTTCCAACAATCTCTTGCACAGAAACCTGTTGACCGCGCTCCCGGATTACCTCATTCTAGGCGCAACCGCCGGTTCAACCGCTGTCGGCGTTCGCCCGCGTAGCGCTCGTCGGCCGCCTCGGTGGTTAGCCGGCCACGCCGTGCCGTTTTGGCTGCCGATCCCCTTCAAAAGGAGGAACGTATGAGACGGTCGCCGCAGATTCGCGGGATCGCAGGAATCGTCCTCGCCATCGGTCTATCGGCCTGCGCGGCCGGCAATGATCTGCCGGTCGCTCCCGACAGCGACGGGAGTCTCGCCGCTGACGTGGCCGACGGCGATGAGGTGGCCTCCGGGGGAGGATGGATCGAGTTTCCGTCCATCGGTCCGGGCGGTCGGGAACGTCACCACCATTCCTTCGCGTTCACCCTTCAGCCGAGCGAGGGCGTGCGCGGCTTCCCCCTGAACCTCCAGTACGTGGATCATCATGCCATCGGCAATCTGGCACCCGGCGAGCCGAACGGCTTCGGGCTTCACATCAACGCGCTTGCTACCGGCTGCAGGCATGGCGACGGCGTGGTCGAGATGCATGCTCCCGGCGTACAGAGGCCGCACCAAACGGGAAGGAATCGCCCGGGCCCGAGCTGGATACCGGACGTCGCGATTCGCTTCAAGGATTCGGCTGAGCCCGGAAGCAGTCCCGGCGCCGGCCCTGACCGGTTCCACCTGGAGTTCGACTTCCAACCGCCCCCGCCCCCAGGGCAGCCGCCCAACCGCTACGGTTCGGGACCCGAGGAGATCAGCGGCGGCAACATCCAGCTCGCGCGCCCGGATCTGATCCCGCGCTGTCTCCCGCCGCCCCCGCCGCTGCCGTAGGCACGGGTGCCCGCAAAGGCCTCGCGCCTGCCGCGGAACCGCCTGCGAAGATAGAGCCGGCCAACGTGGCCGGCTCTATCTTTTCCTGCTCTTCCTGCGCCCCACGGCGGCGTCGCGGCCCCGTGGCTGGTGACGCCTGCCGAGTGACGCGGACGTTCGCGACCGCCGCTCCCTCTCGGGAGCATCCCTACGCGGCGCCCGCCTGCTCGCTCTCCAGCGTCATCACCCGCGGCTCCCATTCGCGAATCATGCGCACGAACGCCCGGGCGATATCCGGCTCGAACTCGGTGCCGGCCTTCTCCTCGAGGTAGCCAAGCACTTTCTCCGAGGGCCACGCCTCGCGGTAGGGGCGGTCGGTGCGCAGGGCATCATAGACATCGCAGACGTGGACCAGCTTGCTGGCTCGGTGGCAGTCGCGGCGGAACCGCATGGTGGGATATCCTCCGCCGTCCAGCATGATGTGGTGCTCGTAAGCGACCACGGCCGCCATGTCCAGGTCCTCCTGGCTCTCGATGATGATGCGCGCACCCGCCACCGTGTGGTTGTTCATGATCTGGCGCTCTTCCGGCGTGAGCTTCCCCGCCTTGTTCAGCACCTCCTTTGGGATCTTTACCTTGCCGATGTCGTGGAACAGACCGGCGACGCCGAACGCGCGCACTTCCGCGGGCGTGCAGTCCGCGTACTCGGCCAGCGCCATCGTGAGGACCGAAACGTTGAGCGCATGCGTCGTCGTGTACTGGTCGAACTCCTTGAGCCGCAGCAGAGGCAGCAGGATGCGGCGCTCCGCGTGCATGGCGACCGCCAGCGAGGCGACTACCGCCTCGGCCTCGGCGAGCGGGAGGACCAGGCGCGTGCCCGCCTCCTCGTGAAGCCAACGCACCGTGTCCGCCTCCTCGGTCAGGGAGAGGGCGATCTCCGGGGGTGGAGGCCTTTCCGCACGATTTCCCGCCTCCCCGCGCAGCCCGACGCTGCCGAACCGGATGGGCGACTTGCGTAGCTGCCGCGCCTCGGCAGTGCTCGCGGGCGCCCCGGCGACGCGCATGAGGGCCTCGGCCAGGAAGCCCTCGAACTGCTCGCGGTCCACGCGCTCCTCGAACTCGAGGCGCTGGACGCCTGCGGCGGCGAGGCGCGGACCCCAGTCCCAGCTCTTCAGCTCGCGCAGCGGGCGGTTTCCATACAGGAGTTCGTCGCCGAGGAACGTGAAGACCGGCCGCGGATCCTGGGCCTGAAAGTCGAGGAGCTCCCGAAACGCCACGTCCACAGCTCGCTGGCACGCCGGATGACTCTCGTGATAGAGCATCATGGTGGCCAGCGCCTGCGCCAGCGCGTTCAGGAAGCGAATGGGTTCGCTCACCGCCGCGCTTCTCCGGAGCGGACTGCCGCCCGGATCTCCTCGTCTCCGGACGCCGCCGCCCGCTCGAGAACGACCCTCGCCCGCTCCTCGCCCGGCCACGCCTCGGCCAGCACCGTAAGCGCGGCCAAGAACTCGGGCGACTTCGGCGCCAGCTTCGGACGCCCCAACAAGGTCTTCCCCGGGGAGACCGACCCGAGCAGCGTCTCCAGGGCGCGGGTCGAGCGCACCTGCCGGAGCCCGCGGATCGCTGCCGCCCGGAGCTCCACGGAGAGCGTCCCATCACTCAGGCGGTTCAGCATCAGCTCGGCAACCGCGGGCGGACATCCGCGTTGGGCGGCGGCGAGCGCAATGGGCAGCATCCGCTCGTCGGTTTCCGCCAGCGCCCGGGACAGCGCGCGATCGCGTTCGTGTGGAAGCCGCAGGAGAAGCTTGAGCGCCTCCCGGCGCACCCGCGGGTCCGGGTGCTCGAAATGCGGCACGGGCGAGAAGTTGTCGGGCCAGCGCCCCAATCGGTCCAGCAGCGCCAGCAGGTTGCGCTTCACGTACCAGCGGTTGTCTTCCAGGCGCGCGACGACGAGCGGCGCGATCCCGTCGCCCATGGCGGCCAGGCGGTCGATGAGGGCCCGGCGCGTGGCGCGCGACTCCGATTCCGCCAGCGCCTCCAGCATGACGTCCGCCGCGTCCGCGCCCAGGCGCGCAAGAAGCCGGTCGATGAGCGTGAAATCGAAGGGATCGTCCTTTAGGAGGACGCGAACCTGCTCCGGCGTCGCGACCTGGCCCCAGATCTCGCTCGCGACCCGAGCGCCTTCTGGCGCCCCCTCGAGCACATCGAGCAACGCCTCCAGCTCGCCGGCGGATACCATCCGCGCCACCGCGTCCCAGAGCGCGGGTCCCGCGGCGTCGACCTCGAGGCCCATCTGGACGATGCGCAGCGGCTCCGGGCTCGCCGCGCTTCGCTGCGCCGCCTTCCCCCTCTCCTCCGGTGCCGCGCGGGCCATGGCCTCGAGCCCAGCGGTGTAGGCCGCAGGGTTCGGGTCCTCGAGCGTCCACTCCTGGATCAGCCGCTTCACCTGGCTGCGTACCGCCTCATCCGCAGTAAGTTGGGCGGCCGCCGCGCCGTGGTCCGCGTGAACAGCCAGCTTGGTGAGCAGGCGCAGCATGGAGTCCGAAATGCTCTGCTTCGACGCCGCGGCCGCGGCGTCCGCAAGCCTGAGCACCGCGTCCACGCTCATCCCGTCGGTGCAGTCCAGAAGAAACTTCTGGCGCTGCACCACGTCGCCTCCCATCTCCAGCAGGCGCCTCAGGGTGTCGGGCCGGAGGCTCACGACCAGCCGGCTCACCCGGCTGCGAAGCGCCACGGCGTCGACGCCCTGCGCCGTCTTCAGCTCCTCCGCAATCTGCAGAAGGTGCGCGATGACGGCCTGATCGTACGCGGTCGCCGCCGGGCGTTCGTTGATCGCACGCGCCACGCGCTCCGAGTCCGGCGGCGTCTCGTCCGTGTCGCGAGTCGCTACGGCCGCCCCGGCCAGATCGAGCCAGAGCCGGGCGGCGCGCGACCCACCACCTCCGCCGCCCTCCGCCTCTCCACCCTCCACCAGGTCCAGCCGCTCGTAACTCACAGGGTGCAGGCGGACATTCGGCCACGCTCTGAGTCGCGCCGGGGGCGCGAGACCCACGGGCTCACCGGGTGGATCGCCCCCCGCCGCCAGGAGACCGAGCACCTCGCCCAGCTCCTCCACCGTCACCCCACGCCGGAACGTCACCGCCCCCAGCAGATGACGGTGTAGCCGCCCCGCCAACTCCCGAAGCAGGGGATGCTTCGGATCTGTCGCGGCACCCTCCACTACGAGCTGGCTACGCGCCACCCCGATGGACAGCTCGGGCCGCGACTGGAAGAGCGGGGACAATCGGGCCACCAGGCCGGCAACCGCAGGAGCGAGGGCCGGGTGCCCGGGCGGGTAAATCCCGTGTTTCTGCACGGCCACCGCGAGCTCCACCAGGAACTCACGCAACTCGCCCGGCGGCGAAGCCGACGAGGTTGCGCCAGCAGAAGAGGTCGAGTTGCTGGCGTCGCTCACCTGGTGATCACTTGCGGCAGAATCGGCATCGCACTCGCGGTGGACGCCCAACCCTTCAGGTTAGCGCGACCGACTGGCGCGCGAAAGCCAACCTTCACACCCCGCACACCCCTGGATGAGTCGAAATGGCCGCCCCGCTCTCAGTCGGAACGCCCCGCTTCCGAGGAAACGTGCTCGTTCGGAACCCGCTTGCGCCTGCGGGAGCCCTGCCAAAGCACGGCACCCGTCGCGGGAAGAGCAGATGCGGACCCCGAGCGCCAAGGTCCGAGACGGTCCGCTCGTGCGTCGCTGAGCTCCACAGCGCGCCCCGGACGCCGCCCCCCGCATTGCGAGTCGGCGGACTTTGCCGTACGCTGGCGGAGTGAAGCCGGAAAACCGTTCCGAATCCAGCCTGGCATCCACCACGAAAAGCGTATGAAACAAAGCCGCACGGCCCGGCGGACACACGGGTTCACGGAGTCCGTGATCCGCGAGATGACGCGCGTCGCGAATCAGCATGGAGCGATCAACCTGGCCCAAGGCTTCCCCGACTTCCCGTGCCACGAAGTGCTGAAAGACGCCGCCTGCACGGCGATTCGCGCGGACATTAACCAGTACGCCATCACCTGGGGAACGCCTCGCCTGCGGCGCGCGCTCGCGGAGAAATACCGGAAGTTCTACGGGCTGGAGGTAGACCCGGAGGAGGAGATCGTAGTGACGTGCGGCGCCACGGAAGCCATGGCCGCGGTGCACATGGCCATTGTGAACCCGGGGGACGAGGTCGTGGTGCTCGAGCCGTTCTACGAGAACTACGGGCCGGACGCGATCCTCTGCGAGGCCCGCCCGGTCATGATCCCCCTGGATCCGCCGGACTACCGGCTCGACCCGGATCGGCTGAACGCCGCCATCTCGCCGCGCACCCGGGCCATAGTGCTGAACACGCCGAACAACCCCACGGGGCGCGTCTTCACGCGCGAGGAACTGGATGCCGTGGCGGATGCCTGCCGCGAACACGACCTCTTCGCCATCACCGACGAGATCTACGAGCACATTCACTACGAAGGCGCGCATATCCCCATGGCGACTCTGGACGGCATGCGCGACCGCACCATCACGGTCAGCGGATTCTCGAAGACGTTCAGCGTGACGGGGTGGCGGGTTGGGACGATCGTGGCGCCCCCCGACCTCACGGCGGCGATCCGCAAAGTCCACGACTTCCTGACCGTGGGCGCGCCTGCGCCGCTGCAGGAGGCGTGCGCCGCCGGGCTCGAGTCCCTGGGCGACGACTACTACCGGCAGCTAGCGATCGACTACCGGGCGCGCCGCGACTCGCTGTTCCCGGCGCTGGTCGCCGCGGGATTCTCCTGCACGTGTCCTCAGGGAGCGTACTACATCCTGGCCGATTTCTCGGCGCTCAGCGACCTGGACGACGAGGCGTTCTCCCGGCGGCTGGCGAAGGAGGCGGGCGTCGCGCCCGTGCCGGGCTCGAGCTTCTTCCAGGACCCGGGGCGCGGCCGGTCCCTGGTCCGCTTCGCGTTTTGCAAGCGGATCGAGACGCTCAAGGAGGCCGGCGAGCGGCTCCGCAGCTTCGCGGCGCGCAATGCCTGAGGGACCGCGGGGCACTGGCAGCGCGCTGAAGAGCTCCAGTGGGTCGGTGTGGCTCTCTCCGCGACCGGCTACTCGTTCGAGGACATCGCTTGCGCCGCCTTCACGAGCTCGTTCAGGGGCACGATCCTGCCGTGAATCGGAGCGAGCCGATCTACCCTCAGGTTACGCTTGCGGATGTTCTCCAACAGGTTCGCTGCGAAGGGAGCCGCTGCTGCTGTGGGGCTGTACGTATCGGCCTGCACGAGGATCCGCTCTCTCGGGAAGTACGCCATGATCAGTGTCTCGGCATGCGGACTGCCATCGATCGTATGGAGCTCGACCGTCATCATGCTGTCCTTCAGCACAAGCTCCCCGTCCACCGTCTGGAGCTTGAGCTCCTTCGGGTTCCTGGCCAGCGCGTCGGGCACGATGGTGTGCTTTTGCCCCACTAGCTCCTGGTAGAACGGCGCGTTCAGCTTGTGGGTGATCACCGTGAGGCCCTCCGACACCGCCGCGCGCATGCCGCCCGAGTGGTCGAAGTGATGATGTGTGTTCACAACGTGAGTGAGGGGTTTCTCCGGCCTCAGCTCCCTCGCCTTGGCAATGACCGCGAGCGTGCGTGTCTCGTTCTGCGGCGCCTCGATGAGCAGCAAGTGATCGCTGAACTCGACGAGCAGGCTGTGATGTGACTGGCCGGCAAGGTACCAGATGCCCTTCGCCACCTCCTCCACGGTGACGTTTGCCGGCGGGTCGCTCGTGATCTCGGCCGTGGCTCTCGCGGCTTCCGGCGCCGCCAGGTCGCCCACGTCGCCGTCCACGACGTTGCTCGACACGCGGATATCGGCGGTGGTGTAGCGGCCGACCTTGGTCGTAAGGCGCCGTGGCAGCATGAGCCCGTTGACGTCCTGGTAGTCGCCAAAGCTGGTCTCGATGGCCACGTCTCCAAGATTCGTGTTGTACGACATCGACGTGACCCTGGCAGGCAGCTTCGTTGTCGCGTCGATCGCCAGCGTCAAGTTCTGCCCTGCGGCCGTCGTGATGTCCACGAGGTTGAGGTTGCCTTCGGTCCGGGGATTCGCCAGGGTGGCTGCCGGATCCATGGCGGCGCGGAGCAGGGTGAGCGGGTGGTGCAGCACTTCGGTGCGCCGGTCGTTCGTCACCCGGTTCGACACCCGGGTCGCCGTGCCATCCGCTCCCACGTCGTATCCGATGTCGCCATCGACTCCCAGACTCTGCCTCTGGGGAGCCGGGTTGCCCGTCAGGAACGTCGGCGTCCGCACCTGCTCCAGTCTCGCGCGGCCCGTAGGCACATCGATCGCGCGGCGGAAACTGGTCACGTTGTAGATCGGCAACTCGGCGTCCGGTCTGACGTTCTGTCCGAGGTTCCCGTTGGTTCCCTCCCCCTCCATGATCAGTGTCTTGACCGCCTGGATTCTGTCCTTGCCGCCGAGTGCCGCTGCGGCATCATTGATGATCTGCACTTCCGGCCGGGCGCAGGCACTCAGCGTGGTGGCTGCCAGCGCGAGCCACATGGCGGTTCTCATGGAAGTCTCCTATCGCTCCGTCCGGAGAATCTCTGGCAAGGTGAACCCAGTATACACGCGGTCACGCTGCCGCCGCCACCCGTGTTGCGTGGCGTCGCCGTGGCGTCGCCGCTCTGCCGAAACGTTCCGCGCGGGTCGACTCCGGCAAACCGCACTCCGCCGACATCTCCGACCCGCGTAGTGCCGTCCCGCGCCTCTCGCGCCCGGTGGCTTCAGCGGGAAGCGATGGCCTCCTCGCGCCTCGCCTCCCGGTGGGCATGCGAGGCCGCGGAGCCGCCGGGGAAGAGGAGCGCTGCGGCGAGCCCCAGGAGCGCGACGCCGGCCAGGGCCAGATAGACGGTGGTGAGGCCGTTCTCCAGGGCGTCCACGAGGGTGCGGAGCGTGGACGGCGCGATTCCCTTTCTGAGCTCGGGGTGGAGGACGATGTCCGCGTCGAAGCCTGGCCCCAGGCGCTGGGCGAGCCGTACGTTGAGGAGCGCACCGAACGCGCTAACGGTGATGGCTCCGCCGATGGTGCGGAAGAACTGCACCGAGCTGGTGGCCACGCCGCGCCGGTGCCAGGGCACGGCGTTTTGAACCGCCACCAGGTAGGGTGTGGCCATGAAGCCGAGGCCGAGGCCGGTGACGAGCATGGCCAGCATGACGGCGCCGCGTCCCGACTCCGAATCCGCGGCCGCGAGGAGCAGGCCGCCGATCACGCCGGCAGCGGCGCCTACGATCGCGAGGGGCCGGTAGCCGACCCGCAGCAGCAGCCAGCCGGCCAGCGTGCTGGCGATCGGCCAGCCGATGGTCATGGGCGCCAGAGTGAGGCCGGCGTCGACGCCCGTGCCGCCGAGAACGCCCTGAGCGAACATGGGCACGAACGCGGAGGCGCAGAACAGGAGCGTGCCGATCACCACGCTCCCCGCGCTCGAGGCCGCGATGACCCGGCTGCGGAAAAGGTCCAGCGGCAGCATCGGCTCGGGCGCGCGGCGCTCCTGCCACAGGAAGAGGGCGAGGCCGGCGACCGCGAGCAGGATCATCCCGAACGTGCGCGGGTCACGCCATCCCCAGATCTCGCTCCCCTCCAGAAGGGCGAGGAGCAGGATGGCGATTGCCCCCGTCAGGATCGCGGTCCCGAGAATATCGAGGCGATGCTCGCGGCGCCGCGTCTCCTCCCGGAGGAACGCCCGCAGCATGACCGCCGACACGATGCCGAACGGGATGTTGATGTAGAACACCCACCGCCAGGACAGCGAATCGGTGATGAGGCCGCCAGCTACCGGCCCCAGGAGGCTCGACACCCCCCATACCCCTGAGAATAGGCCCTGCATGCGCCCGCGTTCCTCCAGGGTGTAGAGATCGCCGATCAGCGTCACCGAGATGGGCATCACACCGCCAGCGCCCAGGCCCTGGATCGCCCGGTACGCGACCAGTTGAGCGAACGTGGAGGCGGTACCTGAGAGCGCGGCGCCGAGGATGAACAGCCCAACGGCCAGCAGGTAGATCCGGCGGCGCCCGTACAGGTCCGCCAGTTTGCCGTACATGGGCACCGTGGTCGTGGAGGCGAGCAGATAGGCGGAAAAGACCCAGCTGTAACGGGTCACGCCGCCGAGCTCGGCGACCACCGTGGGCATGGCGGTGCCCACGGCCGTGGCTTCCAGCGCGGCGAGAAACAGGCCCAACACCAGGGCCGCCGTCACCAGCCTGCGATCGCGCCCCGCTTTCACGCCCCCCTCCCCCTAGTCCGCGGTCTCCCGCAGGACGCTCAGGGGCGCGCGGTGCAGCACGCGCCGGCTTCCCAGAACGCCTACCAAGGTTGTAAGAACCACGACTCCTGCCCCTGGTAGCACGAGCGCGGCCACGGGCAGCTCGAAGCTCAGCTCGAAGAAGAACCTCACCAGCAGCCAGCCGGCCACGCCCGCGCAGAGGATCCCGGTCAGGCCCGCCAGCGTGCCCAGCGCCGCGTATTCCGTGAAGAGGATCCCGCGGATCTGTGCCGCACTCGCACCTAGCGTTCGCAGCAATGCGCTCTCGCGCGTGCGCTGGTACTGCGACGCGCCCACCGCCCCCGCAAGCACCAGGAGCCCGGCCGCCATGCTGAGCAGTGCCATGAACCGCACGTAGATCGCCACCTTGCCGAGAATCTGGTCCAGCGTCTCCTGGACGACGGCCAGGTCCAGGACCGCGACGTTCGCGTAGCGGCGCACGATCTCCCCCTGCAGCCGTGCGCGCACTGACGCATCCGGAATGCGCGCCAGCGCCACGAAGCTCTGGGGCGCGTCCTCCAGCACGCCGGACTCGAAGACCACGAAGAAGTTCGGCTCGAACCTCGCCCAGTCCACGCGCCGCAGATTCGCGACCTCCGATTCCAGCACTGCGCCCTGCAGGTCCCAGGTAATGCGATCGCCGGGTCCGACGCCCAGATCGCCGGCCAGCTCTTCCTCGACGGAGATCCGCGTCACGGATTGCGGCTGCGTCGAAGCGCCGCGCACGTCGTGCGGGCGCCACCAGCGCCCGGCCACGACCTCCTCCGTGCGCACCAGCGTGTCGCGGTAGGTGTTTCGGTATTCGCGGCGCAGCGGCCAGCCCCTGGGTGCCGAGTGCGACGTGTCAGCCAGCAGCTCGCCCACCGGGCGACCATTCACGCCGGAGATCCGTGCCGGCACGATGGGAGTGAGGTCTCGCAGCGCGAAGCCACGGTCCCGGAATAGCGCGGCCACGCCGTCGATCTGGTCGCGCTGCAGGTCGAAGAGCAGGAGGTTCGGCCGCTCCGCGCCCGGCTCCACGGCGAAACGCGCCAGGAGATTCTCACGCACCACCTCCAGCGTCGCCACCAGGAACACGGCGAACCCGAGCGCCAGAGTGACCGCCACCGTTTGGTTGGAGGGCCGGAAGAGATTGGCGACGCCCTGGCGCACAACATAAGCGGCGCGATCCGGGAAACATCGCCGCGCAACGCCTGCGAGCGCCCGAGCGGTCAGCGTGAAGACGCCGCCTAGGACGATGATGCCAGCGGTGAACAGGAGCCCGGCCTGCCGCGTCGGCGCCTGCCACACAGCCAGCAGCAGGACGCTCGCTGCGAGCGCGGCGCCCGCCAGCATGCGGAGGGGGTCCCGCGCCCGCCCACTCGGACCTTGCACGTGCCGCCGCAGCGCTTCCAGCGGCGTCACGTTCCGGATCTCCAGGAGCGGCAGCGCGGCGAAGAGCCCGGCGATCCAGATCCCGGTGCCGAAGCCCGCCAGGATCGCGACCGGGTCGGGCGCCACGTTCACGGGCACCGGGAGCGCGCCCGCCAGGAGCCGCGGCAGCGCGGCGAGCACGAGGACGCCAAGAAGCGCCCCGGCCATGGCGCCGGACAGCCCGAGCGCACCCGCCTGAACGAGGTAAGCCAGGAACACGGTCCGCCGGCGGGCGCCGAGGCAGCGGAGCACCGCTACCGTGGTTCGTCGCTGCCGCACGAACGCGTGCACCGCGCTGGCCACACCTGTGGCTCCCAGGAGCAGGGCCGTCAGACCCACGAGCCCGAGGAACCGCGTGAACGCGCCCAGCGCCTCCGTCATTCGCTCCGCCTGCTCTTCCGGCGTATCCGTGTCCACCAGGTTCGTGGCGAACAGCGCCCTGTGCGCGTCCACTAACGCGTCCCGCGCAGCCTCGTCGGGCAGCTCCAGGTACGCCTCGTGGCGGACCAGGCTGCCCACCCGGACGAGCCCCGTCTCGCTCAGGTACTCACGGGGGATGTAGACGCGTGGACCGATGGCCGCCTGGAAGCTCAGCTCACCGGGCAGGTTCATGACCGACCCATGGATCGCGAAGCGCGCGCCGCCGATCGTGAGGGTGTCACCCACGCGGGCGTCGAGCTGGATCAGCACCGCCGGATCGACCAGTGCTCGCCGTCCGCCGCGGAAACGGGCCCACTCGCCCGGCGGATCCGTGCTCACCCGGCCGTAGAACGGGTACGATCCATCGAGGGCCCGGACCTGGAGCAGCCGAGAGCGCCGGCTCGGCTCCGCGAGCACCATGGACGCGAAACGCGTGACCCGGGCGAGTCGGTACCCCCGGGCGGCGAGCGAATCGAGAACTGCCTCCACGGGTGCCGGGAACGGCCGGCTGCTCTCGAGCCGCAGGTCGGCGCCCAGGAGCGTCCGCGCCTCGGCGTCGAGGGAATCCGCGAGGCTCCGCCGCAGCGAGTTGAGGCTCACGACGGCCGCGACACCCAGGGCCACGGCGGCTACATAGACGCCGATCCGCCGCACCCCGGCGCGACCTTCGCGCCAGGCCAGCGCGAACACGAACGGCGGCCTCAATGCGACCGCCGCCGCTCTTCGGACACGATTCGGCCGCCTGCCAGCCGGAGTACCCGGTCCGCTCGCGCCGCGAGCTCGGGGTCGTGGGTCACGAGGACCAGGGTGGTCTCCGACTCCCGGTTCAGGGCCACGAGCAGCTCGATCACGGTCGCGCCCGTCTCCGCATCCAGGTTGCCCGTGGGCTCGTCGGCGAACAGTATGATAGGTTCGTTTACGAACGCCCTGGCGATCGCCACCCGCTGCTGCTCGCCCCCCGAGAGCTGGGCCGGATAGTGGTGCAGGCGGCCTCCGAGTCCCACGCGCTCGAGCAGCTCGCGGGCGTGGGCGTCGAAGCGCGACCGCGGCAGCGACGGCGATGGACCCCGGAGCTCCACGGGGACAAGCACGTTCTCCAGTGCCGTGAGTGTAGGGATCAAGTGGAACGTCTGGAACACGAACCCGATGGTCTCCGCCCGAAGCCGGGCACGCTCGTCTTCGGTAAGAGTGCTCAGGTCGCGTCCGTCGATACGGACGCTCCCGGCCGTGGGCAGATCGAGCCCGGCCAGCAGCCCCAGGAGCGTCGTCTTGCCGCTCCCGGACGGCCCCAGGATCGCCAGCAACTCGCGCCCCTGCACCGTCAGGTCGATGCCGGCTAACACGCTGAGCGGCCGGCCGCCGCTCGAGTACGTCTTACCCAGGCTCTGGGCCACGATCATCATGGGTCGCACCCTCTCCGCCCTCGCGTTCCTCTTCCTGTTCCCGGCCTGCTCGCCGGCGGACAGGTTGCAAGTTCTACGCCCGGACTCCCTGCAGGTTTCAGGCAGCCGGGGCGGGGCTCCGGGACCCGCCGCACCACGACTACAGCCCGCTGCGCCGGCCCGGGGCACGCCGCGGCCCGGCGGCGCAGCCCTCGAGTCACCACCCGCCGCCGATCCGGACAGCATGCCGGCCATCCTGTTTCTCGGCACGAGCCTCACCGCGGGCTACGGCCTCGCGCCCGAACAGGCCTACCCGGCCCGCATCCAGGAGAAGCTGGACTCGGCTGGGTTCCGCTACCACGTAGTGAACGCGGGCGTGAGCGGCGAGACCTCCGCCGGCGGGCTCCGCCGCATCGACTGGTTGCTCGGCCGCCCGATCCGTGTGCTCGTGCTCGAGCTCGGCGCCAACGATGCGCTCCGAGGCCAGGATCTCGGCCAGACGCGGCGCAACCTCCAGGCTATCATCGCTCGCACGCGCCGGAGCCAACCGGACGCCCGCATCGTCATCGCGGGGATGGAGGCGCCGCCGAACCTGGGGGAAGACTACACGCGGGAGTTCCGGAACCTGTTCGTCGAGCTCGCCCGCGCGAACGGCGCCGCGCTGATCCCATTCCTTCTGGAGGGCGTGGCCGCCGTGCCGGAGCTCAACCAGACGGACGGGATCCATCCGACCGCCCGCGGGCAACGCATCCTCGCGGACAACGTCTGGCGCATGCTGGAACCGCTGCTCCAGGAAACCGGACGCATGCGCTGAGCCGCGTCCCGGTCCACGTGATCAGCCAGGCGTCTCCCGCAAGGGCGGCGCAGCTTCACCATGCCACGCCTCGCCGTGGGTCACCCGCGCAAGAGGCCTTCGGCGTCGCGCTGCGCCCGCTGCTCCGCGTCGCCCCGCAGCACGCTGGGTCCGCCCACGTCAGCCCACGGCCTTGCTGGACGGGACCGGCAGCCGCTTCTATCTTGCTAACGAATCCGGCGGCGACGGCTCACCGTTCCGCCGCGCCGGAACCTACCGATCGGTTGCGCCTCTCGCGGGATGCGCCGAGCAAAGTGCGTCTCGCTTCGAGGTCCAGCACACCGTCGATGGCTCCGCCTGCGGACGGCGGGTCTTCGCGGCCCGTCGCGTCCCCCTGAGGGAAAGGAGACCCCCATGCCGGAGAGCGTATACAAGGTGGTCGAGCTGGTCGGCACCAGCACGGAGTCGTGGGAAAAGGCCGCGGAGGCGGCGGTCCAGCGAGCGGCCAAGACGCTGCGCGACCTGCGGATCGCGGAGATCGCCGCGCTGGATCTTCAGATCGAGGACGGGAAGGTCCGGGCCTACCGCGCCAAGGTGAAGGTGTCGTTCAAGTACGAGGGCGAGTAATCTGCCCGGCCCCGGCGGTGAAACGGCGGGCGCCCGGCGCGGCATGACCGGAGCCGACGCAGGGGCGCTGAGGTCGCGCGGGCGCCCGCACGCCCCGGGGCCCACGGATCAGGAGGTCACATCATGCCCGTGCAGAAGCTCAAGGACTTCCTGGACAGCCACAGGATCAAGTACGTAGCGATCCGCCACTCGACGGCGTACACCTCGCAGGAGATCGCCGCGTCCGCCCACATCCCCGGGAAGGAGCTGGCAAAGACCGTCATGGTCAAGGTCGACGGCAGGATGGCCATGGCCGTACTTCCCGCTTCCCTCCGGGTGGACTTCGATCGGCTCAAGCAGGCGGCGGGCGCCGGGCGGGTGGAGCTGGCCACGGAGGCGGAATTCAAGGGAATGTTTCCCGACTGCGAGCCGGGCGCCATGCCGCCATTCGGAAACCTGTACGGCATGGAGGTCTTCGCCGACGAGACGCTGGCTGAAGACGAGGAGATCGCCTTCAACGCCGGCTCTCACACGGAGCTGATCCGGCTCTCGTACGGGGACTTCGAGCGGCTGGCCGGGCCGCGTGTCGCGAAGATCGCGATCCAGCGATAGCGCCGATCAGGAACGGCCCCCCGCCAGCGCGGGCGGACAGGCGCCCGGCGGCGCTACCGTCGCTCTGCGGCCGCTCGCGCCACCGCCACGGTGTTGCAGTGGATCTCGACCGTGTCCTCGGTACGCCGAGCGTAGCCGCCTGCAAGCGTGACCGCAACGCAGACGCCTGCGTCCCGGGCCGAATGGAGGACGTACTCGTCGCGCTCGCACAGCCCCTCCTTCGTGAGGGTGAGCCCGCCTAGCTGGTCCTCGCGGTAGGGATCCGCCCCCGCCAGGTAGAAGACGAGCTCCGGCCGGTGCCCTTCCACGACCCGCGGAAGGTGCTGGCGGAGCTGACGCAAGTACTCCTCGTCGCCCGTGCCGTCATCAAGCCCGATATCGAGGTCGCCAGGAGGCTTGAACGCCGGATAGTTGTGCTCCTGGTGCATCGAGAAGGTGAAGACGCGAGGATCCCCAGCGAAGATCGCCGCCGTGCCGTTGCCATGATGCACGTCCAGGTCCACTACCGCCGCGCGCTCGATCCGACCTTCCGCCATCATCGCGCGAGCGGCGACGGCTACGTCGTTCAGCAGGCAGAACCCCTCCCCGTGGTCCGGAAAGGCATGGTGGAATCCACCGCCCAGATGCACGGCGATCCCGGTCTCGAGCGCCTCCCGACCCGCCAGCAGGGTGCCGCCCACGCTGAGGAACGCGGCCCGGCGGAGCTCGTCGGAGAACGGCACCTCCAGCATCCAGAGCTCGCTGGGAGTGAAGTGACCCTCCCGAATCTTGCCGAGGTACGCGCGCGAGTGCACGCGGGCTACGTCGGCCTCCGTGGCCGGCTCCGGCCGCACCAGATCACTCTCGCGGATGGTCCCCTCTCGCAGAAGTTGTTCCTTCACCAGCCGGTACTTCGCGGTCGGGAAAACGTGCGGGCCGATGTCCACCTGGTACGCCTCCGACCAGATGACCGGGCACCGGCCACGCCTTCGGGGACTGTCGCTGGACGCTGGTGCTTCGAGCAACGGTGCACTCGCAGAGGATCGCCGGCGTTCTCCCGCGCGCCGTCCCCGAGAAGAACACTCGGGCGGCGGAGCCCGGCGCGAGCCGACGGAATTCTGACTCCGAACCCTAAACACCAAAAGGGATGCCGACCAGAAGTACGATCGCGTTCGACCGCCTCTGCAATCCGCGTCGCTGCGCGTTGTCGGAATGGCGCACCGCCGTTCCTTCTCGGCGAGTCTTGCGAGGCGCACGCATCCTCGGTCTCGATGCGTGACCGTGCTTCCGGCCCGGAGCGCTTACGATGCCACGGCCAGCACCTTCCGTCGGATCATCTCGAGCATGGGAACCAGCGTCAACTCGCCGTCCACGATCGCGGCCAGCTCCTCCTCCTCGCGCCAGCGAGCTTCGAGCTCCGCCAGCTCGAGCTCAAACAGCCGGCGCTCCGCACCGTCGTTCGCTGCGATCTCCAGCGCGATCGCCAGGGTCCGCGGCAGGCGAGCGAGACTCGTCGGCCGCTGCACCACCTGGCGCTTCAGCTCCGAGGGCGATCCCGCTTCCTCGATCCGCCGCGTGCCGTCACGGATGCGCTGCTCCGACGCGCCCGAGTAGTGGTGGTAGGCGAGCACGCGCCGTAAGAGGTACTCCGCCTCGACACCGTTCAGCCGGTGTCCCGCCGCTCGCCGGCACTACGGGCAGGGCATCAGGAGCGACAGGTCTCCTTCCCCGGGGGCAAGGGTGAGGCGTTCGCGGTTGGCGAAGCGGAACTCGTCGAGTCCAGCGCACCGACCGCGCGCCGTGCGGTCGTCCCTACACGACCACCGCAGGGCCTCCAGTGAGGCCAGCCGCAGCGCAACTGTCCAGGACGTCCCGGACCTTGCGGGCCATTTCCGCGCGAGTGAACGGCTTATGGATGAACTGCGTCCCCGGCTCGAGGACGCCGTGGCGGACGATCCCCTCGTCGGCGTAGCCCGACATAAAGAGGACCTTGAAGTCACCGGCGATGGCGCGGAGCCGCCCCACAAGCACGGGACCACTCATTCTCGGCATCACCACATCGGAGAGTACGAGGTCGATCCTCTGGTCCGGACGCCTGGCCCTAAGGCGTTCCAGCAAGAGCAACGCCCCGTCGGGGTGGTCTGCGCCGTATACCTGGTAGCCCAGGTTCCGCAACACGCGGACGGTGAGGGCCTGGACGCCGCGATCATCTTCGACTACCACGATCGTCTCGGTGCCGCGCGGGAGCCGCTCGTCCCTCGCACCGCTACCCACCGACACGGGCTCAGGATCCGCCGCCACGCTGGGCAGATACACCCGGAAGATCGTGCCCTTCCCCACCTCGCTGTCCACCCAGATGCTGCCGCCGCTCTGCTTCACGATCCCGTAAACGGTGGCAAGACCGAGGCCGGAGCCTTTCCCCTGCTCCTTGGTCGTGAAAAACGGCTCGAAGATGCGCTTCTGAGCGGCCGCTTCGATGCCACGACCCGTGTCACTGATCATGAGCGCCACGTGCGGGCCCGGATGCAGCGTCGCATACGGGCGCGTGAACGCCTCGTCCAGCACCACCTCCTTCGTAGCGATGCGGAGCGTGCCGCCGTCGGGCATGGCGTCCCGCGCGTTGACTACCAGGTTAAGGATCACCTGCTCGATCTTTCCCGGATCCGCACTCACACTGCCGATGTCGGGATCCAGATCGGTCTCGAGCTCGATATCCTCGCCGATGGTACGGCGCACCAGTTTCTCCATATCTCGCACGACGGCATTCAGATCGAAGACCCTCGGCTCGAGGATCTGCCGGCCGCTGAACGCGAGAAGCTGCCGCGTCAGATCGCGGGCGCGCGCCCCGGCGCGCCGGATCTCCTCGACGTCGGCCCTGAGCGGGTCCTGCGGCTCAAGGGCCGACAGGATCAGCTCCGCATACCCGTTCACCGCAGTCAGCAGGTTGTTGAAGTCGTGGGCCACGCCGCTGGCCAGCCGGCCCACAGCTTCGTGCTTCTGCGAGAGGCGCAGACGGTCCTCAAGGCGCTGGCGCTCCGCTTCCGACTCTTTCCGCTCGCGGATGTCGCGCGCGAAGAGACAGAGCACCTGGCGTGAACCGTAGAAGATCAGGTTCCCGCTGACCTCCACGTCCACGAGCGCCCCCCGCCTGTCCCGATACTGCCGCTCACCGATGATGTCGTGATGCTCCCGGAGCACTCTCTCGATCGTGGCGTCCGTGTCCTCCGGCCGATGCGCCTCGATGTCGTCGAGCGTGAGACGCAGCAGCTCGTCCCGCGTGTAGCCCAGCAGCTTGGGCAGCGCCGGGTTCGCGTCGAGGATCCGCCGGCTTTCCACGTCCACCAGGAAGATGCAGTTCGGGCTCTGCCGAACGATGGAGCGGTGCAGCTCCTCACGCTGCCGGAGCGCTTCCCGCGCCTCATCTCGCTCCGCCGCCTCACACAACACTGCCAGGACCTCATCCCGGCCGGACCGCACGATATGCGTGGTGTACGCCGCGGCGTGCGCGTCCGCCAGCGGCCGCCAGGCGAAAGTCTGCACCGCGCCGGTTTGCAGGGCCTCGCGAACCCGAAGAAGCGCCTCTTCCGCCGCCGCCGGTGGCATGAGCTCGCGCACGTTCCTGCCAACGATGTCCCACGACGCGGCGGATAGCCCGTCTCGAGCGGCCGACTCCACGCCCAGGATCGCACCCTCCCGGCTGACGCGGACCAGCGTCGCGGGAAGCGCCGCAAGCAGCGCTCCGATCGGCCAACCCGTCTCCAGGGTCGGGACGCAGGCTTCCATCTCCAGTCGGGTCACGGCCACGCTCTCAGGCTTGAAGACCACGCACCCCTCTGGGGGGCCTTCCGGCAGGGGTGCCGGACATTCAACGTCCCGCTGAGTAGGTAGCAAGCGACGTGCCGGTGACGCGCGGTGCCCGCCCGGGTGCACGAATCCGTTTCCGCGCCGGAAGTTGTCTCAGATCCATCAGGTTGCGGTGCCGCAAATTTCGAATCGGAATAGGGCAAATTTTCCGGGAGCTCGGTCAGGCTGACCGGTATTCCGATACTGACGGTACCGATGGCGCGTGCGTGACGCGTGTGCGTCGGCTCCGCCGCCCTCCTCCGGAGTCGGAGACCCCGAGACGGCGTCCGCGCAGTCACCGCTTAGTCGCCGCTCAGCCGCCGCGCGCGCGCCCACGGGCGTCCGCCCACGGGGGTCCGGGCCGATGCAGCCGACCGGCTGCGACAGGCATCAAACTCCCGAAAACTCCCGAGCAAATGAAACCCGCGGGCCTCTCCTACGTAGAGAGCTCATGGAGATCCCCAACCACCGGAGGCGAACGATGAGAGAGAGAAGCTGGCACCCGATCGGAGCCGCTGCCGTTTTCTTCCTTTTCGCTGTAGCACTCGCGTATCCAGTTCCGGCGCAGGGACAGTCGGTGGCAGTCACGCCTTCCGCATCAGCGGAGCGCGAGGACAAGGCGGCCAAGCTCGAGCGGGAGGGGGCGAAGTTGCAAGGCAAGAGTCATCGCTGGGGCTATGCGGCCTCCCTGTACCGCCGGGCCGCGGAGCTACGTCAACCCGGTGATCCGCAGGCCGTGCATGATCTCGCCGATGCCGCGCGCTTCTACTACTACGTCCGCGATCTGAGAAACGCCATCGAGGCGATGGAGCAGGCCGCGGAGCGAGCGCTCGCGGACGGCGACGTCGTGCGCGCTGCGCATCTCTTCGTGGACGCCGGGTGGCTGGCACAGCGGTCGCGAAATCCGGACCGGGCGAGGAGCTTCGTCGCGCGGGCGCGCACGCTCTCGGAATCGCCGCTGCTCAGCTCCAACCAGCGGGCCGAGATCCTGAAGCGTATTGTCACGGACGGCGGGCTTGTCTCCATGCGCCCGAAACCGTAGTAGCAGCTCGCGCGCACGAAGCGAGTGAGCCAATCTACTGGCCCGGGGGCTCCCGCGCAGGCACGGCGGGGGCCCTCGTTTCAGAAGCGCAGGTAGTGGCCGAGCCAGAGTGCGAAGAAGCGGAGCTGCTCGTCGTCGAGGCCCGCCCGACCCGGGGGCCGCGTCCGAAGTAATAACGGAGCGCCACGTTCCCAAACAGCCGTGCGACCGAAACGGGGCGCCCGCCGAGCTCAGGCCGATGCGGTGAGCAGGAAGTAGAGGAGGAGCAGATAGATGCCCGTCATGCCGGCGGCACCCAGGTTGCTCACCGCCTTGTCCTGCTCCACGTACTGATGGAGCGTGTAGAAAAGCGGGAATAGAAGCAGCATGAGCAGCAGCGTGATGGCGTTGATCGGCACAGCGTACTTGCCATCGGGGCTCATGAGGCCCGCGACGCCGATCACGACGATCCCGAACGGCAGCAGCAGGAACATGACCTGGGTCAGCCCGCCGAACACGCTGCTCAGGGCGATCCCGAGCTCTCCCCGACGGTGCGACTTGAAGGCGATGATGTACTCGCTGATCGCCGCGAAGAACGCCAGGACGACGGCGGTCGGGATCAACGGCAACGCCAACCCCTTGAGCGCGGTGTCGGCGAAGCCGCCAATCGTCTCGCCGCCGGTGTAAGCGCCCAGGAGACCCAGCCCAAACATGGAGCCGATCCCCCGGGCGCTGCTGTCGTGGCCCAACCGCTCGGGATCGGGCGGGATCGACTCCTGGTCGTCCTTCCCCTCGCCGTAATAGCGCGCCAGCGTGATCAGGTAGTAGCCGTACGTCGCCGCCAGGACGATGCCGATCCCGATGAGATCGAAGCCTGCAAGCGCCGCCCGTACCTGCCCCACCCGTGCCACGAGCATCACGATCCCCACGATGAGCGTGATCGCTCCGCCCGCGATCATGATCTCGCCGCCCGCCGCCGTCAGCGAACGCGGCATCGCGAACACGCCCCGCCGGTCCTTCGGGAGGAAGAAGGAGTAGACGGAGAAGCCGAGGGCGTTGTTGAAGATGGTGACCGCAGTGGTCACGAACGCGGCGAACGGCTCGACCAGCACCAGGAACGCGATCACCACGAACTCGGGCAGGTTGCTCAAGAGCGAGCCCATGGTGCCGGAGACGAAGCCGTCCCAGTGGAGCCGCGCGCCCAGTCGCTCCACCCCGATCACGAGCGCCTCGCACGACCCCTGGATGAGGAGCAAGCCGACGAGGAGCTGAAGCACGGCGAGGAGCACCGCCTGGTTCTCCGCCTCCACCAGCCCGAACCTGTGATTGAGGAAGAGGCCGATCCAGCCCAGGAGCCCGAGGCCCATGAGGAGCTGCCAGGCGGTGAGCCCGCGGTAGCGCGCCTCCAGCGCGCGTAGCGCCGTGGAGACCCAGAAGTGGCGGCTGGGCAGCGGCGGCACGATCCCCTGGCGGCGCTGCGCCACGAGTTGCTCCAGCGCCTGCCTCAGGTTGGGTGAGCGCTTCACCAGCTCGTCGAAATCCTGCTTGCCGATCCGCCAGAGGACCAGATCCGTCTCGGCGGTCACCGTAGCCGAGCGAGGATCCCCGGTGAGCAGCGCCGCCTCGCCCACCACGCTGCCCGCCTCCACGTGCCAGACCGTGGGCGAGCCCGCGCGCTCGACCCGGGCCCGTCCCTCCTCGATAAGGTAGAGCGCATCGCCCTGGGCCCCCTCCTCGATGAGCCGCGTTCCCGCCGGACAGACGACGCGCGCGACATAGGACACCAGGCCCTGAACCTCCTCGGGAGGCAGGGCGCGAAGGATATCGATGCGGCTCAGCCGACGGAGGATCTTCGCGGGGCGGTACCGCCGTGGGGTCCCAAGCGCCAGGGGGCCGAGCGCGGAAGGTGCGGTGCCGACCGGTGCGGGCACGCTCGATCTCCGATAGGGAGACGTTCAGCTCCCGACAACTGTGCGGCCGCAGTCACGGCCGCTATAGTGTCAGCGTGCGGCAGGATCGGCGCAAGGGAGTCGAGAGCGGGACTGAGGGCTCTCGAGCATCGGGACCGGGCAGCCCCGCAGCCCACGGCGAGTCGGCAGGGTCGCCCGGGAGGCCTTGTGGTGCTCAGAGGCGCCGGGCGGATTCGAACCGCCGAATCGAGGTTTTGCAGACCTCTGCCTTACCACTTGGCTACGGCGCCGACAGAAAAAGGGGTGCAGCCGTCGTGCCGTCGAGGCGCGCCCCTTCAGCTCAGAGCGGGAAACGGGACTCGAACCCGCGACCCCCACCTTGGCAAGGTGGTGCTCTACCAACTGAGCTATTCCCGCATCGCGGGCTGGCAGTGCCGTCCCCCCAACCGAAAGATCTTTCCACTGCGGGGCGTTCCGATCCGCCTGCACTGCCCCCGAATCGCTTGGTTTTCGCGAGTTGGAAGCTAGAGGCGAGGGGCTGAGGTGTCAAGCTGGGGTTGGGGTTACGGGGTTACGTGGGATTACGTGGGATTACGTGCGGTTGCGTTGACACCCACCCGATCGGGGTGTTACCGTCGCCGCGCCCCGAACCAGGCCTCGGACGCGGCCGAGCCGGATCTCTTCGTCTGTTGCCGCGCCGGGCTCTCGGAACCCGGGGCCGGCATGCGTACCGGCTCACGGAGCGCTTCATGCGTCGAAACGCCTCCATCTTCGTCCCGGCGCTCGTCGCCGCCGCGCTCTGCGGCGCTTCCGGGCTGCGCAGCCAGGAGCGCGACGCAACCACGGCCGCGCCCGGACGCCTGCGGATCCAGGTCGGCCCAACCTTCGCGACCTTCGACCGGCGTTTCGGCTTTCGGATGCACGATGGCGACATCATAGAGGAGGAGGAGCCGCTGGGCTTCGACTTCACGAAGCGCGACGCCGGCGCCGATCTCCTGCCGTCCCTCGCGCCGCTCGAGCGCGCGCTTCGTGAGGCGGCGGGTGACGCGGATGCGCGGCTGACGGTCGGGGCGAGCCGGGTTGTATTGGACGGGAGTGCGGTTCTCCTTCCCTTTGAGCTCGCGTTCGGGATCCTGTCGCGACTCCAGGTAGGTGTCCATATCCCGCTCGTGCGGCGGCGCATGGATGTGGACTTTCGGCTCGATGCGGACTCGGCGACCGTCGGCCTGGCCCAGGCGGCGTCCGTCCAGGCGTTCGTAAGCGGGTTCTCGAGCGCCGTCAGCGCCACGCAGGCGCGAGTTTCCGACGAGTGCCAGACCCTGGGTGAGACCTCCGTCGAATGCCGCTCGGGCCGCGAACTGGTGACCCGGGCGAGCGCCATGCTCTCGGGTGTGCGCACGGCGGCAGGCCTGCTCCCGTTGGCCGGGTCCGCAGAGGCGGGAGCACTCGACCAGGCGATCCGCGAGATCCAGGACGGCATGCGCCGCTATGGTGTCGTGAGCTTCACGGCCCCTGCCCCGCTGGCCCGAGAGCCTCTCGACGCCCCTGCCTTTCAGAAGGTGCTCACCGACCCGGCCTTCGGGATCGCCGGCGACTCCCTCGGATTCTGGCAGAGCGGGTGGGAGCTGGGCGACATCGAGCTATCCGCGAAATATCGTTTCGCGGAGACACCGCTCGCGGATTCCGCGGGCGCCGCGCGGCCCCTCGCCTACCGGGGAGCCGTGAGCGTCGCTGTGAGGCTGGGTACGGGTAAGCTCGATGATCCGAGCAACTTCGTGGACCTGGGCAGCGGCGACGGGCAGCGCGACATCGAGTTCGCTTCGTACAATGACGTCCTGATCGCCGGGCGGATGCTGGCCAGCGTGGTGGTCCGCTACGGGATCCAGAGCGCCGCCATCGTGGAGCGCCGGATCTCGCCGCCGGACCGCCCCATCGTGCTCGCGGCCGCGCTCCGCAACGTGGAATGGACGCCGGCCAACTACCTCGGCGTGGACGCCCTGCCGCAGCTCGTGCTCACGCCTGCCGTGTCCGTGGGGATCCCGTACAGCTACTTCACGAAGGGTAAAGACACGTACGCACGGGCGGACGGCGGAGCGCCAGCGGACGGGGCAAATGCGGTTCCTCCGCCCGACGTGCTGGCTGAGGAGACGGAAAGCACGTACCACCGGCTGGGGATCGGCATCGTCTACTCGACGCCTCCGGGCACAGCGCGGCTTCCACTCGAGGCTCGCGCAATCTACCAGAACACGGTGGCCGGGAGCGGCGGGCGTACGCTGAAGCGAGGCACGTTCCAGGTGGAGGTCCGGACCGGCCTGACACTGTGGGGGAAGTGATGGCACGGGGCGCCCTCGAAGGCTCGAAGGGTCGAAGGGTCGAAGGGGCTGTGGCTGCCCGCGCAGGCGATGGGCCGCCGCGGCAACTGCCCGGTCAGCCGCGCGTGGCCCCTGCGCTCGTCAGGAGCTCCCGGGCGTGCTCGAGGGAGGTGGCAGACTCGGAGTCGCCGCCTAACATCCGGGCGATCTCCCGGACGCGCTCCTCGCCCGCCAGCTCCGCCACGGTCGCTGCGGCGACGCCCTCACGTTCGCCCTTCTCCACGTAAAGATGGTGGTCCGCCCGCGCCGCGAGCTGGGGCAGGTGCGTGATCACGAAAACCTGGTGGCTCGTCGCGACCTCGTGGAGCTTCTCCGCCACGTGGAGCGCCACGCGCCCGCCGATCCCGACGTCGATCTCGTCGAACACGAGCGTCGGCACGCGATCCACGTCGGCCAGGATCGTCTTGAGCACCAGCATGATGCGGGAGAGTTCGCCGCCGCTGGCCACGCGGGCCACGGCACGCGGCTCGAACCCCGGGTTCACCGCCACACGAAACTCTACGGACTCGGCCCCGTAGGCGCCGATCTCCGGGAGCGGCTCGAGCGCCACCTCGAAGGCCGCGCCGGGCATACCCAGCTCCGGAAGCATCCGCTTGACCCAGGCGGCCAGCCGCTGGGCTGCCTTCCTCCGCGCTGCGCTCAGGGCTGCGGCCCGCTCCTCGATTCGCCGCTGCCCATCCTCGATGTGCCGCCTCAGCGCATCGAGCTCCACATCCGCCGTATCCAGGGCATCCAGCTCGTGGCGCAGACGCCGCCCGGTCTCGATGACATCCATGAGCTCGGGCCCGTATTTTCGTTTCAGCCGGAAGATGAGGTCCTGACGGTGGCGGATCTCCTCGAGGCGCCCCGGGTCATGCTCGAGCCCGCTGGCGTAGTCGCCGACCTGAACGCCCACCTCCTTTATGCTGAAGTATGCCCCCTCGAGTAGGGCCGCGGCCTCCGCGAGCGACGGGTCGACACGGGCGAGCTGCTCCAGAACGCGCTGGAGATCCGCGAGCCGGTCGGCGATGGCATCGTCGCCCGCGTAGAGCGCTTCGTGGACGCGGGTCGCGCCGCGGACCAGCTCCTCCGAGTGCTGGAGGCGGCGCGCCTCGTCCTCGAGGGCAACCTCCTCATGCGGATCCGGGCGCGCGCCCTCGATCTCGCCTACCTGGAAGCGCAGCGTATCCGCGCGCCCCAGGAGCTGGCCGTGCCGGTGCTCCCGTTCCACGCGCTCGGCACGGAGGCGGACCAGCTCGCGGTGAAGAGCGGCCACCGCTGCGGCCAGTTCGCCCGCGTCCGCGAACGCGTCGAGGATCGCCCGTTGCTCGCTCGCGTGCAGCAGCGTCTGGTGCTCGTGCTGCCCGTGGAGGTCGACGAGCGCGCGACCCAGCTCGCCGACCACAGTAGCGGTGGCGGGCGAGGCGTTCACCCACGCGCGGTTACGGCCCTCCGCAGCCACCTCGCGCTTGAGGATCAGGAGCCCGTCCGGCGCCTCGACCCCCAGCTCCTCGAGGCGGCGCAGCAGCTCGGGCCGACCCCGGATATCGAAGACCCCTTCCACCACCGCCTTCGGCGCGCTCATCCGCACCACGTCCGCAGTGGCGCGCTCCCCGAGGAGAAGCGAGAGGGCACCCACAACGATCGACTTGCCGGCACCCGTCTCACCTGTGAGGACGTTGAGCCCCGGTTCGAGCTCGAGGGCCAGCGTGTCGATGACGGCGTAGTCGCGGATCCGCAGCTCGATGAGCATTTCCGCCAATGTACGCCGCGGCGCAAGAGGCGCTCAATGGGAGGGTGGGACGACGACGTCACCGATGAGCGAATCCGCTCATCGCCCTCTTGACGGCACCGCCCAGTTGAGTTTCCGGCGCAGCGTCGAGAAGAAGGTCTGGCCCGGGAAACGCACGAGGGAAACGACGGCATCGCCCTTCCGCACTACAACCTGGTCTCCGGACTCGAGGGGCAGCCCCTCCCGGCCGTCCACGGTGAGGAACAGCTCCTGCGTGGGCACGAGCGACTGCGCCGTGATGACCTCGTCGGCCGGGAGCACGAGGGGCCGAACGGCCAGCGTGTGGGGACAGATCGCAGTGACGGCGATGCAGTCCACGGACGGGACGACGATGGGGCCGCCCGCCGCCATGGAGTACGCGGTCGAGCCGGTAGGCGTCGCGATGATCACGCCGTCGGCGACGAAGCTGCCCACCTCCTCGCGGCCGCTGCCCACCCGGATCCCGATGCGCACCACGCGCGCCACCCCACCCTTGTGCAGCACGACGTCATTGAGCGCCAGATGCGGGTGCTCCTCGGCGGAGCCGTCCGCGTGGACGATGGACGCCTGCAGGGTGAATCGCCGATCCAGCATGTAGTCGCCGGCCAGCAGCCGCTCGAGGGCAAGCTCGATCTCGTCGTGGGCGACTGTGGTGAGGAAACCCAGGAACCCCAGGTTCACGCCCAGCACCGGGATGCCGGCGCGCGCCACCATGCGGGCGCCGTGCAGCAGAGTACCGTCGCCTCCCAGGGTCAGGAGCAGATCGACTTGCGAGCCCTGCGAGTCCAATCGCGCAGCACGCTCGGGCGCGAATTCCAGGATGCTCGGCTCGTAGAGCAGGCCGAGATCGCGGGCTCGAGCGAACGCAACGATCCGAGCGATCACCCGCTCCAGGGTGCCATAGCCCGACTGGCCCACGATCCCGATGCGGCGGAACAGCACGGGGCCGGCCGGCCGATCAGCGGTCACGGTCGACCACGTAGTCGGCCAGCGCGGCGAGCGCGGGCGCGTGGATCCCCGCCTTCCCGAGCGCGTCAGCGGCCGCGCGAGCCAGCGCCTCAGCCCGCCAGCGCGCTTCCTCCACGCCGTGCACCGATGCGTACGTCGCTTTCCCGAGCGCTGCATCCTTCAGCGGCCGCTTGCCCAGGGCGTGCGCGCTGGCGGTCACGTCCAGAATGTCGTCCACGACCTGGAAGGCCAACCCCACATTGCGACCGTAGGCATCCAGGGCCGCGATGGTCGCCGCGCCTGCGCCAGCCGCGATCCCGCCAATGCGCAGTGCCGCCGCCAGGAGCGCACCGGTCTTGCGCGCATGCAGCGCATCGAGCTCCGCGCTGTCCCGGGGCTCGCCCTCCAGACCGAGATCCAGCACCTGGCCACCCACCATCCCGCCCGCGCCCGCGGCCACGGCAAGCTCCCGCACCATTCGCCGCGCCGCCGCCTGGCCACAGCCCAGCCGGAGCGCGGCCTGCCAGGCCTGGAGCGCCGCCGCCGGAATGAGCGCGGCGGCCGCCACCATTACGGTCTTTTCGCCGAACACGCTGTGGGCCACCGGGCGCCCGCGCCGCAGCTCGGCGTCATCCATGCACGGAAGATCGTCATGCATGAGCGAATAGGCATGCACGAGCTCGATGGCCGCGCCGAGGTCGTAGACCGCGTCGCCGTGGCCGCCGGCGGCCCGGTACGCCGCTGCACAGAGGATAGGGCGCAGCAGCTTTCCGGGCGCGCTCGTGGAGTGCTCGACGGCGCGGACAAGGCAATCCGGCAGCGCCTCCCCCAGCCGATCCACGGCGCGGCGGACCGCCGCCCCCGCGAGGGAACGCTCACGGCGCAGGAAGGCCTCCAGATCGAAGCCCGGGGCTGTGGTCGTCATTCGCCCTCGCCCTCGAACGGCCGCAGCACCCCGGCAGGGCCCTCCCCCTTCAACTCCTCGACCCTGAGCTCCGCCTCCGCCAGGGTGCGCTCCGCGTGGCGAATGTGCCCTACGGCTTCCTCGAAGAGTGCGAGGGCCTCGTCCAGCTCGAGACGATCGGCCTCGAGCGCCTGCACGATCTCCTCCAGGCGCGCGATGCGATCCTCCAGCGACCCGTCGTCGCGCGCGGCGCCTGCTTCGACGTCACGATTCGGTGCGTCCGCCATCGCTTTCCTCCGGGAGCGACTCCTCCACGCGGCTCCGCACACGGCCATCCACCACGCGCAACTCGAAGGGCATCCCCGCGTCGAACTCAACGGCGCGGCGCAATACCTGGCCTCCCACGCCCAGGGGCACCGCGTAACCGCGGCGCAGCGTAGCCAGCGGCGACAGCGCCTCGACCTTGGCCACGACCCCGGCGAGCCGGTGCCGCCACCGCTCGAGCACGCGAGCCATTCCCCGTTCCAGCGCGTCGGCCATGTCTCGCGCCCGCACCCGGCGCCGCTCGACGGCCGCGGCCAGCGCTGTGACTAGATGGGCGCGAAGCCGCTCGAGCCCGTCCGCCACCGCGCGCCGGTCCGGCACCACCGTCTCGGCAGCCGCGGACGGCGTCGGCGCGCGCACGTCGGCCACCAGATCCGCGATCGTCACGTCGACTTCGTGTCCGACCGCCGACACGACCGGCACCGGACACTCGGCGATCGCCCGCGCCACCGGCTCCTCGTTGAACGCCCAAAGATCCTCCACGGAGCCGCCGCCGCGCCCGACGATGATCACCTCCACCAGCCCGCTCGTGGCCAGGGCGCGAATCGCCCGGGCGATCTCCGCCGCGGCGCCCTCCCCCTGGACCCGCGCCGCACAAAGCACAACCCGGGTCCAGGGCGCCCTCCGCCCGATCACCGTGATGATGTCGCGCATCGCGGCGCCGGCCGGCGACGTTACCACACCCACCGTGGACGGAAAGCGCGGCAGGGGGCGCCTGCGTTCCGGCGCGAGGAGCCCCTCCGCGGCGAGCTTCGCGCGCAGCTTCTCGAACGCCAGACGCCACAACCCTTCCGCTCCCTCACCCTCGAGCCGCCGCACTACGAGCTGGTACTCGCCCTTGCGCTCGTAGATGGTGAGCGTCCCGAACACCCGCAGCGTCATCCCCTCGTCCGGGTCCGTGGGCAGGCGCTCCGCGTCGCTCCGCCACATCACGCACCCGAGCTGCGAGGTCCGATCCTTCAGCGTGAAATAGCAGTGGCCGGACCGCGCCCGCCGCCAGTTCGCCACCTCACCCGTCACCCAGAGCGGCGGGAACGTACCTTCGAGCAAGGTGCGCGCCGCCGCGTTGACGGCGGAAACGCTCCACACGGGTACATCTATGGGCTGGGGGCACGCGGGCGCCTCGGGGCGCTCCCCTGCCAGCCCGTCGCTCCCGGGCTCCCTCGCCCTCTCGGTCTCCAGATCGAAGAGATCCCGATTCACGACCGCCGAACCCCTCCGTTTCACGCGCGCGCCGCAGCCCTGGTCGGCTCTTCCAGCGACGACGCCGACGCCGACCACAGGCGCTCCGCCGCCACCACCGTATGCTGGAGGAGCATCGCGATGGTCATGGGGCCCACGCCGCCGGGAACCGGCGAGATGGCGGAAGCCACCTCACGCACCTCGGCGAACGCCACGTCACCCACCAGCCGGTACCCTTTCTCCGAACCCGGATCCTCCACGCGGTTCACCCCTACGTCGATCACCACAGCACCCGGCTTCACCATGTTCGCGCGAATGAACTCGGGCCGGCCCGCCGCCACGATGAGGATCTCCGCCAGCCGCGTCACCGCCGCCAGGTCACGCGTGCGGCTGTGGGCCACGGTGACGGTGGCGTCGCCGCCCCGGCCTTTGCGCAGCAGCAGGAGCGCCATGGGCCGCCCCACAATGTTCGACCGCCCCACCACGACCACGTGGCGGCCCGCCGGATCGTAGCCAGCGCGGAGAAGCATCTCGATCACCCCGGTCGGCGTGCATGGTGCGAGCACGTCAGGATCGCCTGCGGCCAGCCGGCCTACGTTGAGGGGGTGGAAGCCATCCACGTCCTTGTCCGGGTCTACGGCCTCAAGCGCCACGCGCTCGCGGAGCTGTGCGGGCAGCGGAAGTTGCACGAGGATCCCGTGGATCCGCGGATCCGCGTTGAGCCCCGCCACCAGGCCCAGGAGCTCCTCCTCGGGCGTGTCCTCGGGCAGCGCGATGCGCCGCAAGTAGATTCCCGCCTCCTCAGCCGCCTTGCCCTTCATGCGCACGTACACCTCGCTGGCCGGGTTACGCCCCACCAGCACGGTGGCCAGGCCCGGAACCAGCCCACGCGCCTTGAGCGCAGCGACCCGCTCCCGGATCTCCGCACGCAGGGCGCGGGCGATCTCGGTGCCGGAGATCAGCTCAGCAGCCATCGGCAGGACCCGAAGCCGAGAACGGGAGGGCCGGCGGAATCAGCGGGCGAAATCGATGGCACGTGTCTCCCGGATCACGACGACCTTGATCTGACCCGGGTACTGGAGCTCGCTCTCGATGCGGCGGGCCACCTCCTCCGACAGGCGTGCCATGTCGGCGTCCGAAATCGCTTCAGGCTGCACCATGACCCGCAGCTCACGACCCGCCTGCACCGCAAAGCAGCGCTCGACACCCGGGTAGCTCATGGCGATCTCCTCGAGCTTGTCCAGGCGCTTCACGTAGATGTCGAACATCTCGCGCCGCGCGCCCGGGCGCGAACCGCTGATCGCGTCCGCCGCCGTGACCAGGAAGGTCTCAGGATAGCGGTGCGGCTCCTCGTCGTGGTGGGCACGAATCGCGTTCAGCACCGGGTCCGGCTCGCCGTGCTTCTTGCACAGACGGTAGCCCAGCTCCACGTGCGTGCCCTCCTGCTCGTGCGTGAGCCCCTTGCCGATGTCGTGGAGCAGCCCCATGCGCTTGGCCATCTGCACGTCGAGGCCCATCTCCGCGGCCATGTTCCCGGCCAGGAGCGCCACCTCCTTGGCGTGCAGGAACTGGTTCTGCCCGTACGATGTCCGGAACTTCAGCCGGCCGAGGACCTTCACGATCTCGGCGTGCACGTTGTGGATCCCCAGCTCGTAGAGCAGGCTCTCCGCCGCCTCGATCATCCCCTGCTCGACTTCCTTGCGTGCCTTCGCCACCACGTCCTCGATACGGCCGGGATGAATCCGGCCGTCGGCGATGAGCTTCTCGAGGGCGACGCGCGCGGTCTCCCGGCGGATCGGGTCGAACGACGATAGGATCACCGCCTCGGGCGTGTCGTCGATGATCACGTCCACGCCCGTCGCCTGCTCGAACGCCCGAATGTTGCGACCCTCGCGCCCGATGATCCGGCCCTTCATCTCATCGGAGGGGAGGTTGACCACGGACACCGTCATCTCCGCCGTCTGGTCCGTAGCCATCCGCTGGATCGCCAGCGCGACGATCTTCCCCGCCTCCCGCTCCGCGTTGCGCTGCGCCTCGTCCCGGATCTGCCGGATCGTGTTCGCGGCTTGGGCCCGGGCCTCGTCTTTCAGATCCTCGATGAGCTGGCGCTTGGCGTCCTGGGTTGTGAGACCCGCCAGACGTTCCAGCTCCGCTCGGCGCTTCTGCGCCAGCTCCTCCGCCTCGCGCATCCGCGCATCGCGCTGCGCAACCCGCCGGTCCAGCTCGGCCTCCCGCTTGCCCTGCGCCGCATCTCGCTGGTCGAGCAGGTCCAGCCTGCGATCCAGCGCCGCCGCCTTGCTGTCCAGCGACTCCGCCCGCTCGAGCAGGCGGCGCTCCACCCGATCGAACTCCTCCCGCCGCCTCGACTCCTCCTGCTCCCACAGCGCCCGGAGTCGATACCCCTCCTCCCGACCCTTGAGGTCGGCCGCCTCACGGATGCTCTCCGCCTCCTGCTCCGCCGCCGCCCGGATCTGTCGAGCTACATCCTCCGCCGTCTGCCGGGTCCGCCGCTGCCGCGCCCGCTCGATTCCCCAACCGGCAAGGAAGGCGACAACGCCGGCGGCGATCGCCGCCAGGACAGTCACCAACGCCGTGTTCATGTATGCACTCCGAAAACGGGCGCGCTCGTCACGCCCGTGGGGGGCAAAACTTCAAAGTCCCGTGCGGGGCCGCCCAGAATCGGCCCGGCGGTCCGCACAGGCTGAAACCATCGCCGAAAAATGGGGAGCGCGTGACTCTGAACGCAAGGCGGCCTACCGGCCGGCCCCGACGCGGGCGGCGTCACGCCAAGGGACGGTCCAGCGCCTCCTCGATCCGGCGCCGCAGCGTGTCGAGCCGGCCGACCAGCTCTTGGCTCACGCGTTCCAGCTCGCCGCGTGCCTGGAATAGCTGGTCCGTGATGGAGAGGGCTGCCAGAATGACGGCCTTATGGGTCTCGATGAGGTTGACGTTCTCCTTGACCTCGCTGATCGCGTCGTCCACGAACTGAGCGCAGGACCGGGTGTAGTCCGGCTCCGCCTCCGAGCGGATGGCATGCTCCTCGCCGGCGATGCGCACCGTGACCGCGTGCTTGCCCATCGTCTCGTGGCTCACGGTCGTTTCTCCTCCAGGAACCGGATCTTCGCGAGCAATCGTTCCACAGCCTGCCGCCCGGACTCGATACGGCGGCGGAGCTCCTCGTTTTCCCGCTCGAGGGAGCGGACGCGAGTGAGGAGGGCCTGCGGGTCGAGGGCCCCGCTCGTCATGCTACGGAGGGTTCCTTCGAGCTCGGCCACGCGCCCTTCCAGTGCGGGTTCCCGGGCGCGGAGCTCGTCGATCCGCGCGAGTATGCGGCCGACCGCAGAATCCAGGGCCGCAAACGCGGCGAGGGCGGCCTGGGTGCCGGGGGTGGCGGCGCTGCTCTCCTGAGCCGCCGGGGCCGTACTAGCGTCGTGCCTCGACACCGAGCTCCTCCTTGAGCCGGGAGACGATCTTTTCCGTGGCCCGCTGCGCGTCGTCATCAGTGAGGGTGCGGTCGGCGGCGCGGAAGCGGAGCCGAAACGCAAGGGATCGGGCACTCTCAGGGATGTTCGGCCCCCTGTAGACGTCGAAGATGGACAGCTCCTCCAACAGCGCGCCACCCTCCTGGCGCATGACCTCAGAGACACGGGCGGCGGAGATCTCGTCCGGGACTACGACGGCCAGGTCGCGCTCCACGGCCGGGAACGTCGCGAGCGCCCTGAGCCGCGGCGTCGGCGGCGGCGGCGGCTCCGCGGGGAGGACGAGCTCGATGCCCCAGATATCGCCGGCCCATGCCGGCGCGTCTACGGCGTCGCTGCGAATCAGACCGGCGGCGCCCACGACGTCCTTGTCGGCCCGCACGGTAAAGCCCTGGGCCGCTTTGAGCAGCCTGTCCTGGGGCGCGGCGGGCGTCACTTCAGCGTCGTGCAGGCGGGCGGGCGCGAGCAGTCGGAGGACGAGCGCCTTCACGTCCCAGGTGTCCACGGCGGCAGCCGGGCCGGACCAGTGGCGCGGGCTCCGCAGCCCGGTGAGGACCACCGCCACGTTCGTCCGCTCCACGGGCTGAGCGCCGGCGGGTCCCGGCCGGAACACGGTACCGATCTCGAACAGGCGCACGTCGCGGACGCCGCGGGCGAAGTTGTACTCGACGCGGCGCAGGAGGCCCGGGAGGAGCGCGCTCCGCAGGTAACTCTCGTCGGCGGACAACGGGTTGGCGAGCCGAACCGCACCGTGCCGCTCGGACGTGAACGCGGGAGTCCGCGCCTCCAGGAGCCCTGAGGAGACCAGGACGCGGCGGACATCGTCTTCGAGCTGAAGGCGCGGATCGTCCGGCACGCCGCCCGCACGGAACGGCCGCAACTCGTCAGGGAAGTGCTCGTAGCCGTAGCGGCGTGCCACCTCCTCGATCAGGTCGATCTCCCGGGTGACGTCATAGCTCCGGAATGCCGGCACCCGGACGCGGAGCGCCGCGCCCCCGCGGTCCACGGCGAATCCCAGCGGCTCGAGCTGGGCGCGGATCGTGGCCTCGTCGAACGGGATCCCCAGCAGGTGGCTCACGCGTTCGGGCCGGAGGTCGATAGTTGGACAGGGCTTCGGTCGCGGATAGACGTCCACCGCTGCGGGCGCCGGTGTGCCCCCTGCGGTGGCAACGATGAGCTCGGCGACCCGCCTGAGCGCAGCGGGCGGTCCCTCCGGATCGACGCCCCGCTCGAAGCGGTAGCTCGCGTCCGTGGCGAGGCTCAGCGCTCTCGCGGTGGCACGCACCGACTTCGGCTCGAACAACGCGCATTCGATGAGGACATCCGTGGTCTCGTCACTCACTTCCGACTCCGTGCCACCCATCACCCCGGCCACAGCCACGGGCCGCTCGGCGTCGCAGATGGCGAGCATCTCCGGACCGAGGCTCCGCAGCTGGCCGTCCAGCGTCACGACCCACTCGCCCGCGCGGGCGCGCCGCACGACGATGGCCGGCCCCGCAAGCCGGTTCAGGTCGAAGGCATGAAGCGGCTGGCCCACCTCGAAGAGGACGTAGTTGGTCGCGTCCACGACGTTGTTGATGGGCCGCGCACCCACCGCGCGGAGCCGCATGGCGAGCCATTCCGGGGAGGGTGCGATCCGCACACCCCGGATCACGGCGGCCATGTACCGCGGACAGAGATCGGGGTCCCAAATCTCGACCCGGACCCCATCGGCCGCGCCCGACGTCTCCGCGCCCACCCTCGCCACCATCGCGAACGAGACCGCGTCGGACCCGGGAAACTCCGGCAGCGTCAGGCCGGCCGTGCCTCCCGGCGCGAGCTCGCGGGCAATGCCCGCGTGGGAGAGCAGGTCCGGCCGGTTCGGCGTCACGTCCACGACGAGCCGGTAGTCGTCAAGCCCCACCGCTTCCGCAAAGCGGCTGCCGGGCTGGAACTCGCCTCGAAGCTCGAGGATCCCGGTATGGTCCCGCCCGAGGCCCAGCTCGGCCTCGCTGCAAAGCATCCCCACGGACTCCACACCACGGATCTTCGCCCGCCGGATCTTCACGCCGTTGGGCAGCGTCGAGCCCGTGGGCACATACGGGTAGTATGCCCCCGCCCGCACGTTCGGCGCACCGCAGACGACCTGGACGGCGCCGCTCCCGGTCTCCACGTCACAGAGCGTGAGCCGATCCGCGTTCGGGTGCGGACGCACCGTCTCCACGCGCGCCACCAGGATGTCTGCGAGGCCCTTTCCCAACCACACGACCTCGTCCACCGGCGCGCCGTACGTGGCGAGCCGGTCGACGACCTCCCCCACCTCCAGGTCCAGCGCAGGCGCCAGGGCACGCAGCCAGCGATATGAAACGTGCATCCTCGCGCTCTACTCCGCGAACTGGCTCAGGAAGCGCACGTCGTTCTCGTGGTGCATCCGGATGTCAGGGATCCCGTACTTCAGCATGGCGATCCGGTGGGGCCCCATTCCGAACGCGTAGCCGGTGTAGCGCTCCGGGTCATAACCCACAGCCTCAAACACCGCCGGGTCCACCATACCGGCCCCCATGATCTCCATCCACCCCGTGCCCTTGCACGCCGGGCACCCCGTCCCATTACAGATAATGCAGCTCACGTCCACCTCGGCGCTCGGCTCCGTGAACGGGAAGAACGACGGCCGGAAGCGCACCCGCGCAGCCGGGCCGAAGAACCGGCGCGCAAACTCCGCGAGCATCGCCTTGAGGTCCACGAAGCTGATCCCTTCGTCCACCGCCAGCCCCTCGATCTGCGAGAACGCCGGCAGGTGAGACGCATCTGCAGCATCCCGCCGGTATACCATCCCTGGCACGATGATGCGGATCGGGGGCGGGTAGCGCTCCATGACCCGGACCTGCACCGGCGAGGTGTGGCTGCGGAGAAGGACCCTGCCGTGCACGTAGAGCGTGGCCTGCATGTCCGCGGCCGGGTGGTCCAGCGGCGTGTTCAGCGCGACGAAGTTGTACCACTCGGTCTCCGCCTCGGGACCGCGGGCGCGCGTGAAGCCCAGGGAGGCGAAAATCGCGCTGATCTCATCGATGACTCGAGTCACCGGGTGACGGCCGCCCATCCATTCAGCCCGGCCCGGCAGCGTCAGGTCGAGCGGCGCCTCCCGTCGCCGCTGCGTCCGGGCGGCCACTTCGGCGGTCCGCCAAGCGAGCGCATCACGGATGACGTCCCGGACGCGGTTCGCCTCGGCACCGATCTTCGGGCGCACCTCCGGCGCGAGCGCCCCGAGACCCCGCAGGATGGCCGAGACCCTGCCATCCTTTCGCCCCAGGTACTCGACCCGCACGCGCTCCAGCGCGTCGTCGTGATCGGCCGCACCGATCGCCGCCAGCGCCTCGCGCTCCAGCCGCGACAGCTCTTCCAGCAACGCTTCTGTCATGGGAGACCGAATCGGGTTCCCGGACGCCCGCAGGATGCGCACAAGGGTGAGGGGCGCGCCAGCCTCGGTCGGGACACCGCGGACCGAACCCTCACGCGCGCCCGTAACCCCCGCTGCGACACCCCGCCGGCGTGCGGCCGGCCATACTCGTCACTTCACTTCGAGACTTCGAGCTGCGCCAGCTGCGCCTTCGCCCGCACGGCCAGGGCCGCAAACGCCGCGGGATCCCGCACCGCCAGGTCCGCCAGTACCTTGCGATCCAGCTCGACGCCCGCGCGTTTCAGCCCGTTGATGAAGCGGCTGTAGGAGAGATCGTGGGCCCGCGCCGCCGCGTTGATCCGCGCGATCCACAGCCGCCGGAACTCGCGCTTCTTCGTCTTGCGATGCCGGTACGCGTGCTGCCAGCCCTTCTCGACCGCATCCTTCGCGACGCGATAGAGGCTTTTCCGGCCACCGAAGTAGCCTTTCGCGTGCTTGAGGATCTTCTTTCTGCGCTTCTTGCGGGCGACGGCTCTGCTGACCCTCGGCATGGCCCGACCCCCTCTCAGTTGCCCGGAAGCAGCCGCTTGAGGCGCTTCTCGTCCGACCTGGACGCTAGCGTCGACCGGCGCAGATGCCGCTTCCGCTTGCGCGTCTTCTTCGTGAGAATGTGACTCTTGTTCGCCCGGCGGCGCAGGAGCTTGCCCGACCCCGTCTTCTTGAACCGCTTCGCCGAGCCCTTATGCGTCTTCATCTTCGGCATGATCGCTTCCCGTTCTCATAGGCTGCTGCGCCGGGCGGGCCGTGGCACCGGGCAAACTTGGGTCCGCGGCCATGCAGCGAGCGGGGACGCTCACCGCACCCGCCGTCCACACGGCCGCGTGCCGTCCAGTCGTCCGGTCGCGTCTGTCCGGGGGAACGCCCCGCGTTCCACGGGCACCGTGCGCCCAGCACCAGCGCCCACCCTCGCCGCGGTGCTCCCCGCGTGCCGGGCTCCGGGGCCCGTACGCTTCGGCCCGGGAGGGAAGATCGCGTTGGCGCTTACTTCGCCGGGGCCAGGACCATCGTCATGTTCCGCCCGTCCATCGTCGCCTCGGCCTCGATCTTGGCCACGTCGGTCAGCTCCCCCGCGACGCGCGCCAGCACTTCCAGGCCGATCTCCGGATGCGCCATCTGCCGACCACGGAACATCATGGTGATCTTGACCTTGTTCCCCTCTTCGAGGAAGCGCCGCGCGTGCCGGCACTTGAACTCGAAGTCGTGGTCCTCGATGCCCGGACGGAACTTGACTTCCTTTACGTGGATCTGGTGCTGCTTCTTCCTGGCCTCGCGCGCCTTGCGAGCCTGCTCGTACTTGAACTTCCCGTAGTCCATGATGCGGACCACGGGCGGCCGCGCCTCCGGCGCGACTTCAACCAGGTCCAGCCCGCGCTGCAAGGCCGCGTCCAGCGCTGTCTCGATGTCGACGATTCCGACCTGCCGGCCGGCGTCGTCGATCAGCCGCACGGGACTGATGCGGATCTGCCGGTTGACGCGGACCTTTTGCTCTTTGATGGTCGCCTTCCTCCGCTCTCGAGGTCACCGCGCGACCCGGCCGCCATGCCGGACCGCACAACAAAAAACCCGGAATTTCCGGGTAGCAAACCGAGGTGAACTCCGCGCTCGTCGCAACGGCCAGCAGTCCACCTTCGCTCTGACCCGGGGGTGCCGCTGCTCTGCCCAACGCCGCGGACCGAAAGGTGGAGCGAGGCGCGACCCCCGCTCACTTCACAGTTGTCAACGACTCAAGGTGCGCAAAACCTCACCGTTCGTCAAGCACCCGTGCCCACTCCCTCCCATTCCCGCCCATTCCCCGCTCGCCCGCTCGCCCGCTCGCCCACTCAGGAGAGCGCCCGCGTCTCGATCTCCCGGAGCACCCGCTCGATGAACGCCCCACGGCCCATGACTTCCTGCTTCGTGCCGGCCCCGCGGCGCCGCACGGCGACCGTGCCGGCCGCGGCCTCGCGCTCGCCGATCACCGCCATATAGGGGACCTTGTGCACCTCGGCGTCGCGGATCCGGTAGTTGAGCGTGTCGGCCCGCGGGTCGAGCGTCGCCCGGATGCCCTTCGCCCGGAGCGCGCCCGCGAACTCACGCGCGCTCGCCTCCCATGGCTCCGAGATGGGAATCACCCGCACCTGCTCGGGCGCGAGCCAGACGGGAAGCGCGCCGGCGAAGTGCTCGATGAGCCCGCCCACGAAGCGCTCGAGCGTCCCCAGGATCGCCCGGTGCATCATGACGGGCCGATGGGACCGGTTGTCCGGGCCGATGTACTCGAGACCCAGGCGCTCGGGAAGAATGAAGTCGAGCTGGATGGTGGAGCCCTGCCACTCCCGCCCGATGGCGTCCCTGAACTTGATGTCGATCTTCGGGCCGTAGAACGCACCGCCTCCCGGGTCCACGCGATAGTCCGTGCCCGAGCGCTTGAGCGCCGCCTCCAGCGCCGCCTCCGCGTGGTCCCACACCGCGTCGGATCCGATCCGCTTCTCCGGCCGCGTGGCGAAGTCCAGGTGGTACTCGAAGCCGAACGTGCGCATCACCAGGCTAGCCAGGTCGAGCATATCGAAGATCTCGTCCTCGATCTGCTCCGGCGCGCAGAAGATGTGAGCGTCGTCCATGGTGAGCATGCGCACGCGGAGAAGCCCGTGGAGAGTTCCCGAGCGCTCGTGCCGGTAGACGTTGGCGATCTCGGAGAGACGGAGCGGCAGCTCCCGGTAGCTTCGCTGCCGCGACGCGTAGATGAGGGCGTGCATCGGGCAGTTCATGGGCTTCACCCGGTACGCGTCCCGCTCGCCCTGCACCTCCAGGGCCGGGTACATGAGCTCCGCGTAGGCCTGCAGATGGCCGGACCGCGCGAACAGCCGCTCGCCCGCGAGGTGCGGCGTGTAGACGAACTCGTAGCTCCGGCGATCGAGCTCATCCTCGATCCACCTCCGCAGCGCGAACTGGATCCGCGCCCCCTTCGGATGCCACAGCACCAGCCCGGGACCCACCTCATCCTGAATACTGAAGAGGTCCAGGTCGCGGCCCAGCACCCGGTGGTCACGCTTCTTCGCCTCCTCCAGCCGGTGGAGGTGCTCGTCGAGCTCCTGCTTCGAGAACCAGGCCGTCCCGTAGATGCGCTGGAGCATCTGGCGCCGCTCGTCGCCGCGCCAGTACGCGCCCGCCGTCGAGAGGAGCTTGAAGTGCTTCACTCGCCCCGTGGATGGAAGGTGAGGGCCGCGACAGAGATCGAGGAACAGCCCGTCCCGGTAGACCGTGATGACCTCGCCGTCACCGAGCTCTTCAAGCCGCTCGATCTTCAGCGGGTCGTCCTTGAACAGATCGCGGGCCTCCTCCTTCGTTACGACCCGCCGTTCGAAAGCGTGGTCCGCATCCACGACCTTTCGCATCTCCGCCTCGATGGCCTCCAGATCCTCGGGCGTGAACGGCTGCGACACGTCGAAGTCGTAGTAGAAACCCTCCTCGATGGCGGGCCCGAACCCGATCCCGGCGCCGGGGTGGAGCCTCCGCACCGCGGTAGCCAGAACGTGGGCCGCCGAGTGGCGGAGCACCCCCAGGGCCTCCGGGTCCTTCCCGGTCAGGATCCGCAGCTCACCGTCCTCCTCCAGCGAATGCATGAGATCCACGATCCGCCCGTCGAGCTTGGCCGCAACCGCCGCCTTCGCCAATCCGGCTCCGATGCGCCGCGCCACCTCGCCCACCGTGGTGCCGGCGGCAACTTCGAGGGAGGAGCCGTCCGGAAGCCTCACCCTGACCGCCTTCGCCGATACCATGGCCATTGTTCGTCCGCCTCGCTGTTCCTGATTCCCCAGCCGCACGACAAGCTTGTCCTGCGCGCGACGGCCCGCAACCGCCGGCACCCTCGCCGCCGACCGGCGGCAGGCCGCTGCCCGCGACCGCTGTCGCGACCCGCGCGTGCGCAAACGAAAAAGCGCGACCCCTCGTGCTCGAGAGGCCGCGCCGCGTCTCCGTTGATCCAACCGCTATCCGACGTACGCGATCGCGCCGCCTCCCGCATGGGAAGGGGTCGTGCTCGCGCCGCTAGTGGTCATGCGGATCATGCAGCGTTTCCCATGTCGCTCGATGCTGTCCCAGCTTAAGCGACAGAGGTGCGGCCGTCAACCTTCCATGCGCCTCTGCCGCCTCCAGAGATCGCCATGGCCGGAGCCCAGCGAGCCCCACGCCCGGTCGCGCAAGCTCCTCGCAAGAAAAGGCCCCGGGCGCCCTTCGCGGGCGCCCGGGTCCAGGTACGCCTCCACCCGAGCCCTATCGTGCCGGCACCGCTGCTGCGTCCTGCGTCCTGCTGCGGCACCCCGGCTGGCCTTTCGGGCGCGGAAACGGATCAGTACATGCCGCCCATGCCGCCGCCCGGCATCGGCGGCTTCTCCTCCTCCGGCTTCTCCACGACCACGGCCTCCGTGGTCAGCAAGAGGCCGGCGATGGAAGCCGCGTTCTGGAGCGCGGTGCGCACCACCTTCGTCGGGTCGATCACGCCCGCGTCCACCAGATCCTCGAACTGCTCGGTCTGGGCGTTGAACCCGAAGTTCGGGTTGGCGCTTTCCCGGACCTTCTCGACCACGATGGATCCCTCGTAGCCCGCATTCTCGGCGATCAGCCGGATGGGCTCCTCGAGCGCCCGAATCAGGATGTTCACTCCAACCCGCTCTTCGTCCCGCTCGAGCTTGAGCTCCTTCAGATTCTTCTGGCAACGCAGGAGCGCGACGCCGCCACCGGTCACGATCCCCTCCTCGACCGCCGCCCGGGTCGCGTGCAGCGCGTCCTCGACCCGCGCCTTCTTCTCCTTCATCTCCGTCTCGGTGGCCGCACCCACGTGGATCACTGCGACCCCGCCGGCCAGCTTCGCCAGCCGCTCCTGCAGCTTCTCCCGGTCATAGTCGGACGTGGTCTTGTCGATGGCGACCTTGATCTCGTTGATCCGGCCCTTGATCTTGTCCGAATCCCCCGCGCCGTCCACGATCGTCGTGTTGTCCTTGTCCACCACGATCCGCTTCGCGCGACCGAGATCGCTGATCACCGCGTTCTCCAGCTTGAAGCCAAGCTCCTCACTGATCACCTGGCCGCCAGTCAGAGTCCCGATGTCCTGAAGCATGGCCTTGCGCCGATCCCCGAAGCCGGGCGCCTTCACGGCGCAGGTCTTGAGCGTACCGCGCAGCTTGTTCACCACCAGCGTAGCCAGCGCCTCGCCTTCCACGTCCTCCGCGATGATCAGGAGCGGCCGGCCCATCTGCGCGACCTTCTCCAGGATCGGGAGAAGATCCTTCATCGAGCTGATCTTCTTGTCATGAATGAGGATCAGCGGATCCTCCAGAATCGCCTCCATCCGCTCCGGATCCGTGACGAAGTAGGGCGACAGGTAGCCACGGTCGAACTGCATCCCCTCTACCGTCTCGAGCGTGGTCTCGAGACCCTTCGCCTCTTCCACCGTGATCACGCCATCCTTGCCGACCTTCTCCATGGCGTCCGCGATCAGGTTCCCGATCTCCCGATCGTTGTTCGCCGAGATGGCGCCCACCTGGGCGATCTCCTTCTTGCCCTTCGTCGCCACCGAGAGCCTCCTCAGCTCCTCCACGACCACCTCCACCCCACGGTCGATCCCCCGCTTGATCCCCATGGGGTTCGTCCCGGCGGTCACGTTCTTCAGACCCTCGCGGAAGTTCGCCTCCGCCAGAACCGTCGCCGTGGTCGTGCCGTCACCGGCCACGTCCGACGTCTTCGTGGCGACCTCCTTCACCATCTGGGCGCCCAGATTCTCGACCTTGTCCTCAAGCTCGACCTCCTTCGCGACCGTGACGCCGTCCTTCGTCACCGTCGGCGCGCCGAACTTCCGGTCGAGGACCACATTGCGCCCCTTCGGCCCGAGGGTCACCTTCACCGCCGCGGCCAGCTTTTCCACGCCCCTCCGCAAGCGGTTCCGGGCCTCGACCTCGAACTCGAGCTGCTTCGCTGCCATGGTCTCGACTCCTCAACTCGTGGTTGGTGCCTGACAACCTCCCGTCCACCCCTCCCGCAAGACCAGACCGGCTCGCTTAGCCGGCTGCGACCCGCAACCGGGGTCGACCGGGAGGTCGACCGGGAAGCCGACCGGGTCGCTACTCAGTCATCCGCGCTAGTTGATTACCGCCAGCACGTCCGATTCCCGCAGGATCAGGTACTCCTCGTCACTCACCGTGACCTCCGTCCCGCTGTACTTCCCGTACAGAACGCGCTGGCCCACCTTAACATCAGGCGGGATGCGCTTGCCCTCGTCCGAGAGCTTGCCCGGGCCAACTGCCACCACGTCGCCCTGCTGCGGTTTCTCCTTGGCCGTGTCCGGGATGTAGAGACCGCCCTTCATCTGCTCGGTCTCCTCCAGGGGACGCACGACGATGCGATCCGCCAGCGGCTGGATCTTGACCTTCGTCGCGGTGGTCATCGCTCGCCTACCTCCGTGCAGATTAATGAGTTAAACATTCCCACCGGGCTTATTAGCACTCACTTTAGCTGAGTGCTAATAAACGCGCCGAGCCATATATTAGCCTCGGCCTGCGGCATGTCAAGACCCTGAGGCTACTCCCCCAAGCTTCTCCAGTCATTTCAAGCTGGGTTTTTCAGCGGCCTCGAGGCGGCGGCGCCCGTAGGCGCCCACGGTGCCCTGGGCTCCTCCTCCGGGCGCCGCCTCCTAAGATGGGTCGGGGGCGGTGTGCCTGCGTGTGCCTGCGCGGTCAAACCGCGAAGGTGAGGAGCACCGCGGCGTCTGTGAGCGCCCAGGCCTTAAGCGCGTGATACATGCCGCGCTGGTGCTCGGCGGGTGAGCGGTGCTCGCGGTGCCGGTACCAGGGAAGGAGTGCGGCCATCCAAGCGGTGAAAGCGACGGCGATGAGCGGCCAGAAGCGCGAAGCCGGTCCGGCGAGAGCGGCGGCGGCGAAGAAGAGGAAGGCGATGAGGGTGCCGGCGATGGCGACCAGGAGGGAAGCGCGCAGCCCGATGGCAAGGGCGAGGGTGCGGTCGCCGCGGGATCGGTCCTCGTGCATCTGGTAGAGCTGAGTAAGGGGGTAGAGGGCTGCGAACAGCGGGCAGAAGGCGATGAGCACGAGCGCCGCCCAGAGTTCCAGGGGCCGCCCCGTGATCGCCCAGCCGGCGAAGGGTGTGAAGGTTCCGAATCCGAACATGTTGATGATCCAGTCCATGCCGGCTACGGCCTTGAAGCGAAAAGGGGGGACGGAGTACAAGATCGAAATTGCAAAGCAGAGGGCGTAGACGGCGGTGAACGCGGCGGGAAGGGTCAGTGACAGAGCGAGGCCGGCGGCCAAGAGCGCAACCGATACGTGGGCCAGGTACGGTGGTGGCGGCGGCGGCGCGTTGAGATAGCCGATGTCGTCGTCATCATCGTCGAAGGCGGAGTTGAGAGCCAGGGTCCCCGCGTTGAGGCATCCTACCCAGAGGAGTAGTCCCCAGGCCAGCGCGTCCCAGGACGATCCGCTCTGATGGGGCCGGAAGCCAGCAGCCAGGAAGAACCCCAGGGCGGTGTGCGCGGCCATGATGGGCCATTCGCGCGGGCGCAGGTGGAGGATGTAGCTGAACATCTCGCCGGGGAGGATGCGGTAGCCGGCGCGCCTGAGCGCGGAGTGTTCGCGCGCGCGGCGAAGACGCTGGACGTCGTCGGTCACCGCGCGGTCTCCGCACCTCCAGAGTGCTTCTCGATGTGGGCGCCGGCCATCTCGAGGCCGTAGAGAGTAAGGAACGGCTCGATGTGGTCGATACTGTCGCAGTACGGCGCGATGACGGAGGAGAACCCACCGGTGGCGACTACGAACGCATCGGGCCGTTCCCACTCCCGCTTGATGCGCCGCACGATCCCGTCCACGGCATCGACGGCGGAGTAGAGGATGCCGCTCTGCAGGCAGCTCTCGGTACGCCGTCCGATCACCCGTTCTGGCGGCACCAGCTCGACGCGCGGGAGCTTGGCGGTGCGCCGGACGAGCCATTCCTGCCCGGCAGGGACACCTGGCGCGATGACGCCCCCGATGAAGATGCCGTCGGCTGTGATGCAATCGAAGGTCGTAGCGGTGCCCAGGTCCACGGCGATCGTGTCGCGCTGGTAGAGGCGCGAGGCAGCCAGAGTGTTCACGATACGGTCTGCACCCACGGTGCGCGGCTCCTCCACATCCAGGCGGATAGGGAGCGGCGAGTCCGGCTCGACTACCACGGTGCACGGCACCTGGAGACGGGTCATGGTCCGACGCAAGGCATCGGTGATGGGCGGGACGACGGAGCCGATGACGGCCCGGTGGACCCCGCGGGGGTCGTGCCCGGACGCGAGCAGCAGCTCGCGAAGCAGCAGTGCGAATTCATCGGAGGTCCGGGTCGGGTCGGAGCTGACGCCCCAGTGGTCACGCAGCGCTCCGTCCTCGAACAGCCCGATGGCCGTCTCGGTGTTCCCGACGTCGATAGCCAGGTTCACGGTACCCTCTCCCTTCGCCGCGGGTCGCGCGTCAGGGTGACGGAGCCCGCGAGCACGCGCCGTCGCGCTCCGCGCTCATCCGCGATGAGCAGCGCGCCGTCCGGTGCTATGCCGGCGGCAAGGCCGCTGGCGCCGTCGGAGGTGACGACCTGCCGGCCGCGCAGGAGATCGAAGCGAGCGACGTGCCGGGCCAGCTCGCCCTCGAGCTTCCGCGGCGCCGGAACGAGCCACTCGTGCACGAGGTGGAGGATCCGACCCGCCAGCTCGGCGCGGTCCACGTAGAGTCCGGTGGCGAGCAGCACCGAGGTGGCGTTCTCACGAAGCTCGGGATCGAAGTCATCGGCCCGCTGCCGCACGTTGATCCCGATCCCCGCGATGACCGCGCCGGTGCCGGCGGCGCCCCCCGTCTCGCAAAGGATCCCGCCCACTTTTCGCCCGGCGATCTCGACGTCGTTCGGCCATTTGAGCCCCGGCACCGCGGGTGTCACCAGTGTTTCGAGCGCCGACGCCACTACGGCTCCCAGCGCAACCGAGAGGAGCGGGCGCGGCGTCACAGCTTCCGGCCGCAGCACGATGGACATCCAGAGTCCCATCCCGGGCGGCGAGGCCCAGCGCCGGCCGCTGCGCCCGCGGCCTGCCGTCTGCTCCTCCGCGATGACCACGCTGAATGCGGGTACGCCCGCGGCCGCGAGCTCGCCGGCCCGGTCGTTCGTGGATCCGATGGAAGCGCGTATCTCCAGGGCCGGGAGCCCCCATGCCGTTCGCCACGCGTGTGGCGGACGGCCCTCCCAGACCTGGAGCAGCGAGGCTCCGCTCAATGGCTCCTCTGTCCTCCGACGACGGTTCCTACCCGTTCACAAGCAGCGAGAAATCCGCGGCGGGCGCTGAGTGGGTGAGCGCACCCACACTGATGAGGTCCACACCCGTCTCCGCGATGGAGCGCACCGCGTCCAGCGTCACGTTTCCGGAAGCCTCGAGCTCCGGCCGCCGGCCGCGGAGCGCCCGGATGCGTTTCACCGCCTCCCGGAGCCCATCCAGATCCCAGTGGTCGAGAAGGATGCGGTCCGGCTCGAATCGCATGGCCTCGCCGAGCTCCGCCAGCGTCCTGACCTCCACCTCCACGGCGAGCCGCTCCCGGTTCGCGGCACGCACGCGCTCCATCGCCACCGCTATCCCACCGGCAGCCGCGATGTGGTTTTCCTTGACGAGCACCATGTCGTAGAGGCCGCTGCGATGATTCTCGCCCCCGCCGGCCCGCACCGCCGCCTTCTCCAGCAGCCGCCACCCGGGCGTCGTCTTCCGGGTATCCGTGACCCGCGCGCCCGTGCCCGCCACTGCGTCGACGAACCGCCAGGTGAGCAAGGCGATTCCGGACAGATGGGCCAGGAAGTTCAGAGCCGTCCGTTCGCCCGTGAGGATCGCGTGCGCGGAGCCCACAACCCCGAGGATCGCATCGCCCGGCGCCACCCGATCGCCGTCGCGGCGGCCACCCTCGAACCGCACCCTCGCGTCCAGCCGCTGGAAGGTGCGGCGCGCCGCCTCCACGCCGGCGAGCACCGCCGCGCCTTTTGCCATCACCAGGGCTCGCGCCTGCCGCTCCGGCGGCACGGTCCACATGGTCGTGCGGTCGCCATCGCCCATATCCTCGGCGAGGGCCGCGTCGATCAGCCGGTCGAGCACGGCGTCCAGGTTCATGCCACGAGCAGATAAAGGAGGAAGAGCAAGCCTGCGGCCCAGCAGTACACGCCGAAGCGGTGGAACGCCCGGCGCCGAAGCAGCGCCACGAAGGCGACGATCGCTGCCACACCCGTCACCGCGGCGGCAAGCGTGCCGGCGGCGAGCGCCGACCACGGGAGACCGGCCGCGCCCCCGCGCAGCTCCGGGAGCTCGAGCACCGCGGCGCCGAGGATCGCGGGGATCGCCATCAGAAACGAGAACTCCGCCGCCTCCGCCGGCCGGATCCGCAGCCATAGGGCGGCCACGACTGTCGTCCCGGAGCGCGAGATCCCCGGCACCAGCGCCACCGCCTGCGCCAATCCGATCAGCATCGCGTCGCGCCAGTCGAGCTCTCGCCGCTCCGCCCGCGGGAGCGCCCAACGCGTGGTCCAAAGGAACGCGCCGGTGACCAGGAGGGCCACGCCGGTGACCACGGGAGCCTCGAACGCGCGTTCCACGAGATCACCATAGACCACGCCGACCACGCCCGCGGGTACGGTGGCCAGGGCGAGGAACGCCACGTAACGCCATGCGATCCCATCCCCGCACGCCACACCGGTCACCAGCCGTCCGAGCCGCGCCCGATAGACGATCACCACCGAGACCAGCGTGGCCACGTGCACCGCCACCTCGAAGGCGACCCCGGGGACCCGAATCCCGAGGAGAGCCTGGCCCATGACCAGATGCCCTGAGCTCGAGATCGGCAGAAACTCGGTGGCGCCCTGAACGAGCCCGAGAAGCAGCGCCTGCCACGGGCTCACGAGCCCGCGCTCCTCTCCGCGATCTCCTGGTAGTATCGCTCGTACACGGGCACGACACCCTCCGCCGAGAACCGCTCGACCGCCAGCGCGCGCGCCGCCGCACTGGCGGCGTGCCACCGCCCCTGATCTCGCAGCAGCTCTACGGCCACTTCCGCCATGCCCTCGACGTCACCGACCGAGCCGAGCCAGCCCACCCGCTCGTCGATCACGACCTCCGGCACCCCGCCCACCCGCGTGCCGATCACCGGAACGCCACACGCCATGGCCTCCAGTGCAGCAAGGCCGAAGGACTCCGACTCACTCGGGAGCAGGAAGACGTCGGCGCAGGACAGGAGCTCCGCCACGGAGTCATGCTTGCCGAGAAACGTGACCCGGTCCGCCACACCGAGAGCTTCTGCCGAGTCCGCGGCACGCGGCCGCTCGGGCCCGTCCCCTACCATGATCAGGCGCGCGGGCACGCGAGCCTGAACACGGGCGAAGATCTCGACCACATCCGTCACGCGCTTCACCGGGCGGAAGTTTGACACGTGCATGACGATCTTCTCGGCCGGTCGTGCCAGCACATCCCGATGGCAGGGCTGCCGGTCACGACGGAACTCGGCCGTGTCCACGAAGTTGGGGATCACCTCGATACGCTCCGCTGGTACGCCGAAGTCCGCCACGGTTGCATCCTTCAGATACTGCGAGACGGCCGTGAGCCCATCGGAGCGGAGGATCGAGAAGCGGGTGATGGCGCGGAAAGAAGGGTGCTGCCCCACCAGCGTGATGTCCGTTCCGTGGAGCGTGGTCACGAGCTTGACGCGGCCGTCGCCAAGCATCGCGCGGGCGAGCCACGCAGACGTGGCGTGGGGGATCGCGTAATGCACGTGAAGCAGATCCAGGCGATGTTTGCGCGCCGCATCGTGCATGGCGACGGCCAGGGCAAGGCAGTAGGGCGGGTGCTCGAAGAGCGGGTACTCGCCCATCTCGACCTCGTGGTAGTAGACCCGCTCCAGGAAGTGGGGAAGCCGGAACGGGTGCGCGTACGTGATAAAGTGCACCTCGTGACCCCGGCGCGCGAGCTCGATCCCCAGGCTGGTGGCCACCGCGCCCGAGCCGCCATAGGTGGGATAACATGTGATCCCGATGTTCATGCCTCCCGTCCCCTTTCCTCGGCGTTGCTCCCAGCCGTTTCCTCGGCCGTTTCCTCGGCGGCACGGGCGACGCGCCCGGCGGCCGCGCGCCATGCGGCGATGCATCGGTCCGCGAGCACGTCGACGCTCGCTCGGGCGTCGAGCGAGACGGTGCCGGCCGGCAACTGGTGGCGAAACCAGGTCATCTGGCGCCGCGCGTACTGTCGTGTCGCCCGCTGCATTCGGGCGAGCGCCTGCTCGCGCGGGAGCTCGCCCCGCAGGTAGGGGAGCACCTCCCGATAGCCGACGGCGTTGAACGCGGGTACGCGCTGGTCATAGCCGGCGCGCAGGAGCCGTCGCACCTCCGGGACGAGACCGTCCTCCAGCATTGCCCGGGCGCGGGCGTCGATCCGCTCGTAGAGTTCCTGACGTGGGAGCTGCAGCAGCACGACGACGGCGCGAAGCGGCTCCGCGCCCGGGCTCGCGCAGGCGTGCCACCAGGAGAGCGGCCGTCCGCTGAGGAGCGCGACCTCGATGGTGCGGGTCATACGCTGGCGGCCGCCGGCGATGGCCCGCCCGGCCCGAGCCGGGTCGAAAGCGCGCACCCAGCGGGCCAACTCGTCGCGCCCCCGCCCTGCCAGCGTGCGCCGGAGCGCGGTGCGGCGTCTCGGATCGAGCTGCGGCTCCTCGAACATCGGGTCCGTCAGCGCCCGGAGGAAGAAGCCGGTCCCTCCCACCAGAATCGGGATGCGGCCACGCCCCCGGATCTCCGCGATCCACCGGCGCGCATCGCGCGCGAAGCGACCGGCACTGTAGGGCTCGGGCGGGTCAACCACATCCAATCCGTGGTGGGGCGCCCGCGCGCGATCCGCCAGGGACGGTTTGGCTGTGCCGACGTCGAGCCCGCGGTACACCTGCCGCGAGTCCATGCTGATGAGCTCGCCGCCGAGGCGGGCGGCCAGGGCCAGGGCCAGCCGGCTCTTCCCCGACGCCGTCGGCCCCGTGACCGCCAGTGCGTCCGGCGGCGGGCGGCCCTTGAGCGGCGCCGCCCGGCGCTGGGAGGTTGCGCCCGGCGGGACCGGCGTGAGACGTGAACCGTCTGTCCGTCGTATCATCGCAGGCCTCGTGGCCGCAGGTACTGCAGGTACTAATCGCTCACTGCTAACGTCCGAACTTGCGTTCCAGCTCCTCGCGCGAGAGCCGCACCACGGTTGGACGCCCGTGCACGTCGTGATACGGCAGCTCGGTGGCGAATAGCTGGTCGAACAGCTCATGGAGCTCGCGCTCGTCCAGCCGCTGCCCTGCCTTGATCGCACCCTTGCACGCAAACGTCATGGCGATGCGCTCGTGCTGGTTCCGCGCCGAGCGCACGAGCTCGGAGCCGCGCGTCAGCTCGCCGATCATCTCGCGGAAGCAGCGCTCCGCATCGAAATAGGGATGGGGATGAGGGACGGCGTGTACGATGACCGTGCTACCCCCGAAGCCGGAGACCTCGAAGCCAGCGCGAGCGAGGAGGCTCTGCATCTCCTCGACCACCCGGTGCTCCCCGGGCGAGAGGCGGACTGTGATCGGGAACAGGAGCCGCTGGCTCGCCGCGCCGCCGGACGCGAAATCCCGCATCATACGCTCGAAGAGGATGCGCTCGTGGGCCGAGTGCTGGTCGACGATGAGGAGCCCCTGCCGCGTTTCCGCCAGCACGTATGTCTGGTGGAGCTGCCAGAGGCGCGCAGGCGACGGCTCCGGTAGTGTGGTCTCGCAGGCTTCGAGCGGCTCCGCGGGCGCCGTCTCGCCGCTGAAAAAGAGGGCCATCTGGGGCGGCGGAGCCGCCGCCCGCCCCATGCCCGCCGGGGCCCCCTGCTGCGCGCCGCGCTCCGGCGCCGCCAATCGCGGCGGCGCGGCCCGCGTGTCCAGGGTCGCCGCGCTGGCCGCGCCCGCGAGCGCCCGCCGCACCGCATCCTCCACGAGTCCCTCGACCCGCTCCGGCTGCCGGAACTTCACTTCCGCCTTCGTCGGGTGCACGTTCACGTCCACGGCACCCGGCGGGAGTCGCAGGTAAAGGAAGAACCAGGGGCGCACGGCGGGGGCGACGGTCGTGCGGTAGGCACGATCAGCAGCACGGAGCAGGTGCGGGGCCCGGAAGGGCCGCCCGTTCACGAAGAGGTGGACGCGGCGGAACCCGGGACGCGCCGCATCCGGCCGCTGCGCCAGGCCCCACACCTCCGCATCGCCGTCGCCGGCCTGGCACGGGAGCAAGCGGCCCGCCTCCTCCTCGCCCCAGATCGCCGCGATCCTTGCAGCCACGTCCGATGCCGCAGGCAGCTCGAGGAGCGTCCGGCCATCCGAGCTCAGATGGAACGCCACGGACGAATGGGCGAGCGCGAGCTGGATCACCGCGTCGCTCACCGCGCGCGTCTCGGCGCTCGCCGACTTCAGGAACTTCGCGCGGGCCGGCACGTTGTAGAACAGGTTCCAGACCTCGACGGTAGTGCCGCGCTGGCGTGGAAAGTCCTGCACATCCACGATGCGGCCACCTTCCACGCGGATCCGCGTCCCCACCGCGTCCTCCCCATCGGCGGTCTCTAGGGTAAGACGAGAGATGGCCGCAATGGAGGGGAGCGCCTCGCCGCGAAAGCCGAACGTCGTGACTTCACGAAGGTCGGAGGCGTGCGCAATCTTGCTCGTAGCGTGGCGGTCGAGCGAAAGCAATGCATCCTCTCGCCCCATGCCGACCCCGTCGTCGGAGACACGGATGCGCCGTTTCCCCCCGCCCTCCATGAGGATGTCGACCCTGCTGGCCCCAGCGTCGAGCGCGTTCTCCACCAGCTCCTTCGCCACCGACGCGGGCCGCTCCACCACCTCGCCCGCGGCAATCTGGTTTGCCACCGTGTCGGGCAGAATGTGAATCCTACGGGGCATGGGTTGACAGTATGAGCAGACTGATAATGATCACCGATCGCCTTTCATAGAAACACAGCCCGCAGCAGAAGGAAGAACAGTGCGCTGAGCAACGCCGCCACCGGGACCTCGGCGATCCACGATACGATGATGCGCCGCAGCACGCGCAAGTTGAGGGCGGCGATCCCGTGGGCGAAGCCGACCCCGATGACGGCGCCCACCAGGGTGTGGGTTGTGGAGACGGGCAATCCGAGACGGCTCGCGATGAGCACGGTCGTGGCCGCGCCGAACTCGGCGCTGAACCCGCGGGTCGGAGTGATCTCCGTGATATGGCGGCCGATCGTCGCGATCACCCGGTACCCCAGGGTGGCGAGTCCCAGGACGATCCCGAAACCGCCGGCCGCCAGGAGCCAGCGCGAGACCGGGACCCGGGTCGGAACCTCCGCGAAGTTCGCGCCCACGATCCCCACCACGGCGGCCACGGGACCCACCGCGTTCGCCACGTCGTTCGCGCCGTGGGCAAAGGCCACGTATGCAGCCGTGGCAATCTGCAGGCGGCCGAACAGGCGCTCTACGTGCGCGTACGGGTCGCCGTCGCCGCCCGGATTCGCGAGTCTCCTCGCCGCCACCTCGCGCGCCACGATCGCCGCCAGACCGCCCACGGCGAGCGCCGCCAGCACGGCGACAGCGGGGTGCGGATCCCGGACCACGTTGGCAAGCGCCTTGTAGATGAACGAGAGGCTGAGGATCGTCCCCACCAGGAGGGCAAGGTAGGGCGCCACCCGCCGAGTCGCCTCCACGGGGTCCGCCTGCCGGAGCACGGCGTGCCTCAGCCACACGAACGTCAAGAAGGCGAGAGTTCCGCCCATGGCGGGCGAGACCACCCAGCTCCCCGCAATGAAAACGATCTTCCCCCAGGCGATCCCCCGGAACCCCACGGCGACCAGTCCGAACCCGACCACCGCGCCCACGATGGAGTGCGTCGTGGAGACCGGCATGCCAATGAGCGTGGCGAACTGCAGCCAGAGTGCCGCCGCCAGCAGCGAGCCGCTCATGCCCAGGGCGAGGAGGAACGGGCCGTCGCCGCCCAGCGGCCCATCGGCGGCGAACATCGACGTTTCCAGGATCCGCGAACGGATGGTCTCCGTCACGTGGGAGCCGACGAGCACCGAACCGCTGAACTCAAAGATCCCGGCGATGAGGAGCGCGCCTCCCAAGGTGACCGCGCCCGACCCCACGGAGGTCCCCATGGCGTTGGCCACATCGTTGCCGCCGATGCTCCACGCCATGTAGAGCCCCACGGCCAGTGCCAGGACCAGGATCACCGTCGTCATGGGCGGCGGGCGGCCGATCTGCCAGACACGATGGTCACAGAGTCCGAGGGCCTCCCCTTCAGGCCCGGGCCAGCATGAGGCGAACCATATCGGCGGTGCTCTCGGCGCGATTCGCGATCCGGCCGAGTGTCTCGAAGATCCGCATCCAGAACAGGATCGAGACCGCGCCCACCTCGACCTCGTACTGGATGATCCCGCGGCCGGCGGCGTGCTGCCGCGTGTCCGCCTCGTGCTCCTGGTCGCTCACCCTGCGGATCAGCTCGAGGACCCGCTCCACCTCGGGACCCGTGAACGATGCGCGCTGCAGCCCCGGCAGATCCATGGCCACCCGGTACCACGTCTCCGTGGTATTCAGCACCTGCTCGACCAGTGCGCGGACCCGCGGCTTGAACTCTTCGGGCGCCGTGGTGCGCCGCATCATCAGGAGCACGGCCACGTCTTCGACGGCATCCGCGATGCGGTCCTGCTCCCTCAGGAACGTAAGGATGTCGCCCCGATCCACGGGCATGAACAGCGAGCGCGGCAGGTGGTCACGAATCTCCTGTTTGATCTCGTCCGCCTGGTGCTCGAGGTGTGAGATCTCCTCGTAGACCTCGCGGGTCCGCTCCCAGTTCTCGGCCAGAAACGCCTCCATGAGGGGGCGCACCTGGCCTGTCACATCGTACACCTTGCGGGCGTGCCGCGTGAGCGGCTCGAAGGGTGACTTCGCGAAGAGCTCGAGAATCGTTCGCATGCAAGCCTCCTGCCCAGCGCGCCGCGACCTAGTCGGTCAGGTTGTAGAAGCGGCGCGCATTCTCGGTGGTCCGGACCGCCAGCTCCGCCGCGTCCTCACCCCGCTGCGCGGCCAGCGCGTCGCACACGTGACGCACGTAGGCGGGCTCGTTCCGCCGACCGCGCCAGGGCACGGGCGCCAGGTACGGCGCATCGGTCTCGATGAGGATGCGGTCCCCGGGCACCCGGCGTACGAGCGCCTCACCCGCGAACCCCTTGAAGCTGATGAGCCCGGAGAAGGAGATGTACCAGGCGGCCTCGAGCGCCGCATCCAGCAGCGCCTCGCCGCCCGTGAAGCAGTGAAGCACGCCCCGCGTTCCGGCTCCCACGTCCCGCAGCACGGCAGCCGTGTCCTGGTCCGCGCTCCGAGAGTGGACCACTACGGGGAGTGCGAGCTCGAGAGCGAGCTCGAGGTGACGGGAGAAGAAGCGGCGCTGAACGTGCCGGGGCGAATGCTCGTAGTGGTAATCCAGCCCCGTCTCGCCGATGGCCACCACCCGCGGGCTTCCGGCCAGATCGCGGATCGTGTGCAGGTCACGCTCCGAGGCGGACGCCGCCTCATGAGGGTGGATCCCCGCCGTCGCCCACACCGCCGCCTCCGCTTCGGCTAGCCGCGCCGCCGCCTCGCTGTCGCGGGCGTCCGAGCCGACCGTCACGAGCGCTACCACGCCGGCGTCCCGCGCGCGGGCCAGGACCTCCGCACGGTCGGCGTCGAATCGCGCATCCGTGAGGTGACAGTGACTATCGAAGAGCATGGGCCGAGCCGCGGCGGACGCTGGCGCGCGCGACCCGGGGCGCCCCGTTCACACCGACGCCGCTGCAGCGGCGCGCCGCTCCTTCTTCGCCGTCTTGGCGGCCCAGTACCGGCGGATGATCAGCAGTGCCGGCGACGCGACGAAGATGGACGAGTAGGTCCCCACCAGGATCCCCACGATCAGCACCGCCGCAAAGTCCCGGATCACCGCGCCGCCGAGGAGATAGAGGGTAAAGAGGACGATCAGCGTCGTCCCCGAGGTCAGCACCGTCCGCGGCAGCGTCTGGTTGATCGACCCGTTCACGAGCTCCGGCTCGTTCGGGCGACGGCCCGCCTTCTTCAGGTTCTCACGGATCCGGTCGAACACGATGATGGTGTCGTTCAGCGAGTAGCCGACAATCGTGAGGACCGCCGCCACCGTGGGCAACCCCACCTCGATGCGGAAGCCGGCCAGGAAGCCGAGGGTGAACAGGATGTCGTGCGCCGTGGCGATGACCGCCGCGAGCCCGAAGCGGAACTCGAAGCGCACCGCCAGATAGATCAACGTGAGGAGGAACGAGAACAGGATCGCGAAGCCCGCCTTCTGCTGAAGCTCGCCGCCAATCTTCGGCCCCACCAGCTCGGTGCGCACCACCGTGAACGCGTCCTGGCCGAACCGCGCCCGGAGCGCTTCCTCGATGGTATCGGCCACTCCCTCGATCGCCGCCTGCTCCGCGAGCGGCGCCCGAATGATGAACTCCGACTCCTCGCCGAAGCGGGTGATCTCCGGTGCGCCCGCCCCGGCCAGGGCTTCCCGGATCTGCTCCACGCGCACAGGCTGCTGGAACTGCACCTGGACCAGCGTCCCGCCCGTGAAGTCGACGCCGTAATCCAGCCAGCTCCCGATCATGATCGTGTTGGCGATCATGACGATGATGCCCAACCCGATCGCGATCCCCGAGGCCCAGAAGGCGTAGCGCTGGTTGGCGATAAACGGGTAGTTGGCCCCCGCGAACAGTCGCATCGATGTCCGTCCCCGTCGCTATGTGCTCAGATGCTGATCGGCTCCGCGGCCGATCTCCGCTGCAGATAGATCAGGAACAACGTGCGGGTCACGAAGATCGCCGAGAAGAACGAGGCGATGATGCCCAGCGACAGCGTGACGGCGAACCCGCGCACCGGCCCCGTCCCGAACTGGAACAGGATGAGCGCCGTGATGAGCGTCGTGAGGTTCGAGTCCACGATCGCCGACATGGCGTTCTCGAATCCGAGGTCCACAGCCGTCCGGGTCGCCCGACCCGCCGCCAGCTCCTCGCGAATCCGCTCGAAGATGAGCACGTTCGCGTCCACCGCCATTCCGATGGAGAGGATGATCCCCGCGATCCCCGGTACGGTGAGCGTGGCGTTGAACGCGGCGAGCCCGCCGAGGAGCAACATCGTGTAGACGCCCAGCGCCAGGACTGAGAGCACCCCCGCCATCCGGTAGTACAGCATCATGATGAGGAGCACCAGGGTGAGCCCCACGATGCCGGCGATCCTCCCCTGCTGAATCGAGTCACGGCCCAGCGACGGACCCACACTCCGCTGCTCCATGACCTTGAGCGGCGCCGGCAGCGCGCCGGCCCTCAGCACGAGAGCCAGGTCGCGCGCCTCCTCCATGGGCGCCTGCCCCATCTCGATCTGCCCTCGGGCGCCGATGCGGTCGCGCACCACCGGCGCGCTCGTCACTTCGCCGTCCAGGACGATGGCGATGAAGTCGCCGATGTGCTGGGCCGTCACGTCCTCGAAGATGCGGCCACCCCGGCGCGTGAGCGTGAACTGGACCTGCGCCTGGTTGAACTGCGGATCGCGACCGGCGACCGCATTCTCCAGCATGTCGCCGGTGAGGAACGGCTCGCGCTCGAGCACGAAGAGGCGTCGGTAGGTCCGCGCTCCGCGACCCACCGGTTCGGCCTCCCAATGAAGCTCGATGTCGCGGGGGAGAATGCGCTGCACGTCCGGGAGGGCCAGATACCCTCTGACCATGTCGACGTCCTCTTCCGCGACCAGGAATGTCCCCTCCGAATCCCCCTGGTTCAGGAGCGCGGTCAGGGGACGAAGCGCCGCGATCGTATCCCGCGTTTCGGGCGCCGCCTTCATCGCCGTATCCGTGACGGCAGCGGCCGCGGTGTCCGCCCCCCCGCGCGTCGGCTCGAACAGCAGCTCTTCGATGCTCTTCGGACGGCCCGTGTCCGCCACTGCCACCTTCCGCACCGCCTCCGGGCCCACCGCCGCGACAATCGCACGATCGAGGCGCGGGAGCACATTCTCCAGCTCGGCGGCCGGATGCACGAGCTTCCACTCGAGGAACGCCGTCTGCTGGATGATCCCCTTCGCGCGGTCCTCGTCCCGAATCCCCGCCAGCTCCACGATGATGCGCTCCGTACCTACCTTCTGGATCAGCGGCTCCTCGACGCCGAACTCGTCGATGCGCGTGCGGATGATGCGGAGCGCGCGGTCGATGGCATCCGCCTTCGCCTCCGGAGTCAGCGTACCCTCTGCATCGTCCACCTCCAGGACGAGGTGCATCCCACCCTGGAGATCGAGGCCAAGCTTCAGCCCGTTGCTGTACAGATACCAGCCGCAAAGGCCCGCGAGCACCGCGATGAGGGCCAGGCGGCCCTTGATCGACTTCAGCATAGCGCGACCGTTGGTTGACTCGGACCACAGTCCCCGGCGTGCGGCCAAGGACGTAAGCCTTTTAACCTCGCAGGCCACCGCGCCACTGTCAATCACCGCTCCCGCCGGATCCTTTGCGCACCGCTACACGCCGCCACACACCGCCGTCTCGCACTCGCCTCGTCCTGTGTGCCGTTGCAGTGCATCTCGGCTGAATGCAGGTAACTCCAAGTGACGCAATGGGTAAAGGGCCTCCGCCTTCAGCGACACGTTAGTGTCGGGTGGTGTGAGGGCGAGGCGCAACGCAGCAAGCTGGAATTGAGCGGTGATGGAATGCGACCGTGCTTGCGGCAGGGACCACTAGGGTCCCCGGCGCCGCAGCGTTTTCCCTTCCGCAACGACGAGGGCGTGCAGCTCGTTCAGGTAGGCGGGCTCCGCCGGCACCTGCGCCTCGATCCAGTTCCGGAGCCCTTCGTACCTCAGCGCCGCCTCGCGCACGTACCCGCGCCGGGCGAGGACCCTGCGAAGGTAGGTGTCCACGACGGCCACGGGGACTCCGAACGCATAGAGCAGGATGCTGTCCGCCGTCTCGGGACCGATGCCCCACAGCGTCAGAAGCTCGACGCGGGCCGGCGGGTGACGTAGCAGCCGGAAGTAGGCGGCCGCCTCCCGGAGCTTGCGGGCCTTCTGGCGGAAGTAGCCGGACGGCCGGATCAGCATCTCCAGCTCACGACTCGGGCACTCGAGCAGCGTCTCCCAGTCGAGCACCCCCGCGGCATGCATCTGGCTGAGCGCGCGCTCGACGTTCTGCCAGCTCGTGTTCTGGGCCAGGATGGATCCTACGATGACCTCCACGCGCCGGGCCCCCCGCGGCACCCCGTGGTCGCCCGGGTGGTAGCGGAGCGTTCCGCCGGCAGGATCGTACAGCGGCCACCACCCCTGGGGGCCGTAGCGCGCGAGCAGTTCGACGTAGAGCGCGCGGATCGGCGCGCTTGCCCTTCGAGCCGGGCTCGAGCTCACGGGCGTGCTCGTGCACACAGGCTCTCACGGCGACGCTCCTCTCGCCGCCGCCGCGCGCTGCGACCCGGCATTCTCTTGAACGCGCATCTCGCCGGCGCTAGCATGTGCTCGCTCCTGTCCCCAGTATCGGCATGGGCGGTGTGGCGGGCCCCTTTCCCGCCGGCTAGTGCGGGGGGACTGGAAAACCGCTTGCGCGGTGCAAGATCGGGGGCACCGCCGGCGCGCCGCCAGAGCGGTAGAGACCTGAGGATACTCCGTCGGTAGCGATGAAACCGATCCACACGTTCCGGGTCACGCCGCGGCTGCCGGCGCCGCTCGAGCCGCTCCGCGCAGTCGCGCACAACCTGCGCTGGACCTGGCATCACGCGACGCGGGAGCTGTTCCGCCGGCTCGAGCCAGAGCTCTGGGAGGCCACGGGCCGGAACCCGGTTCTGCTGCTCGGAACCATCGCCCAGGACCGCCTGGACGCCGCGGCGGCGGACCCCGAGTTCCTGGCCCATCTCGAGGCGGTCGTCCGTGATCTGGACGCGTACCTCGCAGGCGGCTCCACCTGGTTCTCCTCCCGCACGGAGACCGCCGGGTCACCGCTCATCGCTTACTTCTCGCCCGAGTTCGGCGTGGCCGAGTGTCTCTCCATCTTCGCGGGCGGCCTCGGCGTGCTGGCGGGCGACCACCTGAAGTCGGCGAGCGATCTGGGGATCCCGCTCGTCGGCGTCGGGCTCCTCTACCAGCAGGGGTATTTCCGGCAGTCCGTGAACGCGGCGGCATGGCAGGAGGAGGAGCCCGAACTCAGCGATTTCGCGAGCCTGCCCCTCAGGCTCGAGCGCCTGCCGGACGGCGCTCCCGTGACCGTGACGGTCCCCCATCCGGGCCGGAACGTGGCCGCCCAGATCTGGAGCGCACGGGTGGGACGAGTGCCCCTCTACCTCCTGGACACCAACGTCGAGGGCAACGCGCCCGAGGACCGGGTGATCACCCACCAGCTCTACGGCGGCGACGTCGAGATGCGTATCCGTCAGGAGATCGTGCTGGGGATCGGGGGATACCGCGCCCTCGAAGCCGTGGGGCTCGAGCCCACCGTGTACCACCTGAACGAAGGGCACTCGGCGTTCCTGGCCCTCGAGCGGATACGCCGGCTCATGGACAAGCACCGCCTCTCGTTCCCGGAGGCGCGCGAAGCCGCCGTGGCGGGCGCGGTCTTCACGACTCATACGCCGGTGGCCGCCGGCCACGACTACTTCCCGCCCGAGCTCATGGCCGGGTATCTGGGCCACTACGCTGCCAGCTTCGGGCTCCCCCTGCGCGAGCTCCTGGCGTTGGGCCGGCTGGACCCGGCCAACGAGGGGGAGGCATTCTGCATGACCGTGCTGGCGCTGCGCATGGCGTCCCACAGTAACGCGGTGAGTCGGCTCCATGGCGAGGTGAGCCGCCACATGTGGCGGGGACTCTGGCCCGGCATCCTGGATCGGGAGATCCCCATCGATCACATCACGAACGGTGTCCACTATCTCACGTGGCTGTCCCCCGAGATGCAGGCGCTTTACGACCGGTACCTCGGCCCGGGCTGGAGCGCCGACCCCACGAATGGCGAGCTGTGGCGCCGGGCCCAGGAGATCCCCGACGCGGAGCTCTGGCGGGTTCACGAGGCGCGACGAGGGCGGCTGATCCGCTACGTGCGCGAGCGGCTGCGAGCGCAGCTGCGGCGCCGTCACGCATCGCCCGCGGAGCTCGATGCGGCGGAGTGGCTGCTCGACCCCACGGCCCTCACCATCGGCTTCGCGCGCCGCTTCGCGACCTACAAGCGTGCCACCCTGCTGCTCCGCGATCCGGAGCGTCTGGCGCGCATCCTCAACGATCCGGCTCACCCTGTGCAGGTGCTGATCGCGGGCAAAGCGCATCCACGGGACCTCGAGGGCAAGGAGCTCATTCGCCGGATCGTGTCGCTCGCGCGGCAGGAGCCGTTCCGCGGTCGCCTGGTCTTCGTGGAGGACCATGACATGGCGCTGTCCCGCTCCCTGGTCCGCGGCGCGGATGTGTGGCTGAACGCGCCGCGCCGGCCGCGGGAGGCGAGCGGCACGAGCGGCATGAAGGCCGCCGCGAACGGCGTGCTGAACCTGAGCACACTGGACGGATGGTGGGCCGAGGCATGGGACGCGGCGCTGGAGCGTGGGACTGACATCGGCTGGGCGATCGGTCGCGGGATCGTGTACGAGGACCCCGACTACCAGGATCGGGTCGAGGCAGAGGCGCTCTACGAGATGCTGGAGCAGGAGGTGGTGCCGGCGTTCTACTCGCGCGACGCGGAGGGCCTTCCCTGGAGGTGGCTGGCGCGCATGAAGAACGCCATCGCGCTTCTCGGGCCGGTCTTCAACACGAACCGGATGCTCCGGGAGTATGCGGACCGCTTCTACCTGCCGGCTGAGCGGAGCCACCTCGGGCTCGTTGCGGACGGGTGCGCGGGTGCCAGGTCGGCGGCGGAATGGCGCGCGCGCATCGAGGGCGCCTGGCCCCAGGTACGGGTCGAGTCCGTGGATGCGGAAGGCGCCGACCAACTGGCGCCTGGCGACGAACTGCACGTGCGCGCCCGCGTCCACCTGGATGCGCTGCGACCCGACGATGTCACGGTCCAGCTCTGTGTGGGCCCTGTCGGCGAGACGGGTGAGCTGACCGCTTTCGATGCGATCATCATGAAGCGAATCGGATCCGGCCGGGACGGGCGCTACATCTTCGAGACGCGCGTGCGTCCAGGGACCCGTGGCGGCCGCCATGGCCTCACCGTGCGCGTCCTCCCCTCGCACGCGGCGCTCCCGTCGCCGTTCCTGCCGGGCAAAGTCGCATGGGCCGCGGCGACCGGTTGAGACGCGAAGGGCGGCGAGGTTGGGCGGCTCGTCGTGCCATCGCAGCCGCCAGCGCGCCGACGATTGCACGCGTTATCGCACCAGGCGGTCCATCCTCACTCGCCCGTTGCTGATCACGACGAGCAGGTCCTGCACGGCACGGATATCCTCGAGGGGACTGCGATCCAGCACGAGGAGGTCCGCCTCCATCCCGGGGGCGATCTTGCCGGTGCGATCGGCCACGCCCAACAGCTCGGCGGCGCTGACGGTCCCGGCCCGGATCGCCTCGGCGGGCGTCATCCCGATCCCCACCAGCTCTTCCAACTCGTGGGACAACCGCACCACGCTCTTCGGCCCATAGCCTGTGTCCGTGGCCGCGCAATGCCGCACCCTCGGTAGAATGGCGCTCGGACTGGAGGGACGCCCCTGGGAACCGGCGGTATGAACGTTCCTTCCGACGTGCGCCCGACAGCCGTACCCGCCGTCGCGCCCTGGCTCGTGCTCGTCGTGGCCGTGAGCGCTATGAGCTGGGCGGGACCTCTGGTGCGCCTCTCCACCGCACCCGCGCTGGCCATCGCCGCCTGGCGACTCCTCTTCTCGAGCGCCTTTATCGCACTAGTGCTCGCGGGTCGGCGCCGCGCACTGGCCGGTGTCCGCCTCCCGCCCGCTGACCGCCGCCTCGCCGCCGCCGCCGGCATTCTGCTGGCCGCCCACTTCTGGAGCTGGATCGCCTCGCTGGACTGGACCACGGTGGCAAGCTCGGTAGTGCTCGTCTCGACCCAGCCGATCTTCGTCGCCGCGTTCTCCGCTACGTTCCTCGGGGAGCGACCCACCGTGCGCCAGTGGCTCGGCATCACCGCCGCCGTGGCAGGTGCGATCCTGATTGGCTGGGGTGACTTCGGCGTCAGCGGTCGCGCCCTCGTGGGAGACCTGCTCGCCGTCGCGGCCGCCATCATGGTAGCGGGCTACTATGTGATCGGCCGGCGGCTGCGCCAGTACCTGGACATCTGGGTCTACATCGGCATCGTCTACGGGATCGCGGCCGTCATCCTGGCCGCAGCGGCGCTGGCGCACCCCCGCGTCACGCTCACCGGCTACCCGCCCGCCGACTGGCTCATCTTCGTCGCCCTCGCCGCCGGACCCATGATGCTCGGGCACACGGGCGTCAACTACTCACTTCGCTACCTCCGCGCCTATGTGGTCAACATCACGCTGCTGGGCGAGGCGATCGGTGCGACGGTGATCGCCTGGCTGCTGCCCGCGATCGCGGAGCGGCCGCCCGCCCAGACCCTGGCCGGCGGCGCCCTCATCCTCGCCGGAATCGCGCTGGCCGTGCTCGCGCCGGGCGGGCGGCGCGCCGCACCCTGACCGGCCCATTCCCCAGCGGCGTCGCGCTCCGCCGCTCGCTCCACCAGCTCCCGCTCAAACGAGCAACCTGGACCAGTAAGGGAAGCTCCACAGCGCCGCCGCCACCAGCGTTGCCGCCCAGAGAACCACCCTGTCCCGCCTTCGCCCCGGCGGTGCCGCGCACGACGCGCCCTGCCCACTTTCCGCCGGCGCGCTCACCGGACGCGGGCCGTAGACCACGTAGAAGCCGACCCCCAGGAGCGCGATCGTCAGGGCCGTAAACACGGGGCGCAGCGGCTCGAACGTGCTCGCCAGACCCGCCCCGACCCCCAGGGTCACAAAGAGCAGCGGTCCGATACAGCACAGCGACGCAAGCACCGCCGCGCCCAGCCCGCCCACTGACGCCAGGATCCCGGACCGGGAGGCCGAGCCCGTGACCTTCGCCTCCAAACGATCCGCCCCTGTCGTATTCATCCCCTCGCTCCGCGCATCTCCGTTCATCTCCACCCCTCAGATATGCCGCAACACCTTGCTCAACGCGCCCTTCAGACTCTCCAGAGCCTCCTTTCCCTCCCCCACCTCCACGCGCTCCAGCACGCACGTCTCCATGTGCGCCTGCAGGAGCTCCACCGCCACGGCGTTCACCGCCTGCTTCAGCGCCGCCACCTGCACCAGGATGTCATCGCAGCTCTCGTGGTGCGCGAGCATCTTCTTGATGCCCCGCACCTGGCCCTCCAGGCGAGACAGCCGGTTCTGAATCCGACGCTCTGCCTCGTCCTGCAGGTAGAGCCGCTCCTTCCGCGGCACGGCGCTCCCCATGCTCGACTCTCCTCCGCCGATCGTTGTGATCATTCCGCCACCTCCGTACCCATTACACCCCGCTCAACCCGGTGGCCCCCCACGCGCATCGTTCCTCCTCTCACTTCCTCCACCGCTCGAACCCGCGGGATACCCCTGGGGGTTCCGGCCCCGCCAGCGCTGAGCGCCGGCCCCGCGTCCACCAACCGATCATGCCCGCGCAGCGCCGATCGCGCACGCCTCTGTCCGGGCCGAATCGTTGGATAGCGTGGATACCGTCAACAGTCCCCTGTCCTGGTCCACTGCCACTTGGTGCACGCCTGGCACGGCCATCAGCTCCTCTTTCCCGAGGTCCTCGGCCATGACGGCACAGCAGCCGGAGGCGATCACCGGCTCCGTGACGCAGCCCGGAACTTCGAGGCGAACGCTATTGGTCATCGTTTCACGCCGCGCAGCAGGACAACCTGGCCACGTCCTTCGGGAAGGTCTGCGCCGCAGGCTTGATCCCTTCCCACAGGGTCAGATAGGGGTGGAAGGACGAGGTGAGATCCTCGATCGTCAGCCCGAACCTGATCGCGAGCGCGGGCTCGGTGATCATCTCGCCCGCCTCGGCGGCCAGAATG
>JACQVF010000043.1 GCA_016209885.1 Gemmatimonadota bacterium | reverse complement strand
TGTTAGCACCGAGAGCGCCGAAGCGCCGCTCCAGCAAGGAGCGACGACGAGGAATAGCAGCGCTATTTCGAGGAGGAGCGACGCTGCTGGAGCGGATGCAGCGGCGCTCGAATGCACGCGGACTTCCACCACGACGTACTAGTCCCGGGTCGGCATCCGCAGAGGAGGCCGGCGGCGTAGCGGGCTCGCCGCCGGCCGCGGGCCGCGGCGGCTACGGTGCGGTGGCGGTGCTGGGCATCCTGCTCGCCATCACTGCGGCCTGGTGGGGGCTCGCCCTGTGGCCGCTGCCGGAGACGACGCCCGAGTGGCTGCTCCGCACGCGGGTGATCTGCTTCGGCTCCACGCACACCGGGCTCCCCGATACCGCCGGCTGGCTGGCCCTCGTACTCCAGCCGTTCTGCATGGTGGGCACGCTGTTCGTGGGCTGGGGCGGCGCCGTGATCGAGGGGGCGAGGCGCATGGTGCGGCGGGCGGCAGGGCAACTCGTGCTCGGCGCGGGCGCCCTCGCTATCGTGGTCGGCCTCGTGGCAGCGGCCGTTCGGGTGGCGGGCGCGGGGGCGCAAAACGAGCTGTGGGGGGCGGAAGCACTACCCGTGCCGTTTAGCTACCCGCGCCTGGATCGGGCGGCGCCGCCGCTGGACGGGCTGGTTGATCAGCACGGGCAGGCGGTGGCCCTGGCCCGCTTCCGGGGACGACCACTCCTCGTGACGTTCGCGTATGCGCATTGCTCCACCGTGTGTCCGCTGATCGTGCGCGACGTGCTGTCCGCGCAGGGGATGCTGCGGGGAGCGGGGGGCGAAGGCGGCGCTTCGGCGAGGGAGCCCGGGACGGACAAAGCGGGCCGTCAGGACAGGCCCCCGAGCGCCGAAGGAGCTGAAGGGTCGGCGGACGCCGCGCCCGCCCGGCCGGTCCCCGCAGTCCTCATCGTGACGCTCGACCCGTGGCGCGACACTCCCGCCCGCCTTCCGGCCATTGCCCTGTCGTGGGAGCTGGGCGAAGACGCGTACGTCGCGAGCGGCGAGGCGCAGACCGTGACGGAGATCCTGGAGCGCTGGGACGTCGCCTGGTCCCGCGAGGAGCGCACCGGCGAGATTGCGCACGCGCCCGTGGTCTTCCTGGTAGACGCGGGCGGGATGATCGCTTACGCGGCCAGCGGCAGCGCAAGCCTGATCGTAGAGCTCGCCGGCCGGCTCTGATCCCGACTCGATCCGGCCGTCCGCATCACGCGTCCGACCGCGGCGCAGCGTCCCGCAGTTGGCCCGTGGCCCCCTGCGCAGGCCAACCGGATGGGCGCCCGGCCGAGCCCCGCAGATTCGCAGCCGCACTCACCGAGGGCACGGCTCAAAATTCTCTGGTCGTTCTGCCATGTCCTTCGCGACGATGGGCTCTCGTACCAGGACTACCTCGAGGACTCCGCGAGTCTCCCGGACCCACATATCCTCGTCCTCGTCCTCGCGGAGGACCTCCGCTCCGCCTTGGAGCAGATTGAGGATGTGCTTGGGGACCTCAAGATCACGACGCCAAGGCGGCAAGGCCTCAACAAAGCCGCCGGGGCTGGCGTCACGAAGACTATCAGCAGCATCCTTCGCAGTTGGGTGTGGGGGGGCACAAAGTCTGCCCCTCCTGGCATGGCTCTTGTGTTCATCGCCGTGCGATTGCGTCGAGGGTCACACCTGGCTGAGGCGGCGACGTGAATCGGTGACGGAAGCCCGCCCGCGTCCCTCGCCGAGCATGGCCGGGTCCGAGGATCGTGAATGACCGCACCAGGAAAGCGACTGTTATCCTTACCGCAGAGCCGCCCGGCGGGCGGCGGCGACGGCCACGAGCCGCGCACCGTCCCCGGACTGTTCCGGCACTACCTCCGCGACCTCATCTACGGGGCCAATGACGGCATCGTCACGACCTTCGCCGTCGTGGCCGGCGTGGCCGGCGCCCACCTCTCCGAGCGCATCGTCCTCATCCTGGGGATGGCCAACCTGGTCGCCGACGGCTTCTCCATGGGAGCCAGCAACTACCTCGCCATCCGCTCCCACGAGGCTGCACGCGAGGCGGTCGGGCTCGTCATGGAAGAGCCCTACGCCCTCCGCCATGGCCTCGCTACGTTCTCGGCCTTCCTCATCGCCGGCGCCATTCCCCTCGTCGCGTACCTCCCCGTCTGGGGCACGCCCGACCGCTTTGTGGTCTCCAGCGCCCTCTCCGTGAGCGCGCTCTTCGCCATCGGCGCCGCCCGCTCCCTCGTCACCAGCCGCCGCGGGTGGACCAGCGGCCTCGAGATGCTCGCCGTCGGCACCCTCGCCGGAGCCGTCGCCTACCTGGTCGGCCACTTCGTCGCCGCACTCACGGGCCTCGACCCGCTCGTGTAGCAGGTCGCTGTAGCTCTTCAGCGACCTGCTAGAAGTCTCCCAGAAGTCTCCGGGCCGTCGGCCGCTGCGGCCCATTATGTCCCAGACAGGGACAAAATTGCCCATAGCCTGCGTCTGTCCGGACGCCATGTCCCAGCCAGGACGCGGGATGTGGCGAAGTCGCCGGATGGCACGGCTCTTGACCACGATGGAGGTCGCTCTGGCGGTGGATTTCGTGCGTACATGCGTGGTTCCGGAGCGGGGGTACGGGCGGGCGGCCGCGTGCGGGGGCAGTAGGGGGTGTCC
>JACQVF010000039.1 GCA_016209885.1 Gemmatimonadota bacterium | reverse complement strand
CGATGGCCTACTTCTGGGCCGGAAGCTGCAACCCGCCGCTCCTGATTAATGGGCCGGACATCTGGTTCCTGGCGAAGTCCTACGTGGACTCCGGATTCATGGCCCGCTTGCCCAGCGACTTCCCGAAACGGCTCGACGCCTACTTCGCCTCGCGGCCCGTGTACCGTATCGCCTTTCTGGAGGAGTTCGCCTCGCCGGAGGAGATGCGGGCCGCGGGCGTTCGCTACGCCGCCGTCTCGAGCTGTGCGTACGCGCCGTACGTTGACCAGCCGCCGCCGCCCGCGGGCGTGCCGTGGGCCGACCAGTACCTCAAGACCCGCGCCCTCTACTCCGCGCTCCTGGCCCCGACGCCCGGCGTGCGCACCCTGGCGGTGTTCACGCCGGAGCAGGGGTACGGCGGGCCGGAGGTCCGCGTCCTGGACCTTTCCGCGGGAGCGTCCGGGCGTTGAGCGGCGTGCAGGTCTCCATCGTCGTGCCGACGTACAACGAGCGGGAGAGCATCCCGCTGCTGCGCGACGGCCTGCGCCGCGCCCTGGACGGCTCGTGGGACTACGAGATGATCGTCGTGGACGACAGCAGCCCCGATGGCACCGCCGAGGTCGTCCGGCGGATGGCGGCGGAGGACCCCCGCGTGCGGCTCATCGTGCGGCCGGGCAAGCTCGGCCTGGGAAGCGCCGTCATCGCGGGCTTTCGCGCGGCGCGCGGCGACTTCTGGGTGATGATGGACGCCGACCTCTCGCACAATCCTGACGACCTGCCCGGCCTGCTGCGCGCGCTCGCGGAGGCGGACATCGTGGTCGGCTCGCGCTACGTTCCGGGCGGAGGGGTCAAGGACTGGCCCTTCCTGCGGAGGCTCGCCAGCAGGACGGCGTCGGCGCTGGGGCGATGGCTGGTCGGCCTGTCCGTGCGGGACGCAACATCGGGCTTCGCCGCGTTCCGCAGGGAGACGCTGGAGCCGCTGCTGCCCGCGCTGGACCCGAAGGGGTTCAAGCTGCTGTTCGAGATACTGGCGAAGGCGCGCGGGGCCAGGGTCACGGAGGCGCCGATCACCTTCACCGACCGTCGCCATGGCACGTCCAAGTTCGGGCCGCGGGAGGTGGTGCGGTACCTGCGACTGTGCCTCGCGCTGCGCGGCACGCGGGGACGGGGGTAGGGGCTACCTCTCCGCGCCCGCGGGCAGCCGCTTGATGACCTGCTCCGTCAGCTTGATCTTCCGCAGCATCTCCGCGTGCGTCAGGCCCGGGTACTGGATGCGCAGGTTGATGTGGTTGAACCCCATCTCCCGGTACCGCAGTATCTCGTTCGCGCACTCCGCCGGGTCGCCCAGCACGAACGTGTCCTTCGCCAGCGCCTCGAAGTCGCCGAGCAGCTTCTTGTCGTCCTCCGGCAGCGACGCCTGCAGCCCGTGCGACGCGTACGCCTCCCACTTGCGTCGCATCCCCTCGCGGCCAAGCTCCACCGCCTCGCGGCGCGTCCGGCCCACCGAGTACTCGCGGCTGAACACCATCTCCTTCGGCGGGAACGGCTTGCCGAGCTTCGCCAGCTCCTCCTTGTAGATGTCCACCTGGCGCTTCACCACGTCGTACGTGCCGAACGGCGCGATGTACACCGCGTCGCCCATGCGCGCCGCGCGGCGGATGGCCGGGTCGCTGTTCGCGGCGATCCAGATGGGCGGGTACGGCTTCTGGAGCGGCTTGAGCGTCGGCTTCGCGCCGGTGATGTGGAAGAAGCGCCCGTGGTGCGTCACCTCGTCCTCCGTCCAGAGGCGCTTCATGAGCGTCAGCGCCTCCTCGAAGCGCGGCGCGCGGTGCTTGAGGCTGACGCCGAAGAACTCGAACTCCAGCGGACGATAGCCGAGGCCCAGGCCGACGCGCAGCCGCCCCTCGCAGGCGTAATCCAGCGTCGCCATCTGCTCCGCGACCTCCACCGGGTTCATCAGCGGCAGCAGGATGACGCCCGTGTTGAGGAGCATGTCGCCCGTCTCCGTCGCCAGGCGCGCCAGCCACGGGATGACGTTGAAGTACTGGAACGGGTGGATGACCCAGTG
>JACQVF010000038.1 GCA_016209885.1 Gemmatimonadota bacterium | reverse complement strand
TTCTTGAAGCGCTCGAGCACCTGGAATAGGAGCCCCGCTTCGTCGAGCTTGCTGATCGTGTTGTCGAAGTCGAACTTCTCCAGCACCTCGCGCATGTTGGGGCTGAAGCCCGCGATGTAGTTCCGCAGGTTCGCCGCGAGATGCGGCGCATCGGCGAGGAGCTTCTGGAAGTCGTACCGGGACGTGTTGTAGAAGGCGAAGCCCGCGACCTTCCGAAGTTGCGGGTCCAGGTTCTCGAGCTTCCGGTCCTTGAGCTGGGCCTGCTTGGCGAGGACCTTCTCCTTGGTGCCGGCCAGCACGCAATCGAGGCGCCGCAGGACCGTGAGTGGCAGGATGACGTCCTGGTACTTGCCACGCTTGAAGGTGTCCCGGATGAGGTCCGCGACGCCCCAGAGGAAGCTGACGATCTCGCTATGGTTCACTAAGCTCTGCTCTCCATCATGGTGTAGGCGAACCTGAATGTCGTTGAGGCTGTCTGACGACCTGTAGGTCTCTGCCACCCTGCGGCATACCGCGCCACGGAGGCGTCCTAATGCTTGTCGGCAACGGCGGCCGGGGTCACCCAACCGCAATCTACGCTCGCTGTTAGCGGCAGTCGAGGGAAAAGGGGACGGCGGAAACGCCGCCGAGGGCGCTTCCTAGCAGGCCGTAGCGTCTCCCAGGCAGCTACGGCCAATCGATGCCCGCGCGGTCCCTGATCACGAGGGTGTCGAGAGGGCTCCGTACGCCTCGTCCTCCCCGGTTGAGGACGTGACGTGTAGATGATGGTCGTGCGGACGCTCTGGTGCCCGAAGAGCTCCTGGATGGCGCGGATGTCGTATCCGTCCTCCAGAAGGTGGGTGCCGTGCGGGTCCTTCGAAAGCGGGCCATGCGGGGTCAGGCCCTGAAGAGCAGCGCACAGCTCCGGGTCGTCTTCGTGGAGCCGATCGGCTCGATGACGCTCTTCGACATCACGACCGGCACGGGCGACTTCATGGCGAACGGTGTCGTCAGCCACGACTGCTACGCCCGCCCCACGCACCAGTACTTCAGTTCCGGCGCGGAGGCTGTCCCTTCCTCGAGGCAAAGACGTCGCGGCTCCGGCACCCTTCGATCCATCGATGAGGCATCTGGCGTTGGTCTCCACCACATACGACCCCAGCCGCTTCCCGCTGGGGCCGATCACCCCAACCGTGCAGCTTGACGCATGCGCGTCCACCCCGATATACCTGTCCATTGGCGTTCTCCTTCCTGCGTGAGGGATCTCGCTTGCACGCACACCCAGCGTGCCCGCTCTCAGGGGAGAACGCCACCGCTTTTCGGGTTCGGGCCTGGTCAGCCGTTGAACCGAACGGTGACTGGTCGCGGACGCCATGCCCCTATAATGCCCTATCCGTTATCCGTCGACGGGTCTTCGGCCGTCACGCGGCACTGGACGGCGTAGCTGTGCGTGGAGATGGCGTGCTGGGAGGTGAGCCGGCGCCCGGGGTCGGCAAGCCCGGCGTCCTGGGCGACGAGAATCTGCGACTTGACGATATCGGGGCCCGTGACCTGGTATAGGTAGAGCCACTCATGAGTGCACTCGCTGGTAGCATGCCGAACAACCGGGAGCTGGAGGTGGCGGTCCGGGCCGCGCGCGAGGGCGGGAAGGTCGCCCGGGCGCGCCTGGGCCATCCCGGCTACCTGAAGTGGAAGGGGCGCCGCGACGTCGTGTCGGAAGCGTCGCTAGAGGTGCAGGAGGCCATCGTCTCGTCCGTCCTGGCCGAGTTTCCCGACGCCGGGATTCTGGCCGAGGAGGGTCCCGAGGAGGCTCCCCTGCCGCTCGACGCCGAGCACCTCTGGATCGTCGACCCCATCTGCGGCAGCCTTAACTTCGTGCAGGGCATCCCCTACTTCGGCATCTCGATCGCTCTCAGGTCCGAGGGGAGCATTCGCATCGGCGTGGTCTACGACCCGTGCCGTGAGGAGCTGTTCGCAGCCACGACCGGCACCGCGGCCACGCTCAACGGGGAGCAGATCGTCGTTCAGCAGATATCGGAGGGAGCGGACGCCTGGAGCAGCGCGATCGTCGGCACGGACTGGCCACCGAGCGGCGAGCGCCGCGAACGGGCCAAGCGCATCGTGGGGCTGATGGTCGATCAGGTCAGCCAATGCACGCTGATGGGCTCGCCCGCGCTCGGCATCTGCAGCGTCGGCGCCGGACGCCTGCACGCGTACTGGCACCTCGACCTGAAGATCTGGGATATCGCCGCAGCGAGCCTCATCCTGAGGCGTGCGGGGGGAATCCTCACCGACACCCAGGGTATGAGCTGGCTCTATTCGGATGGCGGCTACATCGCCAGCAACGCCGTCATCCACAACTCGACACTGAGCTGCATCCAGGCGGTGCCCCGGCTCGGCGCCGACGCTGACAAGGCCTAGGCAAGCGCCGCCACGATGGTCCGTTCGATCAGGTTCTGCGCGACGTCCACCTTGTAGGCGTTCATGCTCATGGGGCGCGCCACCGTACGGATGGCGGCCGCGGCCTGTCTGATGCTGCTCCTGATGCTCTTGCCCTTGAGCTGGTTCTCGACGACCTGGGCACGGTACGGGACGGGCGAGACCCCACCGAGCACGATGCGGCCATCCCGCCAGGTGTCGCCCTCGACGGTGAAGACCGCGGCGACCGCCACGATGGCGAAGTCATAGACCTGGCGATCCTTGAGCTTCATCCAGGCCTGCTTCGCGCCCTGAGTCGGAGCGGGGACGAACACCTCGAGCAGCAGCTCGTCCGGCTTGAGGACGTTCTCGCGCAGGACATCCTCCCGCGGGCCGATGAAGTAGTTGTCGAACGGGATCGTCCGCTCACCGGCCGGGCCGGCAATCTTAGCCTGCGCGTTGAGAGCCAGCAGGGCCGTGGCCGTGTCGGAAGGGTGAACGATGTAGCACAGCTCGCCGCCGATGATGGCGTGGTGCCGGTTGTCGCCGGTGACGGAGAAGCAGATGTCGCCGCCCTTCTTGTAGCAGTTGAAGTCCTGGCCCCGGAAGAACCAGCAGCGCGGGCGCTGGTTGATGTTGCCGCCCAGCGTGCCGGAGTTCCGGATGAGCGGCGATGCGACGCTGTGCGCCGCCTGGCCGAGCAGCGGGAACTGCTGGCCGAGCTCCTGGGATTCGACAATGTCGGTCAGCGTGGTCGTCGCCCCGATGGTGGCTCCGTTCCGGTCGATCCGGATGCCGCGGAGCTGGGGGATCGTGGTCAGATCGACCAGAGCGTCGGGCAGGGGCATGCCGTCGCCCTGCACCCAGTCTTTCATGATCCCGGCGACGAGATCGCTGCCACCCGCGAGGATCTTGGCCTTCGTGCCGAACTTGGTCAGGATGCCGACCGCTTCCTGAACGCTGGTCGGCTCGTAGAGTTCGAAGCTCTTCATCTTCGTCCTACCTCACAGTCTTGAGCGCGGCCAGCAGCTTCTCGCGCGTCATCGGCATGTGGTCCATCCACACCCCGACCGCGTTATACACCGCCGCGGCGACGGCGGGCGCCGGCGGGGCCATCGGCGGCTCGCCGATCCCGTGCGCGCCGAAGACCCCGTACTGCTTCGGCCGCTCGATCAGGATGATCTCGATCTCCGGCACGTCCTGGATGCTCAGCAGGCGATAGTCGAGCATATTCGGGTTGAGCGGCAGCCCCGTTCCCGCATCCCGCAGCAGCTCCTCCCCGAGGACGGCACCCAGCGCCATGACCACGCCGCCTTCGATCTGCTGCTCCACGGCGAACGGGTTGATCGCGCGTCCGACATCGTGGGCGGCCACGAGCCTCGTGACCCGCACGGTGCCCGTGCCCGTGTCGAGCTCGACCTCCGCGGCGTGCGCCGCCCAGGCCGTGCGCTCCCAGTCCGTATCCTGCCTGTAAATCGCGCGCCCGAGAATCGGGAGGCCCACCGACCGCATCACGGCTTCCAGGGTGAGTCTCCGCGACGGCTCGGCCTTCACGAAGATCTCCCCATTCCTCAAGTCGAGCTGCTCGGGCGTCACCTGGAGCGGCTCGTTTCTCCGCCTGGCATCTTCCACGAAGCTCCTGACGGCGAAGTCCAGAATCTGGCGCCTGGCGTCCATGGCCGCTTCGTACATGCCCCGGCCGCCCGTGTTCGTCTGCCGACTTCCGGACGTGCTCCCCGTGTCGGTCGTGTTATCGGTGTCGACATAGGGCGCGATGCTCACCTGATGCAACGGCACACCCAGTGCCTCGGCCGCGATCATCGCCATCTGCGTCCGCTCGCCCGGTCCGATCTCGGTGCTCCCCGACACGCACTGCACGCTGCCGTCCGTGTTCACGATCAACTGGCCGGTCGCCGGGTTGGTCCCGGCACCGTGGCTGCACGCGTGGGCGGCCAGAGCGATGCCGTGGAAGACGCCCGGACGCAGCTCCCGGGCTCGGGGCGCGTGCCACTTCTGCTTCCAGCCGATGCGGTCCGCGGCGGCGGTGATGCAATCACGGATGCCCGGGTTGCTGAACGGTCGCTGGGTGTCCGGATTGCCCTCTTCGTTGAGGTTCTTCAGCCGGAACTCGACCGGATCCATCCCGATGGCGTACGCCGCTCGCTCGATCGTCATCTCCAGGGCGAAAGTGCCGTTCGGATGGCTCACGCACCGGTAGGGTCCGGACTTGTAGCTGTTGGTGAAGACGTCGATGGCCTCCAGCCTCAGGTTCGGGATCTTGTAGAGGTTCTGCATGTTGAACCAGGCGCCCGCCGCGGCACCGG
>JACQVF010000037.1 GCA_016209885.1 Gemmatimonadota bacterium | reverse complement strand
CCTGGGGTCCATCTCCGGCTTCACCACCAAGTTCCAGCTCTACACCGTGCCGGGGCAGGTCTACTACAACGCCACGCGGAAGCTCGTGCTTCAAGGCGCGGACGGCCTCGTCTTCGTGGCGGACAGTCAGCGGCGCCAGGCCGAGGAGAACATGGAGAGCCTCCGCAACCTTCACGAGAACCTGCTCGAGCAGGACATGGACATTCGCCAGATCCCGCTCGTCTTCCAGTACAACAAGCGGGACCTGCCGGATATCCTCCCGGTGCAGGTGCTGGAGGAGGAGCTCAACTTCCGCGGCGCTCCGAGCTTCGAGGCAGCCGCGGTGACTGGCGTGGGTGTGTTCGACACGTTGCGCGCCGCGAGCGAGCTGGTGCTGCGCCGCCTGCAGAAGCGGGTGGGCGCGCAGCGAAGCGTCGGCTGAGCGGTCGAGTTCTCCCGCCGCGGTCTACCATGGCGACCCGCCGCACGCTCCGCGAGATGCAGCTCGACCCGACGCTGACCTTCCAGTCGTTCGTCGTGGGCCCGGCGAACCGGCTCGCAGCGGCGGCGGCGCGGCGCGCGGCGGAGGCCCCCGGAACAAGCTACAACCCTCTGTTTATCTACTCGCCGTCCGGGCTCGGCAAGACGCACATCCTCGAGGCGATCGCGCACTACGCCGCGCAGCGCCAGCCGGATCTGCGGGTGCTCTACCAGCCAGTGGAGCAGTACCTGAACGACCTGGAGGCTGCCCTCAGCGCGGGGGATCGCGAGGGGCTCCGGGAACGGTACGAGGAGCTGGATCTCCTCCTCATGGACGACGTTCAGTTCCTGGCGGGGCGCCGTGAGGCGCAGGAGATGCTGCTGCGCACGTTCGACGCCCTCAGCGGTACGGGAGGCCAGATCGTACTGGCCAGTGACCGGCCGCCCGGCGAGATCGACGACCTCGATGACCGGCTCCTCTCGCGCTTCTCCGGGGGGCTCATCGTGGACATCGCGATCCCGGAGTACGAAACGCGGGTCGCCATTGCGCGGCGGAAGGCGGACGAACGCCGCGCGGTGCTCGCACCCGGCGTCGCCGAAGCCGTCGCGCGCTTCTCGTTCGGCAACGTGCGCGAGCTCCAGGGGGCGCTGAACCGCATCCTTGCGGTCCAGGAGTTGGAGGGGCGGACGGTAAGTGAACGGGAGACCGAGGCGATCCTCGGCGGGCGCGCTGAGCCCGGGGTGGCCGCACCATCGCGGGCGGCCGCACCGTCGTCGGCGGGCGAATTCGCGTCGTTCCTCGAGGAGGTCTCCAGTACACTCGCTCGGGTCGTCACGGAGGACCGCTGGCGCGCACAGCTCGAGGAGGCGGCGCAGCGGTGGGAGCGGGAAGGCTACCAGCCGGCGCGGCTGCGAGCGGCGGCTGCCGGCGATACGTCACCCGCAGATCTGGAGGCGCTCCTCCAGGGCTATGGACGAGACGTGGAGCGGCTGCGTGAGCTCGCGGCTGAGGTCGAGGCGCACGGCCTCGCCCTCCCGGAGGAGACCCTCTCGGCCCTCCGTGACCCGGACCGGCTTGCCGAGTTGCAGAAGGCCGTGGCCGCCGCCCGCGAGCTGGCGCGACCGTTCCCGCCGGTGCCGCCGGAGCCAACCTTCGAGCAGCTTCCCGTGGACCCCTCCTCGCTGGCAGTGAGCGAGGCGCGCCGGTTCGTGCTCTCGGCCCGGCCTCCCTACTCTCCGTTCTACGTGGTGGGGCGAGGCGGCACGGATCCGCGGGACCTGCTCGTGGCGGCAGCGCAGGAGCTGCTGGCTGCGCGCCCCGGGGAGAGGGTCGCGCTCTGCGCGGCGACCGAGTTCGGTCAGGAGTTCATCCGCGCGCTGGAGGCCGGCCTCGTCGACCCCTGGCGCGCACGCTGGCGCGGCGTCGATGTGCTGTTCGTGCACGGTGCCGAGGCGCTGGGCGAGACGGAGCGTACGCAGGACGAGTTCTTCCATCTCTTCGACGAGCTGACGCGCCGCGGCGCGCGCATTGCCATAGGTGCCGGCGGGCCGCCGTCCGAGCTCAAGGGGATCGGCGAGCGGCTGCGCTCGCGCTTCGAGGGCGGGCTCGTCGTGGAGTTCGAGCCTGCAGCTCCGAAGGACGCCGCAGCGCTTGCCACGCGCCGCGACGATTGGTTCCGCTCGCCGGAGAAGCTGGTATGGGAGTGGCCCGAGGTGAGCGAGCGCATCGTGGAGGAGCTGGAGTAGATGGCGATCCGAGGAAGTCTCAAGGAGGCCAGCCTTCCGGACGTGATCCAGCTTCTGGCCATGGGTCAGAAGACGGGCTGCCTCAGCGTCACGGACCGGTCGAGCTTCGGCTATATCTACTTCGAAAAGGGGCGCCTCACCTACGCATCCATCCTTAACCGGCCGGACCGCCTCGGCGAGCTGCTCGTGAAGAACGGGGTCATCACGCGCCAGGAACTCGCGGACGCCATGGAGCAGCAGGCGCAGCAGCCGGGCAAGCGGCTCGGGCGAATCCTCATCGGGCGCGGCCACCTGACCGAGTCGCAGCTCCAGCGCTACATCGCCGTGCAGATCGAGGAGGCCGTCTACCACCTGTTCACCTGGTCGCAGGGCACCTTCTACTTCGAGGCCGACGAAAGGCCGGAGAATCAGGACTTCCTGATCTCCATGAATCCGGAGAACCTGCTCCTCGAGGGCGCACGCCGGATCGACGAGTGGACGCTCATCGAGAAGAAGATCCCGTCCTTCGATCTGATCTTCGCCCTGGAGCGCGATCCACGGGCCGACCCGGACGTGGAGCTGACCGACGAGCAGCAGGCACTCGTCCCGCTCATCGACGGAAACCGCACGGTGCAGGACATCGTGGACGAGTCCGGCATGGTGGAGTTCGAGGTGGGGCGCGCCCTCTACGGGCTTGTTCAGGCCGGCTTCGCTACGCGCGTCGGGCGGCGCAAGCGGGAGGCGCCGGGACCGCTGAGGGACGCGCGGGCCGCCGAGCACCTGAACCTGGCCAAGGCCTTCTACGGGACTCGCATGTACGAGGACGCGGTCCGCGAGCTGCGCAAGGTCGAGGAACTCCTGCCTGAGAGCCCCGAGCCGCGCTTCTACTTTGGGCTCATCGCGTTGCGCGAGGGGCGGTACAGCGATGCGCTCCGCTATCTGCGCGCAGCGGTGGAGCAGGGCCGGGGTCAGTACGCGGCCTTCATGGACATGGCGTTCGCCCTCGAACGCCTGGGCCGCTACGATGACGCGCTTCTGGCGCTCGACCAGGTGGAGCGCCTGCGGCCCGGTGACCCACCGGCCCTGCTGGCACGCGCCATCGCACAGGTGAAGTCGGGCGACCTGGCGGCCGCGGCCGCCAGGTTTCGAGGTTACCGCCAGCAGCTCGGCGGCGCAGCACCGCCGCCGCTCTACTACGCCTTCGCGCTGCTTGCCGCGGCGCTCGCTGGAGACCTGGACGCGGCGCTTTCCGTGGGCGAAGAGGGCCTGCGCCACCATCCGTCGAACGGGGTGCTGCTCGTGAACGTCGGCGCCGTGCACGAGCGGCGGGGCGACCTGGAGAAGGCGGAGGTCCTCTACCGTCGTGCCCGCGAGGAGGCGCCGCTGCTGCCTCAGGTGTACAAGAACCTGGGCGACCTCCTCTATCGGCGCGGTCATTACGAGGAGGCGCGGGAGGTCTACCAGCGTGCCATCGAGCTCGCCCCCAACCTGGGAGACGACGTTTATCTCAAGCTCGGGAACATCTGGTACAAAGAGATGAACCGGGAAAAGGCGGTCTCACTGTGGCAGCGAGCGATGGAGCTGAATCCACAGAACGAGGTCGTGCGGACGAACCTGGACCTGATGGGAGCTTCCTCCACCGGTTGACGCGTAGGGCCGCGGCAGCACGTGGTACCGCCCCGGCTCTACCGGCGTTCCCGAGCCTTCCGATGCCTCCGCCCGTCGCCACCCCGCTGCCCGCCGCGTTCGTCCGCTGTCGCGCCGTTCGAGTCATCCTGGCCGCGTTGCTCCTGGATGCGCTCGCAAGTGAGGGCGTGGCGCGCGTGACGGAGGCGGCGCCGGATCCGCCGCAGCTTCGCGTGGATGCCGGCGGCATGAGCGTCGTGTACTGGCCGGGCGATTCCGCGCTCGCCGTTCGTGTGCTGCGAGCGCTCGCGGGTCAGCGGCAGCTCCCCGGCCTTCCGGTGACCGCGCCGGAGCCGCCTGTGCGGGTCGTTCTCGCGCCCTCGGAGGCCATCTTCGACTCGCTCCTGGGCGGCGGTGTCCCGGAGTGGGGGGCTGGCGTGGCCGTGCCGTCCGCACGGAGCATCGTGCTTCCCAGCTACGCGTCGCCACGAACGCGCTTCGCGGATCCCGTGGCCACGCTCCGGCACGAGTGGGCTCATCTCGCGCTCCACGACTACCTTCACAACCGCGATATCCCTCGGTGGTTCGACGAGGGCTACGCGGAGTGGGCGTCCGGCGCGTGGGACTTCGACGACGCGTGGCGCTTGCGCATCGCGTTCGCCCTGCGCCAGGCGCCGCCTCTCGATTCGCTGGCCATGGACTGGCCCGCCGACGTCCATTCCGCGAGCCTCGCCTATCTTCTGGCCGCCACCGCAGTCCAGTACCTGGTCCAGCGCAGCGGCGAGCGAGGGCTCGGCCTGCTCTTCGACCGCTGGCGCGCGTCCGGGAACTTCGAGCGGGCGCTACGGGCCACGTACGGCGTGACGAGCGGTCAGCTTGAGGAGGACTGGCGAAAGTTCGTGAAGCGCCGCTATGGCTGGTTGCTCGTCCTCTCCCAGTCTCTCGCCTTCTGGCTCGGCACCGGCTTCCTGCTCCTGGTGCTGTATGGGGTTCGGCGCCGCCGTGACCGCCTGCGCCTGGCTCGCCTGCGCGCCGCGGAACCCCCGGAACAGCCGGCGTGGTGGGTTGACCCGCCCCCCGAATCCGGGTAGAATCCAGCGGATCATGAGCCCGAGGAAACCACAGGCGAGAGGGGCCGAAGACCGGCGACCGTCGCTTCGCTTTTCCGCCATCAACCTGGCCCTGGTGCTCGCCGGCCTCGTGAGCATCACGATCGGCTACTTGCTCCTGGCCCAGGGCTCCGTTGCCGCGGCACCGCTGCTGCTGGTGTTGGGGTACGTGGTGCTGCTTCCCCTCGGAATCATCCTCTGACGGCTCGTCGGTCCGCCTGCCGAACCGGTTTCCCGCGGCGCCGTCGAAGCAGATTCAGAGGTGTGAGTTCTCGCGGCGGCTCCCCGCCATCGACCGGGGGACGCCCGGGTGCACAGGGACACGGAAGGCGGGCTGCCCAGGAGCGAGCGGGACCAGAACGACGGCGCGGGTTGCCTGGTGGAGAAAGCGATTCGCAAGTTGCGCGTGGTGCGCGCGACGGTTCGTCCCGACCGGCGGGGCGAGTACCTAGAGCGCTGGGCTGAGTACCGCCGTCAGGTTGAGGCCCCGGGCGGTCGCGCCTGGCTCTTCGAGGACGAGGCACTGCCGGGGCGGTTCATCGAGTTCACGGAATACCCCGGCGCGCCCGGCATGGAGGGCCGCATCACCGAGGCGGTCGCACGCGCCCGCCTCGCTCGGCTCTGCGCCCGCCGCGAAGGGGAAGGGGAGCGATACCGGGAGCCTCAGGGAGCCGCAGGTGGGGCCCTAGATTAGACTAGCGCCAGGTGCTAGTCTCTCGGGACCTCCTCAGGCACGAACCGGCCGCTGGCCACCTCCCGCGCCGCCGGCGGGCGTCGCGGACGCGACCGGCTAACGCTAACTCCCTCTGCGGACGGCGCTCCCGGGCTTCGTCCCCTCCCGCAGCTCTCCGTCCCAGATCACCGGCTCGCCGGCCACGAACACGTAGCGCATTCCGGCCGATCGGCGAGCCGGCTCGTCAAACGTCGCCTGATCGCTTACGGTCTCCGCGTCGAAGACGATGATGTCGGCATCCGCCCCCACACTGAGTCGCCCCTTCCGCGCCATGGCGGGGACTGAGGCTTCCAGCCTCCTGGCGGGCATGAGGGTCATCTTCTCGATGGCCTGGGCCAGAGCCAGCGCCCCTTGCTCGCGCACGTAGCGCCCCAGCACGCGGGCGAACGTGCCCGCACCCCGTGGGTGGCCGCGCCCGTTCTCGATGACCCCATCGCTCCCCACCATCACGAGCGGGTGCGCGAGGGCCAGGCGCACGGTCTCCTCGGGGATGTAGTGGATGATGACGCGGACCGTGTCCTGGGCGCGATAGCGCGTGAAACTGGCTGCGGTCAGGCGCTCGCCGTTGCTCACCAGCTCCACGTCCCCGTAGCCGATGCCGCCGTACCGCTCCTGCCATCCGGGATCGAAGGCCGCCGAGCTAAGACCGGTGGAGGCGGCGGTATACGGGTAGATGTCGGCCATGACATCGAGGCCGCGGGCCCGGGCGCCGTCGATCATCCGCAGAGCCACGTCCATGGATCGCGGCCGCGGGATCATGCTGCCGATGTGGACGACCTGGGCGGAGGCGCCCGACGCGGCGGCGAGCGCCAGGACCTCCTCGACGGCGGCTAGGCTGTTCGCATCCGGAGAGACGTCGCCGAAGTAGCGGATGTGGAGGTGACAGGGGACCCCTTCCTCCGCCGCCACCTGGAACAGACGGAAGATCTCCTCGCGGGACGCGCCCGGGACGTACATGATACCGAAGCCGATACCCACCGCGCCGGCACGGATCGCATCCCGGGCCAGCCGCGCCATCTCGTCGATCTGCTCCGCAGTCGCCGCCGCGTAGCGGTCCATGATCCCCACAGCCTCGCGGAGCGAGGTATGACCCACGGTGGTGCCGAAGTTGACGTAGGCGCCCGAATGCTCGCGTTCCGCGTACCACGACTCCACGTCCACAGGGCCTCCGTGCATGGAGACGAGCGTGGTGACCCCATCGAACACCTTGTAGATCGCCGCTTCGTCCGTGTTCGGGTAGCCGGCCAGGATGTCCAGGAAGCCGGGCGCCACTACCAGCCCCGCCGCGTCGATCACCACCGCGGCGTCCACGGGCTCCTCCACGAGCGCCGCGATCCGCCCGCCCCGGACGGCCACCGTCCGCTGCGCGTCGAGCCCGGAAGCCGCGTCGATGACCCGTCCACCCACGATGGCCAGGTCGTACGGCGCGGGCTGCGAGCCACAGCGGGTCGAGGCGAGCACCGCCAGGGTCAGCAACAAGAATCTTCCGTACACGCGCATCGCGATTCCTCCGGTCCACGTCTGCAGAAGGTGGTGCAGCACCTCGCGTAGTGCTTCAGCGAGTTGCTGGCGTCCTGAATCGGAAGGCCGTTCGAGTCCGGCTCAGCAGCGGCCCAACAGGTAGCAGTTGGTCCGGCGCTCCCGGTCCGTGATCGGGAACACGGTGCCGGGCCGGCGCACCGCCTCCGAGTTCGCCTGCCACCGGCTGGACGGCCTGCCGAACCGGTAGTGGTCCGCCAGCCGGCGACCCTGCAGGAAGAGATTCACCCGGCGCTCGTGCTCGAGCACCGCGAGCGCCGGTAGCTGTCCGCGAAACGGCGTGAGGCCGTCCAGCGCCCGCACATGGTTGATGTGCAACCCCGCCTCGCCCTCGTCGCCCCGGGCCAGCGCTGCCTCCGCGAGAATGAGGTGCAGCTCGCGCGCCGAGACCACCGTGACCGGAGCAAACTGGCGTTGCGCCATGAAGCTCGCGATCTCCCGCTTGAGCACCGGGTCGGGCACGCCCGCGATGGGATCCCGCAGCGTGAGCTGCTGCCACTTCGACCGGTTCGCAGGATCCTCGATATAGTCCTTCTGCCACATGAGCTCGTTTCGCTCGTTGACCTGGAACGCGAGATCCGAGGACACGGTCTCCAGGCTGTACGTGAAGCGGAACCTCCAATCGCTGGTGAGCCCTACGAACCCCAGGAATGCGCGCGCATCCTCCACGGCACCCGGATCGTCCACCAACGCCTTCTCGGGCGTACGCCCGGCCTGCAGCATCGCCCACACGCTTTTGCCGTGCTTGATACGCGCGCGCACCGCGAGGATGCGTTGCTCCAGTTCGGCGTTCGCCGCCTCGCGCGCCAGCCCCAAGCCCCGGTCGAGGTAGCCGATCGCACGGTCATACACCTCGTGCATGTTCGCGTCACCGATCGGCGGCTGCGGCTTTGTCCGGTCCGAAAACACGAAGTCCTCGAAGAAGTCACCGACCAGGGTGTAGGCGATGGCGCCGTACAGGTACGCGCGCGCCAGGTCGCTGCGGTTCCGCAACGTGCCGGCGGAATCGAAGCTCTCCAGGATGCGCACTGCTTCATCGGCCGTCCACCGGGCTTCCGCCACGAAGGTGAACGCCGGGTCCGTGAACTCGTTGGTCGGGTCGCTCAGGTTCCCGAAATCGATGGGATCATAGCCGTCCTTTGTCCCGATCCGCGTCAGCTCGTCCGCCGCCACCGAGTGGATCGTCAGAACCTGGGCGGCCGCGCGACTCACCGTGGCCAGCGCGCCGTTCGCCAGCGCTGCGGCCGCGGCCGGGTTCCTCACGCTCTCGTCCGTCAGCTTGTTCGGGTTGTTCACCTCGAGCAGGTTATCGCAGCCGAGCAACGCCGGGGCGAACCCGACGGCCAGGAGCGCGGGCCACCTGCCGCGGCGGTGCCGCGCCCGCGGTGGCGCCCGCCGTGGCAGCGTTTGCGGGGCGGGCTCGCCGCCCGTCGCGCGGCCCCGTTCCTCCGTTCGACTCAGCATGAAACACTCCTTCGCGTCAACAGGATCCAGTTGTGCTGCGGTTCGCCGCGGCTCGGCGGTTCGCAGGCATCGTGTGCGAGTTCGCATCAGAGGCCCGCACTGACTCGCAGCGAGAAGCGCCGTGGGAGCGGGACGCCCCAGGCTTCAACCGCGTCCAGGAAGTTGCAGTCGAGTCCGCCGCCACCGCAGCGTCCGAGCTGGTTGATCTCCGGATCCAGGCCGGTGTAGTCCGGGTGGACCCAGAGCTTCAGGTTGCGGGCCGCGAACGTGACGGCCAGACTTTCCAGGGGGAGACCGAGCCGTCGCGCCAGCTCGTCCGCCGCATAGGTCAAGGACAGCTCCCGCCAGCGCAGGAAATCGGCGCGGTGGATCTCGTTGAGACCGTCGAACGGCGAGAGCGCCCGCAGACGCGTCCACTGTAGCGCCGCTTCCAGCCGCTGCTCCGCCGTGCTGGCGGGATCCTCCATCGTGGCCTCGACGCGGGCCGCCTCCGGAGTGTTCCGCCCGGTCGCGCGGTTCGAGCGGCGAAAGGCGCCGGAAAGATCGTGCACCCAGAAGTTGCCGGCGCGGAACTCGAAGAGCGTGCGGACCCGCAACCGGCGGAGGAACCCCACGTTCGCGCCGAAGGAGCCCTGCCAGTCCGGGGTGGGCTTGCCCAGGTAATGCCCCATCACCGCCGGCGTGCCGCAGTCCTCGACGAGCACCTCGAAGTCGTCGAGCGACCGGCGGCTCGAGAAGTACCGGAGCGCCTCCTCGCGACTTGGCGCCGTGCACGTGCGCCGCAGGTCCAGCGGCATGGCCACGTTCGCGAGCCTCGGTCCGAAGAACGAGCCGGGCGCGTAGCCCTCGCGGATCCAGTTCCGGTAGCGGACGTACGAGCCGCCCACCTTGAGCGGCGGTGCGCCGCCGAGGTCCCCGACCTCCTCGTGGAGGTACGAGCCGTTCGCGAAGAGCTCGACGGAGAGCCTCTGGCTGCGATGGGCGGCACCCTCCACGCCGAGCTCGAGTCCCCAGGCCTCGAGGCGCCCTGCGTTCACGAGTTGCGGGGCGCGAAAGCCGCCGCTCACCGGAAACTCGCGGGAGACCAGCGCGTCGGTGACCGCACGGTTCCAGTAGGTGAGCTCGAAGCCCCAGCGGTCCTGTAGTAGACCGATCTCGGTGCCCACCTCCCACTCCGTGGAGATCTCGGGCCGGAGCTCGGGATTCCCGAGGTTGTCGGGCCGGATACCGGCGCCCTCCGCCGAGCCGATGGGGGCGTACGTCGTGAACCGATCGAAGGTCCCAGGCTGGAGCCCCGACTGCCCGATCGCGGCCCGGAGCCGAAGGGTGGAGACGGGGCCGCCCGTCCAACCCGGGATGTCGCTGGGCACCACGGACACGCTCGCCTTCGGGTAGCGCGCGAACGCGAACTCCTCGCCGAACGCGCTGTTCGCGTCCCAGCGCATGCCCAGCGTCAGGAACGCAAAGTCCCGGTAGCCGATCTGCTCCTGTGCGTAGACGCCGGCGTTCACGTTCCGCAGCCAGCTTTCGTCGATCTGCTGGCTGGCGGCGGCGCCGGCCACCTCCAGTCCGGGCCCCGGGAAAGCGTCCCCCTGGCCGCCGGACGTCGAGGTCTGCGCGATGAAGCCTTGGGCTCCCAGCGTCAACGCGCTCGTGAGGGTCCGGCCGACCTCCGCGTTCCATCCGGACTTGACATCGAGGGTGACCTCCCGGTGGTTGCGGTCGCTGATGTCGCGCCGCCCCGCCGCGTTCTGGCTCGCGATGTCCACGTTCCAGCCGAACGGGAAGAACTGGGCGTCCCGTTGATTGACATCCGCGACCCCCAGGGTCGTCTCCCACGCGAACCCGGGGACCGGCGTGTACTGCAGGCTCACGCTGCCTGCGAAGTTCGTGGCGCTCTGCGTATTCCGGATCTGCATTCCCTCGCGCACCGTGCTGATGGAGGGATTGCCATACAGCCGGTTCACACGGTTCGCCAGCCGGATCTTCGCGCGGTATGACACCGGCCACGCCCCGTGAATGGTGTTGTTGATGTTCGGCGTCTCGTGATCCGCCTGCGCGTAGAACGAGCTGAACCGCAGCCTCAGGTCCTCCGAGGGCAGGATCCCCAGGTTCAACGCCACCTGCTTCTTCTCGTTCGTGTCCCGCGATGGCCCCAGGTCCTCGAGCCCCAATGGACCGTCCTCCCGGGCATAGCGCCCCGAGACGAAGTACTCGATGCTCGGCCCTGCGCCGCTTACGGACGCGGAGGCCGTGGAGGCGAGCCCCGTCTCGAAGAACTCCGGATGGAAGTTCACCTGAAATGGCTCGTACGGCTTGACCTCGAGCCCCCAGCGCTCACGGACGCGCGCCACGTCGTCCTGATTGCGTGCCCAATCGGCGAAAGGGATCAGCCGGTCTGTGGGCATCCGGATCACGTCCTCCTCGATGGTGAAGCTCCAGCGCGGCGGCCCACTCTGACCCCGCTTCGTGAAGATCTGGATGACCCCGTTCGAGGCCTCCGTCCCGTAAAGAGTGGCAGCCGCAGCACCCTTGAGGATCTCGATCCGCTCGATCGCCTCGGGAGGAATGTCGTCGAGGCGCGACGGCTGCCCACCCGCCGAACGGACGCGCCCGCTGAAGCCGCCCGAGCGGTCCACACGGACACCGTCCACGTAGATGATGGGCTCGTTGGATTGGGAGAGGCTGGCGGATCCGCGAATCCGGATGCGCGCCCCCTCGCCGGTGATCCCGCCCGACGGGAGGCCCACCACGCCCGGCTCTCGCCCCTGAAGGATCTCGGAGAGATTCGCCGCTGGCACGTTCTCCAGCGCCCGCGCGTCGATGGTCGCGATCGTATTCCCCAGCTTGCGTCGCTCCACCGCCTGGCCCGCGCCGGTGACCACGATCTCGTCCAGGGCGATGGCGCGTTCCTCCAGCGTAAACCGGACGTCCCGGATCTCGCCTGCAGTGACCTGGACGCGCTGCGCGGCCTCCCCGTATCCGATGATCTCGACCCGAACCTCCACCTCACCCGTGGGCACACCCACGAGGCGGAACCGGCCCCGGTTGTTGGTCAGCGCGCCCAGCTGCGTGCCGGGCACAAAGACCTGGGCGCCGACGAGAGGGCGGAGCGTACCGGCCTCGATAACGTCCCCGGTCACGACACCCGCGTCCTGCGCCCACGCCTGCGGAGCCGTCGCGAAGAGAACGGCCGTCGGGAGCAGGGCGCGCACGATCCGCAGCCAGTCACGCGCCACACTCGGCGACGTGTGCTCCGACCCTGCACGCTCTACGTGCTGATTGTGCCCGCGGGCGCAACGTTTGCCCGTCGGCACGCGCCCGGCGTTCGATATCTCGCCGTACGAAACATCCTGCCACATAAAGCGACTCCCAGCGGGAAGAGTGGAGAAAACGAAAGCCCCGGCCTGAGGGAGCGGGCCGGGGCTGATTGCCTCCGTCGGTCGATGGTACGGTGCGGCCTAGATCACTCGCACACCTCCACCCGCGCTCCCGAGATCGGGCCGGGAACACGTGCACATGCGACAACAAGCGCAGCAACGCCGTGAGGCGCTCAAGGTGTTCATAGGCGACTATGAATAAAACCGGGGCACGCGAATGTCAAGCATGCTGAAACCCAACGCCTCCCGCTCACCGGCCCCCCCTCGTAACCCGTTACGTCGCCCCCCCCAGGCAAGACGTCGGTGAATCGGCCTACCAACCGCCCGCATCTCGCGCTATGTTACACCCATGTCGGAGCCCGCCTCCGGCTACTTCCGCCCGGGCCCTCACCGCGGACTTCTCGCGCCGAGCGTATGAGCGGCCGACCGCGAGCGGGCGACTTGTGAGCCGACACGAAAACGCTCCCCCAATCCATCCGCCGAAGCCCCGGACCCACGCGGGCGTCGGAGACGGAGACAGGGCAGCACAAGCACGGGCGCTCACCCCTTGGTCGAGAGCGCTTCCCCTGCAATAACCTGTCAGGGCCTTAGCTCAGCTGGTTAGAGCGCCAGTTTTACACACTGGAGGTCGCCGGTTCGAATCCGGCAGGCCCTACTGTCACAAGAAGTTGCAAGCGCTGCACTAGCAGCCCGCGGCCGGTGTACGTCCTCCACCGGGCGTCCGTCCTCCGACTCGGAGCGCCCCGTGATCACGTTGTCCGCCGCCAGGGCGCCCGGGCCCGTGAGGGCCAGCGCCCCGCTTCCGACGAAAGAGCGTGAGCACGTACTCGTAGCCGTGCGGCATGAAGAACCCCGCCTTCGCGTGCACCAGAGCAAACGCACCCAGCTCGAGCATGCAGCCTTGACAGGCGGGCAGGGCTCGCCCATTCATTTAAGGCTCCCTCGTTGAGAATGAATTTCAGTTCTAAACAATGCTCGGAATTACTAAAGGTCCGGACAATGCAACCGGTTCTCGGACGGGTGTCGGGGTTGGCCCGCCTCGTGGTGGCTGTACCGGTGCTCGTTTTGGCGTGTGATCAGGAGCGTGGCGGTTCGGGTGGTGAGGGGCGGGCTGGCAAGGCGGGCGGGCAAGAAGTGGTGGCGGATGCGGTGCCGGGGCTTCCGCCGGGCGGCCTCGCGGACTGGGTGACGGAGATTCGGCAGGGTTTCCAGGGGGTCCTTGTCCGGGTGGGAGTGCAGGACCTCGAGTCGGCACGGGAGCGGGCCCTGAGCCTGTACATCACGCGCCAGGAGTACATCGAGCTGTTCTACGGCCCGGGTGGCCGTCTCCTCTCGCCGGGTGATGAGGCTCTGCCGGCGGCCGTAAAAGATTCGGAGGCTCGCTTTCACGAGCTCCTACAGCTGCTGAATGCGAGTCCGGCGCCGAATTCGGCGCAGGCAGCCGCGGCGGTGTCGGCCGTGGAGGCCGAGTACCGGCGGGTGCTCCGCGAGGCGGAGAGGGCCGGCGTCCCGCTTTCCCCTCGGGGCCAGGCTTTCGGAGGTACATCCGCCCTTGCAGGATCGGAGACTCCTCCACGGCCGATGGTTCGAGTGGGTCGGTCCGGACGCGAGCCCGTGACGCCAGCGATTCGGGCGATGCTGGAGAGACTCGGGGCGGCGGGCCGGGCGTATCGCGCCGGAGACGCGCCCGCGGCGCTGGCCCAGGTTGAAGAAGCCTACTTGGAGGGGTTTGAGCCACTCGAGCCGCGGTTGCCGGCGGCATCCGTGATCCGGGTGGAACGGCTGATCCACCTTTCGCTCCGGCCGCAGATGGCCCGGAGCGCGCCGCTCGAGGCGGTGCAGGAGACGCTGGACACGCTGCGCGCGGAGCTGCTGGCCGCGGACGCCCGCCTCGCCGACGGCGCTGGGTTCCTCTTCGGGGCGCTGAACAGCTTCGCGATCATCGTGCGGGAAGGTCTCGAGGCCGTGCTCCTCATCGCCGCGATCCTGGCGTATCTGTCTCGGGTGGATGGGGAGGGGTGGCACCGGCGGCGGATCTACGCGGGAGTGGCGCTGGGTGTGGCGGCGAGCGCGGTGACCTGGGTCGTCGCCCGCACGCTGGTGCCCATTGGCGGCGGCCGTCGGGAGCTGATCGAGGGCGTTACGGCGCTCGTGGCCGTGGGCGTGCTGATCTACGTGTCGAACTGGCTGTTCCAGCGGACGTACATCGACGGCTGGAAGGAGTATCTGAAGGGTCAGGTGGGCCGCGCCGTGAGCACGGGATCGGCGTTCGCCCTGGCGGGACTCGCGTTCGCCGCGGTGTACCGGGAGGGGTTCGAGACGGTCCTCTTCTATCAGGCACTTCTCTTCGATGCGGGTCCCGGCGCCGTGCTCTCGGGCTTTGTTCCGGGGCTCGCTCTCATCGGCGGCGCGGGCGTGGCCATCATCCGCATCGGCGTTCGGCTGCCGCTGCGAACGCTGTTCGGGGTGACGAACGCGCTACTCCTTTACCTTGCGTTCGTCTTCCTGGGGAAAGGCCTGTACAGCCTCCAGGAGGGCGGGGTCTTCGCGCCTCACGCGCTCACCTGGGCGCCCGATCATGAAGTGCTCCGCCAGCTACTGGGGCTCTATCCGGTCGCGGAGACGCTTCTGGCCCAGGGGGCGTTCCTTCTTGTGCTTGCAGGGACCTACCGCTTCTACCGCTTCTACCGGCGGCGCGAGCGGGCACTGGCCCGGGGGAGGGGGAGAGGGAGGGCGTCGGGCGCGCAAGGTTTGGAAGCCGTGCCATCGCGGGACGGCCGACGAACCCGCCCCGGGGAAGAGTCGATCGTGGCGCCCGGTGCGGTGAAGCCCGTTGAGGGCCGTGCGTCCTCAGCGGCGGGGAGTTGAGCCGGCATGGTCTGTGCCTGCCCCTTCCCATTTCCATGTTCATTGCCGTTCCCGTTCCCGTTCGGCCGCTTCCCGTTCTTGGGAACGAAGATCTCATGCAGAACCGCGCCCACGGCGTAGATCGCACCGAACCCGAGGTGGCCGTATCCCAGGAGCATCAGCCAGCCTTCGTGAGTGATGACCTGAAGGAGATAGCCGGTTACGACCATCGGAACCACCACCAGTGCCGTGACGATCCCCGAGCGCCGTCCGCCCCGCAGCCCGTTGCGGAGGTGACGCCAGATGTGCCGCGTCGTGATGAGGCCGAGGGCGAAGACGAGGAGGGGCGCCACGAGGATGTGGGTTCTCAGAAACCATGGCTCCAGCGGGTGGTTCACGGCCGCCCAGGGGTCCGAGCTCTCCACGAGATACTTCGTCCAGTAGTATCCCGCGCCGGTCAGCGCGATGAGGGCCGACGTCAGGAAGACGAACCACTTCTCGAAGCGGCTCATGGCTTGCCCCGCGCCTCTCTGGACCCCAGGGGGTCAATCACCCGATGGAGGGCCAGCACGCGGCGGGCGGCGCGAGTCACGGCGCGCGCGGTGAGCGTGGCGCCGGTGATGTTCACGATCCCTCGCTTCACGGAGAGATTCTCGTCCAGTGGGCGCCCCTCGAACTGGTCGAGCCACCCCGCGGGCGCCCGGTACTCGGGAGGCTCCTGAAACCTCAAGATCTCGATTCGCTCGATGCGCTCGTCCGGGGAAAGCACGAACATCACCACCTCCGGGAGCGTGCGGACGCGATGCACGTCGAAGTACGCGACCCCCACGGCGCGTCCGTCCCGCACGCCCACGTAGTAGGTCACGACCCGCTCCTTCACCTCCACGTCCTCGCCGGCGAGCGATCGGGCCTGCTGCACCTGCTCCTCTGTCAGGAAGGCTGTGCTCCGCTGGATCTCGGTCGGCGGCGGAAATGCGAGACGGAGCGCCTCGTCCTGGGTCAGCAGGATCTGAGCCCGGCCCGACGCAGGCGCGGTCATGGCTGCGCCCGCGCATACGAGCAGGCCGAGCAGGGAGGCCGGGATGGACGCGCGTGAGGCGCAATGCCGCACGCCGCCCCGCCTGGCGCCCCCAGCTCGGTGGAGTTCCGGCCTTCTCACGCCCCCGCCTCCCTCGTGCGAATCGAGCTTGCCATGGTTCGCGACCGGCCGTCGGCCAGCGACGGATCAGAACAGGTACCCCAGGGCGACGACCAGGCGGTCCAGCCCCGTCTCTGCCTGGTTCCGCTGGATCTGGTAGTCGCCCTTCACCACAACGTTCGGGATCGGCTTCCACGCGGCGCCCAGCGAGATGATCGCCCGGTCATTGGCCGGGTTCGCCTGGAAGCCTGACGGAACGGAGGCCTGCGTGTTCAGCGCCTCGTAGCGCACGTACGGGATGAGCTGGTGCTCGGTGGCAAGCCTGCGAAGCACGTCGTAGCCGAGCTGCAGGTATCCCCCCACCAGACGTTCCCCGACGGACGCGTTCCCCTTGAGCCCCTTCGCGACGTTCAGAGCTACGGCCTCGTCCAGGGTCGCCACCGCCAGCAGCCCACGGACATCGAAACCTTGGGCTCGGTACTGGGCGTGTCCCTCCCAGATGAACGTGGGAACGTCCAGCGTGACGGCGCGGTCCGTCGGGTGCGGGCGGCCCTGCCCGCTTTGCCCGTAGTAGACGGAAGTCCCCAGGAGAAGACCGAGGACGGGCGTGACATCGACGCGGGCGACGCCCGCGAAGTCCTCCGCCAGCGCCCTCGCCCCGTTCTGACGGCCGCCCCGGAGCCCGGAGGCGCTGAAGCCCGCCGCCCTGGAGGATCCCCCGCCCACGGCGTCGAAGCTGTTTATGAGGTAGGCACGGTACACGAGCTTGCCCGCCTCGCCGAAGACTCCGATCCCGTTCTCGCGCCACGTGGACGGAATGATGGCCCGCTCCGTCTCCGGCCGCGTCGTGCCCAGGAAGATGGGTGGCTCGTGCAGCTCGTTGAGGAAGCCCATGGGCGTGAGCAGAAGGCCACCCCGCACGCCGAATCGGTCCGAGAGCCGGTAGTCCAGGTAGGCGAATTCCACGGAGGTGGACCCGCCCTGCTCCGTGCTCCCGTGCTCGAACTCGATCTCGGAGTTGAATAGGAGCCGATCGCCGAACTTGTAGCCCACATAGACGATGCCACGTAGCGCGTCGGCGCTGGATAGCTGCCCGGAGGGCGCGCCGCTCTCGTTCTCCGACGCGAGGTTCTCATAAACGAACTCCCCGTACCCGCCGATGGAGACGCCCTGCCGCGCGCGATACACCTTGGACGCGGCCGGGCCGAGGCCGTACAGCCCCGTATCCGCGGCGGCCACTACCTCGCGGCCGAGCTTGAGCTCTTCCAGTTCCCGCGTGATCGCCTCGATCTGGCGCCGCAAACGCGCCAGCTCCTGTGTGTCCTGAGGAGCCGGTTGCGGGAAGGCTTCGCCCGTCGTTTCGGGGACCGGTGAGGAGGCCCCCGGCTCCTGCCCGCGCGCGGATGAGCCGGCGAGGACCGCGCTGATCAGCACGCCTGCGATCGCACACGCACTCTGCACCCCTAACGCCCCTCGAGATCGGGGCCGCCCCGCGCGGAGGATTGAACGGAGCTGCACACCCCCTGCCCCGATTCCACCCCATGTACCCATCGCAATCCCTCACCTTTCGTCTCAGTGTATCGGTTGACTTCCGGCGGGACGCCGGGACGCCGGGACGGGCCTGGCGAGCGCCCAGGCGGCTCCTGTGTCCATGGGCTCGCCCGCAGCCCGGACGAGCCATCGCTCCATGGTCCGGTTCCAGTGCGCCTCGAGCCCGTGCGCTGAGGGCACGAGGAGCAGGACACCCACGTCCTGCCGGCCCTCTGCCCACGCTGCGCCTTCCTTCGGTCCGAGCACGAACACGGCCGTCGAAAGCATATCCGCCACCAGCGGATCCTCGGCCACCACAGTGACGCTCCCCCACGCCGGCACCGGCGTCCCGCTCCGCGGGTCCAGCACGTGACCCAGCCGCTCCCCGCCCACCTCCACGAAACGCTCCGAGGCCGACGTCGTGGCCACGGAGCCGTCCCGGAGCCGGATCTCCGCGACGGACTCGTCCCTGCGCTCCGGGTGCGCAACTCCAACGGGCCAAGTGTCGGCGCCATCGGGAGCTCCCAGGACCAGGAGCTGGCCCCCGAAGTCGAAGAGCGCCCGCCGGACCCCGCGGGCGTCCAGAACCTTGCGGACCTCCCGTAGCGCCGCGCCCTTTCCGAAACCACCGGAATCGAGCCAGCTGCCCGAGCGTGCGCGGGTGACCGTCCCAGCGACGGGGTCCAGCTCGAAGGCCCCGGGACCGGCGAGCGCCCGCGCCTGCGCGAGCTCTTCGGGGGTGGGACTGCGACCACGACCCCGCAGGTCCCACACGTCGACCAGGGCCCCCACGGCCGGATCGAACGCACCCCGCGTCGCCTCGGTCCACGGCGCGACCTCAGTGAGAACTGCCAGCAGGGCGGGAGAGACATGGACCGGAACCCGGGGCTCCGCGGCGTTCAGGCGGGCCAGCTCGGTGTCGTCCCGCCAGGTGCTCAGCAGCGATTCCAGCCTGCGGACCTCCGCGAACGCCCGCTCGAGCACGTCGATCCCGGACGCCCGGTCCCGCGCCTCCACGAGCCCCCGAAGCTGCGTGCCCATGAGGTAGCTCTCGCGTTCGACCCAAACGAGCCCCCGCGGTCCAGAGTCGGGCGCGCCGCCGGACTGGGCGAAAAGCCCTGACCTGCTTGCCGAGACCGGCGCCCACAAGAAAGCGCCCAGCACCACGGCGGTGCAGCGCCAGGCCGCGATTATCCTCGCGGCGACACGCCGCCGGTTCCTGACCCCCGCCGCCGGCAGCAACGTCGCCGCCCGGGGGCTGGGACCGGCCGTCGCTGGCGGCCACTCCCCTGAGACCAATCGAGACCCATCACGCGGGGCATGTAGGCGCAAGTGGACAGAAATGGTTCGCATTCTCATCTCACTCCGGGCCAAATTGTCCCGCCCATGCAGGAGCGCCTGCTTAAGCGCGACCAATTCTTATAACAACTAAGAGAGATTGAGAATCAGTTTCAACTTCGCGGCCAATCTAAACGGCGAGCGTCCCCACTGTCAACATTCCAGCCTGGCCCGGCCTGGCCCGGCACAGGAGCGCGCCTTGGCTCCAGGACGTGCGCTCTCCGGTTGGGCGTGCGGGTTTCGGAGGACGCTGCGGACTTGTAGTCACGCCTCTGGCGCGAACCGGGGTCCTCTGAAACGGGAGCCTGCCGTCGCGCGTAGTGGGGTGCATGGAACGTGCCAGCATCGGCCGTGATTCGGGGGCGCTCCGTGGTCGCGTAGATGGGGCGGCATGTCCTGCGGGTCCGCGCGGCGTGGCGGCCGGGTGCACGCTGCGATCATGTGCGGGCTCCTGAGTCTGTTCGGCTACGCGTTCGTTTCGAACGTGGCGCTGGCGCTGGTTCCCCACGAGCCGGTGGTGATCTGGTATGGCGGGCGCATCGGGGTGTGGCCGACGGCGCTGGTGGGGCCGCGGTGGCCATCCCGACGTGGGTGCTCGTGACTCTGTTCGTTGTCCTTCTCGCTCCTTCCCTGAGGGTGATCGTATGGAGACCGCAACGCGCGAGATGAATTTCCTGTTGGCCGAGCCTGAGCAGCGTCTACTCCGGACCGTGGCGTCGCGGCTCCCGCGCTGGGTGCGCGCGAACCATATGACGGCGCTTGGCGTGGCGGGCGCTGTAGGGACCGGCGCCGCCTATGCCCTTTCGGCCCGTGACTCGGGTTGGCTCTGGGCGGCGAGCCTCATGCTCGTGGTCAACTGGTTTGGCGACAGCCTGGACGGAACGCTGGCCCGAGTCCGGAAGACGGAGCGGCCTCGCTACGGGTATTACATCGACCACGTGGTCGACGCGTTCAACTCGGCGGTCGTCGGGATCGGTCTGGGTCTTTCCCCGTATGTGCAACTGGAGCTGGCGTTGCTCGTGGTCGTGCTCTACCTGACGTTGTCCATCAACGTCTACCTGGAATCTGCGGTGTTTGGCGTCTTTCGCATGGCGTATGCGCGGCTGGGGCCGACGGAGGTACGGGTCCTCCTGTTGGGGATCAACGTCCTTCTGGTGCTCGCTCCCGGGGCGCTCGGGACTCCGCTCCCCTGGCTGCACGCGGCCGGCAACGCATCGGTTGCCGTTCTTGCCGGAGGGATGTTCGCCCTGCTCGCCGTTCGGTTCGCGCGGAACCTCCAGCGACTCGACCGTCTCGAGCCTCAGAGCCACCTCACGCGCGCGTGAGATGAGGGTTCGGGTCCGCTTCCTACCAGGGTTGCGGGTTCGCGGCACGCCGAGTCGGTGCGTGAGATGGTGCGCCGTTGCCGGTCCCCGGCGGGCGGGTCAGATTCAACGCGCCGGACAGCCGGCAGGTCCGGGTTCACCTGGGCCAGCCGATTTCTCTCGTGCAAGGAGCGCGGTCATGCCCACCTGTGCGTTAGTTCCTCGCGCGCGGCTCCTCATGATCCTGGTCTCCGCCTCGGGTGCGTGCGCCCGGCGGGGCGCGGAGCCGGCCCAGGAAGCGGGAGCCGAGCCCGGCTGGAGGTGGCCCGGGGAGCGGATCGTCGAAACAGTGAACGAGGTGCGCGCCGGCCGGAGCCTCCAGCCAGAGAGCTGGCCGAACGGCGCCCGCGTAGCCGTGCTGCTCTCCTTCGACGTGGACAACGAGACCCTCTGGCTGCGCTTCGGCGAGCCGACGGTCGGAGAGCTCTCGCGCGGAGAGTACGGCGCGCGGGTGGGTCTTCAGCGCGTCGTCGATCTGCTGGATCGCTACGGCATCCCGGCCTCGTTTTTCATCCCTGCGGTGAGCCTCGAGCTGAACCCCGG
>JACQVF010000001.1 GCA_016209885.1 Gemmatimonadota bacterium | reverse complement strand
CCGCTCCAGCAGCGTCGCTCCTCCTCGAAATAGCGCTGCTATTCCTCGTCGTCGCTCCTTGCTGGAGCGGCGCTTCGGCGCTCTCGGTGCTAACACGGACTTCCACCACGACGTACTAGCCGATCTTCCAGACAAGGGACAGAAGCTTCCAGTTCGCGAAGTAGTACAGGATGAACGCGGCCAGGAACACGAAGACCAGGATCAACGTGCCCGGCAGCCGCTCGTGAGCCTCGTGCCCCACTCCCCCTTCGGCCCCTTCGGGGACGGGCGATGGCGGCTTGCTCACCCCCTGCGGAACCCCATGCATCGCCATTTATGCCACCCCTCCTCTCTCATCGAGCGGCCTCCCGAAGAAGACCGACCACACCGTGACCAGGATGTAGATGGCGCCGCCTACCGCGGCCACGAGCCCGCCTACCCCCATGATCCCTGTCATCAGGTCCACAGCCGGATGGAACTGCATGTCGAACGGCGCGTTCGTAAACGTGATGTCCCAGTGCCGGCGCGGCACGGCGAACGTGCCCGCAAAGGTCATCGCCATGGAGAACACGAGCATGCCGGCAGCGAACAGGTACGGCTGGATCTTCGCCAGCGGCCAGAACGCCACCTGCTTCCGGAAGATGAGCGGGATCACGTAGTAGGTGAGACCCATGAACGCCAGCGCCGTCCCCGCCACCACCGTCGCGTGGAAATGGCCAGGGATCCTGAGCGTGTTGTGGGCGATGATGTTGATCTGCTCGGTTCCGAACGTGACCCCCGTGATGCCGCCCACGAAACCGAAAATCACGATCGAGAATATGAGCGCGCTGAACCCCGGATCACCCCACGGCGCCCGCCGCAGCCAGTCGAACACGCCCTTCGTGTAGCCGCGCAGCCGCTGCCCCACCTCCATCCCCGCCGGCACCGTGAAGCCGTGGATCATGCTCGCCAGCACGGCCAGGTACATGGCATAGCTCGTGTTCCACACCTTCCACGAGGGACCCATCCCGGGGTCCACCAGCAGGTGGTGCGCGGAGGCCATCGAGATGAAGAGGACGTACAGCACGAAGGCCGTCCGGCTGATCTTCTCGTTCAGCACGACGGCACCTATGGTCAGCCCGCCCAGCAGATACCAGACCGCCACCATCGCCGACACGTTGATCTGCTGCGACGAGTGGCCGAGACCCCACCAGACCAGACGATACACCTGGGGATCCACGTTCATGAGACCCAGCGACCACAGGAACGTCGGTATGTAGATCGCGGCCCCGTGCGCCAGCGTGATCACCGCGATGATCGCCGCCGTGAGCGCGCCGAACGTCACCAGCGGAATCGAGCCCCGGTACGTCCGCTCCCGCCGCGCCACCACGAGCGTCGCAAAGAAGATCCCCACCACCACGAGCGCACCCACCGCGAAGAGGATGATCCCCAGGTAGTACCACGGCGAGGCCTTGAGAGGCACGTAGGACGTGAAGAGGACGTCCGCCTTCCCCGTCCACATCGTCCACTCCACCAGGAGCGCGCCCACGACCATGAGCCAGAACGACGCCCACCCCAACCGCGGCGCCGCCACCCGACTGTTCAGCAGCGCGGCGCTCGCGAAGTAGAGGATCGCCATCTCGAAGAACAGGATGAAGAAGATGAGCATGTTCATCCCGTGGATCGTGAGCATCCGGTAGAACCACGGAGCGCTCAGGAGATGCACCGCCTGCCAGCGCGTGAGCAGGACCAGCACCGCGGCGATCCCGCCCACAAGCAGCGCTACCGTCGCCGCCACCGCGTTCGCCTTGATGAGCCCGTCCGCGTGACGGTGCACATTGAGACCCGTCACGGGACACTTCCGGAACGCGGCGACCCCCGCCCGCCCCGGCGGCGCCGCTCCTCCCGCCACTGTGCTCATCGGCCACCTCCCGCGGCGCCCGCCGCACTCTCACCTTCCACCACGATCACGTTCCCCAGCATGAGATGGTGCCCGATCCCGCAGAACTCGTTGCAGATGATACGAAACTCACCCGCCTTGTTCGGCACCACCTTCAGCGCATAATCGTAGCCGGGAACCACCTGGAAGTTCACGTTCACCGGAAAGAGGCTGAACCCGTGATTCACGTCCAGCGACGAGAGGTGAAGCGTGTACTCCGTCTCCCGCCGCAGCCTCAGAACCGGCGTCCACTGCCACATCCGCCCCAGCAGGTACACGTCGCTCCCGGGCGGCGGCTCTACCACCGGAATCCCGTTCATCTCACTCACCTGGTAGGTGGCGATGAACTCCTCCGTCCGCGCCAGGTACGCCTGGGGATCCACCTTGTGCCGGATTCCCGACGGGTTCTGCCGGCCCTTGAGATGCCACAGCGGCATCATGGCGAAGAGCACGATGCACCAGCCGAAGGCAAAGCTCACCCAGAGCTTCTCCTTCCCCCCGGCCGGCTTCCACCACACCTCCCTCGGTGACTCGAGCCCCGTATTCATCTCCCCCACCCCTCGATCAGGGCAACGGCGCCTGCGAGAGACTTCCGACCTCTAGCAGGCCCCACAGCGTGTAGAAGACCACCATCACCACCAACCCCGCTACCAGCAGCAGAAACGGGCTGTCGAACAGCCGCTGACCCAGGGGGACCCCGCCCCCCGCACCCCCGTCCCGCTCACCATCCACAGCCATCGTCGCCTCCTTTCCGGAACCGATCCTGCTTGTCCACGCCCGCCACCCTCAGGAGGAAACCCGCGTCTCCGAGGGCGTTCCCACCTCGAGCAGCTCCGCCACCGTCGTGCCCTGGAAAAACCGCGACACCCGCCCGTGCACCTCTTTCCACCGGTCGTGCACCGCACACGCCGTCCGGTCCGAGCAGTGCGCCCGCCCCAACAGACACTCCCGCCGCCCCGCTACGTCGTCGAACGGCTCGATCACATCCGCCAGCGAGACCGCCCGCGCCGGCCGCGCAAGCTGAAAACCGCCGCCAGGGCCCCGCTGCGAGACCACCAACCCGACCCGCGCCAGCGCGTGTAGGATCTTCGCCAGATAGTTCGCCGGAACCCCCAGCGCCCGCGCTACATCCGTGGCGGGCACCGCCCCCTCCGCCTCGTGCTGCGCCAGATAAATCACGGAGCGCAACGCGTACTCCGCTGTCTTCGATATCATGGCCTGGATCATCCGGCTCCAAGTCCTCGTCGCGATCCCCCGCAGGCTATTAAGTTGACTTTCGCATGCAAATATCCTAAAATGCCTTTGCCCGCGCAAGAGTCTCGTGGAAGCTGTTGCCGGGCATGAGAGTTGCACGGCGGTTTTCGCTAGCCGCCGTGCGGTCGGTGGGACGGCGCGAGGGCCGAGGCTGACGGGACGAACGTGAAGAACGAACGTGAAGAACGAAGCCGATCATTGGGGCAGTGACTCGGGGAAGGGGGCGGGGGCGGGGCTATTTCGTGGGCTAGCACGAGGGCTCCAGCAGGCGGTGTGGCGGCCGCTGGGCCGGGCGGACGCGCTGGTGAACCGCTTGTACGGCTGGGGCCACAATCCCCTGTATCAGAGCGGGACGCTGGTGGTGGTTCTCCTGGGCGTCACCCTGGTAACGGGGCTTTACCTCATCTTCTTCTACCGGGTGAGCGCTCCGTACGAGTCGGTGGCGCGGATCACGGAGCAGGTCTGGCTGGGCCGGTGGATTCGGAGTCTGCACCGCTATGCGTCGGATGCGGCGGTTCTGGCGGCTGGGGTGCATCTCTTGCGGATGTTCGCGCAGGATCGCTCGTGGGGTCCGCGTGCGCTGGCGTGGGTATCGGGTCTCGTGCTCGTGTTCATCCTGTTCGCCGCGGGCTGGACCGGTTATGTGATGGTATGGGACGTGCAAGGGCAGGTGCTCGCGGCGGAGGGTGCCCGCTGGCTGGATGCGCTGCCCATCTTCGCGGAGCCGATCTCTCGGGCGTTCGTGGGAGAGGGCGAGCTTCCCGGTGCGTTCTTCTTCCTGAACCTCTTCGCGCACATCGCTCTGCCGGTGGGGATGGGGCTCGTGCTCTGGCTCCATGTCTCGCGGGTGGCCCGTGCGGCGCTTCTTCCGCCGCGCGGGCTACTCTGGGGGATGGTGGGTGCGCTTCTGCTCCTCTCGCTCCTGTGGCCGGTGGGGATGGCGCCGGAGGCGGACCCGTTCCGGATCCCCGACGCGGCGCCCTTCGACGCGTTTTACTCCTTCTGGCTGCCGCTGACGCGCAGCATCCCCTCGTGGGCGGTGTGGACGTTCGGCGGCGCGATGGCCCTGTCCCTTCTCCTGGTGCCGGTGTGGGGGTCGCCGCGACGCGCGTCGCGGCTGGCTCCGTCCGTGGTGGACGAGCGGCTGTGCACGGGGTGCGAGCAGTGCTATCTGGACTGCCCCTACGAGGCGATCCGGATGGTGGCGCGCTCCGACGGGCGCGCGGGGATCGTGGCCCGCGTGGACCCGGGACTCTGTGCGAGCTGCGGGATCTGTGCGGGCTCCTGTGCGCCCATGGGGGTCGGTCCCCCCGGGCGCAGCGGGCGCGATCAGCTCGCGGCCGTCCGGCTTTTCGCCGCATCCTGGGGCGGCCGGCCGCCCCGTGTGGTGGTCATCGCGTGCAGCCGCGGCGCCGGCGGCCCGGGGTCCAACGGGACGGACGCGGGCGCGGTGGTGTTTCCCGTGGACTGCGCCGGGAGCCTCCACACCTCGGTCATCGAGTACCTGCTCCGGGCAGGGGCCTCCGCAGTCCTGGTGCTGGCCTGCCCGCCGCGGGACTGCTGGAACCGCGAGGGCGCCACCTGGCTCAAGCAACGCGTGTACCACAAGCGCGAGGCGGAGCTCCAGGCGCGAGTGGACCGCCGGCGCGTGCGGCTGGCCTACGTGGCCGCGGGCGAGCCCGGGCGCGGGCGGAGCGAGCTACGCGCCTTCGAGCCCGCGCTCGCGGCGCTCGACGCCGGCGAGGCAGCGCAAGACGCCGATCTCATCCGCGCGTGCGAGACGCCGCCAAAGCGTCCGAAGCGCAAGGAGGTGGTTCCCCGATGACCCGTCCCGTTCAGATCGGGGGCACCGCTCTTCTGGCCCTCGCCGCCGCGGCCGGAATCGGCGCGCTGTCCCGCGTGCCCTACGACGCCGTGGCCGGCGATGGCGCGCTCATCCGCCTGTCGTGGCGCTTCCGGAACGAGCCGGAAACTGAGTGCCGGCGGCTCCCGCCGGAGGAGCTGGCGAAGCTTCCGATCCACATGCGGCAGGCGGAGGAGTGCGCGGGGAAGGTGGCCCCGTTCTTGCTCACCGTCACGCTCGACGGTGCGGCGGTGGCGCACGATACCGTGCGCCCCCACGGCGCCCGCGCCGACCGACCGCTCTATGTTTATCGGGAGTTCCAGGTGGAGCCCGGGGAGCACGCGTTGCACGTCGCGTTCCTCGAGCTCGACGTCGCACGCGTCGCGCAGGGTCGCTCCCCGGAGGCGCGCGCCGCCGAAGAGTCAGAGCGGGAAGAGGCGGAGGAAGAGCGGGAGGGGCGCCGCGAGCGGGACGAGCACGGAGTGACCGCGCTCGAGCTCGACACGCAGCTCCGTATCGCGCGCCGCGAGGTGGCGCTGGTTACGTACGACGCGGAGCTGGGCCGGCTGCTGGTCCGACGGGGCAGCGTCGGCGGGCAGGTGCGGTAGGCGCGCCACCCGCTGGTCGGCGGCCCGCGCTGCGGCTCCGGCGCCGCGATTCCACGGAGGTGCGGCGGCCGCGCAAGCGGTGGCGTGGGCGGGACGCCTCCGGCCGCGCGGGCCAGCCCTGGCCTGCGTCGCGAGACGGACCATGGCAGAGGGGAGGGACGAGGGGATGGCGGGAGAGATGGCGGCTGCGCCGAAGCCGGCTGACCTGGATTTCGGCGAGGCCCCCCACATCGTCATCTGGGAGACGACGCGCGCCTGCGATCTGGCCTGCCTCCACTGCCGGGCCGAAGCCGTGCGGTGGCGTGATCTCCGCGAGCTCTCCACCCTCGAGGCCATGGCCCTCATGAACCGCATCCGGCAGTTCGGACGCCCGCTCTTCGTGCTCAGCGGCGGCGACCCGGCGAAGCGCCCGGATCTCGTGGAGCTCGTGGAGCACGGTGCCCGCATCGGGCTGCGGATGGCGCTCACGCCGTCGGGCACGCCGCTCATGACGCCGGAGCTCATGACGCGACTCAAGGCGGCTGGGCTCTCTCGGCTCGCGGTGAGCCTCGACGGGTCCACCGCGGAGATCCACGACGCGTTCCGCGGCGTCTCCGGCTCCCACGGCTGGACGCTGCGAATCCTGGGGGGGGCGCGGGCACTCGGGCTGCCGATCCAGGTGAACACCACGGTGACGCGGCGCAACCTGACGGATTTCGACGATCTCTGCGTGCTCATGACCGAGCTGGAGATCGCGCTCTGGTCGGTCTTCTTCCTGGTCCCCACGGGCCGCGCCCGCCCCGCCGACCTGGTGAGCGCCGAGGAGTTCGAGGCCGTCTTCCACAGGATGTACGATCTCTCGAGGACAGCGCCGTTCGACATCAAGAGCACGGCCGCGCCGCAGTATCGCCGCGTCATCCTCCAGCGCCAGGTGCAGGAGCGGAGGGCTGGAGGCCGCACGGAACCGCCCATCCCCCTCACCGGCGGCAGCGGCTTCTCGCGGGCGGACGGCGAGCGGCCCGCCAAGGGCGGAAACGACGGCGACGGCTTCCTGTTCATCAGCCACACGGGCGAGATTTACCCGTCGGGTTTCCTCCCCGTCTCCGCGGGCAACGTGCGGACCCACGACATCGTCGACGTCTATCGCGACTCGCCGCTCTTCCGTGAACTGCGGGACCGCACGCGCCTGAAAGGAAAGTGCAGCGCCTGCGAGTACCGCCGGATCTGCGGCGGCAGCCGCGCCCGCGCCTACGCCCTCACGGGCGATTGGCTCGAGGCCGACCCGTGCTGCGCCCACATCCCCGCCCAACGCCGGTCGCTCACCGAAGCGGGCGCCACCGAGCCTGCCACGCTATAATCTGCCCCGTCGTTCGCACTCGGCTCCTGCGCCGTCCACCAGAAACAATGATCGGAGGAGCTCGCGGGCCGTGACGCTCTTCTATTTGAACGTGACGGTGCACCTGCTGGCCGCATTCGTGTGGCTGGGCGGGCTGTTCTTCCTGGTCGTGGCGGCTCCAGTGCTCCGGAGCGTCGACCCGCCGGAGCTCAGGTCCGAGCTGTTCCAGCGGCTGGGCAGGCAGATGCGCACCGTGGGGTGGGTCGCCATCGCCGTCCTCTTCATCACGGGCATCGTGAACCTCCAATTCCGCGGCGTGCTCCGCTGGGAGGTCCTGGGCTCTGCCGGGTTCTGGGCCGGAGGCTACGGCCGCACCCTCGCCTGGAAGCTCGCCGCCGTCGCCATGATCCTTGCCGTTAGCGCCGTCCATGACTTCGCGGTCGGACCCGCTGCCGGCCGCCTCCCACCGGCTAGCCCGGCCGCCCAGCGCCTGAGACGCCAGGCCACGTGGCTCGGTCGCCTCAGCGGCCTCATCGGCATCCTCCTCATCTACGTAGCCGTCCGTCTGGCCCGCGGAGGCTGACGCGCCGGGACCCGGCTGATTTTTTTTTCTTGACACACGCTGATCCGCTCTGTATCCCTAGAAAACCGGATAAAGAGATAAACAGATCCTCAACTCGGTTATCCGTGCTCTATTCTACGGCCTGTGAGTACGGCCTTCGCGCACTGACGCACCTGGCCGCGCGGGGGCCGCAGGAGTACACCCGGCTGCGGGACATCGCCGAGGCGCAAGGGATCCCGCGCCCGTATCTCGGCAAGATCTTCCAGGATCTGGTTGCTGCGGGCCTGTTGCGCTCGGCGCGCGGGCGGCACGGAGGATACGTGCTGGCGCGTCCGGGCTCGGAGATCACGCTTTACGAGATACGGTCGCTCATCGATGGTGTGGCCGATCTGGAGCGGTGCGCAGTGGGGCTGGGTCGCTGCTCCGACGTGACATCGTGTCCGCAGCACGATGTGTGGAAGCCGTTGCGCGACCATATCAGGCGCTATCTGGAGCGGACCACCCTGGCCGACATGGAGCGGGCGCTCGCGCGAAAGCAGGCGCTGCTGGCCGCGGCGGGGGGGGTGAACTGTCCACGGCTGAGGGGGAGGTGAGCGGCGTGTCTTCCGTGCCTGTGGTTCTCACCCGTCTCAGGGCATCGCTGGGTTTCCGTTACGGGGTGGTGCTGCCCTTCGTGATTCTGGCACCGGGGCTCTTCTGGCCGGGCCCGGCGTCGCCGAGCTGGTCGGGCCCCGGGCTCGCCGCACACGCGTCTTCGCTAGTGGTGCAGGGGGCGTCCGCCGCGGGGCCGGCCGTCGCGGCCTCGGCGCAGGCATCTCCGGTGGCGGGTGATCCTCTCAACGGCAAGGCGCTCTTCCTGGGCGCCCGGCGGCTCGAGAACGGCGCACCCTCGTGCCGGGCGTGCCACAGCGTGGCGGGCGTCGGCGCGCTGGGCGGCGGGGCTCTGGGGCCGGACCTGACGGGCTCGTACGCGAAGTTCGGCGAGCAGGGACTGGCGACGATCCTCGCCAGCATGCCGTTCCCGACCATGCGGCCGGTGTTCGCGCGGCGAGCGCTTACCGCGGAGGAGCAGACCCACATTGTCGCCTTCCTCCGGGAGTCTGCGGCCGAGCGGCCAGCGCCGGTCGTGGTTCGGGTGGCGGGGCTCATGGTGGGTGTGGGGGTCGTGCTCCTGGGGCTCACGCACCTGTTGTGGAGTGGCCGCCTCCGCGGCGTGCGCCGCCCCATGGTGGAGCGTCGGCCCATGGCCCGGCGCCGCTGAGACCGCTGAGGCGGCGGTTCTCAGATCACGCGCCGGATTCTTTCGGCCACACCTGAACGAGAGGGAGTAGCGCGCAATGGGATGGATCCAGGATCTGGTTCGGCCCAGGGCCCGCCAGTGGGAGGAGTTCTACCGGAACCGCTGGCAGCACGACACGGTGGTGCGCAGCACCCACGGCGTGAACTGCACCGGCGGCTGCTCGTGGGCGGTGTATGTGAAGGACGGGATCATCACCTGGGAGATGCAGCAGACGGACTACCCGTTGCTCGAGCCCGGGCTTCCACCCTACGAGCCCCGCGGCTGCCAGCGCGGCATCTCGGCCTCGTGGTACGTCTACAGTCCGATCCGCGTGAAGTACCCCTACGTGCGGGGGGCGCTCGTCGACCTCTGGCGCCAGGCGCGCAAGCAGCACGAGAACCCGGTGGACGCCTGGGGCTCCATCGTGGAGGACGAGGCGAAGCGGCGCCGCTATCAGCGGGCGCGGGGAAAGGGTGGCTTCCGGCGCGCGACGTGGGAGGAGCTGCTGGAGATCGTCGCCGCCTCCTGCCTGTACACCGCGCGGCGCTGGGGTCCGGACCGGGTCTTCGGCTTCTCGCCGATCCCGGCCATGTCCTACCTCTCCTACGCCGCGGGTTCGCGCTTCCTCCAGCTCTTCGGCGGCGTGAACATGAGCTTCTACGACTGGTATGCCGACCTCCCGAACGCCTTCCCGGAAATCTGGGGCGATCAGACGGATGTGTGCGAGAGCGCCGACTGGTTCAACTCGAAGTACATCGTGGCCATGGGCTCGAACCTGAACATGACGCGCACGCCCGACGTCCATTTCATCGCGGAGGCGCGCCACGCGGGGGCGAAGTTCGTCGTCATCGCCCCGGACTTCAGCCAGGTCGCCAAGTACTCCGACTGGTGGATCCCCATCCAGGCCGGCCATGACACGGCGCTGTGGATGGCGGTGAACCACGTGATCCTGAAGGAGTTCCACGCCGATCGCCAGGTGCCGTACTTCGTGGACTACCTCAAGCGCTACACGGACGCATCGTTCCTCGTGGTGCTGGAACCGGACGGCGCGGGCTACCGGCCGGGCCGCTACTTGCGGGCGAACCGGCTGCCCCGCTACGGCGGCGTGGAAAACGGAGACTGGAAGCTCCTCGTGTACGACGGGACGAGTGGCCAGCCGCGGATGCCGAAGGGCACCGTGGGCTACCGCTGGGGCCGCGAGAAGGGTAAGTGGAATCTGAAGCTGGAAGACGGGCTGGACGATGGGCCCATCGACCCCGTACTGAGCTTCCTGGGCCGGGACGACGAGGTCGTGCAGGTCGCGTTCTACGAGTTCGCGCAGAGCCGGCTGTCGATGCGGGGCGTCCCGATCAGGTACGTGGACACCGACTCCGGGCGCGTGCCGGTCGCCACGGCGTTCGATTTGCTCATGGCCCAGTTCGGGGTGGGTCGCGGCCTGCCCGGCGACTATCCCGCCAGTTACGACGAGGATGCGCCCTACACGCCCGCCTGGCAGGAGGCCTACACCGGAATCGGGCGCGAGACCGTGATCCGCCTGGCGCGCGAGTTCGCGGCCAACGCCGAGGCCACGGACGGCCGCTCCATGGTCATCATCGGCGCGAGCATCAACCACTGGTACAACAACAATCTGGCCTATCGCGCGCCGATCTACGCCCTGATCCTGTGCGGCTGCTGCGGCAAGAATGGCGGCGGGATGAACCACTACGTCGGGCAGGAGAAGCTCACGCTCGTCGCGCCCTGGTCGAGCCTGGCCTTCGCGCTGGACTGGGTCAAGCCGCCCCGCCGGCAGCAGACCCCCACCTGGCACTACGTGCACAGCGACCAGTGGCGCTATGAGAGCGACTTCACGGACTACGCTTCCGTCCCGCCCGGAGCCCGGTGGGCCAAGGGGCACGCCATGGACCTGGAGGCGATGGCGGTACGGTTAGGGTGGATGCCGTTCTACCCCCAGTTCGATCGCAACCCCTTCGAGCTCGTCCGCCGCGCCGAGGCCGCCGGCGCGCGGACGGCTGATGAGATCGTGCACTCGGCCGTCGAGCAGCTCAAGGGCGGGCAGCTTCATCTGGCCGTGGACGACCCGGACGCGCCGGAGAACTGGCCGCGCGTCTGGATCATCTGGCGCGGCAACGCGATCCAGTCCAGCGCGAAGGGGCACGAGTTCTTCCTGCGCCACTACCTGGGCACCCACGACAACGTGGTCGCCGAGGAGCACGCGAAGGGTACGGTGAAGACGATCACCTTCCGCGAGCCGGCGCCGCGCGGGAAGATGGACCTGGTCGTGGACCTCAACTTCCGCATGGACAGCTCGGCGCCCTACTCGGACATCGTGCTGCCGGCCGCGTTCTGGTACGAGAAAAACGACCTGAACACGACCGACCTGCACTCGTTCGTGCACCCGCTGGGCGCGGCCATTCCACCCGTCTGGGAGTCGAAGACGGACTGGGAGATCTTCAAGGCGCTGGCCGGGAAGCTCAGCGAGCTGGCCCACCACGCCTTCCCCGAGCCGGTGAAGGATCTGGTCGCCATCCCGCTGATGCACGATACGCCCGACGAGCTGGCCCAGACGGAGCCCCTGGACTGGAAGGCGGGCGAATGCGATCCGGTCCCGGGCAAGACCATGCCCCACCTCAGGGTCGTGGAACGCGACTACGTCAATCTGTACAACCGGTTCATCTCCCTCGGTCCGCACCTCCGCGAAGACGGGATGAGCGGCAACGGCGTGCACATCCCCGTCGCGCCGTTCTACGACCAGTTGCTGGAGAACCCCGTGGGCGGCTCGCCCGACCCCCGCCACATGCGCTGCGTGGAGTGGGGCGGCCGGAAGTACCCCTGCCTGGAGGACACCTTGGACGCGTCGAACGTGCTACTCCACCTCGCGCCGGAGACGAACGGCGAGGTGGCGTACACGGCGTTCAAGCACGAAGAGGAGCGCGTCGGCCTGCCGCTCGCGGACCTGGCGGAGAAGGTGCGTGGCGTACGCATGACCTTTGGCGACCTGACCCGTCAGGTGCGGCGCACGCTCATCTCGCCATGCTGGACGGGGATCGTGAACGATGGGCGCGCCTATGCCGCGTGGTGCCTGAACGTCGAGCGGCTCGTCCCCTGGCGCACGCTTTCAGGGCGCCAGCACTTCTACATCGACCACCCGTACTACCTCGACTTCGGTGAGCACCTGCCAACCTTCAAGCCGAAGCTCGATCCGCGGAGGACCCGCGATATCGTCCATAGCCCGGTGGACGATCGGTGCCTGGTGCTCAACTACATCACTCCGCACGGCAAGTGGAACATCCACTCCACCTACAAGGACAACCTGCGCATGCTCACGCTGTCGCGGGGGATGGACCCGGTGTGGATCAACGACAAGGACGCCGAGAAGATCGGGCTCCAGGACAACGACTGGGTGGAGCTCTACAACGACAACGGGGTGGTCGTCACGCGTGCCGCGGTGAGCGCCCGCGTGCAGCGGGGGATCTGTCTCTATTACCACGCAGTGGAGCGCACCGTGTTCATCCCGAAGTCCCAGGTGCGCGGCGGGCGCCGTGCCGGCGGGCACAACAGCCTCACGCGCACGCGCATCAATCCCGTGCAGCTCGCCGGCGGCTACGCCCAGTTTACGTACGGCTTCAACTACTGGGGCCCCATCGGGATCTTCACCCGCGATACCTACTGCGTGCTCCGCAAGCTGGAGAAGCTCGAGTGGTGAATCATCGCTTCCGCGCTGCTCCTGATCCTGTCGAAGGGGAGGTCGGGGAGGAGACGCTGACCCGGGCGTCCGCTCGCGGACGTCCGCAATGCGGCGAAAGGACGAGGTAGAATGGACATTCGCGCCCAAGTTTCGATGGTCTTCCACCTGGACAAGTGCATCGGCTGCCACACGTGCAGCGTGGCCTGCAAGAACATCTGGACCGACCGCAAGGGCACCGAGTACATGTGGTGGAACAACGTGGAGACCAAGCCGGGCACCGGCTATCCCACGCTGTGGGAGGATCAGGAGAAGTACAAGGGCGGCTGGGAGCAGGAGGCCGATGGGCTCCGGCTGAAGCTGCACAGCAAGCTGCGCGGCCTGGCGAACATCTTCTACAACCCCTTCCTGCCCACAATTGACGACTACTACGAGCCGTGGACCTACGACTACGAGAACCTCTTCAACGCCCCCGAGGGTGACGACCAGCCGACGGCGCGGGCCATCTCCATGATCACGGGCAAACCCATGGAGAGCATCGAGGCCGGCCCGAACTGGGACGATGACCTGGGCGGCTCTCCCGTCTACGCCGCCAACGATCCGAACCTTGCCGGGCTGAGCGAGGACGAGGAGGCGCAGCTCAGCGAGCTGGAGCGGGTCGTGTTCTTCTATCTGCCGCGCATCTGCAACCACTGCCTGAATCCCGGCTGCGTGGCCGCCTGCCCGGCGGGAGCCATCTACAAGCGCGGCGAGGACGGAATCGTGCTGATCAGCCAGGAGAAGTGCCGGGCCTGGCGCATGTGCATCTCCGGCTGCCCGTACAAGAAGGTCTACTACAACTGGTCCAGCGGGAAATCCGAGAAGTGCATCCTGTGTTACCCGCGCCTGGAGAGCGGACAGGCGCCGGCCTGCTTCCACGCGTGCGTCGGGCGCATCCGGTACCTGGGCCTGCTGCTCTACGATGCCGACCGCATCGAGGAGGTCGCCCAGGCTCCTGACGACCGGCTCGTGGAGGCCCAGCGGAGCATCATCGCGGATCCGTTCGACCCGCAGGTCATCGCGGTCGCGAAGGCCAGCGGCCTGTCCGACGCCGCGATCGACTCGGCGCAGAAGTCGCCGGCCTACCGGTTCGTCAAGCGCTGGCAGCTCGCGCTACCGCTCCACCCCGAGTTCCGCACCCTGCCCATGCTCTTCTACGTGCCGCCGATGCTGCCGGTGCTGGCGGCAGTAAAGGACGGGCGCTACGACGTTGCCGGGGCGGACGACCATCGCCTGGCGCCGCTGCTCAGCTCGCTGGAACGGGCACGCCTTCCGCTCCACTACATGGCGAGCATGTTCGCAGCGGGCAACGATGGGATCGTCGCCGCGGTCTACCGCAAGCTCATCGCCGTGCGCCTGTACATGCGCTCCCGGCGGGTCGGCGACGTGCCGGGCACCGAGGTCGAGCAAGCACTGGCCGCGGGGAACACCACGGCGGAGGAGGCCGAGGCCATCTTCCGGCTGACCTCCATGCCCACGTTCGAGGAGCGCTTCGTCGTGCCGCCGCTCGCCCGGGAAAGTGCCGTCGAGGCGACGCTGGATCCCGGCGCCCACAAAACCGCGGCGGGCTTCGGATTCCGCCAGCCGCCCGAGAGGAGGTGGTAGCCGTGGCACCCGCCTCGCCGAACCCGCGCCTGCTCGAGCGGTTCGCCCGGATCCTCGAGTATCCCGGCCCGCAAGTCGCGGCGACGGCGCGAGAATGCGCACGGTTGCTCGCCGACGAGAGCACGGAAGCGGCCGCGCTGCTCGAGCCCTTCGCCGCCTATGCCGAGGCGGCGCCCCTCCCGTCCCTCGAGGAGGCGTACACGAGCGCCTTCGAGCTGAGCCCCGCGTACTGTGCGTACGTCGGCTATCACCTGTTCGGCGAGAGCTACAAACGGAGCCTGTTCCTGGTGGGGCTCAGGGAGCTGTACCGCTCGCGCGGCCTCCCGGAAGGCAAGGAGCTACCGGATCATCTGGCCGTGATCCTCCGCTTCCTGGCGACCGGTGACACTGGGACCGACGGGGAGGAGCTGATCCGGGAAGCGGTGCTCCCTGTCCTGGATGTGATGACCAGGAAAAATGCCGGAGCCGAGGGCGATCACGAGACCGGAGCCCATGAGCGCCGCCGTCTCGGCCTCGAGGCGTATGGAGGCGTGCTGCGCGCGCTTCGCCTCTGGCTGCGGGGGTTCGTGTCGGAAACGGCGGCGCACGCGGTCAGCGGCGGCGAGACGCAGCGGGTGGAGCTGCCCGTGCTCGGATCCTGGCCCGGCGACTGAGGCCCGATCGCCGCGCGCGCATACTCACGGTAGGAGGCTGGTCCTCATGCTCAACTTCGTCCTCTTCGTGATCGTCCCGTACCTCGCCGTGGCTCTGGCCGTGGTCGTGGGGACCTACCGGTACTTCGACGACCGGTTCTCGTACTCGAGCCTCTCCTCCCAGTTCCTGGAGAACCGCCACCTCTTCTGGGGCTCGGTGCCGTGGCACTACGCGATCCTGCTCATCCTGACGGCCCACCTCCTCGCGCTCCTCTTCCCGAGGGCGTGGGCCGGGATCATCGCGGCGCCGGCGCGGCTCTACGGACTCGAAGTGCTCGGGCTCGCGCTCGCGCTCTTGGCGACTGCGGGGCTGGCGATCCTCGTGCTGCGGCGCCTGCGCAGCGCCCGCGTGGCCACGGTGACCTCGGTCCTGGATTGGGTGCTGCTGGTCGCGCTGCTCGCCCAGGTGGCGCTGGGCTTCTACGTGGCGCTCTTCTACCGCTGGGGCGCGGACTGGTACCTCTACACGGCGGTGCCGTGGCTCGTCTCGCTGGCCAAGCTCAACCCCGAGACCCAATACGTGGTCGCGCTGCCCTGGGCGGTCAAGCTGCACTTCGTCGGCGGGTTCCTGATCGTCGGGCTCTTCCCGTTCACCCGGCTGGTCCACCTGGTCGCCTTCCCGTTCTGGTACCTGTGGCGGCCGTATCAGGTGGTGATCTGGAACCGGCGGCCGAGCCCCGGGGCACGAAGCCGGGCAGTGCCCGCAGCGCCCGCAGCGCCCGTGGGGCCCGTAGGCTGAGGGGGCCACGCCTGTCGGGAGGCACAGGATGACGCCCCGCGCCAAGGCTATCAGCGCCCTCACGGCGAACACGGCCGCGTTCGCGGTCTGCTTCGCCGTGTGGATGATGTACGGGGTGCTGGTGACCTTCCTGGTGGACCAGCAGGTCTACACGTTCAGCAGCGCCCAGATGGGCTGGCTGATCGGCATCCCGGTGCTTACGGGCTCGGTGTTCCGCCTGCCGGCGGGGATGCTCGCGGACCGGTACGGCGGGCGACCCGTGTACGTGGGTGTCATGCTGATCGCGGCTGTCGCAGCCTACCTCACGAGCTACGCCGACGGCTTCTGGGGGCTCGTGTTCGGAGGCCTGGGGTTCGGCATCGCCGGCGCTTCCTTCGCCGTGGGCGTGGCGTATACCTCCGTCTGGTTCCCGCCGCATCAGCAGGGCACCGCCCTCGGGATCTTCGGCGTCGGGAACACGGGCGCTGCGCTCACGGCCATCGTCTCGCCGCAGCTCCTGGCCGTCCTGACTCAGGAGGGCACAGAGCTCGACCGGTGGCGGATGCTTCCGCGGCTGTACGCGCTGCTGCTGGTCGTGACGGCCGTGCTGTTCTGGCTGTTCACGTTCCCCAAGAAGTCCGAGGAGGCAGTCGTGCGCACGCTGCGCCAGCGCCTCGAGCCGCTGGAGTCGCTCCGCGTCTGGCGCTTCGGCCTCTACTACTTCCTGCTGTTCGGCGGGTTCGTTGCGCTGTCCCAGTGGCTGATCCCCTATTACGTGAATGTGTACGCCTTCACCGTGGTCTCCGCCGGGCTCCTTTCCTCGCTCTTCTCCCTGCCGTCCGGACTTGTCCGCGCACTCGGAGGCTGGTTGGCCGATCGGTTTGGGGCGCGCGCCGTGATGTACTGGGTGCTCGGCGGGTGCACGGTCGTCAGCCTGCTGCTCGTCGTGCCTCGCATGGACATCCAGTCGCCGGGGCAGGGCGTAATGGCGGCACGCGGCGGAACGGTGACTGCGATCAGCGAGGAAGCGATCGAGGTTGAGGCCGTCCGCTACCCCCTCCGGCCCAGGCAGCCGGGGACGCCCGTCCGGGAAGGAACGCTCGTCTGGCCGACCAGCGCTGCGTGGCAGGAACCCGTGGTTCAGCCGGGGGATGTCGTGCCGAAGCGCGCGCTCCTGGCCCGCGGCATTACCCACATCTACTTCCAGGCCAATATCGGGGTGTTCACCGGGCTGGTATTCGCCCTGGCGATCGTGATGGGGATCGGTATGGCCGCAGTGTACAAGCACATCCCCACGTATTTCCCACGCGACGTCGGCACCGTGGGTGGCACTGTGGGCGTGCTCGGAGGCCTCGGCGGCTTTGTGGATCCACTCCTCTTCGGCTACCTGGTCGGCTGGACCGGGATCTGGACCACGAATTGGATGCTCCTCTTCCTGCTGTCGCTCGGCTGCCTCGTGTGGATGCACGTCGTCATTCGCCGCATGCTGAACGTGCGCGCGCCCGACGTGGCGAGGCAGATCGATGAGCGCGGCACGCCGACCCCCCTGTCGCTGCGGGTGCTCTGTCCCGTACACGAGGTGCAGGCGCAGGTACGCGTCTTCGCGACAGCCGCGAGCGAGAGCGTCCGCCTCGCCGAGTGCTCGCTCTGGACGGGCGAGGCCAGCCGCGCCGCGTGCGAACGGCACTGCGTCGTGATCGCCTCGGGGCACGGCGGCGAAGCGACGGGAGTCGGTCGCGACGGCCGGGCGCGGGACGGAGACCGAGGCGCGCCGCGCGCGCCTGTACCCGATGATCCGACGGATGAATGATGCGGGAGCACATCTCGCCTCATGCGGAATATGGAGCCCGCCTCCGCCGCGTCGGGTGGAGGGTATGGAGTAGAATGCGTGCCAATGGTCCCCCCGTGACTGCCCCCAAGGATTCGCCTGGCACGGCGAGGACTCGTCTTCGCGCCACCATCGAGGGCGAAGTTCGGAACCTCGCTCCGGCCTACTTCGGCCTGGTCATGGCCACGGGGATCGTCTCCATTGCGGCCCACTCCCTCGAGATGGAGCTGGTTGCGGCCGGCCTCTTCTGGTTCAATCTGGCGGCCTACGGGACGCTCTGGCTTGTGACCCTGTGGCGGATCGCCCGCTACCCTCGCCGCTTGTTCCATGACCTGATCGACCACAACGTGGGCCCGGGTTTCTTCACCGTCGTGGCCGGCACGTGCATCCTGGGCAGCCAGTTCATTGTGATTCGGGAGGACTACCCGGCGGCGATCGCCCTCTGGGCCCTGGGGATCGTCCTCTGGATCCCCCTGACCTACGCCATCTTCACCGCCTTTACCGTCAAGCGCGAGAAACCCACCCTGGCCGAGGGAATCAACGGGGCCTGGCTGCTGGCGGTGGTGGCCACCCAGTCGGTGGCCAACCTGAGCGGCCAGTTGTCCTTCCATTTTGGGGCCTACAAGCTGCTCACTAACTTCTTTGCCCTCTCCATGTGGCTGTGGGGTGGCATGCTCTACATCTGGATGATCTCGCTCATCTTTTACCGCTACACCTTTTTCCGATTCGAGCCCGGAGACCTGAGCCCGCCCTACTGGATCAACATGGGCGCAGTGGCCATCTCGACGCTGACCGACTCGCGGCTGATCCTCAACACGCCCCACGCCCCGTTCTTGAAGTCCATCCTCCCCTTCCTCGAGGGGTTCACCATCTTCTTCTGGGCCACCGCGACATGGTGGATCCCCATGCTGGCCATCCTGGCCGTCTGGCGGCACGTCTACCGGAGGTACCCTCTGACCTACCACCCCCTCTACTGGGGCGCCGTGTTCCCGCTGGGCATGTACACCGCGTGCACGTTCCAGCTCGGGCAAGCAGCGCCGCTTCCGTTCCTCATCCCCGTGGCCGAGTCCTTCGTGTACGTCGCCGTGTCGGCGTGGGTGCTGGCGTTCGCCGGTCTCCTTCATACCCTGGTCACCACTGTGCGCAAGGGCCTGGAACGGATTCGACGCATGGACTTCTTCTGCCCGTTCGTGGGCTGCCCGGTCTCCTTGGAGGTGGTCGAAGGGAAGGCACGAGCGGACCACGGGATCGCGGACATCCGTTCCTGCACGGCTTTCGAGGGGGAAGAGCTGTCCTGCGGAAAGAAGTGCATCGAGCTCCTGCGGAGTTCGCCGATGCTAGAGACGCCGCGGTCCGCGTCTTCCGGCCCGTGAAGCGAAGGGGAACAGGAGAATGACCCTACACCGGGGTCAAGCCTCGGCTGGATCTGTCTGACCTGGGCAGGAGGAGAATCGATGACTCGTGCGCCGGAACCGCCGGACACCTTAGGGAGTTCGCCGGCCGTTACCCGACGCTGGCCGCGGCATGGGAGGGAATCTTCGAGGCAGGCGGGGAAGGCCCGCTGAACGAGAAGACCGCCCGCCTCGTGAAGCTCGGCATCGCGGTGCGAGCCATGCGGGACGGTGCCGTCTACGCCAGTCTTCGGAAAGCCTACGCCCTCGGGATCGCCCGGGACGCCGCAGTGCAGGTAGTAGCCCTCGCCGCCGGGACCCTCGGCCTGCCCTCCACCGTGGCGGTCTGGACCTGGATCCGGTCGTGAACGTCCTCTTCATCCTCAACGACCCTCCCTACGGCAGCGAGCGCAGCTACAACGCGTTGCGGCTGGCCGGCTCCCTGGCGAAGCGGCACGGCCACGAAGTGCGCCTGTTCCTCATGGGCGATGCCGTTTCGTGCACGAAATCGGGCCAGCAGGTCCCCGACGGCTACTACAACGTGGAGCGCATGCTTCGCGTCGTGGCGGGGCTCCTCCCGATCCTCCGTTTGACTTCGCACCGGATCCGCGTATCATGATCGGGTAATCGGGCTTTTTTATCCGAAATTCGCGGGAGGCGGACGATGGACGCGCTGCTTCAGGCCCTCCGCGTTCTCCATGTCCTCACGGCCATCCTCATGGCGTGGCCGTATTATGCGCTCGTGGCGGTGAACCAGCGTGCGCGCCTGGGCCCACCCCTCGGCGACCGCGCGGACACGTACCTGGAGAACATCATCAGGAACAGGACCGTCCCCTGTTTTGTGTTTCAGGCGACGGCTCTGGTCACGGGGTTGGCCCTGGTCCTCTTGGGCGGGCTCTCGCCGGCAGCGCTGTTCACGATGCCGCTCCTCGGCGCGAAATTCGCGCTGCTGGTAGTCATCGGCGGGCTCCTGACCTACGTACACCTGAGTATCCAGCCGCGCATCGACACCCTGTTCGCGAGTGCCGGCAGCCCGGTTCCGAGCGAAACCGCCAGCTTGATCGCGGCGCTGCGCCTGCGCCGCAAGCGCATCGCGTCGGTCTGCCTGTTCGTCGTGCTCACGATCTCCATGCTGGGAGTCCAGGTCTGGGCCCCGTTCCCCGTGTGGCTCACCACGCTCCTGACGATCGCGATCGTCGCGTTCACGTGGCGGAGCTACAAGAGCGTCACGCCGTACGGGTGGGTCTGAGCCCAGGGGTTCGCCAACGTCTCGCGGCCGCGGCGCACGCGCAGAGCACGGCGGCTCGGATTCTCAGGTGCTCAACGCCGTAGGAAGACACTCGACGAAGCAAGGGAGGTCGCTCATGGCGGTGACCGTCGTGGTGAAGAAGACCGGTGAGACCGTGGCGGGAAAGTACGCCACGATCGGGAATGGCAAGGTCAACCTCTCCTCCGGCATCATGGCCGACAAAAAGGGCGGCTTCCGCGGCTGCGGCAGGAAGCAGGTCTTCGACGCAGCCGACGTTACGGTCAAAGCCGATGATCCGGCCAAAGAGATCAAGCGGGTTTGACATCCTCCCAGCATCCATTCTGAATCGGGTCTCAGGGGGCGGAGGCGCGCTGCCACCAGGGGCCGGTGAACCGACACAAGAAGAGCTGTAACCCGGAACCCAGCGGCTCCAGCCCCTCGTCCTCGCGTATTCTTCGTGTAACCCCTGAACGGCGGCCCACGAACCGGGAGGCGCCATGAGGCGGATGGGGATGGCACCGATGATGCTGTGGGCTCTGCTCATCGTCGCTGCGACCGAGGTTGCAGTCATGACCGGCCTCGCGTTTCTCGGCGTTCAGGACCCCTTCTGGGCCTCAGTTCTGGACGGCGCGCTCCTCACCGTGATCAGCGCGCCGCTCCTCTATCTGGGTCCCGTCCGCACCGCAGCGAAGCGGCGCGTGGAGGAAGGCATGCACCAGGAGCGCAGCTTCATGCAGGCGGTGCTGGACACGGTGCCGGCGCGCGTTGTCGTCGTCGACCGCGAGGGTCGCGTGGTCTACCACAACAAGACGGTGGAGAAGACCATCGGCTACGCGCTCGCGGAGGTGAAGGGCGAGTTGTTCTGGACCCGGTTCCTGCCCCCCGAGGAGCTGGCCGGAGCGATGGAAGTCTTCGGCCGGCTCGTGAGCGGCGCCCACCCGAGCGAGTACGAGAACTTCCTGGTGAGCCGCGACGGCTCGCGGAGCCGGATCGCCTGGGCGAATACGGCGGTCACGGACCCAGACGGCTCCATACGCCAGGTCATCGGGACGGGGATCGACGTCACGCATCTTCGCGACTCCGAGCAGGAGCTCCTCAGGTTCAAGCTCGGCATCGAGCGCTCGCACGACGTTGTGTTTCTCACGGACATCGACGGGCACATCCTCTACGTCAACCCTGCGTTCGAGAAGGTCTACGGCTACTCGGAGACGGAGGTCCTGGGGAGAACGCCGCGGGTGATCAAGTCGGGCATGCTGCCGCCGGCCGCCTACCAGGATTTCTGGCGTGCGCTCCTGAGCCGGCAGGTCGTGGCGGGCGAGATCGTGAACAAGACGAAGGACGGCCGTCTGCTCACCGTCGAATCCACCGCGAACCCCGTTCTGGACCAGAAAGGCGACATCCTCGGCTTCCTCGCGATCCAGCGGGATGTCACGGACCGGAAGCGGATGGAGGAGGCACTGCGGGCCAGCGAGACCCGGTTCCGCACGCTCACCGAGGAGATCCCGATCGGCGTCGCCGTGCTGAGCCTCGATGGCCGCATCCTTTACGCCAACCGCGCCATCTGCGAGTTCCTCGGCTACCCGCGGGACGAGCTGCTCGGCGAGCCGGTCGCCCGCTTCCAGCATCCGGAGGACCGGGGGCGGGCGCTGAGGCGCATCGCCGAGGCGGCCAGGGATGCGGCGCGGGAGCCGGCCGAGTATAGACTGCTCGCCAGCGACGGCGGCTTAATTCCCGTGGAGATCTCGAGCACGCGGATCGAGTACGAGGGGGTGCCCGCACTCCTCAGCACGGTTCAGGACCTTTCGGAGCGCAGGCAGCTCGAAGAGCAGTTCCGCCAGGCGCAGAAACTGGAGGCGATCGGCCAGCTCGCCGGCGGCATCGCTCACGACTTCAACAACGTCCTCACGGTCATCCAGGTCAGCAGCGATCTCCTCGCGGACGCCGTGGCCAGCGAAGACCCGGAGACCGCACGGGACGTCGAGGATCTCAGGGGCGCGGTGGTCCGTGGCAAGCACCTCATCCGCAAGCTCATGGCGTTCGCCCGTCGGGAGGAGCTGGCCTTCAAGCCCGTGGACCTGGGCGCGCTCGTGAGCGAGTTCGCCGAGCCGCTCCAGCGCCTGCTTCCCGAGAGCATCGAGGTTCGGCTCTCGGTGGGCGACGGCCTTCTGCCCGTGTGGGCCGACGCCCGCTCGATGGAGCAGATCCTCATGAACTTTGCCACGAACGCCCGCGACGCCATGGGCGGGGAGGGCCTCATGCAGGTGCGAGTCGAGCCGGCGCGTCTCGACGAGGCGGGCGCCCGTCGGCTCGGCCTTACGCCCGGCCATTTCGTTCGCCTCAGCGTCACGGACACGGGCGTGGGGATGGACGAGCCGACGAGGGCGAAGATCTTCGAGCCGTTCTTCACCACGAAACCCGTGGGACAGGGGACCGGCCTGGGGCTCGCGGTAGTGTATGGGCTGGTCAAGCAGCACCGGGGCGGCATCGAGGTCGAGAGCGAGCGAGGGCTCGGCACTGCCATGCACGTGTACCTCCCCGCAGCGGAAGGCCAGGTCATCTCTGGGACGGGAGGGAGTGAAGCCATCCGGGAGATCCCCGGCGGGAGCGAGACGATCCTCGTGGTCGAGGATGAGCCCGCGCTCCGCCGGGCCGCCCAGCGCTGTCTCGAGCGCGCGGGCTACACGGTCCTCCTCGCGGCCGATGGCGAGGAGGCGCTGGAGCTCCTGAAGAATAGGGGCCGGACGGTGGATCTCGTGGTTACTGATGTGGTGATGCCGAGGCTGGGAGGCGTCGAGCTCTACCACGCCGCTCGCGAGCTGGACCGCAGCCTGCGGTTCCTCTTCGCTACGGGGTATTCCTCGGCCGAGCCGGGTGGTCTCACGGACACCGGGGTCCCGGTGCTGGAAAAGCCCTGGACCGCCGCAAGCTTGACGCGCCACGTCCGGGACGAGCTGGACCGGGGGTACCAGCAGCGCGACCCTCCCGCCGAGCCCGAGCCGTCGCCCTGACACCGCACGTCCCCCCAAGACGCTCGCGGGATAGGACGTGCCACTGCGGGTGAAGCCTCCGTCGAGTCGGGATTCGGCGTTCGAGGCGCCACGCCGCGCGTCCCTCTGGACCCCGCCGGGGTGAGGGGGGTATCCTATCCGCAGGGCCGTGTCGCCGCATCCGAATTTCCACCGTCCGCATCAACAGGATCATGGCCAGACGCCTTTCCGCTCCCTCACTGCCGCGCGACGCCGTCCTCCACGGAACGATCAGCTCCGTCGCGTGTGCGCTCCCTGCGGTGCTTTTCATGTCCCTCGGCCTCGGGATGGCGGGGACCACGCCGCTCTGGGGGCAGAATCCTCCCGCCGCGCCGGACACAGCCGCACAGGAGCCGAAGGACTCGGTCCGGGTGATCGGCCGGGTGCTCGAGTACCCGTCGGGGCAGCCTCTCGCCGACGCGGTGGTTCGCTTCGGCGAGAAGGGCGACCGCGGCGACCGCGGGCTCGAGCGGGTGACCGATCCGGCTGGCCGATTCGTCTTCGACGAGGTTCCCGTCGGAGATCAGTTCGTGGAGGTCGAGCATCTCGGCCACGAGCGCGCGGCGGATTCCGTGTACCTGCCGCCGGGAAAGGTGATTCAGCTCGAGGTGCGGCTCGCTATCGAGCCGATCGAGCTCGAGGCGATCACCGTCGTGGTGCGCTCGCAGCGCCTTACCAACGTCGGCTTCTACGAGCGCAGGCAAACGGGCCTCGGTGCCTACATCTCCCGCGAGGACATCGAGGAGCGTGAGCCTCTGGCGCTGAGCGATATGCTGCGCGCGATCCCGGGCGTTCGCCTGCGCTACGATGGCTTCGGCCGCGCCTACGAGCTGCTGCGACGCGGCTGCCCGATCCAGTACTTCGTCGACGGCGCCATGGTCGCCTCCGGCACGGGGTTCTATCTGGACCTCATGATGCCCGGTGACATCGAAGGGATCGAAATCTACCGGGGCGCGGCCACGATCCCGCCGGAGTTCAACCGCGGGACCCCGACCTGCGGCGTGATCGTGGTATGGACGCGGAGCAGCGACTGACCCGCCCTCACCGCTTTGCCGCCGGCAGCTCCCCGGGCCCGGCAACCTCGCTCCCATAACCCGGAGCCCGAGGTAACACGCGACCGCAAGCCTCAACCCCACGGTGGCACGCGTCGTGCAATCCCTTCCCGCCGTCGATCCCTGCGGCGCGCGGCCTCGTTCCCGGTTCGCGTGCGCCCTACGTAGACCAGTGCCAGGAGCCATGCCATGGGACTGCAGCCAGCCATCCGGAAGGAACGGCTTAGCGCCGCCGGAGCTTCGCCGCCAGCATCGTCCACGGCCTCCGCAACCCCGCAGCCTTTGGTCCAGGCCCCTTCGCGGAGAGCGAGCTGCGGACGGGATGCCGCCCTCGGCCTGGCTATCGCTCTCGTGCTCCTCACCGTCCACGCCCTCCCGACGCGGGCGCCCGCCCTTCGCGCTCAGGCCGCCCGCAGCGAACCCTCTCACGCAGATGCGTCCGGTAACCTGACCATGGCGCTCACTGGGGACGCGATCATCTCGCGCAAGCTTTCGGTCTACCGCGAGCCCCACTTCCTGCAGATGGTGGAGGTGATCCGCGGCGCTGACGTGGCCTTCACGAACCTCGAGATCCTGTTCCACGACAACGACGTGGAGCCGGGCATCGGGTACCGTCCGGAGCTGGCCGGCACGTACATGGGCGCGGATCCGGGCCTCGCCCGCGAGCTCGTCTGGGTGGGCTTCGACGTGGTGGGCCGCGCGAACAACCATTCCGCCGACTACGGGATCGGCGGAATGCAGGCCACCGACCGCGCCCTCGCCGCAGCCGAGCTCGCCCACGCGGGAGCGGGAGAGAACCTGGCCCGTGCCCGGGCGCCGGCCTACGTGGAGACCGCGAACGGCCGCCTCGCCCTCATCTCCGCCGCATCCACGTTCGCGGAGGACGCCCGCGCGGGTCCACAGCGCAAGGACGTCCGCGGCCGGCCCGGAATCAGCCCCCTCCGCTACACCCGCACCTACGTGCTGCCCGCCGGCGAGATGCAGAAGCTCAGGGACGTGCGCAGGACGCTCGGCATGGGGGAGTCCGAGCGTCCGGACCGGTTGAGCTTCCTCGGCGCCGAGTTCGTCGTCGGCGAGCGAGCCGGCGTCGTCACCCGGCCCCACGAGGGAGACCGGGAGGAGATCCTGGCCAGCATCCGGGACGCGAAGCGCCAGGCCAATTGGGTCATCGTCACCGTGCACTCCCACGAGCGGGGCGCGGGCGCGAACGATCCGGCGGAGTTTCTGGTGTCGTTCGCGCGTGCCGCCATCGACGCGGGTGCCGATGCCTTCGTGGGCCACGGCCCCCACCGCTTGCGGGGGATCGAGATCTACAAGGAGCGCCCGATCTTCTACAGCCTGGGCAACTTCATCTTCGAGAACGAGAGCGTGGAGCTCCAGCCGGCGGACAGCTACGAGACCCTCGGGCTCCCGCCCGAGGCGCTACCCGCCGGCTTCTTCGACGCCCGCGAGAAGTTCATGGACGGCGGCTGGCCGGCCAACCCCGCGTACTGGGAGAGCGTCGTGGCTACCGTCGGCTTCCGGGAGGGACGGCTCCACGAGGTGCTGCTGCACCCGATCAGCCTCGGGCACGGCCTCGAACGGCCCCAGCGCGGCCGTCCCCTGCTCGCGGACGAGGCGCTGGGACAGCGCATCATCGCGGAACTGACAAGGCTCTCGGAGCCCTTCGGCACCCGCATCGAGTACAGCAGCGGCGTCGGAAAGGTCTCGTTGCAGAACCCCTGAGCGGGACGAGCGCAACAAGGAGGCTGTACCCGGGCCTGCGCGGCGAGGCCTCCCCGCGGCCGTAACCACCGCGAGCGATGCGCGCGCCGAGGCGGCGACGCCCGGCCCGCCCGCTGCGCTCCAGCACCAACATACACGCGGCGAGCCTCGGGTCGCCGGGCCCGAGGCTCCCCCATTCGTCACACCACGCCGCGCGCTCAGGCCCGCCGGGCCGGAAACTCCTCGCCGATCTTCGCCGCCGAGCGCAGAGCCAGGGCCTGGAACGTGAGCGTCCCGTTGTTGCACCCGGCGCTCAGGATCGTCGGCGCTCCCACCACGAAGAGGTTCTCGTGGT
>JACQVF010000035.1 GCA_016209885.1 Gemmatimonadota bacterium | reverse complement strand
TCTGTATGCGCTGTTGGGACTGCTCGTCGCGTTTCTCGGCTACCGGATGGTCAGACCCTTGAACATCTTCGTCGTCAGCGAAGCATTCGAACGACCGATCCCTGTTACGAATCCGCCACGGGCATTGCGATCGCTCTCGGCCAGCGAATGTGCCCGGTGTCATGCCGAGATCTACCAGGAATGGTCCGCGAGCATGCACGCGCAGGCGTGGGCCGACCCTTATTTTCAGGTTGACTTCGCCTTCGATGGCTCGCAGCAGATCTGTCGCAACTGCCACACCCCGTTGCAGAACCAGCAGGAGCATCTTGTTCTCGGGTTCCGGGACACCGAGAAATGGAAGCCCATCCTGGCTCCCAACGAGGCGTTCGACCGAGACCTGCAAGCGGAGGGTGTGACGTGTGCGGTATGCCACGTGCGGGGCGAGACGATCATCGGACCGTACGGAGACACTGGCGCGCCCCACCCCACGCGCCGCGATCCAGCTATGACGGACGGCTTCGGTGCCTGCACGCGGTGCCACGTGGCGAGTGGGAACCGGTGGGACACTTTCTATCGGATCCCGCCGTGCGGCACCGTTGCGGAAATCAACGAGGCGGGTACTGCCGCCAATTGCACGAGCTGCCATATGCCTTCGGTTGTGCGACCAGCATGGAATGGAGGAATTCCGAGACCGGGCAGGCAGCATCTCTGGAAGGGGGGGCACGATCCGGCTACGGTTCGCCAGGCGCTGGAGGTCGAGCTGGACGTCGGAGACGCCGGTGAGACGACCGGCCGGCGGGCAACCCTCACGCTGACGAACGTCGGCGCCGACCACTATCTGCCGACGGGCACACCAGATCGTCACCTCACCGTGGACTTCCGCTTGAAGAACGCCGGTGGCGAGGTTCTCGAGAGCCGCCGACACGTGCTGAAACGCACGATCCTTTGGCGCCCGTTCATCGTTGACCTGCGGGATACGCGGCTCCCAAAAGGCGCACCGCGGACGTACGTGTTCGATTTTCGGATCAGTTCTGAACCTCGGCCAGCCGCACTCGAAGTGGTGATTCGCTATCACCTGCTTGACGAACCGAGACGGAAGCGGATCGGATACGATAACGGGGAGCCCATCTCCACTGTCCTGTATCGGAGGCAAGTGGACCTGGATTGATTCGGCGCAGGCGTGCAGCGAACCCCTTTCGAGGAGCAGTCATGCCAGGTCCCACAACGATCCGGTCCGCGATCGCCCCGGCAGGCCTCGCCCTGTGGCTCCTGATTCTCACTGCGGGCGGAGCACCGGGTCAGGGGCGCTCCAGGCCGTCGGGAACAGGCGACGCTCGGGAGCCCGTCATTATAGAGATGGTGGTGACCGGTCTGTCGTGCCCGTTCTGTGCCTACGGGCTCGAGAAGAAGCTACGCACGCTTCACGGACTCGCGAAGCTGGAGATCGAGGCCGGAAGCGGGAAGGTCACTCTCGAGTTCGAGGGCGCTGGCGAGCTCACGGAGAAGCTGGTGCGGGACAGCGTCCGGGACGCCGGATTCCGGGTGAAGGAATTCCTCCGGGCCCCCTGGATCGACCCGGGCCGCGGCCGGTGAGCACGGTGGGCTCCGGAGAGCGTCCAGGTGCTCGCGGCGTCGCTCAGCGCTTCCCTCTGCCGCTGCTCCTGGTCTCTGCGCTTGCTGGCACCGCTGGTTCCGCGGCCGGTCAGGGAATGCCCTTCCACAGGAGGTGGCGTAATCGCCGACCAAGAGTGAAGACCGATGTCTCCCGGGCACCGCGCAGCAGGATGCGCCAGTTGGACCGGAAGAGCTCGCGGAAGCGGAGCCCCCGCCAAATTTCAGCGAGCTCATCAGGATGGCCGCCGGCCGCGAGGAACGCGCCGTTCAGCGCGCCAACAGAACTCCCGATGATCCCGTCAAACTGGATCGCGGACTCCCACAACGCCTGGGTGAAGCCCACCTCGATGGCCCCTCGGCTGCCGCCGCCGCACAATACCAGGTACCGCATTGAGCCGTTCACGCAGCATCACCGTCTCACGCCGCGCAGCAGGACAACCTGGTCACGTCCTTCGTGAAGGTCTGGGCCGCGAGCTTGATCCCTTCCGACAGTGTCAGATAGGGGTGGAAGGACGAGGTGAGATCCTCGATCGTCAGCCCGAACCTGATCGCGAGCGCGGGCTCGGTGATCATCTCGCCCGCCTCGGCGGCCAGAATGTGCGCACCGACGATCTTCCGAGTCGCGGCGTCTGCCACAAGCTTCACGAAGCCGCGCGTATCCCGCGCCGCGAGCGAGCGCGGCACGTGCTCGAGCGGCAGCTTCGACACCAGCGGCTCGATCCCCTGCGCCCGCGCCTGGTCCTCGGTAAATCCCACCGAGGCGACCGCCGGGTCGGTGAATGTGACCTTGGGAAGAGCCGTCAGGTCGTAGCGGCGCACGTTGCCCGTCAGCGCGTTCTCGGCCGCGAGGCTCCCCCCGTAGGCGGCGACGTACACGAACATCGGGTCCCCGATCACGTCGCCGGCCGCGTAGATGTCGGGGTTGGCCGTCTGGAGGAACTCGTTGACGACGAGCTCGCCCTTCTTCCCCAGCGTGACACCTACCGTCTCAAGCCCGAACCCCTTGGTGTTCGCCCGGCGCCCGGTGGCGACGAGCAACTGCTCGGCGCGCGCAGCGCGCGTCTGGCCCGCATCTCCGAACGACACCGTGTAGCGGCCGCCGGCGCGACTTACTTGCTCGATCTGCACGCCTGCATGCACCTCGAGCCCCTCCTCCCGCAGGTAGTCGCCCACCGCGTTGCCGATGTCCGGGTCTTCCCCAGGCACCACGCGGGGGAGGGCCTCGAGCACCGTGACCTTGACCCCCAGCCGCGCGAACATCTGCGCGAGCTCAAGCCCCACCGCGCTCGCGCCGATGACGATCAACGACTCGGGGAGCCGCTCGAGCGCCATCGCCGTGACGTTGTCGAGATAACCCACCTCGGCGAGCCCCGGGATCGGCGCAGCCCACGGGGAGGCACCGGTGCTCACCAGAATCTTACCGGCCGTCAGAGTCCGGCCGTCCGCCAGACGGACGCCGTGGCCGGAAGCGATCTCTGCGCGCTGCTCGAACAGCGTGACCGACTCGTACGACCGCAGCACATCCCAGTACTTGCCCTGGCGGAGCTCGAGTACAAGCTCGTCCTTCTGAGCGCGCACGGTGGCCCAGTCCGGCCGACCGTCGGTCGCCGAAATCCCTTTGAAGCCGTGGTGCACGCGCCGGTGTCGGGCCTCGGCGGCGCGGATCAGCGTCTTCGACGGCACGCAGCCGACATTGACACAGGTCCCACCCAGCGTCCCGCCCTCGGCCATCGCGACCCGCGCGCCGAGTTCGGCCGCCTTGATCGCGGCGGCGAAGCCTGCCGACCCGCCGCCGACAATGGCGAGGTCGACCTCGCCGCCACGCCGAGAGATCACCGCGGGCACGCCGGGTGCTTGCTTGTCCGCTCGCACCCTGGCTTGGTACCCCGCCCTGGCCACGGCGCTCTCGATGCTTGCTGGAGTCGCTTCGGGCCTGGTCGTTATGCGGGCGAACGCGCCCGCGTGACTGACCTCGAGTACCGCCTCCACTCCAGGGGCGGACTGAAGCGCCCTGGCGACCGTGCGCTCGCAGTGGTCGCACGTCATGCCCCGTACCTCGATGATCAATTCATGCTTCATGAGACCGCCTCCTCGACCACGGCAGCCTCGTAGCCGAGCTTCTGCCTCAGTGTCTGGATCATGTGTTCCGGCGTGACCTGCTCGGGATCGTAGGTGACGACCGCCAGTTTCCTCTCGAAGTCCACCTCGGCCTTTTCGACCCCATCCAGCCGCTCGAGCACCATCCGCGCGCTGATCGCGCACCCACCGCAGGTCATGCCCTCCACACGGAGTTTGACTTTCTGCGACTCCGCCATCGGCTGTTGAAGGAGGGCCGTCTCGGCCTGCGCGACCGCCGCCAACGCGGCGCCCGCGTTCGCCGCCGGCTTGCAAAGGTCGCAGATCGCAAAGCCGCCGATCGCGCCGGCGCCGAGCAGTCCCATGAGCATGCTTTTCATTGTTCCTTCCTCTCACATATGCCCTCCGGTTCCTGCGCACGGTCTTCGTCTTCGAGGGTGGCGAGGATGGGGCAGTCCCGTGTGGGTGAACCCGTTCGACAGGCCCTGACCAGTCTCCGGAGAACGCTCTCCATGCGCCGTAGGTCCTGGATCCTTCGCCGCACGTCCCGGAGCTTCGTCGCGGCGCGCGCCTCTACGGCCGCGCATCGGTCGGGCTCTTTCACGCGCAGCTCAAGGGGCTCCTCGATCTCGCGGAGGGTGAAGCCGAGGTCCTGTGCTCGTTGGATGAAGTGGATCCGCCTCACGGTCTCGACCGGGAATCGGCGATAGCCGTTCTCCCCTCGGGGAGGCGCTGGAATGAGCCCCTCCCGCTCATAGAATCGAAGCGCCTCGACGCCAATTCCGGCCCGCCTCGCCACCTCTCCGCTCGTGAGTGCGTTCATTCCTTCCTCCGTTTCACCGTCAAGCTAAATCCCGTACCTTGGTACGGGGTCAAGAGGTCCGGTTTCTAACCTGCTCAAGACGTCTCGTCTAGTTTCTCCGCCCATGCGGCTCGAGCGCGGAAGCTCGGATATTCATATTCTCCTCTGTGATCAACCAAAGCCGAGGCGCTCAGGCGACTCGGCGATGCGCAGTTTGCGCGCAGTCTCAGCGGCTAAACCGGGATCGGGCGGCACAGGGTTCCCGGATTCTCCCCTGCGGCTCTTCGACGATCTTATAGGATCTGCGAGCGGACTCGCCGGAGCAAATCCCTGGTCAGGATCCCGTGGCCGATCAGAATGCTGGGCCCTGGGGACGGCTCCTCATCTATTCCGAACCGACGGAAGACGTCCAGCTCCTCTTCATGGAGAGCCGGGCGGCGGTAGCGGCGGTATCAGTGGGCGGCGGTCGCGTCGCCTGACCTGACGCCGATTGCGCTCGGGCCGTGATCTTCAATGACCGCGGCACAGTCGCCGCGGTGCTGCAGTCTCGACGACTCAGTGAAGGTAGTCGTTGCAGGCGTAACACCACACGAACGAGCGGTCCGTGAGGGGGAGGGATCGGATGATGGGATGCCCGCTTGCCTTCCAGTGGTGCCGGTCGTGCCCGCGCTGCGACTCGCAGCAGCCTACATAGCCGCAGGTCGCGCAAACGCGGAGTGAGTGTTCCGCGCCACAATCCTCACACCGCTCCGCCCGGGGCGCAGCGTTCGAGGCTTCCGTCAGGTGAGGACAGTCCTCTCGCTTCATGCCCTACTTCACGCTGTTCATGAGTGCGAAGAAGCCCTCCGTCATGGTCGGATGGATGTATACGGCTTCGTGGAAGAGCTTCCATGACACGTCCGCCACCATGAGAGCCATCAGCGTCTGCACCAGTTCTCCTCCCCCCGGTGCGAGGATGGCGGCGCCGAGAATCCGCTCGGTCTGCGCGTCGATCACGACCTTCATGAGACCTTCGGTCGTGCCCTGCTCGATGGCCCGGGCCACGTAACCGAGCGGGATCGCACCCACAAGGACCTCGCGGCCGCTGGCGCGGGCCTCCCTCTCCGTGAGCCCCACGCGGCCGAGCTCCGGGTCGGTGAACAGGGCGTAGGGCACGATCCGGCCGGAGAGCGAGCGCTTGCGCTCGCTGAAAAGGTTGTGGACAACGATCTGGAAGTCGTTGTAACTGATGTGCGTGAAGGCGGGACCGCCCGTGACATCGCCCAACGCGTATACGCCCGGGACGCTCGTCTCCAGCCGGTCATTGACCTTGATCCAACCGCGCTCGTGTACAATCCCGGCGGCGTCGAGCCCCAGGTCGTCGGTGTTCGGCCGCCGCCCCACGGCCAGCAGCAGGTGCGACGCCTCTACGAGGTCTTCCGCGCCTGTGCTCCGCCGCACGGTGACGCGCAGCGCGCCATCGCGTCCCTCGACGCGAGCGGCCTGCGACCCCAGCAGGAAAGCCAGGCCTTCCGCTTCCAGCGCTCGCTGGAGGGACGCCACGACGTCCGTGTCCTCGCGCGGCAGGATCTGATCGGCAGCCTCGACCACGGTCACCCGGCTCCCGAAGCGCCGGAACATCTGCCCGAACTCGAGGCCCACGTAGCTCGCCCCGACGACCAGCAAGTGCTCGGGCACTTCAGTCAGATCCATGATATTCCGATTGGTGAGGTAGGGGACGCGGTCGATGCCGGGGATCGGCGGGACCAGCGGGCTCGTACCCGTGTTGATGAAGATGTGCTCGGCGGTCAGATGTTCATCGCCGACCGCGACCGTATGGGGACCGACGAAGCGCGCGGCGCCGCGGTACAGCGTGATGTTGGGACGGGACGCGGCGTGCTTCTCCTGGCCCTGCCGCCACTGGAGCACGATCCGGTTCTTCCGCTCGACGACCGCGCGGAGGTCCACGCTCACTCCGTCCACGCCGACGCCCAGCTCCGCCCCCCGGCGGCCCTCGTGCGCGATCTTCGCACTGGCCAGCATGGTCTTCGTGGGCGTACAGCCGTAGTTGATGCAGCTACCCCCCAGATGCTCGCGCTCGACGAGCGCTACGGCCCATCCCTTGTCGGCGAGCCGGTGCGCCAACGGATTTCCGGCCTGGCCGGAGCCGACCACGATCGCGGCAAACGAAGCCATGCCTTGTCATCTCCGCAGGTTACCCGTCCGAGCCGAGCTTACTCAGTGTCCGGCACCTGTACCGAAGCCCTCATCGCGGTGTGGTGTTCCAAACGGCCCGCCCCGCGCCGTGCCCCTACCCACACGCACGAAAGCCCCGTCCGGCATCGCCCAGGCCAGGCGGGGGCAGCGCGTTTCGCGCAATGGGCCTGGGTGGACTCGAACCACCGGCCTCACGCTTATCAGGCGACCGGGTTCAGGGCCCCGATTCCGGTAACTTCTCGGATTTCAAGGCGATTCCCCACGATCTGCACGGGATCCAACACCACGAATCCGAGGGGTTCACGGCGTGAAGTGGCACCGGAAGTGGCACCAACACTCACGCCCGCTCCATGGAAGGGGGCGTGTCGTCGTCTGGTATCGGCACACTGTCCGGCGGAACCTCGACAACGCGGCCGTCCTGCCAAAGTACGAGAGGTAGGGCGAGTTGCCGGTGACGTCGGACCACGGCATATCCCGCCCTCTCGATGGCCTGATCAATTGCGGTCCCGTCTCGGAGGATCGCGGCGATGTCCTTCGTGGAGCGGTGGATCATGGAGCCTCCTCTTCAATCTGTCTGCGCACGACCGCCCAGTGTGCGGCGTCCACGACAGCGGGTTCCTCCCCGCGGGCACCGTATGCGATGAGCCGCTGGCGGCCGATTACGCTCCCGTCGTACACCCGCCACGCCGTCGCGGTGGCCATAGGCATTGCCCCGACCGCGACGGATGGTTTCTTGGCTCTCAGGAACGGCGTCACGCAGTAGCCGTGTCCCGCCGATGGGTGAACGAGGAAACCGCTCGGTCACTTGAAGGGTTGGGGAAACGAACTGGAGCGACCACCGCCAGCCCGGCGCCAGGCGGCTGAACCGTTCGTCCAAGCATGTACTCCGGAGGATCTCGTGACCGCTCTGCAAGCACGCGCTCGGCTCCATGTGCCTGAGCTTCATTTGTTCGAAGATGACGGGCTGACGTATGCGATCGACCCGGCCGCCCCGAACTGGGTCGTGGTCGAGCCGGAGGGCCGGGCGCTGTTGGAGGCGATCTGCGCCGCGGGCGGCCGCCTCACCTTTGCGGAGCTGGTCGGTCGCTACGCCGCAGAGCGCGGGCTCGAGGCCGGTTGCGCATGGGTGGCCGTGCACGATTTCCTGACGGCGCTCAGGCGGGCCGGGATGCTCGACGATGCGCCGTTCAAGCGGGAGCCCTACCCCGGCCGCTTGGCCCTCGCTCAGCCCCGGGGACTGCGCGAGCTGTGGCTCCAGATCAACAATGCCTGCAACCTGTCCTGCTCCCACTGCCTCGTGTCGTCCGGGCCGGGCCAAGAACCCGGCCTGCCGCTGAAATCGCTGCGTGCCGTTGTGGACCGCGCGGTCGAGCTCGGATTGGAACGGCTGTACGTCACCGGTGGGGAGCCGTTCGTGCGCAAGGATGTCTTCGCCCTGCTGCGACACGCGACGGAGGAGAAGGGTCTCGAGGCCATCGTGCTGACGAATGCCACGGTGTTCCGCGGCCCCGTGCGCAAGCAGCTCGAGCAGCTTGATCGGCGGCAGGTTCGCTTCCAGGTCTCGATCGACGGCGCGCGGCCCGAGACGAGCGACGCGATGCGGGGGCCGGGGAGCTTCGCGAAAGCGCTGGATGGCGCGCGCCTGCTGGCGGACCTCGGCTTCGAGTTGTCGCTCACCACGGTCACGACCCGGCGCAACCTGGAGGAGCTGCCTCGGCTTCCGGCCATCGCGCGGGATGTAGGCGCGGCAAGCCATCACCTGATGTGGACTCACAAGCGGGGGCGCGCGGCGGCGAGCCTGAACGGCTTCTTCCCCGAGATCCCCGATCTGGTCGCCGCCGTGCTTCGCACGGCCGATGCGGCCGATGAGGTGGGCATCCCGCTCGACAACGTCGAAGCGGTGAAGCGCCGCGTGAACGGCGTGCCGGGAGTGAAGTACGACCTGGGGAATGGGGGCTGGGACTCGCTGTGCGTGAACTTCGACGGCCGCGTCTACCCGACGGCTGCGCTCGCGAACGAGCCGGCGCTCGCCTGCGGCGACGCGACGCGCGAGGACCTGGCGGCGATTCTCGCGAAGTCACCCGTGGTACAGGCGCTCCGAGCCGCCACGGTCGCGCGGAAGCCATCGGTGCAGGGCGACCCGTTCCGCTTCTTCACCGGAGGCGGCGACTGGGAGCATGCCTGGTGCTTCTCCGGCGGCGACCCGCTCGCGCCTGATCCGTACTAGCCGATCCAGGTCGCGCTCGTCAAACGAGTGATGACCACGCTGGGCCGGGAGAAGCGGACCCGGAAGAACCGTCAATCCGGCTATGACGCACCGCTGGTGCTGCACGCAATGGGTGAGGGCGCGCTCGCCTGCGGCACGGCGGACGGCGCGCTCGCCGAGCAGCCGGTGCTCACGCTGCACTCCAACTGCGTGCTTTCGTTCGACGTGGACAAGCCCCGGGCCAAGGTTCGCGAATACTACAGCGCCGCGGCGGAGACTCCGCAGGTCGAGCTGTGCTGCCCCACGAAGTACGATGCCGACGTGATCGCCCATATCCCGCAAGATGTGCTGGACCGGTTCTACGGTTGCGGGTCTCCCGTCACCCTGGCGAGCGTGAAACCGGGTGAAACCGTCGTGGACCTCGGCTCCGGCGCGGGGATCGACGTCTTCGTCGCGGCGAAGCTCGTGGGTCCGACCGGCAAGGCCATCGGCGTGGACATGACGGACGCGATGCTGGCCGTCGCGAACGAGAACCGGCCGCGGGTCGCGGCCGCCCTCGGTTACGACGTGGTCGAGTTCCGCAAGGGTTACCTCGAGCAGATACCGGTCGAGGACAGGTCGGTTGACGTCATCACGTCGAACTGCGTCGTGAACCTCTCCCCCGACAAGCCGCGCGTGTTCGAGGAGATGTGGCGCATTCTGAAAGACAACGGGCGCATCGTGATCTCGGACATCGTGAGCGAGCGGGACGTGCCGCCCCACCTCAGGGTGAACCCGGAGCTGTGGGGCGAGTGCCTCGTGGGAGCTCTCACGCAGCGGCAGTTCGTCGCCCGTCTCGAGCGTGCGGGGTTCTACGGCCTCACGGTGCTCAAGAAGAGCTATTGGAAGGACGTCGAAGGCTATCCGTTCTTCTCGCTCACGGTGCAGGGGTTCAAGTACGAGAAGACGGCGGGCTGCGTATTCAAGGGACATCGGGCGGTGTACCTCGGACCGGGGAAGGCATTCCTCGATGAGGAGGGCCACCTCTTCCCTCGGAACGAGCCGTACGAAGTGTGCACTGATACGGTGGCGAAGCTGAGTCAGCCGCCGTACCGGGATATGTTCGCGATCCTCGAGCCCGGCGAGGAGCGTGCCGGCTACGCCTGCTGCGCAAGCGACGGGGGGGTGCTGTTGACGGCCGCGCTCGTCCTCGCCCTCATGCTTGGCGTCGCCTTCGCCAACGGCGCCAACGACGTATCGAAGGGAGTCGCGACGCTGGCGGGCTCGGGGCTGAGCACGGAGCGGCAGGCCATTGCCTGGGGAACCGCGTGGACGGTGGCCGGCGCCTTCCTGGCCGTGTTCGTGGCGCGGGGACTCATGGCGATGTTCTCGGGGGACGGGATCCTCAGCGTGGCTCCCGAGCGCCCGGCGTTTCTCGCGGCGGTGTCCAGCGGCGCGATCGGTTGGCTGTTCTTTGCGACGCGCACCGGGCTGCCCGTCTCCACAACCCACGCGCTGCTGGGCGGGTTTGTCGGCGCGGGCATTGTAGCTCGGGCTTCGCGGGCGTGAGTTGGGGGACGGTCGCGCACAAAGTCGTGATCCCGCTGGCACTGTCGCCTCTCCTGTCACTGGCTCTGGTGTTCAGCGCGGGGTGTTCGCCGGTTGAGCCGGCGCCCGCGGGCCGTCCGTTCATCGCCCCCGCTGGCGCGGATTCAGGCCTCATTGCGCGAGGTGCACGAGCGAGCGGACCGGGCGCTCGCACATGCCTGCACACTGCAAGCACAGGGACAGGCCGCTAGGCCGCTGCTCAAAGGCGAGGCTCTGACCGATCCGGCCGAGCCGCCTTGGCTTCCTACCCTACGGGCAGAACTCCAGCAGTTGGCTCAGACCGTGCGCGAGACCGCGGATGTGCTCGGGTTGCCCGTCCGCGAGGGCGAGGTCGAGCGCCGCCGGCGCACCGGGGCGTGGGCCTCGTCTTGGTGGGCGAGCATCCTCGACTGTCGCCTGTCGGGGTCTTTCGGCCTTTCGGGGCCCGGCCTTTTGGTCTTTCGGGCCTTTCGGGGCCGACGTTGACGCTCTGTCCCCGTGTTTCTAACTTATCTGGCTGTTGCAAGAACCGGCACTCTGAGGGTCCACCGGTCCATGGACGACACGCTGCGACGTGGCCCGATGCTCCTCCTGGCGGGGCGGGCGAACCGGCCGCTGGCGGAGGACATCGCTCGGAAGATCGGGATCGCGCTCGGCGAGGTGACGATCCATACCTTCGCGGACGGCGAGATCTTCGTGCGGATCGACGAGAACGCACGGGGTCGCGACGTGTTCATCATCCAGCCGACGTCGCCGCCGGCGGAGAACATGCTGGAGCTGCTTCTGCTGGTGGACGCGGCCAGGCGGGCATCGGCGGCCCGGATCACGGTGGTGGTGCCATACTTCGGGTACGCGCGCCAGGACCGGAAGGATCAGCCGCGGGTGGCGATCGGTGGGAAGCTGATGGCGAACCTCATGGTGGCGGCGGGTGCGGAACGGCTGCTGGGCGTCGATTTCCATTCGCACCAGATCCAGGGGTTCTTTGACATTCCGGTGGACCACCTGTACGCAGCTCCCGTGCTGACGGGGTACTTCCGGGAGAAGCGGCTCGGCGACCTGGTCGTGATCGCGCCCGACGTGGGGGCCGCAAAGATGGCGCGCGGCTTCGCGAAGCGGCTGGGTGCGGCCTTTGCGATCATCGACAAGCGGCGTCCGGCGCCCAACGTGGCGGAGGTGCTGCATGTAGTGGGCGACGTGGAGGGGATGCACTGCCTGATCACGGACGATCTGATCGACACGGCGGGCACCATGGCGTCGGTGATCTGTGCCCTGAAGGATCGGGGGGCGAAAGAGGTGTACGCGTGCGCGACCCACGCGCTGCTCTCCGGCTCGGCCAGCGAGTGGCTTGCGTCATCGCCGGTGAAGGAGGTGGTGGTGACGAACACGATCGACATTGGCGCTTCGCGGAAGTTCGCGCAGCTTAAGGTGCTGTCCGTAGCGGAGCTGCTGGCCCGGGCGATCAACTACATCCATATGAACGAGTCTGTGAGCCAGCTTTTCGAGGCGCCCCTGGACGAGATGGGCGCGTGAGCGCGGTGGGCCGGCGCTGCGGCGCCCCGGGCGCGAGCGCACGAAGAGACGGGCGGTATCGGTGATGAAGGAGCCTGATAAAAGGGTCTGGATGATATGAAGACGACGCTGACGCTGTCCGCAGTGGCGCGGGCCGGGACGGGGAAGGGCGCGGCGCGGAAGCTGCGTGCCGCGAGGCGGATTCCCGCCGTGATCTACGGGCCGGACGTCGAGTCCCGCGCGCTCTCCCTGGATGCGCGGGAGGTTGAGCATCTGTTCGCCTCGATCTCGGTGGAGAGCACGTTGATCGACGTAGTGATCCAGGGGGATGGGGAGAGTGAGGTGGTGCGCTCCCTGGTCCGCGAGGTGCAGGTGCACGCGTTCAAGCCCGAGCTCCTGCACGTGGACTTTTATGCGGTGAGGTCGGGCGAGGTGATCGAGCTGGAGGTGCCGGTGCGTCTGGTCGGCACGCCGGTGGGCGTGAAGGCCGTCGGCGGCATCCTGGAGCAGCTCCTGAAAGAGATCGAGGTGGAGTGCCTGCCCGAGAGCATCCCGGACGCCATCGAGGTGGACGTGAGCCACCTGGGGATCGGCGACTCGATCCACGTGGGGGATCTGCAGGTGCCGAACGTGCGGATCCTGGCGGATTCGGAAACGACGGTATGCACGGTGGCGGCGCCGACGGTGCTGCCGGTGGAGGAGGTGGCCGCGGCGCCGGCGGAGGAGGTCAGGGAACCGGAGCTGATCCGGCGCGAGCGTGCGGAGGAGCCGGAGGCCGAGGAGGGATCTGGGGCTTCGTGAGCGGCGCGGCGCGCGTGCCATGAAGGTCGTGGTCGGGCTGGGGAACCCCGGCCTGGAATACGACGATACGCGACATAACGTAGGGTGGTGGGTGGTGGATCGCCTGTGCCGGGACTGGCGGCTGGGCCCGTTCCGGCGCCAGGGGCCCGCGCTGGTGGTGGACGGGGTGGCGGACGGCGCGCGGGTCCGCGTCATCAAGCCGCTGACCTACATGAACCAGAGCGGGGTCGCTCTGGCGCCGCTCATCTCCGAGCCCGCGTTCGAGCCTTCGCGTGACCTCCTGGTCGTGGTCGATGATGCCGCGCTGGAGACGGGTCGCCTCCGGTTCCGGGCGCAGGGCAGTGCGGGTGGGCACCGGGGTCTGGAGTCCGTGGAGCGGGCGCTGGGGACGCAGGCGTATCCTCGCCTGCGCGTCGGAGTGGGGCCGAAGCCTCCCGGGGTCGAGCTGGCCGATTGGGTTCTCTCTCCCATGCCCGCCGAGGATGAGGAGGTGGTGGTCGCGCTCCTGCCGGAGCTGATCGAGGCGATCGGCCTCTGGGTGCGCGAGGGGATCGAGCGGGCGATGAGCCGCTACAACCGGTAGGTAGCGGAATCCGGGCCGTCGCCTGATGCACACGCTGAAAGCGGAATCGAGGTCGAGTCCTCTATGAGCGAACTGGTGTCGTGGACGAGCTGGGCGTGGGCCTTCGGCGTCCTGGGGCTCGCAGCAGCTTTCCTCATCTTCCTGTACGTGAAGCGGCAGCCGTCAGGGACGGAGCTGATGGTGGAGCTGTCCGAGCAGATCCACGTCGGCGCCATGGCCTTCCTGAGGCGGGAGTACACGGTGCTGGCGGCGTTCGTGGTAGTCATCGCGTCGCTGCTCTGGCTGGCGATCGGACGCAATACGGCCATCGCGTACGTTGCCGGGGCACTGAGCTCAGGGTTGGCCGGCTTCTTCGGGATGACGGCGGCGACGCGGGCGAACGTGCGGACGGCGGCGGGCGCCAAGCTGGAGGGGCAGGGGAAGGCGCTGCGGGTCGCCTTCTTCGGCGGTGCAGTCATGGGCCTCTCGGTGGCCGCGGTGGGGCTTGTCGGGATCGGCGTCCTGTACCTGATCTTCGCGTCCGGGGCGATCCCGGGGACGAGCGAGCTGCCACGCTTCGCGGAAATCATCTCCGGCTACGCCATGGGCGCGAGCTCGCTCGCGCTGTTCGCCCGCGTGGGCGGCGGCATCTACACGAAGGCCGCAGACGTGGGTGCGGACCTGGTGGGAAAGGTGGAGGCGGGGATCCCGGAAGATGATCGGCGAAATCCCGCGACGATCGCCGACAACGTGGGGGACAACGTGGGCGACGTAGCAGGGATGGGAGCTGATCTCTTCGAGTCGTACGTGGGCTCGGTGATCGCGACCATCGCCATCGGCGCCACCAGTGCGGCGCTCAGCCAGAGCGTGGTTCAGGCTGTGGCGCTGCCCATTCTGACGGTGATGGTGGGGCTCGTGGCGTCGCTCATCGGGATCGGTGCCATGAAGGTGGTGGAGCGCATGGGCGCGGCGGCGGCGCTCCGGAACGTGACGTTCATCGCGACCGCCCTCTTCCTTGCGGCCACGTACTTCATCGTGCGCGCTCTCGACTTTCAGATCACGGACCCTGGCACGGGGCAGGTGTACCCGTCCACGGGGCCGTTCTACGCGATCCTCTCCGGCGCGCTCGTGGGGATCGCCATCGGGCTCACGACGGAGTGGTATACTTCGGCGGGGCCGATCCGGCGCATCGCGAGCGCCAGCCAGACGGGCCCGGCCACGAACATCATCACCGGGCTCGCCGTGGGAATGGAGTCTACGGCTGCCCCGCTCATCCTCATCTGCGTGGCGATTTTCGTGTCCTACCTGCTGGCCGGGCTCTACGGGATCGGCGTCTCGGCCGTCGGCATGCTCGCGACCATCGGTGTCACCATGTCCGTAGATGCCTACGGTCCGATTGCGGACAACGCAGGTGGGATCACGCAGATGAGCGGGCTCGCGCCGGAGATCCGGCGGATCACGGACTCGCTGGATGCCATCGGCAACACGACGGCGGCGATCGGGAAGGGCTTCGCCATCGGCTCCGCGGCGCTGACGGCCCTGGCTCTCTTCAGCGCATACTCGAGCGCCGTGGGGCTCCGGGAGACGGGGATCAACCTCATCGACCCGTTGGTCGTGATCGGACTTCTCCTGGGCGGCGTGGTCCCGTTCATCATCGCCTCGCGGACCATGACCGCCGTGGGCCGTGCGGCTTCCGGGATGGTGACGGAGGTGCGGCGCCAGTTTCGCGAGATCCCCGGGCTCATGGAGGGGACGGCGCGGCCCGACAGCGCTCGCTGCGTGGACATCTCCACGCGGGCGGCACTGAAAGAGATGATCCTGCCCGGCCTCCTTGCCGTGGCGACGCCGGTGCTCGTGGGCTCGCTCCTCGGCGTCGCCGCGCTGGGCGGGCTCCTGGCGGGTGCCACGGTGACCGGCGTGCTCCTCGCCCTGTTCATGGCGAACGCCGGCGGCGCGTGGGACAACGCGAAGAAGCACATCGAGGGCGGCGCGCTGGGCGGCAAAGGCTCGGACTCGCACCGGGCAGCGGTGGTGGGAGACACGGTGGGCGATCCTTTCAAGGACACGAGCGGCCCGGCCATGAACATCCTCATCAAGCTCATGAGCGTGGTGTCCCTGGTGCTCGCGCCGTTCTTCACGCGGCTGCACGGGCGTCCAGGCGAGTCCGCGGCCTCCGGAGTCCTTTCCTTCCTGGTGGACGCGCTGTCCCGGATCCTGGGGTGACGTCCCATCGTGGCGCGGCGGCCGGCGCCTCCGGGGCGGCGGCCGCATGAGGGTCGAGCCGGGCTTCGCGGCGGCGATCGCGTTCGCCCGCGACCTCATCCGCATCCCGTCGCCGCCGGGCGGTGAAGGGGAGCTGGCCGAGCGGGTGCGGCGCGAGATGGAGGCGCTCTCCTACGACGAGGTGTGGGTCGACGGGGCCGGGAACGTGATCGGCGTGCTGCGAGGGCAGGGCTCAGCGCCGCCGGTCATGCTGAGCTGCCACCTCGACGCCGTGGCGGCGGGTGAGCCTGGCGAGTGGGAGCACCCGCCGTTTGCCGCGGAAGTGTCGCACGGCCACCTCCACGGCCGTGGCGCCATGGACATCAAGGGTCCGCTGGCGATCCAGACGCACGCCGCGGCGCTGCTGGCGGGCCGAGCGCCCGGCGACGTCATCGTGGCGCACACGGTGCTCGAGGAGCGGGGTGGGTGGGGGATGGCCCACCTCCTCGAGTCCGGGGACGTGGAGGCGGCGGCGGTCATCATCGGAGAGGCGACGGCAGGCGACATCGCCATAGGCCACCGAGGCCGCGCCGAGCTCGAGATCCGGATCCACGGCGTGGCCGCCCACGCCAGCGCGCCGGAGCGGGCGCATAACCCCCTCGACCTCGTGCCCGCCGTCCTCGAGAGCGTTCGTGAGCTGGGCGGCACCCTGGAATCGGACCCGGTCCTCGGTGCCGCGACCCTGGTGGCCACCGGCGTGGAGGTGAGCCCCGAGAGCCGGAACGTCATCCCGGATCTGGCTGTGGTCGTGCTGGACTGGCGGACCCTGCCGGGCATCTCCCGGCAGGAGCACGTACGGCGCGTCAGGGCGGCGCTCGACCAGCGACTCGCCTCGCCGCCCGAGGGTCTGCGCGTAGAGGTGCGCTTCGCCCGGGAGCGGCTGCGCAGCTACACGGGGCTGGGTGAGGAGAGGACCCTCTACACGCCCGGCTTCCTCATGGATGCCGACCATCCGGTCGTGCGCGCAGCCGTGGCGGCGGTCGCCGGGCCGCGACCACCCGCGGTGCGGCCCTGGACGTTCGCCACGGACGGCGGCTACACCTGCGGCGTGCACGGGATTCCCACCGTCGGTTTTGCTCCGGGCGAAGAACGGTTCGCCCACACGAACCGGGAACGGCTGGAGCTCCGCTCGGCGGAGGACGCGTTCCGCGTCTACCCGGAGCTCATCATAGCGGTCCAGAACGCGGCGGGTTAGAACCCGCTAAAATCCGCTACTAACCCGCTGGGGAGAAGGACGGGCCGGGTGCTCACAGCATCGGCACCTGGCGGAGCAGCCGATCGCCTACGCGCTCGAAGATCTCGTCGAGAGAGCGGCCGGTGATCGTGAGGCCGTGGTTCCTGAGTCCGACGACGGCGCGAGTGGGGTCGGGGGCGCGGCGCACCAGGTCGGCTACAGCCTTGCCAAGCTCGTACGTTCCGCAGGGGAAGTTCACCTCGGTGGCCGGAGCCCCATCGAGCCACGCATGGACGTGTAGGATGGCGCCGACACCCGGGTGCTCCGTGTAGATCATCCAGTGCTCGATGGCGTCCACGGAGACGCGCCGTGGCTCGATGTGCGGCAGGACGCTCAGGAGCATGGCGTTCCGCTCGGAATCGTAGCCGACAACCAGGAGGATGTCGCGGCCGATCTCCCGCAGCCTCGCCTTGTTCACGCCACTCGCGCTCATCCAGAACCGGGTCGCATCCTTGCGGGCGCTCATGTTCCCATAGCTCAGCCCGCCGATGCCGTAGAGCCGCTCGACGTGACGGAAGAGCCGGGGCGGCAGGATCTCCTGGATGGGGAACGGTGCGGGCAATAGATTGAGCGCGTCGAGCCGCGCGCCGGCGCGAGCGATGGAGGCCGTGATCTCGTCGCCCTCCCACAGCTCGGGCGGCAGATCCGGCACGAAAGTATTCTCGATGACCAGCCGCGACGACGCGAGCGGCTCGATCCGGCGATAGATGCGCTCGATGAATTCGGCCTCATCGCCTTGCCAGCACTCCACGTAGTGACCCTGCTCGAGGGTGTGGAAGTGCACGTCCGGCCGGACGCTCTCACCCACCAGCACCACGAAGAGATTCGAGAGGGAGAGCACGAGGAGGGGGTAGCCCTGACGCGCGGGGTCGGCGAAGGGCCGGTCGATGGCCGCGACCCCGACCACGAACACGGCTTGCGCCTTCCGGCGGAAGGGCCGGGGGTGGTCCGAATGGAAGAAGTTCAGGACCAGGGAAGCGTCGGCGGGAGTGGCCGTGAAGGCGTGCCCGTCGCGCTCCAGACGGCCGCGCATCGCGTCGGCGAACCAGCGGCAGCCTTCGTCGTTCGTGGGCTCGGTGATCGAGAAGAGCATGGTGCGTCCGCGGCAGAGCTGTCTGCCGATCGTTGCTGCCTGTGCGTTCCGGCGATGGCGGGCGGGAAAAGTCAGACCATTCTGCTGCGGGCGCAAGGTCTCTGGCGACATCTCTGGCGATCGGTGGCGAATCGGGCCTTTCCCGCGCGTGGCATCTCTCTCATCGTTCTCATCGTTCTCGGGGCGCCGCGGCGCGCCAGGATTCGCAAATGCTCAAGGTCGGGATCGTCGGTCTGCCCAACGTGGGCAAGTCCACGCTCTTCAACGCGCTGACGGCGGTGGGGGCGCCGGCGGAGAACTACCCGTTCACCACGGTCGAGCCGAACGTCGGGACCGTGGAGGTACCGGACCCGCGGCTCGACCACCTGTTCGAGCGTTCGGGGAGCGCCGTCCGGGTTCCTGCCTACCTGCACGTGGTCGACATCGCCGGGCTCGTGGAGGGCGCATCCCAGGGTGCCGGGCTGGGAAATCGGTTCCTGGCCCAGATCCGGGAGGTGGACGCCATCGCCCAGGTGGTGCGTTGCTTCGAAGATCCGGACGTGATCCACGTGCTGGGAGGCGTGGATCCCGTCCGCGACAGGGAGATCGTCGAGGCGGAGCTGGCGCTGGCGGACCTGGAGACCGTCGAGCGACGTCTTGAGCGGGTGGCCAAGAAGGCGCGTTCCGGCGACCGGACGGCTACCTCCGAGGAAGCGATCCTCTGGCGCCTCCGGGACACCCTGGGGCGCGGAAAGGCGGTGCGGTCGCTGCCACTGTCAGAGCCGGAGCGTGTCCTGGTCCGAGAGCTTCACCTGCTGACGGCGAAGCCGATGCTCTACGTTGCCAACATCGAAGAGACGGCGCTACCCGGGGGCCGCAACGCGCACGCGGAGCGGCTGGGGGAGGCGCTGGCGGCCGAGGGGGACGCGGCCCGCATGCTGCCCATCAGCACCCGCATCGAGGCCGAGCTGGTGGAGCTCGAGCCGGGGGAGCGCCGAGAGTTTTTCCGCGGCCTCGGACTCGAGGAGTCGGGGCTCGAACGCTTCGCGCACGCCGCCTACGAGCTGCTGGGGCTCATCACCTTCTTCACCATCAACGAGAAGGAGACGCGCGCGTGGACGGTGCTCCGTGGTACGCTCGCGCCGGCGGCCGCCGGGATCATCCACTCGGACTTCGAGCGGGGGTTCATTCGCGCGGATACCATCTCGTTCGACGACCTGCGGGCGGCCGGCACCATGCGGGCGGCGCGGGACCACGGGCTCGTGCGCTCCGAGGGGAAGGACTACCTCGTCCGGGACGGGGACATCATCCTGTTCCGGTTCCACGTGTGAGGGGCGGAGAGGGCGAGCGGGTGAGCCCGCCGCATTCCTGGTATCGCCGCCGGCGAATCGCGAGGTGGCGACTCGCGAATCGCCAGGCATGCAGGCCGCCCGAAACTGCTCGCCCGCTTGTAATGATCCGTCCAGGCTGATAAGCTAAGACCGTTTGTCCCGCCCCGCGCGCGCCGCGGGGCCCGTCGTGTTTCGACCGGACCGGGGGAGGCAGCATGCGAGGTTACGAGGTCGTGTACATCTTTGATCCGGCGCTCGGCGAGGCCGCGATCACCGAGAAGCTGGCCCGCTACCACGCGCTCGTCGCGGGGGACGGCCACGGCGAGGTTCTGGCCGTGGACCAGTGGGGCACTCGCCAACTCGCGTATCCCATCAACAAGAAGACGAGCGGCTACTACGTGGTCGCTCAGTTCCGCACCGATCCGAACGCCCTCGTCGAGTTCGAGCGGATGTTGAAGCTCGACGAGGATCTCATGCGGCATCTCATCGTGCTTCACGAGGGGGAGCCGACGGCGCCCCTCTCGCGCGCGGTGCCGGGCGTCCGGCGGGCGACGGAGGAGGGCCAGGAGGAGTCGGACGAGGACGAGGAGGAATAGGCCATGGCGCCCCCGAAAAGCTGTCGGCTGTGCGAGGCCGGGATCCAGGTCCTGAACTACAAGGACGAGAGGACGCTTTCGAGGTTCATGACGGACCAGGGGAAGATCGTGCCGCGGCGCATCAGCGGCGCATGCGCGCGGCATCAACGGCAGATCGGCCGCGCGCTGAAGCGGGCGCGGTATCTGGCCCTCGTGCCCTTCGCCCGCGAGTACGAGATTTGAGGGGGAATGGCCGGGAGCGCCGAGCGTGGTAGTGGGTGGCGCCGCGCGGCGGCGCTGCTGGCGGTGGTGTTCCTCCTGTCGGCAGCGCCTCCCGGTGTTCTGATCGCGATCCCGTTCACGGTCCTGGCCCTGCTCGTGCCACCGCGCCGCGTCATGGCGGTAGCGGCGGCAGTGACGGCGGCCGTCCTTACGCTGGGCGTCGGCGGCGGCTCTTCGCCCTGGTATCTGGAGCGAGGGTGGGCGCTCCTGCTGGGCGGATGGTTTGCCGGGCTCACGCTCCGGTGGCCGCGCACAGGGTTCACGGCGCGCGCGTTGGGCGCCGTCGCGGGTGCCTTGGCGGTCGCGATCGCGCTCTTCCTGCGGCTGCCGGAAGGGTGGGCGACGGTGGATTTCCTGGTAGGCTCGCGCCTCCAGTCGGCTGCGACCCAGGCCCTCCAGGCCATGCGCCTGCTGCAGGGAGGGCGCGAGTTGCCAGCCGCGCTCGTGTCGGCGGTGTACCGGGCTACGGAGGTCCAGCGCACCCTGTTTCCGGCGCTGCTGGCCCTGGCCTCCCTGGCGGGGCTGGGGGTGTCCTGGTGGGCGTATGTGCGTCTCGCGCGCCGCGCGGACGACGCGCTGGGGTCGCTCCGGGAGTTCCGCTTCAGCGACCAGCTCGTCTGGGTGCTCGTCGCGGGCGTCGTACTTCTTGTGGCGCCCCTGGGCGATCCATGGCAACGGGCGGGCACGAATGCGGTCGTCTTCATGAGCGCGTTGTACGCGCTGCGTGGCGCGGCCGTCGGGCTGTTCCTCAGCGGCGGGCTCTCCGTGCTCGGGACGGCATTCCTGGTGGCGGGAATGCTGTTTGTGGCGCCCCTGGTGCTGGGGGCGGCGCTGGTGGTGGGGTTGGGCGATACGTGGCTGGACCTGCGCCGGCGGGCGAGCGCGACGGGCGGACCCTGATCGTGGGCAGTCCCTCAACGACCTGCTAGGAGAGCGGTTCATGAAGGTGATACTCAGGAAGCGAGTGGAGAGCCTGGGCGACCCGGGCGCGGTGGTGGAGGTGAAGCCGGGGTATGCGCGCAACTATCTGTTTCCGCAGGGCCTCGCCTATGAGGCGACGGCGCCGAACGTGCGGCGGCTGGAAGAAGAGCGGCGGCAGGCGGAGGAGCTGGACCGGCGCCGGTACCTGGAGGCTCGCCGCCATGCGTCGTTGCTGGAGGGCGTGTCGGTGATCTTCCACGCGCGTGCGGGCGAGGAGGGCAAGCTGTTCGGTTCGGTGACGGCCGGCGACATCGCGGATCGCATCAACGAGCGGGGTCTGGGCGTTCAGGTGGACCGCCGCCAGGTCGCTCTCGAGGAACCGCTCAAGGCGCTCGGCGTCTTCAAGGTGCCGCTTCGCCTTCATCCGCAGGCGCAGGTCGAGGTGGAGGTGCGCGTCGAGCGCGAGGGTTAACAGGTCGCTGAGGCCTTCAGCGGCCTGTTGGCAGGTTGGCAGGCGGTTCTCCGTCGGACCAGGGCCGGGCACAAGATTCCTTCACGGGGCGTTCACTCTGGCTTCAGGGCCGTCCGTGCATCGTAGTGGTTGGGTCGGGCGCCCTGGCTGGAAAGCTGGGAACTTTCCGGGGCAGGCTGGTATATTGCCCTTTCGAGATCGTTCGCCCGGGTGGGTGATGAGACGCCGACGGAAGGAGTGAATGGACGGGACGGTTTCCCCTCCCGCGCTCGAGTTCCCGACCGAGGTGGCACGGGCGGCGGAGCTGGCGCTCGCCCGGAAGGCGACGGACGTGGTGGCCCTCGACCTGCGGAACCTCTCGACGGCGACGGACTACTTCGTGATCGGGAGCGGCGCGTCGGACGTGCAGGTTCGATCCATTGCGGAGCACATCATAGAGGAGCTGGAGGCGGAGGGCGTGCGGTCGGACCACGTGGAAGGTCTCAGCGCCGGCCGGTGGGTGCTCATCGATTACTTCGATTTCGTGGTGCACGTGTTTCATCCGTCGGCCCGCCAGTTCTACCAGCTCGAACTTCTCTGGGGCGACGCTCCGCAGCTCCGGTTCGAGGCGTAGCCCCGGAATTCGCCATGCGCATACGCACGCACGCTCCGCTGGCCACGGGCTCCTTGGTCGCGCTTCTCGCCGTGCTCTCGGGTCCGGGGGCTGCGTGGGCCCAGTTCGGGCGCAACAAGGTCCAGTACGAGGCCTTCGACTTCAAGGTCATCCGTACGGACCACTTCGAGGTCTACTACTATGCGGCCGAGCGGGCGGCGGCGCTGGACGCCGCGCGGATGGCGGAGCGAGCGTACGCGCGGCTGTCGCGGATCCTGCAGCACGAGTTCCGGGAGCGGAAGCCGATCATCCTCTACGCGTCGCACTCCGACTTCCAGCAAACGAACGCGCTGGGTGGTTTCATCGATGAGGGGACCGGGGGCGTAACGGAGTTTCTGAAGCATCGGGTGATCCTCCCGTTCACGGGCTCCTATCGGGAGTTCGATCACGTTCTCACACACGAGCTGGTCCACGCGTTCCAAATCGACATCCTCTTCCGGCGGATGTATGCGGACGCGAACCCGTTCAGCTTCCAGCCGCCGCTCTGGTTCATGGAGGGGATGGCGGAGTACCTGTCCCTGGGGCGTATCGACGCGCTGACCGCGGCGTGGATCCGGGACGCGGCGCTCTCCGGCTACCTCATGTCCATCGATGAGCTGACGGTGCGGGGCGGGTACCTCGCGTACCGCATGGGTCAGTCGCTCTGGGCGCACATCGGCGCTCATTGGGGGGATGAGGTCGTCGGCGAGATCCTGCAGAAGGCGCCGCGGGTGGGGATCCAGCGCGCCTTCGAGTCGACGCTGGGGATCAGCCTGAAGCAGCTCGGCGATGAGTGGCTGGAGTCCGTGCGCTCCACGTATCTGCCGCAGATCGCCGACCACGAGTCGCCGCAGCGCCTTGCGCAGCGGGTCACGGATCACCACGAGCTCCAGGATCCGTGGTTCTTGGCGCCGGCGCTCTCGCCAGACGGGAAGAAGCTCGTCTATCTGTCGCAGCGCGGCGGATACTTCTTCGACCTCTGGCTCGCGGACGCCGAGACGGGCAAGCCGTTGGCGCGGCTGGTCGAGGCGGCCCGGGACCCGGGCTTCGAGTCGCTCCGCTATCTCAACTCGTCCGCATCGTTCTCGCCGGACGGCCGCTTCCTGGCCTTCAGCGCGAAGATCGGCGGTGAGGATGCGCTCTACATCTTCGACGTGAAGCGGCGGAACGTCGTGAAGAAGCTGCGCTTCGAGCTGAACGGCATCGAGAACCCCTCGTGGTCGCCGGACGGCGAGCAGCTCGTGTTCACGGGTCTCGACGGTGGCATCACGGACCTCTTCATCACCGACCGGGAAGGGAAGGCGCTGCACCGGCTCACGAACGACAAGTACGCCCAGCTCCTGCCCGCCTGGTCGCCGGACGGCCGCTACATCGCGTTCGGCACGGATCAGGGTGAGACGGACTTCGAGGGGCTGACGTACGGGAACTATCGGGTCGCGCTCTACGACCTGGACGTGAACCAGGTCATCGTGCTGCCCTACCAGGAGACCGGGAAGAATCTGAACCCGCAGTGGTCGCCGGACGGCCGTTACCTCGCGTGGATCAGCGACCGCACGGGGATCAACAACCTGTACCTCTACGATCTCCGGAGCGAACGCCTGTACCAGGCGACCAACCTGCTGTCGGGGATCATCGGGATCACGCCCACGAGCCCGGCGCTTGCCTGGGCCAAGGATTCGGGCCGCATGATCTTCCTCCACTTCGAGCGCGCGGGCTACAACCTGTACCGCGTGGACGATCCACTATCGCTGCCGCTCGACCCGGTGGTGGAGATGGTGGCGCAGGAGAGGGGTTCAACAAAGGCGCGGGGCGCGGTTAGGGCGGCGCCGGAGGCGCCGGCGCCTGCGGTGGCTGCGGCGCCGCCCCGGGCGCTCCGTCCCGGCGCGGAGTCCGAAGGCTCGTTCTACCGTGCTGCGGAGGGTGGATTCCGGCCCAGCGAGGCGCTGCCCGTCGCGAGCGGCCGTGGGCCGCTCTCGGTCGCGTCGCTCCTGGACAGCGCCGCCCTCGCGCTCCCGGACACGAGTGACTTCACGCTGGCCGACTACGCCGTCAAGTTCAGCCCGGACATCGTGGGCCGTCCGGTGATCGGAGCGCAGGTGGGCGGCTACTACGGGAACGGGGTGTACGGCGGCAGCATGATCGCGCTGTCCGATATTCTGGGGAACCACAACCTGTTCCTGGCGGGGAGCATCAACGGCTCGCTGTCGGATGCGGCGTTCCTGACCAGCTATGCATACGTCCGCCATCGCACGAACGTGTTCGCGGGCATCCAGCAGGTGCCCCTCTACCGGTTCCTGGGCTCGGAGCTGTTCGTGGATCCCGCGAACCGCCTGGGGCGGCGCGACGTCTTCGTGCGGGACGTGATCCGCCAGGCGGCGGTCGGCGTGAGCTATCCTTTCAGCGTGTTCCGGCGGCTGGAGTTCTCCATGACGGGTGCGTCGTTCTCGCGCGATCTGGTGAGCCAGGGCTTCTACGGGAACGGCGAGGGGTTCCGGGACACGGAGCGCCTGGACGACATCGCGTACGCGCAGCCGGCGGCGGCGATCGTGTTCGACAACACGCTCTTCGGCTGGACGGGCCCTATCCTCGGCCGCCGCTACCGCTTCGAAGTGGCGCGCACGATGGGCGGCCTCAGCTTCACCGAAGGGCTGGCCGATTTCCGCAACTACGTGAATCTGGGGAACAAGCTGGTCTTTGCGACGCGGTTCGTGACGCTGGCGCGCGTCGGCACGGACGCGGACGAGTTCACGTTGTACTGGGGCGGCCCGTACTTCATCCGCGGCTACGACGGGGGCTCCTTCGATTTCGGCGACGCGGACAGCGAGTGCCGGAGGAGCCAGGCCGCGGTATGGCCGAACCCGCCGCTTTCGCCGTGTCCGGTGCGGGACCAGCTCATTGGCTCGAGCGTCGCGTTGTTCAACTCAGAGGTCCGCTTCCCGCTGGTGTCGGAGCTCCAGATCAGCTTCCTGGGCAGCTTCCCGCCGGTGGAGGGGCTCGTCTTCTTTGACGGCGGTCTGGCCTGGAACAACGAGATCTGTCTGGATGTCGGGTTGCGAGAGTGGGGCTCTGGCTGCGAGGTGAGCCAGAAGGTGACGGTGGTATGGGACCGCCCCCCAGGCGCGGATCCCTACCTCGTCCGCGAGCCGGTGTTCTCGTACGGGATGGGCGTCCGGATGAACCTCTTCTACACGGTCCTGCGCATCGACTACAGCCGTCCCCTGAATCGACCCTTCCGGAGGGGCGGCCTCTGGTCGGTCTCCTTCGGCCCGTCGTTCTAGGACTACTGTGTCAGAAGAATGCTGGAATCCAGCGTAAACACCGGGCTTCGCTCAGTTCGGGCCCCGAACCCACCGGCCTCGCAGGGACGGCATCCGTGCGGGTTCCCGGTGTTTGTGACACTGTAGTTCTAGCGTCCGGTCCCAGAAATTCCTTGGCATTCGATCGCCGCTGCATCCCGCATCGCTCGGTTGCTCCTCCTCGCAATAGCGCTGCCATTCCTTCGTGGCCCTCACCCCACGCAACCTTCGTTGCGTGGGGACCCCGGTCGCGCCTTGCGCTGCGGGCGCATCGGCGCTCTCGGTGCACAGGGAACTTCTGGGACGGGACACTTGCACTAGCAGCGACCTGCTGAGCCGAACCTGCGCAGAATTGCCCAGCGGCAGCCGCGCGCATATGTTGCCCGCGGCCGCCGAGCCGGTCTTCCGGAACGCCTCTCGGCTTCGCGCCCGCGGTTCCGCTGCGGCCGGGTCGCGGGTTGCGCGCCGCAGTTACAATCGTTTGTTGGCACGGCCCCTCCGGGGCAGACTGAGGTTCGAGAAGCGAGGGCGATGACGAGCGCACTTCCCGACTGGCAGCCGTTCGACTTCAACTCCGGAGCACTGCCCTCCGGGGTTGAAAAGCTCATGGCGGAGACGGGCCCTGGCTCCGTGATTCTGCTGGCGGTTTCCTGCGGCGCGGAAGCGGATGACTGGGCACCGCGAGCCGCCACGACTATAGCGGCGTTCTGGGGTGAGCGGGGCCAGCGCGTGGTCCTCGCGGACGTAGGGCTGGAGAACCCGCGGCTCCACGATGTGCTGGGCGAGGAGAACGGCGAGGGGGTGACGGACGCCGTGCTTTACGGGGCCTCCACGGGCCGGATTTGCAGCCCCGCCGCCGGCGGCTCGTTCTTTTTTGCGGCGGCCGGCACGCATGTTCCCGACCCGGAGGCGGTGCTCCGGCACGAGCGCTGGGAGTACGTGCTGCGGAGCTTCGGGCGCGAAAGCGCGGTCCTTCTGCTGTACGCGCCGGTGGCCCTTTCCGGTTTCGAGCACCTCGTGGGGTGCGCGACTTCCGTGGTTGTCCTGGCGGGTAGCAACGAGGATGTGAGCGCGTCGCTGCCCTTCGCCGCCCTCCAGCGGGTCGCGATCGTGCTGGGTCCCCCCGTCGAGGAAGCCGCAGCGGCGCCCGTGCCCGGCCAGGAGGAGGCGGCGAGCGCGGGGGACTCGCTGTGGGGCGGGCTGGAGGGGCTGGACCTGACGCTGGAGGTGGAGGCGCCGGCGGCGGAGCAGCCGGCGGCGGAGCTTGCCCCAGTGGAGCTCATAGAGCCGGCGACGCCGACGCCGCCGGAGCTACCGAGTCCGCTGCAAGCGGAAGAACTGGCGTTCGCGCCGACCGTGCTGGAGCGGGCGCAGCCAGTCGAGGCGGGACGTCCCACGGCTGCCCGTGAGGAGGTCGCGGCGGCGGAACCGCCCTGGGGCGAGCAGGAGGAGGCGAAGGCGCCGCCTGCCGCGCCGACTTTCAAAGTGTCCGTGGCGCAACGCGAACCGGCGAAGCGCGCGAAGGCGGCGAAGCGCGCGAAGGCGGCGAAGCCGGCGAAGGGCGCGGCTCGTACGCCGTCGCCGGTGACGCTGATCGGCCTCATCGTCGCGCTGGGCGCTGCCGTCTGGTACTACGTCATCGAGGGCGCGCCGATTCCCTTCCTGGGAGGCGGTACCGCGGCGGAGGAAGAGGGGGCAGCGGTCGCGCTTGCGTCGGTTCCGCGGGGCCGCGCGGTGCCGTATTCCGTGGCGCTGGGCGCATACCCGACGCTGGACGAGGCGCAGGTGCGTGCGGACTCGGCGGCGGCGTACGCGGGCACGCCCGTCTTCGTGGCGCCCGTCGTGGTGGGCGGCAAGACCTTCTACCGCGTGATGGCGGGCGCAGCGGCAGACTCCGCGGCGGCCCAGGCGCTGGGTGAACGGGCCTCGGGCGGAAGCGAGTGGATCCTCCGGGACGCGGCGCTGGCGTTCGGTCTCGGGGAGCTCCCGGATCGCGGGCTCGCGGAGCGGCGGGTGAGGGAGCTGGCCGACCGCGCGATCCCGGCCTATGTCCTTCCCTTGCCCTACAGTGACGGCAGCGAGCATTACCGGGTGTACGCCGGCGGCTACTCGAGCGAGGAGGAAGCGGTGGCGATGCGCGAGCTCCTCAAGCAGAACGGGATTGAAGTTCCCCTGATCCAGCGCGTCGGGCGCCCACCGGAATGAGGCTCAAAGCGCTGCATCTCCACGGCTTCAAGTCGTTTGCCGACCGGACGGACATCGAGTTCCATCCGGGGATGACGGCCATCGTTGGCCCGAACGGCTGCGGCAAGTCGAACATCAGCGATGCGATCCGCTGGGTCCTGGGCGAGCAGCGCCCGTCGGCGATCCGCGGCGCGCGCATGGAGGAGGCGATCTTTCAGGGCACGGTGGCTCGGCGGCCAGTCAACCGCGGGTCCGTGACGATGGTGCTGACGAACGAGGAGGGGCTGTTCCCCGTTCCGTTCCGGGAGGTGGAGCTCACGCGGACGGTCTACCGGGAGGGCGGGAGCGAGTACGCGCTGAACCGCTCGCCCTGTCGGCTGCGGGACATCCTCGACCTCTGCCGCGACACGGGGCTGGGCGCGAACGCCTACGCGGTGATCGAGAGCCGCATGATCGACGCGATCCTCTCGGACCGGGCGGAAGAGCGGCGCGGGCTGTTCGAGGAGGCCGCGGGGATCGGGAAATACAAGGACCGCCGGCTGGTGGCGCTGCGGCGACTGGAAGCTGCAGAGCTGGACCTGGCGCGGCTCGACGACGTCATCGCGGAGGTCGAGTCGAAGGTGCGGTCGCTGGCTCGACAGAGGCACCGGGCGCAGCGTTGGGAGGAGCTGCGGGCGCGGCGCCTGGCCGTGGAGCTGGCGGTCGTGCGGCGCGAACTGGACACGATCGAGGGGCGACTTCGGGAGGTGGAAGAGACGCTCTCGCGCCGCGGGGAGGATGACGGCGCGGTGGCCGCCGAGCTGGGCGCCGCGGAAGCCGCGTTGGAGGCGCGGCGCGTCGGGCGGGTGGAGGCAGAGCGGGCACGCGGGGAAGCGGTGGCTGGGCTCGAAGCTGTGCGCACACAGCTCGTACGCTGGGAGAAAGACCTGGCGGTGGCCCAGGAGCGGGCGGCCCACGGGGAGCGCCGCCTCGAGCAACTGGACGGGGAGCGGCGAGACTCGAGGCGGCGCGCTCAGGAGCTTAGCAGCGCGATGGGGGTCCTGGCCCGCGCGGAAGGCGAGCTTCAGGTGGAGCTGGACGCCTTGCGCGACCGTCTCGCCGCAGCGCGGGAACGGAGCGGAGCGCTTCGGGACCGGCTGGGGCAGACGCGCCAGCGGCTGGCGGCGCACGAGGATCGGGAGCGCGCCATCGCGCGTCGGATCGCGCAGCTCGACGGGGATGGGGAGGCAGCGGCCGCACAGGCGGCGGAGCTCACGCGTCACCTGGAGCGCCTGTCCGAAGAAGTGCAGTCGGCGTCGGACACGCTGTCGGAGCTGAGCTCCCAGGGCGACCTTTTCGCGGATCGGCTGGATCGGCTCGGGCAAGGGGTCGCAGCCGCGCGCGAGGGCGTGGAGCGCGCCGAGGCTGCGGCGGAGGACGCGCGGGCGCGGCTGACGGCGGCGCGGGAGGTGGAGCGCGAGGCAGAGGACCGAGCCGCGGCCCTGGCGGCGCAGTGTTCGGTGCTGGAGGCCATGGACCGCGACCGCGACGGGCTCGAGCCGGTCATCGCGGCTGCACTCGACGCCGCAGGCGAGGACGCCCTCGGAACGTTGGCCGATTCCCTCCAGGTGGCGCCAGCCCTGGCTCGCGCCGTCGAACTCTACCTCGGGCCGTTGCTCCACGGGATCGTGGTGCGGGACCGCCGCGCCGCCGCCCGGTTGCGCCGCTGGTTCGCCGAGAGCTGGGGCGCGGGCGGCGGGTTGATCCTTCTGCCCCTGGATGCGGCGCCCGTGGCCGGCGTTCAGGTGCCGCTGGCCGCCGGGATCGAAGCGCGCGGCGCGGGGGAGCCGTGGGTGCGAGCGATGCTGGCAGGCGTCGAGGTGGTGGGCGAGGAGCAACTCCTCGACGCCGGGGCGCGCGGGGCCCCGAGGCTGGCGCCGTCGGGCGCGTCCGTGGATGCCTACGGCGTCGTTCGGCTCGGGAATCCGCTGGGGGCGGGCGGGGTGCTGGAGCGACGCGAGCGACTCCGGACGCTGAAGGGGGACGCTCTCCGAGCGCGCGTGGACGATGACGGGGCGCGTGCGCGGCGCGAGCGGGCGGAGGCCGAGCTGCGCGCAAGGGAGCAAGCGGTGCGGGAGGCGCGAGACGCCCTCCGGATCGCCGAAGACGAGTTGCGCCAGGCGGAGGTGGAGCTGGCGGCGCAGACCGACCACCGGGCTCGCATGGATCGCCATCGTAGTGAGCTGTCCCGGCAGCTCGAAGGGACCCGCGCGGCCCGGGACCGGGCGCTGGAGCGCGGGGCTGCGGCGCGACGAGATCAGGCCGCGCTGGAGGTCGACGCGAAGGCGGCCCGCGAGGCGCGCGAGGCAGCGCGCTCCGCCGTGGAGCAGGACGAGGCGGAGTGGGAGGGTGTGCGCGAGGAGGAGGCGGAGCTGGGGGTGGCCCTGGCACGCCTGGAGGGCGAGCACGGGCGCATAGCCGAGCGGCGGCGGGACGCGGAGTCGGCGCGGGTCGCGGCGGCGGCCAGGGCCGCGGCGCTGGACGAGGAGGAGGTGGCGCTGCGGCGGATGCTCGCGGAAGTGACGGCGCTGAGGGAACGAGGCGTGGCCGAGCTGGAGCGGCTGTTCGCGGAGCGCGACGCGGCGGAGGCGGAGCTGCGGGAGTGCGAGATGGCGTACGCGGCAGCGGGCGAGCGGGTCGACGAGGCGGAGCGCAGCGCGCGCGCGGCGCGCACCGCGGAGCGCACGGCCGCAGAGGAGCGGCATCGCCTGGAGCTCGAGCGCCAGAACCTGGCCGGGCAACAGGCGCGGATCCGGGAGCGGATCCAGGGCGAATGGGGCCGCTCCCTCGACGCGCTGCTGGCGGAGGCGCAGCCGGCGGACGGCGAGCCGGAAGCGCTGCGTACGGAGCTCGACGATCTGCTCGTCGCGATCAGCCGGCTCGGCCCTATCAACATGCTGGCGATGGAGGAGTACGAGGAGGAGAGCCGGCGTGTCGCGTTCCTGAAGGAGCAGCGGGCCGACCTGGTGAATGCGCGTGACGACCTGAAGGCAGCCATTCGGCGGATCAACGAGACGGCGACGCGGATCTTCCAGGAGACGTTCGGCGCGATTCGCACGAATTTTCAGGGCGCGTTCCGACGGCTGTTCGAGGGAGGGGAAGCGGACCTCTGGCTCAGCGAGCCGGACGATCCTCTCGAGTCGCCTATCGAGATCTACGCTTCGCCGCGCGGGAAGCGGACCCAGCGGATCGACCTGCTCTCGGGCGGTGAGCGGGCGCTCACGGCGCTCGCCCTGCTGTTCGGGATCTACCTGGTGAAGCCCAGCCCGTTCTGTGTTCTCGACGAGGTGGACGCGCCGCTGGACGAGTCGAACATTGATCGCTTTCTGCGGCTTCTCCAGGAATTCAAGCAGGGCACGCAGTTCGTGGTCATCACGCACAACCCGCGCACGATCGAGGCGGCCGACTGGATCTACGGGGTGACGATGGATGAGCCCGGCGTCAGCACGATCGTGGGTGTGCGGCTGGATGACGAACTGCCTGCGAGCGATTCAGCGGCGTAGCCGAGCGGTCACCGCGGTCACCGCGGGCGCCGCGGCGCTCCTCTTCCTCTATGCATTGCCCCTGAGCGCGCAGGATCCGCGGCCGCATCCGCTGCGTGCGCTGCTGGCGTCACAGCCCTCGGGCACGCTCGCCCTGTGGGTCTACTTCGATTCGGCCGCGTGGGCGGGCGGCTCCGTAGCGGTTCTCGATCCCGCCGCGCGGGCGCGGCGCGCGATCGTGGGCGTCGGGATTCTGCCCAACGACACCCATTCGCCGGAGGGGCTTGCGCGGGCGATCGCGGCGACGGGGGCGAGAATCCGCCATGAGAGTCGCTGGCTGCGGGCGCTGAGCGTCGAGGCCGACTCCGCGGCGGCGTCCCGTCTGGCGGTGGTGCGGGGGGTGCGGCGCATCGTGCCGGTGGCGCGCCTCGCGCTGCCGCTGCCTCTGGAACCGGGTCCTTTGCGCGCACCTGGGGCCGCGCCGGCCGATTCGGTCTACGGTCCCATCTTCGATTTCCTGGACAAGCTCGGCGTGCCCCTGGCGCACCGGCTGGGCTTCGACGGGACCGGGATCCGCGTGGGGATCCTGGACACCGGGTTCTTCCCGAGACATGAAGCGCTGCGCGGCCTCCACGTGCTGGCGGCTCGCGACTTGATCCAGAACGATTCGGTGGTGAGCGATGAGCCGGGTGAAACTCCCGGCGCGCAGCGCCACGGCACGGCCGTCTGGTCGCTCATCGGGGGGCGCGCGCCCGGCCAGCTCGTGGCTCCGGCGTTCGGCGCGTCGTTCGCGCTGGCGAAAACGGAGCTCGTGGATCGGGAGCCGAAAGCGGATGAGGATCGCTGGGTCGCGGGGATCGAGTGGCTGGAGGCCCTTGGCGTGCGCGTCGTGAACTCGTCCCTCGGCTACCGGACGTTCGACGATTTTGCCTACCCGTTCGCCGCGCTGAACGGCGACAGCGCCGCGTCCACGAAGGCGGCCGATGAGGCGGCCCGCCGCGGCGTGCTGCTCGTCACGGCCATGGGGAACGGGGGGCCGGAATCGGGTTCGCTCGGCGCGCCCGCGGATGCGGACAGCGTGATCGCCGTGGGCGCAGTCGCCGCAGACGGGAGCGTCACTAACTTCTCGAGTCGCGGTCCGACGGCGGACGGGCGGGCAAAGCCCGAGCTCGTCGCATTCGGCGTCGGCGTGCCCATCGCCAGCGGTGACGACGTGCGCGCGTACGGGGTGGGCAGCGGGACGAGCTTCGCGGTGCCGCTCGTTGCGGGGCTCGCGGCGCTGTTCGGGGACGCCCATCCGGACCGGGGTCCCATGGCGGTGCGCGCCGCGCTCCTGGCCTCCGCGGATCGGGCGCGGAGCCCGGACAACGAGGTGGGGCACGGGCTGCCGAACGTGGCGTCCGCGATCCTCTTTCCAGATGGCCTGCGTGGGCTGCCTCTCACCGAGAAGGACGGTGCCGGCCTGCTGACGACGCTCGTCCCGCGCTTCCGCTGGGAAGCGCCCATGGTCCACCCCCTGGCTCGGCCGATCGTCTTCCACCTCGAGCTCGGGGCGGACTCCACGTTCGCGGGCGCGGCGCTGCCTGGGGGCGACAGCGTCGTGGACGCGTTCGCGGTGCGGCCCGGGCGGCCCCTGCCGGCGCGAGCGACGCTGTTCTGGCGCGTGCGGGCGTCCACGGCACCCGGCGTCGTTCGCACGAGCGCGCCCCTGGGTCCGATCCGTGTGCCCCCATGGATCCGGCTCATGGTGCTCAACGACCCGCGCGGTACAACGATCCAGGAGAGCCGGCCGGCCCTCACCTGGGAGTCCTTCGACGTGCCGCCGCCGGCGGGACCGCTGGTCTTCGAGCTCCAGATCTTATCAGACCGTGGGCCGCAGCCCGTACAGCGCTACGCGAACCTCACGGCCCGGGCGTTCACCGTTCCGGAGCCCCTGGCGCTTAACACGCCGTTTGGCTGGCGGATCATCGCCCGGGCGCCGGGCGGAGGCGCCGACACGGCCACAAGCGCCGGCCCGTTCGTGATCACGAGCCGCGCGCGGCCGCCCGTGACCATCCTCCACCAGAACTTCCCGAACCCGTTTCCGCGTTCCGATCTCAATCGCACGGACACGTCCATCTGGTTCGATCTCCACCGGCCGGGCACCGTCGAGCTGGCGATCTACGACTTGCGCGGCCGGCTCGTACGCCGGTTGATTCCAAAGCCCGGCTGCGGGCCCGTCCAGCTCGATGCCGGCCTCTACGGCCGGGAGGAAAGCGACAACCCATGCATCGCGCTGCGGTGGAACGGGAGAGATGACCGGGGTGAGACGGTGGAGCCGGGTGTCTACATCGTGCGGCTACGGGCACCGGAAACCGAGGAGACGCGCCGCATCGTGTTCTGGCCGTGAAGTGGCGATTCGCGATTTGTGAACCGATCAGGGATCCGAAATCGGCGGCCCATGAGGGACGATTCGTGACCCCCACTCGAAGCCCCTCCGCCCCGGCGTGTCGCGGTGCAGCGCTGTTCGGAAAAGCCGGGCATTCCGGTCGCGAATCACGAATTGCTGATCACCGGGCATCGCCGCGGGAACGGAGCGATTCGGGGGTCGTGCAGGCGAGAAGGACTGAAGGTGCGATGAGGCTCACAATCCTGGGATCCGGCACGCTCGTGCCCGATGCACATCGAGGCTCGCCGGCTCACCACGTGGAGGCGGGCGACGTGCGCGTTCTTCTGGACTGCGGCTCGGGCACGCTCCACGCGCTGGCGCGCCGCGGCATCGCGTGGCAGCGTCTCACGCACATCGCACTGACCCACTTCCACGCGGACCACATCGGTGATCTGGTGCCCCTGCTCTTCGCGTTCAAGCACGGGCTCGCCGGCGCCCGCAGCGAGCCGCTTACGCTCGTGGGACCGAATGGCACCGCGCGCCTCCTCCGGCACCTGCGAGATGCGTACGGCGAGTTCGTGACGGAGCCGGGCGTCGAGCTCGTAGTGAGGGAGCTGGCGCGCCCGGGCAGCGAAGCGGCGCTCGAGAGGGAAAACGCGATCCGCCTCCACGTGCATCCCACGGTCCACACCGCCGAGTCCATCGCGTACCGCTGCGAGCGCGGCGGCCATGCCATCGGCTATACCGGCGACACCGGGTACAGCGATGAGCTCGCCGGCTTCATGGACGGCGTAGACGTCCTCGTCTGCGAGTGCTCCGTGCCGGACTCGGAAGCCATGGACACCCACATGAGCCCCGGCGCCATCGCCCGCTTCGCGCAGATCGCCCGCCCGCGGCTCATCGCCGTCACGCATGTGTATCCCCTGCTCGATCCGGCGGAGGTGCCGCAACTGGTACGGCGGGCAGGATACTACGGGGCCGTTGTCGCGGCGGTTGACGGCCTTACGATCCAGGTAGGGTAGCGAACCCGCGCCCGGGAACCGCGCCCGGGAACCGCGCCCGGGAACCGCGCCCGGGAACCGCGCCCGGGACCCGCGCCC
>JACQVF010000034.1 GCA_016209885.1 Gemmatimonadota bacterium | reverse complement strand
GCGCTACGCGCTCTCCGGGCTCCCCGACCACAAGGACCTGGGGAGCTTCGACTGGAGCTACAACGCCCGCCTGCCCAAACGCGACGTCCTCGCGCTCGCCACCCTGAAATTCATCGACGCCAAGGAGGACGTGCTGCTCATCGGCCCACCCGGCACCGGCAAGAGTCACGTGGCCAAGGCCCTGGCCACGACCGCGGTGCAGCGGGGCTACAAGGTCCTCTACCGAGAGGCGCATCAGCTCATCGAGGACATCACGGAAGCGCGCCAACTCGGCGACCTCCCAAAGCTGCGCACTCAGATCCGCGGCGCCGAGCTGCTCCTCATCGACGACCTCTTCCTCCGAAAGCTCCCGGCGCACGCCGACGACGAACTGGCCGACGTGCTCATGGCGCGCTACGAGAAGGCGTCCACCATCCTCACCTCGAACCGGCCCCTCGAGGACTGGACCCGGCTCCTCGGCGATGGGGTGGTGGTCACTCCGCTCCTCGATCGCCTCATGCACCACGGCCACCTGCTCAAATTCGAGGGCAAGAGCTGGCGCCTCAAGGAAGCGGCAGCACGGGCTGCGAAGCGCGCAGCATCGCAGTAAGTTTCACCGGTCCCGCCGCTCGAAACGGTGGGGGATTTTGACCCGGCCACGGGTGGAGGAGTTTGAGGTGGCCACCGGGGCTTGCCCACGGACCCCAGCCATGGCCACTTTTGCGCCCAGGCCTTAACACTTCGCCCAGCAAAGATGCTCGCGCCTTCTCGGCACCCACACGGTCATTGACTTGTGCCGATGTCAACTCAGCTAATCTCCGAGCCGCCCGAACCCGGACAGATCGTCCACGTCCGGCAGCGGCTCTACCTGGTCGAGGAGAGGGTCCCACCACCTTCTCCTGGCGACGCCACTCTCGTTCGCATGCACTGCGTGGACGACGACGCTCAGGGTCAGCCCTTGGCCGTGCTCTGGGAGAAGGAAGTCGATCCGAGGATCCTCACGGGCGAGGCTTGGGACCGCATCGCAGACAAGGGCTTTGACGACTCTGGCCTGTTCTCGGCCTACGTGCACACGCTGCGGTGGAACAGCGTCACGGCCGCCGACCCCCGCCTCTTCCAGGCACCGTTCCGCGCGGGCATCCGCATCGACGCGTACCAGCTCGAACCACTACGGAAAGCGCTCCTACTTCCGCGCGTGAACCTGTTCATTGCCGACGACGTCGGGCTCGGCAAGACGATCGAGGCGGGGCTCATTGCGCGGGAGCTTCTGCTCCGTCGTAAGGTGCGCGACATCGTCGTGGCGTGCCCTCCTTCGATGCTTCCGCAGTGGCAGGACGAGATGGAGCAACGGTTCGGGCTCACCTTCGCGCTGCTCGATCGCTCGTACGTGGGGCGGGTCCGGCAGGAGCGGGGCTATGGGGTGAACCCGTGGGCGACGCATGCACGCTTCCTCGTCTCACATCGTCTCCTGATCGACGAGGAGTACGCCGCGCCACTTCGCGCATGGCTCGGCGAGCTGCGCCCAGGTGCGCTCCTGATCCTGGACGAGGCGCACCACGCCGCGCCGTCCAGCGGCGCCCGCTACGCCATCGACTCGAAGATCACCCGGGCGGTACGCGACCTGGCTCCGCGCTTCGAGCACCGGCTCTTTCTCTCCGCGACGCCCCACAACGGCCACTCCAACAGCTTCTCCGCCCTCCTGGAGATCCTGGATCCCCAGCGCTTCTGCCGCGGAGTTCCGATCCGGAGCGCGAAGGAGCTGGATGAGGTCATGGTGCGGCGGCTGAAGGACGACATCCGCGAGTTGGTCGGCGGCTTCCCGGAGCGGAAGGTCGTCCAGATCGACGTGAAAGGCCTGCCGGACGACGCTGCGGAGCTTTCTCTCTCCCGCCTCCTCGACGAGTACCGTGCCATCCGCGAGGAACGCCTCGAGGGCGAGACGAAACGCAGCCGGGCGGCGGCGGGGCTCCTCATCTGCGGTCTGCAGCAGCGTCTGCTTTCGTCGGTCGAGGCCTTCGCACGCACGCTACGGGTACACCGCCGGACCGTCCAGCGGCAGTGGGAGGAGTTCCAGCAAGGGCGCGCCTCCGAGGCCGCCAAAGCCACGCCCTCGCTCGATCTCCTGGCCGAGCCCGTCGGAAACGACGACGAACGCGCGGAACTCTCTGAGGGAGAGCTCCAAGCCGAGGAGGACGCGCAGTTCGAAGCCGCCACCGCGGCGTCCACAGGTCCGTTGGCGGATGATCGCGCCGCCAGGTTGTTCACGCAGGAGCAGCAACTCCTCAGAGAGATGACAGAGACCGCTGAACGCGAGCGTGGCCTCGCGGACGCTCGGGTGCGGTGGCTCATCGACTGGATTCAGCAGCACATGTGCTCGGGCGCCGGGCGAGGGGGACTCGACCCGAACGGGCGGCCGGCGGCGTGGGACGACACGCGCATCCTCATCTTCACGGAGTACGACGACACCAAGCGCTACCTGCGCCAGCAGCTCGAGGCGGCCATCGGTGGCACGGACCGGGCCGAGGAGCGAATCGAGGTGTACCACGGCCCGACGCCGCCCGAGAAGCGGGAGCAGATCAAGCGCGCCTTCAACGCCAATCCCTCCCGGCACCCCGTCCGAATCCTGATCGCGACCGACGCGGCGCGCGAGGGACTGAATCTCCAGGCGCACTGCTGGAACCTCTTCCACTTCGACCTTCCGTGGAACCCCAGCAGGATGGAGCAAAGGAACGGCCGCATCGACCGCAAGCTCCAGCCGCACGAGAAAATCTTCTGTCATTACTTCGTCTACCTGCAACGTGCGGAGGACCGGGTGCTCCAAGTCCTCGTGCGTAAGACGGAGCGAATTAAGCGGGAGCTGGGGAGCCTGGCACAGGTGGTGGAAGGGAGGCTGACGGAACTGCTGCGCGGCGGGATCCGGCACGACACGGTGGACGCCATGCTCCGGAACATCGATGCCGCCGACCTGAGCGCGGACAAGAAGGAAACCGTGCTTCAGGAGCTGGACGACGCGCGGGACCGCCAGCAGGAAGTCCGGCAGCAGATCGAGCGGCTGCGCACGCAGCTCGAGCACTCACGCCGCTGGGTCGCGCTGGAGGAGTCGGCGTTCCGCGCCGCGCTGTCTCAGTCTCTGGAGCTGCTCGGCGCGGATCCGCTCCGGCCCCTTGGGAGTGAGGCGGCCGAACCCGGACCCGACCGCTTCGCATTCCCGCCTCTCGACGGGGGCAAAGGCGCAGACCCGTCGTGGGCAGACACCCTCGACACACTCAGGCCGCCGCGCCACCACGATCAAAAGCCGTGGGAGTGGCGCCGGGAGTCACCCATCCGCCCCATCGTCTTCGAGGACCCAGGCACCATGGACGAGGACGTCGTCCAGCTCCACCTGGAGCACCGGGTGGTGCGACGGCTGCTCGGTCGCTTCACCGCCCAGGGTTTCGTTCACCATGACCTGTCCCGTGCCTGTCTCGCGCAGACGCGCGACGCAATCCCGCGCGTGGTGCTGCTCGGGCGACTCGCGCTCTTCGGTCCCGCCGGCACCCGTCTCCACGAGGAGATCGTTCCTCTCACCGCACGCTGGATCGACCCGGAGGATCGGAAGTCGGCACTCTCCCCGTACGCTCGCCAGGCAGAGATGCGTACGCTGGACCTGCTGGACGAGGCGCTCGTCGCTCACGACGTGCGCCAGATCCCCGCAAAGGTGGCAGAGCGGCTGCGCGCCGCCGCGCCGCGCGACATTCGCGAGCTTCTGCCTCAGCTGGAAGCACGCGCTGAGGAGGAGGCGAGGGACGTGAAGCGTCAGTTGCAGGAGCGCGGCGCGCGCGAGGCCAAGGCGATGCGCGAGGTGCTGGAGCGCCAGAAGCAGCGCGTTGCGGCCACCGCCGCGAAGTACCAAGACCCGCAGATCTCGCTCGACCTCGACGCGCAGGAGCAGCGTCAGCTCGAGGCGAACCGCCGCCACTGGGAGCGCCGGTTGATCACGCTAGAGCGCGAACTGGACACGGAGCCGCTCCGGATCGAGGAGACGTACTACGTGCGGGCTCGCCGCGTCGAGCCGGTCGGGCTTGTCTACCTCTGGCCGGTGACGGGCTGAGCGATGGCCGACGCGACCGAGCTGAGAGCCCACCGCGAGTGGATCGGCTACGTGCAGCCCGTGGGCATCGTCGTCTCCCCGCCGGCGCTCCGGCACGCGCAGGGCCACGTGGACCGGAACATCTCCGGCGTGCAGGAGAGGCTCCGCGCATGTGTCGAGGATGTTTTTCTCGACGGCAACCCGAATGCGGTCCCGGCAATCACGGATCTCCGGCGGCTCTCCACGGAAGTGCTCGGCTGGGAGCCGGATGATCTGGTCGGCGAACAGGACAGTGAAGCGCTCCCGTCCGAGCTCGAAGTGCCCCTCCCCGAGTACGAGGAGGTACTGCGTCCGACCTATGCCGTCCCAGATCCCGAACCGCCGGAGGACGCGCCGCCGTGGCAGATCCTCGTCTGCGTGGAGCCGACTGGGCGCGACCTCGACCGGCCACCCGGCGCCGCGGGAAGGAACTGGGACGCGAGCCCCACGGCCCGCCTCGAGCGGTTGCTGCGCGAGACCCAGGTAACCGCGGGGCTGCTCTGCAACGGAACGCACCTGCGCCTTCTGTACGCGCCGCGCGGCGAGACGTCGGGGCACATGACGTTCCCCGTGTCCGCCATGGTCGAGGTGAGCGGCCGGCCCATCCTGGCCGGGCTCCACATGCTGCTCCGCGCCGAGCGGCTGTTCGCGCTCCCGACGAAGCAGCGCCTTCTGGCCTTGCTCTCGGAGAGTCGCCGCTTCCAAGCTGAGGTCTCGACGCGGCTGTCGGAGCAGATCCTCGAGGGACTCTACGAGCTACTCCGCGGCTTGCAGGCAGCCGACGCGCACACGCGCGGCCGGCTGCTCGGCGAGGTGCTCCGCGAAGAACCCGACCAGGTCTACGAGGGCATGCTGACGGTGCTGCTCCGGCTCGTCTTCACCCTCTACGCCGAGGACCGGGGGCTCCTCCCGCGCGACCCAGTGTTCGTCGAGCACTATGGAATCGGGGGCCTGTACGAGCGGCTCCGGGAGGACGCCGGACACCATCCCGACACGATGGATCAGCGCTACGGTGCATGGGCCCGCCTGCTCGCGCTCGTCCGCCTCGCGCACGACGGCGGGGGCCACGGAGACGTGCGACTGCCGCCGCGACACGGCTATCTCTTCAACCCCGACCGCTATCCCTTCCTTGAGGGCCGACCGTGGCGCGCGCACCGCGTCATGGGCGAGCGCATCGACCCGCCGCTCGTGTCGGACGGGGTGGTACACCGCGTGCTCGAAAAGCTCCTCGTGCTCGACGGCGAGCGGCTCTCGTACCGCACCCTCGACGTCGAGGAGATCGGCTCGGTCTACGAGACAATGATGGGTTTCCGGCTCGAAGTCGCGAAGGGCCGCTCCATCGCTGTGAAGCCGGCAAAGAGCCATGGCGCGCCAGTGGCCGTCGATCTCGATGCGCTCCTCGGCTGCAAGCCCGGCGAGCGCGCGAAGTGGTTCCAAGATCGCACGGACCGCAGGCCTCCCCGGGCGATGGCGGATAGACTTAAGAACGCGGCGAGCACCGAGGAGGTGGTGGGGGCGCTCGGAGGATGGGTAGCCCGCGGCGCCACTCCGAACATCGTGGCGCCCGGCGCCATGGTGCTCCAGCCCAGCGACGCGCGGCGCCGCTCGGGCACGCACTACACGCCCCGATCACTCACGGAGCCCATCGTGCGGACCACGCTCCGGCCCGTGCTGGAGGCGCTGGGCGAGCGGCCGACACCCGAGCAGATCCTGGAGCTCAGGGTGCTGGATCCGGCGATGGGCTCCGGCGCCTTCCTGGTTGAGGCCTGCCGCCAGCTCGGCGAAGCGGTCGTGCGCGCGTGGCACGCGCACGACCGCGTGCCGCGCATTCCGCCGGACGAGGACGAGCTGATGCATGCCATGCGGCTCGTGGCGCAGCGCTGCCTCTACGGAGTGGACCGGAACCCGATCGCCGCGGACCTCGGCAAGCTCTCGCTCTGGCTCGCCACGCTCGCTCGCGACCACGCGTTCACGTTCATCGACCACGCGATTCGTCACGGCGACTCCCTCGTGGGTCTCACCCGCAAGCAGATCGCCGGCTTCCACTGGGCGCCGAAGGCCCAGATCGAATTCGTGGCACCGCTTATCAAGGAAAAGCTGGCGGAGGCGGCAAGGCTACGAGCCGAGATTCGGCAGGCACCAGATGAATCACCGGGAGGTGAGCTGCGCCTGCTGCTCAAAGATGCGGATGACGCATTGGCGGACTTGCGCATGGTCGGCGACCTGGCCGTGTCTGCCTTCTTCACGGAGGAATCGGCGCGTAAGCGGGAGGACGCACGCAAGGAGTTCGGAGAGGAACTGCGGCGGTGGCTCTCGGATGACGTGGGCAGGCGCGAGCTTCGGGAAGCGGTCCGCGAGCTCCGAGAGGAGCGTGGCGTCTCCCCCTTCCATTGGGAGATGGAGTTCCCGGAGGTGTTCGATCGCGAGAATCCCGGGTTCGATGCGGTCGTGGGGAATCCCCCGTTCGCGGGGAAGAACACGCTCCTGGCCAGCAACCCGGATGGCTACGTGGATTGGCTCAAGCAGGTTCACGAGGAGTCCCACGGCAACGCCGACCTGGTGGCGCACTTCTACCGGCGGGCGTTCAACTTGCTACGGGAGGGCGGCTGCTTCGGTCTCATCGCGACGAACACGATCGCCCAGGGTGACACGCGCTCTACAGGCTTACGATGGATATGCCTACATGGGGGGACGATCTACAGCGCACAACGGCGCTACAAGTGGCCCGGGCAGGCCGCGGTAGTCGTGAGCGTGGTCCATGTATGCCGCGGCGCGCTGCCCGGTCGGTACGACCTCGACGGCCGATATGTGCCGACGATCACGGCCTATCTGTTCCACGCCGGTGGGCACGAGGACCCGAAGAAGCTGGAGGCTAACGCCGATAAGAGCTTTCAAGGAAGCATCGTCCTCGGCATGGGCTTCACGTTCGACGACACCGGCACCAAGGGAGTCGCCTCGCCGATCTCCGAGATGTACCGACTTATCGAGAAGGATCCGCGAAACGCCGAGCGGATCTTTCCGTACATCGGCGGCGAGGAGGTCAACACAAGTCCGACGCATGCGCACCATCGATACGTGATCAACTTCGAAGACATGACCGAGGAGGAGGCGCGGCGCTGGCCGGACCTGATGGCGATTATTGAGCAGAGGGTGAGACCGGAGCGTGCGAAGCTTGGCGACAACGCCGACGCACAGAGACGGAGGGAGCACTGGTGGCTGTGGGGCAGGTACACACCGGCACTATTCAGAGAGATGCGGCGCCTGAGGCGCTCCCTCGGCATTTCACGAGTGGGTCAACAGTGTGCGTTCGCGTTCCTGCCAACCAATGGCGTGTTCGCCGAGTCCGTGGTTGCCTTCATGCTGGAGAGCTATTCCGCGTTCGCGGCGCTTCAATCCCGCCCCCACGAGATCTGGGCGCGCTTCTTCGGCTCCTCGATGAAGGACGATCTCCGCTACACCCCCTCCGACTGCTTCGAGACTTTCCCGTTCCCGGAGGGCTTTGAAGACAATCCGTCGCTTGAAGTTGCGGGGCGAACCTACTATGACTTCCGCGCCGACCTCATGGTGCGAAATGGCGAGGGTCTGACGAACACCTACAACCGCTTCCACAACCCGAACGAACGTTCTCCGGAGATCCAGAAGCTCCGCGACCTCCACGACGCCATGGACCGTGCGGTCCTCGACGCCTACGGCTGGACCAACATCCAACCGGAACGCGAGTTCCTGCTGGATTACGAGGAGGAAGAGGACGAGGAGGCCTCAACACGCCGGAGGAAGCCGTGGCGCTACCGCTGGCCTGATGAGGTCCGCGATGAGGTCCTCGCCCGCCTGCTCGCCCTGAACGAGGAGCGGGCAAAGGAGGAGCAGCTACGTGGAAGCGCTGACGATGGCCGAAAGCGGCTGGAGAGAGGGCGCCCGAGGGCTCGCGGAGTCGACGTGCAAGCGCTTTCGCTCCTCGAGCGTCCAAGTAGGGAGTTGTAGGTGAGCGACGAAGGCAGCCTCCCTCAGGTTCCCGTTGATGACTTCGTCCGGCGGTTCTCATTACGCGCGGGGAATCTCATGTGGTTCCTCGGCGCGGGCGCGTCCGCGTCCGCAGGCATAGCAACTGCATGGGACATGATCTGGGAGTTCAAACAGAGGCTGTTCGTCAGTCAACGGCGGGTCTCGCCTCAGGCGGTCGCGGACCTGTCGAGTCCAGCCGTCCGCGCCCAGTTGCAGGCTCACATAGATTCGTTGGAGGGCTTGCCGGCCCCGGGCGCCGCGGACGAGTACGCCGCACTCTTCGAAGCTGTCTATCCTGCCGAGGGGGATCGTCGGGCATATTTGGACGCGAAGATGGCAGGCGCGAAGCCGTCCTACGGCCATCTGGCCCTTGCAACGCTGATGCGTGCCCGACTGACACGCCTGGTGTGGACGACCAACTTTGATCCGCTGATCGCCGACTCATGCGCAAAGGTGTACGACAGCACCGGAGCGCTGACGACCGTAGCTCTTGATGCGCCAGAGCTCGCAGAACAGTGCATTCGCGACGGGCGCTGGCCCGTCGAGGTCAAGCTGCACGGGGATTTTCGTTCGCGGCGCCTCAAGAATACGAGCGATGAGCTGCGCGACCAAGATCAGCGCCTTCGGCGTCTCCTAGTCGAATCGTCTCGGCGCCTTGGCCTCGTAGTGGTCGGGTACGGCGGCCGTGATGATTCCATCATGGAGTCGCTCGAGCAGGTGCTCGCTGAGGGCGAATCGTTCCCGGCGGGGCTTTTCTGGTTACATCGCGGGGAAGACCCACCGCTCGACCGTGTGCAGCGCTTCCTTCTCAGAGCGAAGCAGTCCGGGGTTGAGACGGGACTCGTACCGGTGGAGAACTTCGATGAGATCATGCGAGATGTGGTGCGCATGATTGAGAATCTGGACACCAAAGAGCTCAACATTTTCGCTGCGGACCGGCGGCGTTGGAGTGGTGCTCCGCGCCCGTCGGGCAAACGCGGGTGGCCCATGGTACGGCTAAACGGCCTGCCGATCATTGAGATGCCAACGATGTGCCGGCGCATCGTATGTGACATCGGTGGTTACGGGGAGGTTCGCAAGACGGTTGACTTGGCGGGTGTGGATGTGCTTGTGGCACGGACCAAGCTTGGGGTACTGGCCTACGGCGGCGATACCGACCTGCGCAGGGCCTTCCAAGGGCACGGCATCACGGACTTTGACCTGCACGTTATTGAGCCGCGGCGTCTCCGCTACGAGTCGGGCGAGCGAGGACTCTTGCAGGATGCATTGAACCGCGCGATCGGACGGGGTCGGGGGCTTGATGTAATTCCGAAGCGGGTTAGCCTGCTCGCTCCTTCGGATCCAACCGAGGAAGTGTGGAAGCCACTTAAGAAACTTGTCGGTTCTCTCGGCGGCGAGGTCCCAGGACATGCAGGGTTTACTTGGAGCGAGGGAATCAGTACGCGCCTCGACTGGGCCGATGATCGTCTCTGGCTCATGATCGAGCCTCGCACGGTGTTTCACGGCATGACCGATGAGAATAAGCACGCTGCCAGTGACTTCGCGCGCGGCCGAACAGTGAAGCGATACAACCGGCAGCTGAACGACCTGCTTGCCTTTTGGGCAGACGTATTTGTTGGCGGCGGCGATAACCTGCGCGCTCTTGGAATCGCCGATGGTGTCGATGCCGTCTTCAAACTATCCTCGGCCACAGCCTTCTCGCGGAGGTCGGGAGCGTGAGCAGTGAGATTGGCCCCCATGTGTGGTTACCGGAGCCACCCCTCGCATTTCATCCAGATCGTACCTCAGATCGAGAAGTCCACCCTCTTCGCGGGCTCATTAGATTTGGTCCGCACTCAGGAGGATTGGTTCCTGATCCGATCCGAGTGGCGACCATCGCCCCGGCTGGGGATAGCCACCACCTGTACGACTTTCTGAAGCAGCTCCGAACGAAGGCCGCACCAACCGAACGCAAGGACTACCTTCCCGAGTGGCCGGGCTTTCAGCGAGTGTTTGGGCTGCACATGGTGGCTGCTGCCAAGGGCTGTCACGTCGAGCTGGGCAACAGACTTGAGGCCGAGATCCAGGAATCCCCGACGCCACACATCGTGTTGGCGGAACATCTGGTTCGGGCGGTCCACTTGCTGGAGGCCCAACGTCATGAGTTCGACGTGCTGTTCATCTACATCCCGCAGCGATGGGCTCCCGGTTACAGTGGGGGCGCGGACGACGATTTTGATCTTCACGATTACTTGAAGGCTACGACGGCGGCTCGGCGCCTTCCGATTCAGATCGTTCGCGAGGATAAGGCACTGGCCTATTCATGCCGGGCCAGCGTCATGTGGCGGATTGGCATCGCGCTGTATGCGAAGGCTGGAGGCGTGCCGTGGAAGCTCGCCGAGACCGAGCCAGAGACTGCCTACATCGGGATCTCGTACGCAGTACGAGCACCCGACTCAGACCTGCCGCGTTTCGTGACCTGCTGTAGTCAGGTGTTCGACGCGGAGGGTTCAGGGCTAGAGTTCGTCGCCTACGATGCTCACGAGGTGGAAGTCCAGCGAGACAATCCATTTCTTTCGCGAAGTGAGATGTTCCGCGTGATGACGCGCTCGATGGATCTGTACCGTCGCCGCCACGCAGGGCGATCGCCTCGGCGGGTCATGGTCCACAAGACAACCGAATTCAAGACCGATGAGACCGATGGGTGCATGGAGGCCTTTCACCTGTGCGAATCCGTCGATCTCGTCCAAGTTGTCGAAAAGGTGGCCTGGCGCGGGGTCCGTATCGATCGGAGTAATGACGAACAGAAGGGCAACCCAGCCGCCTATCCGGTTCAGCGAGGCACGCTCCTCGGACTGAGTCCTCGTGATGCTTTGTTGTGGACTCATGGAGACGTGAGCGGTATCAGCGAGCGCGGCTCATACTTTCAAGGGGCTCGGAGCACTCCCCGGCCGATCCGGCTCGTCCGGCACGCCGGCCATGGACCATGGGACGACACGGCCCGCGCCGTGCTGGGGCTTTCGAAGATGAACTGGAACAACGACGCGCTGTATGATGCCCTACCGGTAACCATCGGTTATGCGAGCGTGCTCTCGGGCGTCGTGAAGCGCATGCCCGGCCTTGGAAGTACGCCGTACCAGTTTCGCTTCTTCATGTAATCCCTCGGGCCCATCATCTGGGGACACCCTCGAGCACGACCGGGATTTCATTGTCGGCCAGAGTATCGGCTTCCATGCGCGGCCGTAGGTCTTCAGGCGCTATGTCCGACGTGACCATCGCTTCTCGAACGTCGCGTGGGGCTTTCAGGCGGCCCATCTCCGTGGAGACCGACGCATCCTCCAAGACGACCTCTACCATCTCGTAGTAGCCGTGAAGATCATACGTCATTTGCAGGAAGCCGTAGACCTGCTTCCATGCCGGGGCACGGTAGGTCTTCACCTGTTGCGCATAACGCGTTGTTTGGCCCGTTCCACCGGCGATGACCTCCGAGATTTGGTCTGGCATCTCGTTCCCGAGCACACGGAGCGTTAGCCGAAGTAGCGAATCCTCCTGGCCCACGCTAACGACCTCGAGGCCATGGAGCCCTGCCATCTGCCCCATCTCAGAACGAAGCACATCGCTTCGACGCGGTCGAAGACTAGGCTTCAGCCATCCGCGCTGAAACATCGTCCGGCCGTGCGCAATGTCGAAGAGGACGATTGCCGTCAACAGAACCAGCGCGGTGACCGACAGCGCATAAACCTGCTCCCGCAGCTCCCAGTACGTGAAGGTCTGCGGCCCCCAAGAATAGTTGCCGGATCGGGGGTCGAGATCCCACATCCGGATCTCATCTTCCGTCAGGATGTCGAAATGCCCGTGTGCGGCGCTGTTCCGGAAGTGGTTGTTAAGCCCCGCGGTGAACGCTTGGTCCGCGATGCCGCGACCAGCTTCCATTTCCCAGATCACGTTCAGCTTGACCCGGCCATCTCCTCCCACGGCTTTCTGTGGGTCCGTCTCCTGGGCCACGACACGTCCGGCCACCACGAAGGGCGCCGCGAGCGTGCGGTAGTACCGCTCGTAGGTCATCTGGTATAGGGCCAGCAGGCTTCGGAAACGGCGATCCGGGTCGGCTTTGTCCACTGCCCAGGCGTCCTGGTGAAGATTGTGCTCCGTCTGCTGAAGATCGCTCAGCCGCTCCGTGGTCGCCCCGACAACTTGACCTACGGCGGCGGGCTCACGATCGAATCCGTCATCGAGAAGCTTGTAGGCTGCGCGGACACGGCGGGTGAAACGGTCCTGCGGTTCGCGGAATAGCCACAGTGCGCGGTAGAGGATGCCTTCCAACGTGCCACTGTGATGCAGCCGAACCTTCGAGGCGCAGCTGACCGGCAGCATGTCGGCGATGAGTTCCACCGCCCACCGGCGCGTTAGAGGAAAGCCGCCCATCAGTTTTCTCGGGTCCGTCATGCTCCCAGATCCTCGTCCAACGCCGCTGCGAAATCCTCATGCTTCGCGTCGGCACGATAACTGTCCGCAATTCGTCGAAGGATGCTGGCTGTCCTTGGCCACTGGTCCGCGACGGCGGAGGCGAGCCCCTCGTACTGCCCCGCCAGTCCCCGTTCCGGCGTCCCACCAGCGGCCGGGTCGCGCGTTGTCACCCCGCGGCTGTTAAGCACGCCGATCACGAAGCCCTTTTCGATGTGTTCGCTCTCGAGTTCCTCGATTACGTTGCGCACGGCCTGCGACGGACACGTTCCATCGCGCTCCGCAGGGCTTCTGCTGAGCACCTGGCCGATAATATGATCACCCACGGCGGTTCGTCCGGCAGCGGCCAGCGCCGAGCGGGCCTCCTTGATCCACTTCCGCAGCGCGGCTTCGTCAATTGTCCGGTCAGCGCGCTCCCCCGGCATCGTTGACCACGAGTGAAGGAGGAGGTCATAACCGCGCTCTGCGCGCTCGCGCTCGTCATCCTTGAGCTCTCTCGGCTCTTCTCCCTCTCCTCTGAAGACTAGCTTGACGACGTCCACAAAGAAGGCCGCATTCTGAGCGAGCAGGTGACCGAGTGCCATCGGCCTTCGGCTGTGCCAGTCGACTGCAGGTAGTAACCGCCATTCCAGTGCGGCGACCCGCGACTGGTCGACGTCCGACCGGTCGACGAGCTTGTCCAGGAGGCGTGCCAGCTCATATGCGAAACCGCTCGAGGGAGGATCATATTCCAGATCGCTGGTCAGGGCTTCCGCCAGCGCCTCCATAGCAAGTTCCGGATCCTGCAGTTCCCTCCGGTCCCGCAACGCGAGCAGGTCGACCGCAGCGTTCGGTCGGCCAGCCGCGAGCAGATGCCTCGCAGCTTCCTCGGTGTGCGGTTCGGATACGCCAAAGGGACTAAGGAAGCGCCAGTAAGCGCGCTCTGTCTCAGCGCCCGCCCTAGAGGCACGCTCCCAAGTGTCAGGCCTGGGGTCGAGGAGGTGAAGCAGCGCAGCTTGCTGCTCGGGCGACCACGTTCTCGCCGCTCCCTCAAGTTTGCCGATAACCCATTCGCTGCCTCCTTTCCGCGCGCGGGCTGTTGCGTAACCCCAGCCGAACGCAGCGCGCTTTCGGTCCTCCGCCCCAAGGTGAACACGGAGAATCTCATCCTCTTGTGCCTCAAGCTCAGGCAGTTGACCGGCCGTGCGCCCAACGCAGTCGGGCTGCTCGGCGTGGTCGGCAATAGCAAGTACACCTGCCACGCCTGTGCTGGCGAGCACCGCGCGGAGTGCTTCAGTTCGCTTTGTCTCGATCGCAGCTTGACGGGTTTCCCAGTCGCCGTGAGACAGAGGCAGACCTTCCGGCAGAGTCGTGAGATGCGCAAAAAGCCACCCATATCGCGACACCGGGTCGGAAGGCTCGAATTGACCACGCAGTGCATCCACCCGATCGACTATTTCGGCCGGCATCGCCCAGGCCGCATCGGGGAATGAGCGGTGATCGGCGACCAGCTTTCGCAGGTGCTCCCAGATGGCCGCACGATCTTCGGGCGTGAGGGCATCCACGTCGAGTTCCTGCAATCGCGCGACGACCGCGGCATGATCGCTCGCCGAAAGCATCGGAAGTGCCTCGATCACCGCTCCCCACCGTGCTCCCGCTGCTCCCGCGTCATCGAGCATTCGCTTCACGACTTGGCGTACCGCTGCTGCATACTCGCCGCGAGTCACCTTGGGCTGGCCCTCGGGCGCCCAGTCCCACCACTCAGGACGCGCGCTGTAGAAGCCGGTCGCGTGGAATTGAGGGAGCATCGATTCCATGAGCGCCCATGCCGCCTCGGGTTCGCGCTGCCGCAGCATGTCCAGCACGCCCAAGCGCTGGTCCAACGAAGCGGCCGTTTGCGGAAACCAGGGCCGAAAGATTGCCGCTAGACCTGCAGTCGGCCGGTTGGCCAACTTCCCCCCCGGATCGCGGGCCGACAGCTTGGCCAATACTCGCGCTGCCCTGCCCAGGTATTGGCCGGACCAGGCCAAGCGCTCCAGTGCCCAAAGCAGCCCCGTGTGCGCTGAGAAAGCGAAAAGTGGATCCTCCGAATCGGTGAACAACTCCAACAGGATTGGCTTCTCGCCGCGGAGACCATGCTCTGCGGCAGTCAGAAAGGCATCCGGTGATGCTTCGGCCAAATCAGGAAGATGAGGCGACAACGACGCCCACAACCGCCAATCCTGGTTGGCTGTGGTCAGAAGTTCGCGAACGACTTTCGCCGCGACTGAGCTCGGGTCGTTGGAGTCGTTACCGCTACTCGCAGCCCGAGCACCCATGACTGCGAGCGTGCTGGTCAGCCCTCTACGGAGGAGTCCGGAATGCGGGGCCGAGTGGCCCAGTGCGCCGGCCATCCAGCGCCGGTCGGCCGGCAAGTCGAACTTCGGATCGGTGGTGCCGAGCACGATTAAAGCTGCTGCCTCGAACCGCTCGAGGTCATCCCGTGTGAGGAATCGCGCGAGCAACGTCCAAGCGTCCTGCTTGGAAACAAGGTACCAAGCGTCCCCACGGCGCCGCAGCGGGGGGTCCGTCTCGTGAGCCCAGCGAACAAGCCGGTCACGCACCTCCTCGTAAGAGGCGCGCGAAAGCGCTGCAATCACCTCCCGGTCAGCAGGGTGAGCTTCGCTCCAAGCACCAGCCAACAGCGCTGGCAGGACTGTCCGCGCGTTGGCCGGCTGAGCCCAGGCCGGAAGCTGCATCGCTCCGCTTAGCGCCAGACGCCGCCGCAGGGCTGCCATGCTCCGACGCGCCAGGGCGGCCAGCTCGTCCGCTCGGTTGGACTCCACTCCCACGCGTTTGAGCACTTCCGCCGCCGCACGGCGCGCAACGGGCGGCACCTGAGTGACGTCCTCAAGAGCGGGATCACTCTCTCCCAGCGGGGCGATCACGCCATGCCCCGCGCGTGCGGCCGCCGGAATCAGATCGCCGGCGTCAAACATCGGCAGCAAGATGAGCGGCTCCTCGGAGCCGATCAGTTGACGCCATGCGGCTGGCTCCTGGACCGCCGCTGCGCGCGCGAGGGTCGCGTCCGCTTGATCGTCCGGAAGCCCTTGAAATGTCGCCGCGACGATCGCCATCGCTTCTTCGCGAGATTCGGCGCGGACCACCAGCGGGCGCGCAGGCTGTCGGAGCCATTCGCGTATTCTGGCCGCTATTTCCTCACGCCCTGCCAACACCAACTCCGCTGGAAGTGGGGGGTCCGTGGCCGTAGACCATACCGTCGACGCCGTCGCGAGATCGATTGCGCCTTCAGGGACTGTCCCCAAGCGGTGAGAGAGCCACAGATGAACGACCGGCGCCGCGTCGAGCCACGCCTCCAAATCGTCCGCGTCGTACGCGATAACTTCGCGCCACGCGCGCTCGGCACACCGACCGGCGGCCCACGAATCTTTGCCTGCCCATCGCTGGGCGGTCACGAAAACGAACGCGCTCGCGTGGCGATCAACTTCGGCGATCTCCGCTGTGCGCTTGCCGTAATCATCCTCCGCCTTCTGCTTGGCGTTCGGGGTCGTGCCGAGTTCCCAATAGGAGGTGCCATGAGGAACAAAGGCATTCGGGAGGTCCGTGACTACCACGCCGTCGCACCCAGAAAGCTGAACGCCTTCGCCGCCGCGAAACGCGATTCGAGTCGCGTGCTTGATCGTCGCGAACACGAGCCGGCGAACCACCTCCGGAAGCGTGTCCTGGGCATCGCGTCTTGCCGCCCACGCGACGATGTCAGAAGCACGCACCCACGTCGATGGCGTAGTACGGGCCGTTCCTTGACTCGACCTGCGCCGTTGACGCCTTGCGCGACCGGGCATGCGTGTGACGGACCGTGCGGGCGGAGCACCGGCAGCAGCCGTTGGCGAGAAGGTGGGATGTCCGAGTGCCGCGGCGATTCGCTCCGCTGTCCGGTCGGACACCTCGTCTCTGCTGATGGCGCGCGCGATGGTCTGGCGGGACACTCCCGCCGCTTTCGCCAATGCTTCTTGAGTTAAGCCCGCGACTTCGAGCTGGCGTCGCAGCCCCGTGCCATATCCAATGATACGCCTGACCTGAGCCATGAGCTACCTCCTTGGAACAATATAGCACATGACAAATAGTACGTCAAATATGACATCGCATCGAATCCGGCATGCTGTATCACATGGGGCAATACCATGCGCGGTTGCCGGATGCGCTTGCTTTGTTAACTGAGGATGGTATTTTTACTACTGTAGTGAAAAATGCTAAACCAGGAAAAATTCAGGTGAGAGACGTCGAGGAACTGGTCCTTCGTAGACTGCGCCGGGCGGATCTGACCGTCGAGAAGGACGGCCCGGCCGACATGCTGGTTTCGGTCATGGGAGGGGCGCCGGTGCCGCTCCTCCTGAAGGTGAGGCATCGCTTCTCGGAGCAGCATCTGGAGGAGTTCCAGCAGCACAACCGCAGCTCAGTGCATCCGGTAGTGCTCGTGACGCAGGCACTTTCGCCCCAGCGTCGAGAGCAGTTCCGCCGGCTGAACCTCTCGTGGATCGAGTACGAGACGGGCGTCGTCCACATGAGGGCCCCTGGCCTGGCTGTTGACCTGCCCGAGGATCCTTCGCTTGTGGCGGGCGACTCTGCTCCGCCGGCGATGCCGGGACTGGCAGGCAAGGCCGGCGTAATCGTCGAGGCCGTGGTCGAGCTAGCCCAGCAGCGCGAGCTCGTGACGCAGCAGGAAGTTGTGGGGCTCGCGGGCAGCACCCCGGCCTGGACGAGCAAGGTGTTCAACGCGCTACTGGCCGCGGGTGTGTTGGACGTTGTCGGCGCAGGACCACGGAAGCGCTGGCGCCCCGACCTGGATGGGCTTCTGGACCTGTGGCTCAAGGGCCGTGGCCCCGACCCGCAGACTGCCGGTCTCTACGTCCACGCCCGCAGCGCCGAGGCGCTCCTCGTGAAGCTTGCCGCGTTAGATGCCGGCGAGCTTCCCTACGCGGTCGGGGGGGTAGTCGCCGCCGACCTGTACGAGCCGACGCTGACGACGCGGCCGGTGCCCGCTGTCTGGATACCGGCCGCAGCCCCACCCGAGGATCTTGCTGGTTCGCTCGGCGGCGAGGTCGTGGCCGCAGGCGCTAATCTCATCACGTGGCAGGCTTCAGGCGACCCGGCCCTCCGCCTGGCTCGCCCACTCGGATCGTGGAGGGGACCGCCGGCAGGCGAGGCCGATGCGATCATGCTCGTGTCCCCCGGGAGGGCTTGTGTTGAAGCGGCGACGGCGCCCGGGCGCGGCCCGGACGCGGGTGAAAGCCTGAGGCGAGCACTCCTCCAGAGAGCTCGGGAAGCGCATGCAAGAGCGGATTGACAACGAAGCGCAGCCAGTGCCGGCGCCCCCGATCCACCTCTATACGCCCGAGGCGCTCGCGGCCTGTGAGAAGGCGCTCAGGACGGTTGTGTCGAGGATCGGTGCGTGGGGACCCCGACTCATCCTCTTCGGAGGGCTGGCGCCGCGCTACATCGTCGAGCGAGTCCCTGAGGAGATCGAAGTGCACACCGGCACGACGGATCTGGATGTCGTGATCGGGGTCGCGATCGATGCGGATGATGAGGCCGTGTACACCAAGCTCCAGCAGGAGCTGAGAAATGCCGGTTTCTCGCCGAGCGAGGAGGGAAGCTACGCCTGGAGTCGTCGAGTGGACGGGATCCGGGTGGTGATCGAGTTTTTCTGTCCGGTTGAGGCCGGTGGAAGACCGGGGCGCCTGAAGCGAAACCCCGGGGGAGCGGCTGGCTCAGACCTGTCCGCGATTCAGCTCAAGGGTGCCGAGCTCGCCAGCCAGGACTGCAGCCGCTGGGAAATCGAGGGAGAAATCCTTGATCACGGCGGTCGCCGGCGGGTCGAAATCCAGGTCGTGAACATCCTTCCGTTCCTCGTACTCAAGGCGTTCGCGCTGGAGACCAGGGACAAGGAAAAGGACGCCTACGACATCGTCTGGACGCTCAATGCGTTTGGCGATGCGGGGCCGGTGAGCGCAGCCGAAGCCGCTGCAGGAAGTCCGATTGCCGGAAGCGACCATGTGCGCGACGCAGTGGCCCTCCTGGCCGATCGCTTCGGCAGGCTGGAGGACCAGGGACCAAGCAACTACGCACGTTTCTTCCTCGGCGCTGCGGGTAGCGAGGAGGATCGCACGGGTCTACGGCGGTTCGCGCGCGGCGTCGTGCAGGAATTCCTTCGGCGGTGGGTGGAGCTGCGCCCATGACGTATCTTCGGCCTCTCGAGCCGCCGCTTTGTGCCGGCCTTCGGGACACCGAGCTTCTGTCATAAGCCAATGGCAAGTTTCGACGAACCAGCAGCCGTCCGTTCCGAGATGGTCCGAGCTCTCCGCCTCGATCTCGTGGGCCCGGATCGCGAGGACGACCTCTCCGCCGAGATGCTGCGGCAGGCGCCCTCGCGCTGGTATCTGACCGGGTTCCTGGTCCCGCTCGGCGCTCCGGAGGAGCAGCGATCGGACATCGCCCCGGACGACGAGCCCGACGCGCTGGAGGAAAGAGGAGGCACCGACGACGCGGTTCCTCCGGAGCCGGCGTCCGCCCGGCGCGCCTTCCTTCCCTCCTCCATCGGCCTGAGCGTGTTGATCGGTGCCGGCACCGATGCGCTGGACGTGGCCGTCCGCTGGGGAGACTACCGCCGCGAGGGCGGCGACGAAGCCGGTGGCCCCACGGAAGAGGAGCCGGAGCGCACCGAAGAGAACGAGGGGCCCGCGGGCAGGCGTCGTGTCTGGCGGCGGCAGCAGCGCGAGGCGGCTGTCCGGTGCCCGCTACCGGGTCCCGCGAGCAGCCCCTCCGAGCGCCCGCTTCCCGGCAGCGGTGGGCTGACCATCGTGGTTTCCGAACGCCCGATTCCGCCGCTGGCTGCGGGGGTGGGGCAGCTGCCAGCCGGCACTCGGGCCGTCTCGATCTTCCTCGTCAACCGTCGCCCGCCTGCGGAGGGTGACCGGCAGGACGAGGCGTTTGCGTTCCAAGCGACCCTCGAGGTCAGGTCGGCGATGCCCTTCGTGCCGCGACCGGATCCGAAAGGGCTGGAGAGCGAAGATTGGGACGAGCGCGTGGCGGACCTCCAGTACCGCGACGTTGTCGAGTACGCGGTCGGCCACGGTGTGGCGTCGGAAGCCGACGTAGAAGTCGACGGCTCCTGTCGCGGGGTCCGGACGACATGGGTCCCCATCGCGCAGGTCGAGCGCGTGGCGGCGGAGGTGGTCGAAGGCGTGGAGCTGGGCATGGAGGCGCTGGCGACGTTGACGGATGGCCCGGAGGCCCGCGCGAGACTCGGTGCGTTCGTCACCGGTTACATGAAATGGATCGACGAGCAGGATGCGAAAGCGCCTTCGAGCCCCGAGCGCAGGCGCGAGACCGGCGAGGAACTGCTGCAGCGGGCTCGGACAATCGCCCGTCGCGTCGATGCGGGGATCGGGTATCTCGGTGATGATCCCAACGTGCTCGAGGCTTTCCGCATCGCCAACCGGGCGATGGCGGCGGCGGCGCGGCGCCGCGACGCGATCCGCCGTGGGGTGGACCCGGCGGCCGTCGCTCCGCCGGCGTGGCGGCCGTTCCAGTTGGCCTTCCTCCTCATGAGCCTGCCCGGCATCGCGAACCCGTCCCACGCCGACCGCGAGGTGGTGGACCTGCTTTTCTTCCCGACGGGTGGAGGGAAGACGGAGGCGTACCTGGGCCTCGCGGCGTTCACCCTCGTGCTGCGCCGTCTTCGCAATCCGGGCCTGGCGTCCGCTGGCGTGACCGTGCTCATGCGCTACACGCTGCGCCTGCTCACACTCGATCAACTGAGCCGCGCGGCGGCGCTGATCTGCGCGCTGGAGCTCGAGCGGCAGAAGGACCTGAAGCACCTCGGCGGCTGGCCATTCGAGATCGGCCTCTGGGTGGGCCTGGCCGCGACGCCGAACCGCATGGGGGCGAGGGGCGACAACGACCGTTACTCCGCCCGCGCGAAGACCATCGCCTTCAAGAACGACACGCGCAAGCCAGCGCCGATCCCCCTGGAGGAGTGCCCGTGGTGCGGGACCAAGTTCAGCGCGACGTCCTTCAGCCTCGTGCCCGATGACGACAGACCGCGAGACCTCCGGGTCACCTGCGCCAACCGGAGGTGCGACTTCACCCGAAACCAGCCACTGCCCATCCTCGGCGTGGACGAACCGATCTACCGCCGCCTGCCATGCTTTCTCATCGCGACGGTCGACAAGTTTGCCGCGATGCCCTGGACGGGGCGCGTGGGAGCGCTCTTCGGCCGCGTAGACCGGGCGGACCGGGATGGCTTCTACGGACCGTGCGACCCGGGGCGAGGGACTCCGCTCGATGCCCGTCTGCGGCCACCGGAGCTCATCGTGCAGGACGAGCTGCACCTCATCTCCGGCCCGCTCGGGACCATGGTTGGTCTGTACGAGACCGCTCTCGACGCTCTGTCCACGGTCGAGAAGGATGGGCCCCGCATCCGCCCCAAGATCATCGCTTCGACCGCGACGGTACGCCGGGCGGATCGCCAGATCCGTTCCCTGTTCGCCAGGCGCGTGGTCGACATCTTTCCGCCGCCTGGGCCAGACCGGCGTCATTCGTTCTTCGCGCGTGTCCACTCGCCCGAGGAGAGCCAAGCGCGCCTTTACGTGGGGGTGGCCGCTCAGGGACGCAACCCCAAGGTCATTCTGCTGCGCACCTACCTGGCCCTGCTCGGTGCTGGCCAAAAGGCGTACGAGGGGGCGGGTGGCAAACGGAGAGCCGACAATCCCGCCGACCCGTACATGACCCTCGTCGGGTACTTCAACAGCCTGCGGGAGCTGGGCGGCAGCCGGCGCATCGTGGAGGACGAGGTCACGACGCGGCTCACGGGATACGCGCGCCGACGCCGTGAAGGGGAGAACTCAGGGTCGTTCGCGAACCGCCGCATCGCTTATGACGTCGTCGAGCTGACGTCGCGGGTGAGCACGGACAGGGTCGCCGCATCGAAGAGGCGCCTGGCCCTGCCGTTCACAGATCCAGGGCACGTGGACGTCGCCATGGCGACCAACATGATCTCGGTCGGCCTGGACATCACGCGTCTCGGTCTGATGGTCGTGCTGGGTCAGCCGAAGACCGCCGCGGAGTACATCCAGGCGACGAGCCGCGTCGGGCGCGATCCCGAGAGGCCGGGCTTGGTGGTGACGCTGCTCAACATCCATAAACCCCGCGACCGATCTCACTACGAGCGGTTCGGCGCTTACCACGCTTCGTTTTACCGGAGCGTTGAGGCCACAGGCGTGACGCCCTTTTCGCCCCAGGCGCTGGATCGTGGGCTTCCCGGGACGATGCTCTCTCTAGCGCGGCTGGGGCACGCACCCCTCACCGAACCCCTGGGCGCTGAGCGGGTCGGCGAGGAGCGAGCGCGACTCGATTTCGTGGTCCGCACGCTCGAGGAGCGGGCCCGCCTTCACGACCTTCGCGATGGCTCCGCCGGGGACGAGCTTGCCGCGAAGGTCGGACGGCGTGTCAAGGACCTGCTCGACGAGTGGGAGCAGATTGTGCTCGACTACCGGCGGAGCGGCGTTCATCTCCAGTACCAGACCGAGGAAGGCGGGGCGAGGCGGCTCCTCTACGAGTTCCTGCACCCCGAGCTGCGGACCTTGCCCCGGCAGCCGTGGAGGTTCCGAGCGAACCGCTCGCTGCGCGACGTGGAAGGCAGCGTAAACCTCTGGGTGCGGACGCTGGATGACGTAGCGGTCCCGCTCGACGAGGAGGGGGAATGAACCGCCCGCGACCCAACCGGCCTCACGGGCAGCTCCGCCAGAGTCAGGTCATCACCACGTTCGGCCCGGGTGCGATGCTGGACCTGCCCAACCGGTCCGTCATCGTGGGCGGACTGGAGCTGTGGACCCAGCCGGGTGTCGAGATCCACGAGCCGCGACTGGTCGCGAAGCTGGAGCGCATGCTCGGCCGGCAGGGGCTCCGGCTGTTCGCTCCGCCTTTGGACGAGCAGGACCCAGGGGCGCCGCCCACCGGCATCACCGCCTTCCAGTTCCCGGAGTGGTTCATCACGCAGGATGTCGAAGAGGACAAGGAAAGTGGCGTGCGGTCGCGCCACCTTGTCCATCGGAAGGCGCTCGACCATCGAGGCCGGTTCGTGGACGATGATCGGAAGGCGCGGCCCGTCGTTCCCGTTCGCTTCGTTCGGGCGTGCCGTCGCGGGCACATCGGCGACATTGACTGGCACGTGTTCGCACACGGGCACCGCTCGGACTGCCGCCGTGGGCTGCGGATGGTGGAACGGGGTACGAGCGGCGACCTGAGCGAGATCTCCGTCCGCTGTGACTGCGGAGCGACCCAGCAGCTTCTGGTCGCGGCCTCACGCAACCCGGGCCTTCTCGGTCGTTGTGATGGAAGCCGCCCGTGGCTGGGTGCCTATGCACGAGAAGTCTGCGAGGAGGCCAATCGCCTCCTCGTCCGTACGGCGACGCACGCGTACTTCTCCCAGAACATCAGCGTGATTTCGCTTCCGGAGTCGGAGAACGCCGTGACGCAAGCGGTGAATCGCGTCTGGCAGCACTACCTGGAGTTCGTTGAGAACGCCGAGCACCTGGCCGCAGAGCAGCGGAAACCGATTGTCGCCGCAGCCCTGAACGGCCTGAGCGATGAGCAGGTGCTGGCAGAGATCCGGCGACGACGCGTCCCCGGCGACCGCAGCAAAGACGTGCCGGTCAAGCAGGCCGAGATCGAGGTCCTGCTCTCCAGCAGAGAGCAAATCGGCGTCGACCATCCCGACGGAACGTTCTACGCGCGGGCGCTCCCCCGCGTGAAATGGGAGCGGCCGGGCCTGGAGGTGATAGACCGGGTCATCCTGCTCCATCGGCTGCGCGAAGTGGTGGCGCAGGTCGGGTTCACTCGCTTCGAGGCGATCTCGCCAGACATCGAGGGGGAGCTGGAGCTGGGTGTCGAGCGCGCACAGATCGCTCGCGAGGCGGAGTGGCTTCCGGCCATCGAGACCCGCGGCGAAGGCTTCTTCGTCGCTTTTCGGAAGGAGGCGATCGATGTGTGGGCAAGGGAGTCCGCCGTCCAGGACCGCGGGAGCCGACTCCTGGCGGGATTCCACGCCTGGCGAGACGACCACACTGGCTCTCATCGGCGGTTTCCTGGGATCGAGTATATCATGCTCCACACCCTGTCTCACCTGCTGCTGACGGTGGTCTCGTTGGAATGCGGCTACCCCGCGAGCTCGATCCGTGAGCGCGTGTACGCCGGCGACCGCGGCTACGGGATCCTCCTCTATACCGCGACTTCGGACTCGGAAGGCACTCTGGGCGGGCTCGTCGAGGCGGGTCGATCCATGCGCGAACACCTCACCGCTGCCCTCGAGCTGGGCCGCCTTTGCTCGAACGATCCAGTCTGCGCTCAGCACGAGCCCGATAACGTACTCGAGCGGCGCTTCCTCCTGGGCGCGGCGTGCCACGGCTGCGTGCTCATCTCCGAGACTTCCTGCGAGCAGGCGAACGACCTGCTCGACCGGGCACTTGTGGTACCGACGGTGGCGGAGGGATCCGCGGCGTTCTTCAGGGACCGGCACGCGTGACGGACACGCTCCTGCGGTTGGGGACTCACGATCTCAGCGTGCTCGCGGGGCTCCTGCGGTCGGGGCGCCTGCTCCCGCCGTTCACGGGGCTGGCCCTGCGGCCGTACGTCCCGGCGTCCGCCGCGGCCGCAGTCGCAAGCGGGCTGGAGCGCCTCCGCACGGCGGGGGCATCGCCGGCGGCGATCTCGATCTTGCTGGAGACGCTCGCGGTGGACCGTGACGCGCGCGGAACGATAGACGAGGTGCTGGACTTGGTGGCGACTGGCCCGGAAGCGCACGGCGCCGACCATCGGGACACGCGCGTCGTGGTGGAGAACCTGTTTTCATCAGCGGAGCGCTCGGTCACAGTGGTGGGATACGCGGTCTACCAGGGCCGTCAAGTGTTCCAGGGCTTGGCTGGGCGAATGGAGGCGCTGCCCGGCCTCAAGGTCCGCATGTTCCTCGATGTGCAGCGGCAGCGGCTCGACACCACGCGAGACGAGGACCTCGTGCACGCTTTTGCACAGCGGTTCCGTGAACGCGAGTGGCCCGGCGAGCGGATGCCTGAGGTGTACTACGACCCGCGGTCGCTCTCCATCGACGCCGAAGCGCGCGCGAGCCTGCACGCCAAATGCGTCGTCGTGGACCGGGCCGTGGCTTTCATTTCGTCAGCGAACTTCACCGGCGCGGCGCAGCTCAAGAACATCGAGATCGGGGTGTTGGTCCGGTCGGAGTCCTTTGCGGAGCGCTTGGCCGGCCATTTCGACGCGCTAGTGGGGAACGGGATCCTCCTGAGGGTGCCAGGGCTGTAGGCCCAAGTCCTCGGGCGTTTCCCGTCTTGGCGAGGAGCGACTTACTGGGTCTCGCCTGACAGGGGCGAACCTGCGCGTGGCGGAGCGTGCGCTGCCCCGCTGGGGCTTTCTCAGAGCCCTGCGGTGCAGCGCTCCGGACGGCACGCCACTGACTACCTCGATTCCGCCGCCAGAACCTCGCTATCTGGATACGGAGTGCGAGGGAAAATCGGCAAAATGGACCGCCGGATCCCCAAAACGTAGCGGGGTGCAGCGCGCGCTTGCCCGCTTCGTACGCGTACGATTAGAATTGGGCCGCCGGGCCGCGCCGCGAGATATTGCGTTTCGTTGGCGATCCGCCGACGGGCTGTATGCAGGGTGTGTAGCTTTAGGGGTCAGGTATCCCTGATCTCTGTGCGCGTGGAATCTCCATGTGCACCTCGACGAAGTGGAATACACGGTCGGCCCGGCTTTCACTTCCTACATCGGTCCGCGGCGATCCACTGCAACTGGTGCATGGCCGACCTGCGCCTCACGTCGCCGCCGTACGTCTTGGTCGCGGCTTTCCGCTCGCTCACAAGCGTCGGAGACCTCGCGACCCTGCTACAGGTCCGCCCAGATCAGCTCCGGCACTATACGTACGGACGGGGATACCGGTACCGGGCATTCACGATCAAGAAGAGGCGGGGCGGTGTCCGTACCCTGAAAGAGCCACATTCGGGCCTGAAGATCGTCCAGCAGAAGCTGGCCCAGGTCCTTACGACGTTGTACGAGGCACCCGACTGCGTGCACGGGTTCGTCGCGGGAAGGAGCATCGCAACGAACGCGCATCTGCACATCGGGTCCGAGTGGGTGTTCAACGTCGATCTGAAGGACTTCTTCCCCTCGATCAACTTTGGTCGCGTCCGCGGCCTCTTTATCAAGCGCTACGGTCTGCCCGCGAACGTAGCGACCGTGATCGCACGGATCTGCACGCATAAGAACGAGCTGCCGCAGGGCGCTCCCAGCTCACCGATCGTGTCAAACATGGTCGCTGAGAGGCTCGACCGCGACCTGCAGCGTCTCGCACGACGCTATCGGTCCGCGTACACGCGATACGCGGACGACCTCACCTTCTCCCGGAACGACCGATTCCCTGACGCGATCGGGTATTGGGATCCGATCGCACTACCAGTGCGGCAGTCCCGGGTGGGCCATCTGCTGGAAGCCGCCGTGATGAAGAACGGTTTTGAGATTAACCCTGCGAAGGTACATCTCCGGCTGAAGGACGAACGTCAGGTCGTGACCGGTCTTGTGGTGAACCGGAAGGTGAACGTCCGGAAACTCTTCGTGCGGCGGATTCGCGCAATGCTCCACGCTTGGGAAACGCACGGGGAAAAGGAGGCCGAGCAGGAATACTTCAACCGTTACGACACGAAGGACCGGGCTCCGCACGCCATCTTTTCCTTTCGCCGAGTCGTCAAGGGCCACATCGACTTCCTCGGCATGATTCGCGGTACCGACCACTCGTGGTACCGTCGGTTCGTAATGCAGTACGCCCACCTGGTGCCTGGCTACGTCGCTCGACCCGAGCATTGCCGCCGCCCCAACCACCTCCGCACCTGGAAGGATGCCATCTGGGTCCTAGAAACCGAGGAATCACAGGGCACGGCGTTCGAGCTCACAGGGTATGGCCTGGTGACCGCCGCGCATGTCGTTAGGGACACCACGTTGCCGGGTCACCCGCCGTACTCGAACCCGCACGTCTTTAGTCCCCGCAACGAAGCGCTCAAGCACCCTGTACGCATCGCCGCCTACGACGCCGATCTTGATCTGGCTATCCTCGAGTTCGATGCCCCAACCAGGTGCGCCCTGAGGACGAGAATGGCACCGGCCGCCGTCGCCGGCGACCCCATTAGGGCCGCCGGTTTCCCCAGTTATGCGCCAGGGTCGCAGTTGTGGGAAGAGAGCGGATGGATCAATCACGTGCGACGTCATATTACCGCTCCCCGCTATGTGGTGACCACGCCAATAATCGCTGGGGCAAGCGGCTCGCCTGTCATGGATCTTGAGGGGCGTGTCATCGGCGTCGCAACAACCGGTGTCTTGAGCTTCAGCGCCGCCGCCGCGCGGTCTACGGGAGCAGCCGGCCTGCCCGACTACGGCGTTGTGCCGATCGCGCTTCTGGCGCGTGTGTCGGTGGCAGCCACGCCGGCGTCCTTCTCCGCCCCGGATGCTCACGGGTCTCCGTAGCCGACGGACCGACTTGAGGGGCGATCGTTTCCACACGGCTGTCCTCGCCACGCCGGCTTCATGTATCATGCACGCCTACCATCAGCACGTGCTCGTACCGAGGCTCTCTCTGCCACTGATGCTAGTAAGGCGCGACAGGCGAGTTCATGCGTGGATTGACTGGTTGTCCCGCTACGACGGCAGCCCCGTGGGTCCGGCATAGAAGAAGTGAATCAAAGCGGAAGCGGGCACCTGCTCGCTCAGACGCGCCAGCATCCTGCGAAATGATATTGTGGTACGTGGCGACCGCGCGCTGCCCCGCTAGGGCCATCTCGGAGCCCCGCGGTGCAGCGCTCCAGCCAGGCTGGCACGGAGCGACGAGCCGGTTAACGGATCCGCGACTCCCACGGGGCCGGCTTGGACAATTGGAGCAGCGTCCTTCCACTCATCACGCCATCCTGTGAGACCGGAGTGCATGGAGGGCTTTCGCCCATCTGGCGGCGCTGGAGCCGTTTCGAGCGGCCGCTCGGCCTCCCGTCGCTGGAACGTCCGAATGGCCTCCGGCGGAACCCGCCACTCCCTGCCCTGCTGCCGATACGCACCCGGCAGAAACCCCTGGCGCGCATACTGCCGAACCGTCGACGCGGAGCGCTTCAGGACCGCGCCCGCCTCCTCCACGCTCAAGTCTCCAAGAACCTTGGGTGTCTCGTCGTCCATGCCAGCGGGCAGCCGGTCCAGCACCTCGGTAGCCGGCACGAGCGCCTGGGCTTCGGCAAGCGTTGCGAGCCACTCCCGGAAAGCCGAAGGGGTCATAGAATTCTGATCCCTTGCCTGCGCCACGGCCCCAATGGCGGCCACAGCTGCCGCCCCCGCGCCTGCCATCCCCCATCCTCCTCGAAACGACCCTTCACCTGCTAAGTCTGTTGAGTTACCTACAGCTGAAACGTAATGTGGTTCTTGCGCGAAGTCAAGTGTGTTATTATCGTATATATAACGTTTGTGTCGGACAGGGAGGAGTCCCCGGGATGCAGGCAATCGGCAAGAGACTAGAGGCGGCGCTCGAGCGGTGGCCAAACCCGCCCGGAGGCAAGCGGGACAAGAAGGCCTTCGCCGCAGCAATGGAGGCCCGCTTGCGCGGTCGCGGCGGCCAGAAAGGAGTCAGCTACCAGAGCATTCTGTCCTATCTCGATGGGACTTCAACGCCGTCGCTCGAATGGCTTGGGGAGGCGGCCGACTTGCTGAACATACGCCCCGAGTGGCTTGTGTTCGGTATGGGCCTGCCGGACGAAACAGGTGAGGCCATCCGGCGCGGCCACGAGGAGCGCGCACGAGAGGTGGGTGAGACGGATGTGGAGGATCCGTTGAGTCGTGCCGCTTTGCACGGGCTGACCGAGACGCTTCCCCTCCAGAAGCATCTCATGTCCGAATACCGGTGCCTGGTGACCATCGCGATCGAGCTGGCCCACACGCTCAAGGAGATCAGCCCGAAGAGCGGCGTCGAGAGCTATCGCGAGGCCGGACGGCTCATCGGGCGCTGCATCGCAGCTCCACTCAGCATCCTTCCTGTGACAATCCCCGACGACGAAGAAAGGATGGCTCGGGCCTACGTTTCCGCGGCGGCGCACGCGCTCGGGATCGTCACTCACTACGCTGGCCAAGAGAGCTCGGGAAAAGCAGCAAAGGCCACTAAGAGGAAGAGGAGAAGCAGGAGGAAGAAGGGGTGAGTAACGGAGGGAGGATGTGACAGATGCCAAGGAGGAAGACGTCCCGGATCTACTGGCGGAGGCAGGGCGGTGAGCGTCGGGCCTACGGCGATTTCCGAGACTTCCAAGATGTTCTGCGAGCGGACGAGCCTGCGCGGCAAGCCTTGATACCGCCGGATGGAACCCGCGCCACGACGGACCCGGACCTAGCGGCCGAGCTCGCAACCGCCCGCGTGAAGGAGCTGGAGGAGCGAAGGCGAAGCAAGGTGCTCCTGGGCGTCGAACGCCTGGGCGCCCTTCAGGAATTCGCCGATCACCACCTCCGGTGCAAAGCGCGTGAGGGGAGCGTGACAAAACGGTGGCTTGCAGAGAGTCAGCACCGCCTCGAGCGTGCAGTAGAGTTCTTCGGTGCCGATCGTGTGCTCGCGTCCATCAAGCCGCAGGAAGTCCGAGATTTCGCCGCGTGGCTCTCCACCCTCAAGAGCGGAAGGGGCGGGACGCTGTCTGGCGGCACTGTCCGCCATCACCTGAACGACCTCTCGAACCTCTTTCGCCGCGGTGCCGAAGATAGATCCGTCCCGACGGGGTGGAACCCGGTCGCCGCGCTCACCGTCAAGCCCACGGCGGCCCGTGCGGAAGAGCGGTGGCTTGAGGTTCATGAGGCTGCCCTTTTCCTGGAGGCAGCACGCCTTTACAAGCCGAAGCGGCGCGATCTGGCGCAGCCTTACGTCTACGGCATCGTGGCGACATTTCTGTTGACGGGCGGGCGACAGAGCGAGGTCTTCGGCCTGCTCGCGGAGGACGTGTCCTTCGACCGGGGCACGATCACATTCCGGCCGCACCCGCATCGACGGCTGAAGACGCGGACGTCCCACCGGGTTGTGCCCCTGTTTCCCCAGCTCCGCACTGTGCTCCAGGAGCACATCTTCGGGGCCGGGAGAGTTTCGGGACTCCTCTTCCCGTCGCCGGCCGGCACGGGGATGGTCACGGACCTGCGGAAGGCGTTGGATGCCGTGGCTGAGTTGGCAGGTTTCGCAGAGGGCGAGATCCGGACGAAGATGTTCCGTCACACCTACTGCGCGGCGGCGCTTCAGCTCGTGGATCGCGGGGCGCCCGTTTCGCCCTGGACCGTGGCGAAATGGATGGGCCATGGCGGCCAGAATCTTGTGGACCGCGTCTACGGCCACTTGGGCGACGTCCGGCACCGATCAGAGGTTGTGGAGTTCCGAGTGGAGCAGCACATGGAGAAGCTCCGGGAGAGGCTCGAGAGGCTCGGGGAAAGGCTGCAGAAGCTCACGAAAGCGTGAGTCCTCTCTTTTTTTCGCCCGGTTTGGCACTGTTAACGGCACTGACCTCCGGCCCTTCCCGACACTGGGGAGCCACGCAGTGGATCGAAGCCACTGCGGGGCTTTGTCCTGTGAAATACGCCCGCGCGGATTCGAACCGCGGACCTTCGGCTCCGGAGGCCGACGCTCTATCCACCTGAGCTACGGGCGCACAGTTGAGGCGGACCCCGCTGCTATGGGATCCGCGAAAACGTCGGGGTGTGCGGAGTAAGCCGAGTTCTGTTCCCCGCCGTGAGACGGGGCGAGAGTCATCTATCTGGGACCCGTGTCGCCACGGGCCTCGAGCGGCCTACCCGGGACTCGGGCGGAGCGGGCCACTCCTTGTCCCCTACTTGGCCTTGCTCCGGGTGGGGTTTGCCGTGCGACCCCTGTTACCAGGGGCCCGGTGCGCTCTTACCGCACCGTTTCACCCTTGCCTGAGCCTCTCTTCCGGAGAAGCGAGGCCATCGGCGGTCTGTTCTCTGTGGCACTTTCCGTCGCCTTGCGGCGCCCGGGCGTTACCCGGCACCCTGCCCTGTGGAGCTCGGACTTTCCTCCGGCGGCACCGGACGAGCCGGTCCACCGGCGACCCTCCTCGCGCACCCCGAAATGTCAAACAGCCCGACGGGCAAAGAGTGCCGCGTGGTGGTTTTCCCCGCGGCACCGACTCTGCAGTCCGAGGTGTGTGTTGAGCCCGGACCACTGTTCAGAAACTCGTTCTGCGACGCACCGAAAACTAAGCCGCTCCGCAGTGAGGGTAAAGGGGCGGTGACCCCGGCTGACCCCGGCTGACGCCGGTTGACCCCGGTTGACCCCGGTTGACCCCGGTTGACCCCGGTTGACGCCGGTTGACGCCGGCTGACGCCGGCTGACGCCGGCTGACGCCGGCTGACGCCGGCTGACGCCGGTTGACCCCGGTGGTGACACCGGTAAGGCCGGCCACGCCGGCGACGCCGGGACCGCAGCGGTGTGCGGGACAGGCGGCCCGGCATCAGAAGAGCTGTGCCACGTCCTTGTCCACGCTCTCGGCCAGCCCCTCATAGGTGCGGGTCAGCACGCGGCCGAGCTCGGTTCTGAGGTAGTACTCGACCTTGCGCTCGGCGTTCGTCCGCTTGAGCAGCTCGAGATAGCCCAAAGGCGGCCCTTCTTCGCCGAAGTAGTCCACACGGACCACGAGGCTCAGAGTGGAGGGGTCGAGGGTGGTCGCGTAGCCGGAGATCCAGAGCTGCTCGAGGCGCTGCATGAAGTTGGCGAAGGTCTGGTCCGGCTGGTCCGGCGTCTCCGGTCGCGTCCAGACAGACGAGCCGAACTGCTGGCCGCCGCTGCGCTGCATGGTCCGCTCACGCGTCGAGCTTCGCACTCTAACGGTGGCCACCTTGTCCGCCTCGAAGGCGTGGAGCCGCCGCTCCATGAGAGTGAGGTCCCCGGCCTCGGCGAGCCGGATCAGGCTGCCGGAGACGACATACGTGCGGCCGCTCTGCGGCTCGAGGACATAGCGGTCACCCGAGCCGTAGATGTCTCCGCCGACCTCGAGCTCCCGGGCCTCGTCCCGGAACTGGATCACGATGCGCCCCGTGGGCTCGACCAGGCCGTACTCGCGCCGGCGCGCCGTATCCTCGACGACGCCCAGATCGCGGACCGCCCTGAGCGTAGCCAGCTCCTCGAACAGCCGCTTCCCCTCTTCGCCCACCAGGAACTCCGAGGTGTCCACCGTTTCGGCCGGCTTCGCGCCCGGCGCTGTGTCCGCGCCCGCCGGCTGCGCCGCGGCCGCGAACGGGCGGCGCCTCGCGAAGCTGGTGCCCCAGAGGAATTCTCCCTCGCCGGCCGAGCGGCGCTCCACAACCACCGTCTTATCGTCCGCCTGGTACGAGACGGCGGCGATCTCATTCGGCGACCGCTCCCACAGGGTCGCCAGCCCGGCCACGGTGCGCGCCGACGTGTCGCGCGTCCAGGTCTGGTAGGCGAAGGCGAGGGCCGCCGCCAGGAGCAACGCGTGAACGACGGCGAGCCTCATTGCGGCTCACTCCTCCGGCGCCGCCGGCGCCGGTAGACGGCCACCAGGCCGCCGGCGAGCACGAGGGCCGGCGCGCCCAGGATCGTCGAGTAGAACCAGGCCACGTCCTCGGTCTTGGTATGCTGGATCGGCACGTCCTCCTCCGACTCCGTCTCGCCGGCCAGCGCCTCCTCGCCACCCAGCCACCGGACGCCGTCCGCCACCAGCGCCGCATTGAGCCCCAGGCTCACCACCACCGGGTCCGTGAACATCTCCGCGTCGGCGTAGACCAGGGCACGCATCCCGCGTGCCGCTTCCTTCCTCGCCTCGGCCGTTTGCGCCGGCGTGTCGGCGGTCTTCCAGGCCGCGCTGTCCCCGGGGGACTGGCTCGGCCCGGACGCGGCGCCGCCACCGCGGGTCACGGCGCCGTTGGAGCCCGCCCCCGCGCCGGACCCGCCGCCCGGGCCGGCCGTGTCGTTCCTCATCGCCGCGGTCGTATCCGGTTTCGGCTCCACCGCGGCCACAAGGTCGTACGACTCGCGAGCCTCCTTGCCCTCGTCGAACTCGAAGTTGCCGTTCACGTCCGCGAACGTGCTCGGCAGCGAGCGCACGACGAAGCTCGGGCCCGGCCCCGCCGTATCCGTCCGCTCGAGGTATCCGGCACCCGCCAGCAGAATGCCGGCGCCCACGCCCGCACGACCCAACGTGGTCACAGCCGCGTGCGAGGAGAAGCGGTCCGTAATGATGAGCCGCCGGTCGGAGAGGTTGCCGCGCTGCCGCAGATACTGCCGGTCATCCGCGAGCGGCACGGGGACGAACCGCACGCCGAGGCGCTCCTCGACGGGCCCCATGCGGAAGTCGCCCTCGGGGTCCAGCGCGAGCAAGAGCGAGCCGCCCCGCTGGAGGTGGCGGTCGAGCGAGGCGAGCTCCTCCCGCAGGAACGGCCGCCGGGGCCCCAGCACGATGACCATGGCCGCATCATCCGGCACGTCCTGGCCCAGGCCGTTCTGGAGGCCGAGATCCTCCACGTCGTAGTTCAGGAGATGCAGGATCTCCTTGAGCGCGTTCACGCCCGCGAGGCCGCCTGCCGCCAGCGGACCCCGGGACTCCGGGTCATTGGCCTCGCCGTGGCCCACGCTGAGATACGCGGTGCGCCGCTCCCGCAGCATCGTCATGACCAGGGTTTGCACCTCCCGGTCCAGCCGGCGCAGCCGCGACCGGGCGCTGGGCAGTTCGGCGGGCAGGCTGATGCGCTCCCTGCGGTCGCCCTTCAGCAGGATGATCGTGCCGTCCTCCGTCACCTGGTGCTCCAGGGCGAGCCTCGGCGACACCAGTCGGTCATACTCCTCGATCTGCACGCGCCCGGTGGCATCCGCCAGGGAGCGGAAGTAGCGCAACGCCTCGTCCTTGACCGGATTCACGTCCGGGAAGAAGAGGAGCACTCGCAGCGCCTCGCTCAGGTTCGAGACCGCCGCCTGCGTGGCCGTGCCCGGGCTCGACGTCTTGAAGTAGCTCACGTCCAGCGTCTTGTCGCGCTCCGAGGCGATGTAGCCGAGCAGGAAGAGGAACGCCGCCGCCAGCGCGATGGTCGCGCCGCCCGCGGCCATTTCCGCAACCCGTAGCCCTTCCAGGCCCAGCGCCTGGCCCCGGGCGTGACGGTGGGCGCCCAGGGCAAGCTGCACGCCGAGCGCGGGCAGGAGCGATGACGCGAGTACGATCGTCCAGAGCACCTGCACGATGACCCGGTAACGGCTCCGAGCCTCGTCCTCCGCGAACGCGATGCCCAGCCAGCGCATCCCGTCCTCGCTGGAGACGAGGTAGCCCGCCAGGGCCAGCACGCAGCCGCCGTAGCTCACGAGCAGCATCCGCTCCACGCTCCGGGCTTCGCCCTCCGCCCCGCGCCAGGAGACGATGCGCCAGGCCAGGCAGCCGAGCACCGCCAGGGCGCCCAGCCCCGAGAGCACGGCGCGCGCCGCCGTGACGGTGGCGAGCACGCGCTCGCCGAGGAAGAGCGAGCCGAGCCCGCCCAGAAGCAGCCAGGTGAGCCACCAGGGCGCCGTCCGCGGCAGCCTCACTCCCATCGCTTGGCCTCCAGCGTCTTCGTGGCCAGGAGCAGGAAGAAGTAGGTCACGGACAGGTAGTAGACCACGTCCCGCAGATGGAGCACGCCGATCTGGAAGCCCGGGAAGTGGCGCCCGTGGACGGCCAGCGCGGCGAACATGTCGGAGAGCGGCGGGTCAACGACGAAGGAGAGCGGATAGAACAGGAACATGGTGCCCGTGAGCGCGGAGCCCACCGCCGCCGCCACGAGCGGGTGCCGCGTGAGCGCCGAGGCGAATACGCCGATGGCCAGGATCGCTGCGCCCAGGAGGAATAGCCCGAGATAGCCGACGCAGATCTGGCTGAACGAGATCTTGCCGTTCACCAGAATGAGGAGCGGCATGTAGATGCTGACCACCGTCATTCCGGCCAGGAACGCGAACGCGGAAAGGAACTTGCCCAGCACGATCTCGCGGTCGCGCACCGGTGAGGTGCTGAGCAGCACCGCGCTGCCGATCTGCCGCTCCTCGGCGATGAGCCGGATCGAGAGCGCCACCGCCGCCACGGACACCAGCCCGCTCGTGTTGTAGAAGAAGCGGGCCAGCACCTCGGCCGAGAGGCGCTCGCCCGCGGCGGGCCCCAGCGCCTGGGCATAGAAGAGCAGCCCATCCACCAGGAGCACGGACGCGGCCACGATGTAGCCGAGCGGCGACGTCAGGTAGGCCGCCAGCTCACGCCGGAAGATGATCCCGATCGCGCGCACCGCCCGCTCCCTGTACCAGCTCGAGGAACACGCTCTCCAGCTTGCGCCGGCTCTGGTCCAGCCGCACCACCGCGTAGCCCGCCTCCACGAGCGCGCGGCAGACTTCCGGACGGCGATCCTCCGCCGCCTCCACCAGGAAGGTGAGGGCGCCGTCCTCGCGACCGGCCGGCGTCACCGCGCGCACGCCCTCGACCCCGCGAATGCACTCGGCGATGCCGGCCTCGGCCGCCTCGCCCGGCGCCTGCCCCGCAGCCCGCACGGCTACCTCCATGCGCCGCGCCCCCAGCAGCCGCACCGACAGCTCTTCCTCCGTTCCCGACGCGATGATCTCGCCGGCGTCCAGGACAAAGAGCCGGTCACACGTCTGGCTGATCTCCGGGAGGTTGTGGCTCGAGATGAGGACCGTGTGGTGCTCTTTGAGATTCCGGATCGTCGACCGCATCTCGACGATCTGCACCGGATCGAGCCCGTGCGTCGGCTCGTCCAGGATGAGCAGCTCCGGCTCGTGGACGATCGCCTGCGCCACGCCCACCCGCTGGCGGTAGCCATGGGAAAGATGGCGCACGAGCTCGCCGCGCACCTCCCCGATGTGGGCGATCTCCTCGACGGCCGGGATGCGGCGCTCCAGCTCCCCGGCGTTCATCCCGCGGATGCGCCCGGCGAAGCGCACGTAATCGGCCACGATCATGTCCGGATAGAGGGGCGGAAGCTCGGGCAGGAAGCCCACCCGGCGCCGCACCTCGTGCGGGTCGCGCACGCCGTCCACCCCGTCCAGGAAGAGCGCTCCCGCAGACGGCCGCAGGTCGCCGGCGAGGATGCGGAGCAGCGTGGTCTTCCCCACGCCGTTCAGGCCGAGGAACGCCACCGTCTCGCCCCGGCCGATCTCGAAGGAGACCGGCCCGAGCGCCCGCTTCCCGCCGAAGTACTTGACCAGGCCCGACGCCCGAATCATACGCCGTACCTCTGTACGTCTGTCAGCCTCACGCCGCCAAGCGTGAAGCTATATCCCCCGACTGCCGTAGCCGGATTGCCGTAGCCGGACCGCCGCAGCCGGCCCGCCGCGGCCAGCGCACCGCAGCGCGGTCGCCGCCGGCCGGCCCCGCAGGTTCCGGGCAGAAGAAGGTATTAGGACAAGTCCGCCGGTCAACCCCTGGGGGGAGCGATCAGATGATTCTGCTGGCCGCGCGGGCCCGTCGCACCGCCAGTGTCCACTCGCAGGCTCCGATTCGCAAACCTCCTCAGCCGTCGTATCTTGAAGAGTTGCAGGGATCGGCCGCAGCCTCGAAAGACCCTCCAGCCGCGGGGACGGCCTGTGGACCCGCAGATCGCCGAGATTATCCCGGGCGGGCTCTTCCAGTCGGGGCGGCCCTACTGGTTCGAGCCGCTCCTCGAGCTCGGCGTGTCCGTGCTCGTGAATGTGGGGAGCGAGCCCGATCTGTGGGTCGACGAATGGCAGGCCCGCATGCCGTTCCAGGTCGGCGGCGGACGGAGCCCCGCCTACCTACACCACCCCCTCGTGGACGGCTCGCGCGACGAGCTGGACGTTGCCGGCGTCGATGCCCTGACGCATTACGTCCTCACCGCGCTCGACGACGCCCGCAGGGTCCTGGTACACTGCGATGCGGGCGTCAACCGCTCGGCGCTCATCTGCGCCGAGGTGCTTTGCCGCCACAACCCCGGACTCACGGGCCGGGACGCCGTAGACGCTGTGCGCCGCGCCGTCGGCTTCGCCCTTGTGAACGAGGACTTCGTCGAGTTCCTCCTGGAACGATACCCCTCTGGCGCTTTCCGTAAAGACGGCGGCGAATCGACCTGAACGCGCTCAGCGCAGCCGGCCGCAAGACGCCGACCGCCGGCCCGGGTCATGCGGCTCGAAAAGTGGAGGCTCAGCGCCACGACGGAAAGAGGAAGCGACCACGGACCGGACCCGCAAACCCTTGCGGCGCCCCGGACCTACTCGGCGTCGGTGCTGGCCGGCGCCAGCCGCCCCGCGTAGAGCGCGGTATAGATGCGCCAATTCTGCTGCACGAGCTTGAGGTACTCGCGCGTCTCCACGAACGGGATCCGCTCGGCGAAGAGATCCTCGTCCCCGTACTCGGCCAGGGCGCGCCAGCTCACGAGGCGGGTCGGGCCCGCGTTGTAGGCCACGAGGGCGTCCGCCAGCCGCCCGTCGTATCGCGCCAGGAGGTCGGCGAGGAACAGGCTGCCCAGCCGCACGTTCGTCTCCGGCTGCTTGAGCAGGCCGAGCTGGAAGCGGCCCATCCCCTCCCGGCGGGCGAGGGCGCGGGCGGTCGCGGGCATGATCTGCATGAGCCCCACGGCGCCCGCGCGGCTCACGGCGCCGGGCTCGAATAGCGACTCCTGACGGATGAGGCCGGCCACCAGGAACGGATCGAGGCCCCGCCGGCTCGACGCCTCCAGGATCTCCGTCCGGTAGGGGAACGGATAGACGATGCGCAGCAGCCGCTCGTTCCACCGGCCTTCCTGCCGGCGGATCTCCCGGCCCAGGCGGATCCCGTCGGCGATGCGCCCTCGCGCCTGAAATGCCTCCGCCAGGGCGTAGAGCCCGCCTTCCTTACTCGTCAGGTAGCGCTTCACGCGCTCGCGCTCGTAGGCCGCCGCGTCCGTGAGGGCCAGCGCATCGAGCGCTTCCAGGCGCACGAAGGCGCCGGTCACTTCCGTCTCGGTCCGCTCAGCCGTCACGGGCGAAGCTGCCAGGAAAGCGCTCCACTCGGGGTGGCCCAGGAGCTCTGCGGCGCGCAGCCCGTAATAGGAGGTGGGCTCCTGGAGCCACGCCTCGCGGAGACGCTCCTGCGCCTGCTCCTCCTGCTCGAGCTGCCGCAACATGCGCGCGGCCCAGTAGCTCGCCTGCTGGTTCCCGGCGCCGCCCGCGTGCGCTGTCCGATACGTTTCGAAGACCTCCAGCGCCGCAGCGTAGTCTCCATCCAGGTATGCGAGTCCTCCCAACCGCATGGCTGCCTCGCCGGGGTGGCGTGAATTCCCGCCCGATTCCATGGCAGCTCGATAGAAGGCACGCGCGCTGGTGAGCCGCCCCGCATCGTGCTCGATGTCCGCGAGCAGGAAGTGCGCCTCTGCCGCAGCCCGTTCCCTGGGGAAGCGCTCGGCCACGCGCGTGTAAGCCGTCTGCGCGTCCGCCACGCGGCCCATCCGTTGTCGGGCGCGCCCGCCCAGCAAGAGCGCCTCGGCCGCCACCGAGTCGGGAGCGCCCCGGTTCTGCAGGCGAAGGAGCCGCCGCTCCGCATCCGCGTAGCGGCGCGCGCCCAACAAAGCGCGCCCAATCTCGAGCTGAACAGCGGCCGGTTGCGCCGCGTCCGCGTCGCTCTCCGACGCGAGGTAGGCATCCAGTGCCTTTATTCCGCGATCGAGCGTGCCGGTCCGCAGGTACACGCGTCCGATCCGCAGCCAATCCTGCCCCGCGGCGTGGGGCAACCCGGCCAGCGCCGTGGCCGCCGCCACGGCCGCGGGCGACCCGGGCGCGTTGTCAATCGCGAGTCGAAGCGCGATTCGGGCGCCTGTCGTGTCGCCGCCGGCCAGCCGCAGCTCACCCAGGAGCCTCCACGCCTCGCCCCGCGCGCGCGCGTCCTCGAGCCGCAGCCCCGCGGCCTCGGCCGCCGCCCGCGCTCCCGCACCGTCGCCCGCGATGGCCCGGGCCTGCACGACCAGCCGCCAGCCCCGGTCGCGCGCGAGAGTCGCCTCGCTGGCGGCAAGCAGGCGGCGCACCGCGGCGGTATCGCCCGCGTGGGCCAAGCCGTCCACCGCGAGGATCTGGATCCAGTCTGCGAGGCCGGGGAGCCGTTCAGCCGCGCGGCCAAACGCCTCGAGGGATGCCCCCCCGCTGCCCTCGCGAACGAGGACTTGGGCGCGGCGAAGCTCTGCGAGCCCCTCCTCATCCAGGCCGGTTCGCGCGGCGAGCTCCAGGTAGGCGGACAGCGGATCCGCCGCCGTCGTGGCCCTTCGCGCCTCCGCCGCCGCAGCGCCCACGCCGGCGGCCTCGGCGCGCGCGCCGCCGGCCGACCGGCGACTCGTGGAGGCGTAGCCCACGACGAAGGAGACCGCCAGAAGCAGGAGCAGCGCCCGGCGCCTTGGCATCGTCACGCCCCGGTCAACCGCGCTCGGGTCATCCCACAAGTCCCGAGGTCGCCGTTGTTCCGGCGCGCCGTTCCCGCCGCTCGACGGTCCTGCGCCCGGCCCCGCGGAGGGCATCACGGGCGCTCTGCCACCTGCCCGCCGATGATGTGGAACTCGGCGCGCCGGTTCTTCGCCCACGCCTCCTCGTCCGAGCGCCGATCGAACGGCCGCTCCTCGCCGAAGCTCACGACATCCAGGCGAGAGGCGTCTATGGCGAACGCGGTGAGGTACTGCTTCGCCGCCGTGGCACGCCTCATCCCCAGCGCCAGATTGTACTCCACCGAGCCGCGCTCGTCCGCGTGGCCCTCGATCCGAAGCCGGACCGTCGTATTGGACTGCAGGACCGGGATCTTCGCGTCCAGCCTGGTCTTGGCGTCCGAGCGAATGTTGGAGCGGTCGAAGTCGAAGAAGATCATCTCCTCGATTGTCGCCCGCGCACGTGCTGTAGCCTCGGTCCTCGCGCGTGCCTCGGCCTCCCGGCGCGCCCGCTCCGCCGCCTCCGAGTCCGCATCGCTTCGCACCGGAGCCATTTCCCGCGTTAGCGGGGCCGGTGCCGGCGGTGGCGCCTTCTTTGCGCAGGCGGCGAGCCCCAGTGCGCAGATCGCCGTCAGGACCAGAACCTTCGCGTCGCGTCTCATCGTTCCTCCTTGCCTCCGTTGCCGAATCCCGGGTTCCTGCCGGGTCAGTAGGCATGGCGGCCTGCCAACCTGACCGCCGCGGCCCCAGCTTCACTCCGTTTGCTGCCGCCCCTTCAAACCACGGCGCCGCCGGACGGCGAGGCCTCCAGCCGGACAGCTCCCCCGCGGCCGCCTCGCGGGCTCACCAGCACCACCGGAAAGGGTGAGAGGATCGCGAGGCGCGCGGCTGTGGACCCCAGCGCCACCGGCTGAAAACCCGACGCGCCGTGGCTCCCCGCCACGATGAAGTCCGCGCACCCCTTTTCAGCCAGCCGCACCAGCTCGACCCACGGCAGCCCGCGCCTCACCACCAGCGACCCGGGATCCAGGGACAGCGCCTCGAGCCACGCACGCTCTGCGGGCCCGAGGCACCACTCCCGCTCCCGAACGCCCTGGTGCACGAACACCGGCACCAGCTCGCCAGCGAGCCGGCTCGCCAGACTGCGCGCCGCGACCACCGCCCGCGCGGCACCCTCCGAGAAGTCGATTCCCACGACGATCCGCAAACGCTCCAAGCACGGCGCTCCCGGTTCGAGGCTCCGGTCCCCCTGGCCCACCACCTGGTGCCGAGGGCAGAGGGCCGGAGCGACTGAGCTCTCGAGGGCAAGCCCTGTGCCGTAGACCGGCCACCCGCCGCAGCGCCCGTCGCCGGCCCGCACCAAGGGGGTCGGACATCCGGGCAATCACATGTATGTCGTTTTAGCGAAAAGGCTTGGCTACTGCACTCCCGGCGAATGACCGTACACCAGTGGAGCTATTTCGGTAGGAATGACCGCCCGCGGAAGGGACGGCACCGGGGCGGAAATCCACACCCGGCGGCCAGCGCGCCACAGCACCAGCGGCTGTGAACGCCCGGGCGCGGCGCGCAGGATGAGCGGATGAAGGGGCGGTCGCTTCGCCTGGCCTCAGCCCTCGGACTCCACGTCCTTCACCCGGTATTCCTCGAGCTTGCGATAGAGCGTCTTTCGATCGAGGCCGAGGATTTCGGCGGCCCGGGATTTGTTTCCGCCCGTCTGGCGGAGGATCTCGAGGATGTAGGCACGCTCGAGCTGGCTGAGAGAGATCTGGCGTTGCGAGGCGTCTGCCACCAGGACGGCGACGCGGCCTGCCTCGCGAATACGCGGCGGCAGGTCCTCGGGCCGGATCTCGGGTCCGACGACCAGGGCAGCCGCGCGCTCGATGGCGTTGCGGAGTTCGCGAACGTTGCCCGGCCACGGGTAGGCAGTGAGGAGCGCCATGGCGTCCGGCGCGATGCGTAGGCGTGGCGCGGCCCAGGGGTGCGCGTCGCCCACCTGCGCGCCGGACGGTGAAGCGGCCGAGGCGGCGGGCACCGGCGTCGAGGAGCCGGTGGACGCGCCGGTCCGCTCGAGGAAATGCTCGGCCAGCAGTGGGATGTCCGCGGGGCGCTCGCGCAGGGGTGGCACGTGGATGCTGACGACGTTGAGTCGCCAGAACAGGTCCTCCCGCAACCGTCCGCGCCGCACCTCCTCCTCCGGCTCCTTGTTCGTGGCCGCGACGACGCGCACGTCCAGGTTGCGGGCTCGCGTCGCGCCGACCCGCCGCACCTCGCCGTTCTCGAGCGCCCGGAGAAGCTTGGGCTGGAGCGCGGCAGGCAGCTCGGTGATCTCGTCCAGGAACAGCGTGCCCGCGTGGGCGGTCTCAAACAGGCCCGGTTTGTCGCGGTCGGCCCCCGTGAACGCGCCCTTCTCGTGGCCGAACAACTCGGACTCGAGAAGCTGTTCGGGCAGCGCCGCACAGTTGACGGCCACGAACGGCACGCGCCCGGAGAGCTCGTGGAGTGCCCGCGCCACAAGCTCCTTTCCTGTCCCGCTTTCTCCCGTGATGAGCGTCGGGTAGCGCGTGGCGGCGACGCGGAAGACAAAGGCGAACAGTTCCTGCATGGGCCGGCTCGCGCCCACGAAGCCGGGCGGCACCGCGGACGCCGCGCGGGAGAGGGCCGCAACCTCACGGCGGAGGCGGCTCTCCTGCAGCGCCCGCTCCACCGTGAGCAGGAACTCGTCCGTGCCGAACGGCTTCGTCACGTAGTCGTAAGCCCCGGCCTTCACCAGCTCGATGGCGGACTCGATGGAGCCGAAGGCCGTGATGACAATCACGTTCAGCTCCGGACGCTGCTCCCGTAGCTCGCGAAGCAGCTCGTGGCCGCGCATGCCCGGGAGCACCAGGTCCGTGACCACCAGGTCCACCGGCTTCCCGGCGCGGATCTCGCGTAGCGCCGCGTCGGCGCCCGGATACGCCGCGGCTTCGTAGCCGGCGTCCTCAAGGACCTCGGCCAGAAACGCGCGGAGCTCGCGGTCGTCCTCGACGACGGCGACGCGCTCAGGCATAGGACGTGGCCGGAGTCGGCCAGCCGGGCAGCGTCACCCGAAAGCGCGCCCCGCCCTCCCCGTGCACGTTCTCGGCTTCCAGGCTTCCGCCGTGCTCCTCGACGATGCTCCGCGCAACCGCGAGGCCGAGCCCGGTGCCCACGCCCCCCGGCTTCGTCGTGAAGAAAGGCTCGAAGATATGTGGCAGTACCTCGCCGGGGATCCCCGGGCCCGTGTCCTCGACCTCGACGACTACCGCCGGCGCCGTCTCACGGCTCTCGCCCACGACCTCGGCCTCGCCCGCCATGCGCGTGCGAATCACGACGCGGCGCTCGCCCTCCGTGTCGTCCAGCGCCTGTCGCGCATTCAGGAGCAGATTCATGAAGACCTGGTGCAGCAGATGCGGGTCGCCGCGAGTCGCTAGCGCACGCGGGCCCTCCCAGTCCAGGCGGACACCTGTCCGCGCGAACTCGCTCTCCACGAATTCCGCGACCCCTTCGAGGACGAGCCCGAGGTCCAGGGCCTCGATCCGGGGCTCGCGCCGCCGCGCGAAATCCAGGAGGTTCCGCACGATCACCGTGATGCGCCCGATCTGCTCCACGATGATGCGGAGATTCCGCGCCTGAGCCTCCGGCAAGCCGTCGCGCCGCAGCAGCATCTCCGCTCGTCCGCGGATCACGTGGAGCGGCGAGGCGATCTCGTGGGCGAGGCCCGCAGCCAGGTTCCCAACCGCCGCCAGCCGCTCTGTCTCCCGCAGCCGTCGCTCCAGGGCGATGCGCTCTTCCGCCTCCTGGACGAGCTTCGACCGCGCCCCCTCCAGGCGGTTCGCCATGCGATTGAGCTCCCCCGCCAGCAGCGCAAGCTCGCCCGCCCCCGCGTCCTCGCGGATCCGGTGCGCCAGGTCGCCCCGCCCCAGCGCCTGAGCCGCGGTAACGAACCGCTCGAGGGGGCTCGTGATGGAGCGGCGCACGAGCCACAGGATGAGAATCGTGACGGCGGCGAGGAGCGTGAAGGTATTGAGAAGGAAGCGCTGACTCGTCCTGGCTTTCTCCGCCTCCACGAACGCCAGCGGCTGCGCCACCTCGAAGGCGGCGACCACGGCGCCGTCGGCCGCGCGGACGGCGTGGAGCACCGAGTACACCCGCTGGCCATCGATCTCGCGCTCGAACGACGCCGTGTCACCTCGCGCCAGCACCCGCCGGAGCACGCCAGCGGGCGGCGGCTCCGTTCCCCCGAGAGGATCGGACACGAAGAGGGAGCGCCCGTCCGGCCCGTAGACGAGCACCCCGTAGATCTTCGGCTCGCGGCTGATCCGGTCGATGATCTGCTGCACGTCCTTCAGATCCGGATCGCGGAACGCGCTCTCCAAGGCGAGGCCCAGGGCGGTCGCGTAAGCCCGCGTCTCGCGGCGCGCTTCCGCCACCAGCGTTGTCTGCCGCTGCCGCAGCGCCCACGCCCCGTAGAGCGACATGACCAGCGCCACCGCGACCAGAAGCGGCAGAAGAAGACGAGTGCCGAGCTTCATGATGGGAGCGCGCCAGTACCGGGATCGCGGAACGTACCGATGACTACGCCGGCAGTCTGCCCGAACAATAGCGGGCCACAGCGGAGCGGGGTAGGGTCACCGTGGCCATGCAGAGCGGTGAACCCGCGGTGAACCCGCGGTAAACCGCAGTGAGGCGCGGTGAGGCGCGATCGCCTTGCTACCGTCACGGCTTCCCAGCGCGGCACTGGCTGCGTCCCTGGGTTCGGCCCGGTCACGGAGATCGCGCTCGGCTCACCCTCCGGGATCCGGCGCGGACGCCTACGCGTCACGGATGAGGCTTGGCTGGATCCGGGACGCAGCCCACCGGCGCTAGTATGGCAGTTGGGAGCGGAGTGTTCACCTTGGACGCATCCGTCTTGGACGCATCCGTCCAGTTCGCGCTGGCGGGTGCGCACGCCGCGCGAAACGCCTATTCTTCGGCGGGACCGGAGCTCGCTATGAAGGGTCGCCACGTGACCAGACCGGGTAGCCGCGCTTGGGGTGCGAGCGTCCGTCGGGCGCCTCGCGCCCCGGCGTGCGTGCTGCTGTTCGGCCTCGTGGCGCACTCAGCGGCGGTGTACGCCCAAGCTCAGACCTCCCGACGGGGTGACGACGCCGTCCGGCCCATCAACCCGGAGACGGAACCCCGGCCCGAGTGGCGGGCGGTGCGCGCGAGCGGGCCCATCTCCATCGATGCGACGCTCGTCGAGCCCGCATGGAAGGAAGCCGAGCCCATCACCCGGTTCGTTCAGTCGGAGCCGCACACGGGGCATCCCCCCACGGAGCGGAGCGAGGTCCGGATCCTCTACGACGACCGGAGCCTTTACGTCGGCGCCATGCTCCACGATTCGGACATCCGGCGGCTCATGTACGCCGGGGCGGAGCAGGACTTCGATGCCATGGACGGCGACCTGTTCAGCCTGATGCTCGACCCGTTTCTCGACCGGCGCAGCGGGTTTGTCTTCTCCATCGATCCGAGTGGTGCCGTGCGGGACATGCACGTCTTCGACGACGGCCGACGGACGAACCTGGCGTGGGACGGCGTGGTCCATGTGAAAACGGCCGTCACGGATTCCGCGTGGATCGTGGAGCTGGCGGTCCCGTTCACAACCCTCCGGTTCGATCCGCGGCGGAGCGAGCGGCCCTGGGGACTCAACATCGTGCGGAGGATTCGCCGCAAGAACGAGAGCGTCTACTGGGCGCCGCTCGAGCGGCGCCACCGCGTCATCCGCGTGTCGAGGGCGGGCACGCTCGCGGGTCTCGAGGGAATCCGCCAGGGACGGAACCTGACGGTCAAGCCGTTCGTGCTGGCCGCCCAGGAGTCTGGATCGCTCCGGGCCGCGGACGGCACCGAGGCGCGTCTCGACGCCGGCGTGGACCTGAAGTACGGGCTCACGCCGGGGCTCACGCTCGACCTCACGTATCGCACCGATTTCTCCCAGGTCGAGGTCGACCAGGAGCGGGTGAACCTCACACGGTTCCCCCTGTTCTTCCCGGAACAGCGCGAGTTCTTCCTCGAAAACGCGGGGATCTTCGCCTTCGAGGAAGTGACCGGGGAGAACTTCCGGTCCAGGGCCTCGGCGCGTGACTTCACGCTGTTCCACTCGCGGCGGCTCGGGCTCACGTCCGACGGCCGCCCGATCCCGATGCTCGGAGGCGGCAAGGTCGCCGGCCGGCTCGGGCACTACGACGTGGGCGTGCTGCACATGCGCGCGGACGCGGCGTACGGCAAGCCGGCGGAAGGGTTCTCGATGGCCCGCGTCCGGGCGAATCTGGCCGAGAACGTGGACGTCGGCGCCATGCTCATCGACCGCCGCGCCAGCAGCGACCCCGAGACGTACAGCCAGAGCTACGGCGTCGACGCGAACGCAAGGCTCTTCGACCGGCTCTACATCAATTCGTACTATGCGGGCAGCGCGGCACCGGAGAGTGCCGCGGACGGGACCGCCGCGTGGCTGTCCCTGGGATGGAGGGACCGCTTCTGGGACGTGTCGGCCATGGCGAAGCGCGTCGGCGCGCACTTCGAGCCGACGGTCGGCTTCGTGCGGCGCCGCGCGCTACGCAACTTCTACGGGACGTTCGGTCTCCACCCCCGACCCTCGGTGTCCTGGCTCCAGGAGCTCAACCCCTACGTGGAGGTCGACTACCTGACCGACCTTCGCTCCGTCCTGGAATCCCGCACGGTGAACCTCGGCTTTGCGGCGCTGTTCCTGGACGGCGGCACGCTCACCCTCGAGTACGGCGACCGCTTCGAGCGCCTGACGGAGGCGTTTCGCGTCTTTCCGGGAGTCACGATCCCGCCTGGTGCATACGCGTTTCGGGACGCGACGGCGGGATACCAGATCGGCCGCGGTCACCGTGTGACGGGTGACGTTCAACTAGCGGCTGGCGAGTTCTTCGACGGGACCCGCAGATCCGTGGGTTTCGGCACCTTGTGGCGGCCGCGCTACAACCTCTTCGTCGAGCTGAGCCTGGATCACAACGACGTGGATCTGCCGGAGGGCTCCTTCACGGCCGACGCCATGGCCGGTCGCGTTCGCTACGCCTTCTCCCCCAACCTCTTCGGCAGCGCGTACATGCAGTACAACAAGCAGACCGAGCAGCTGGTGTCGAGCCTGCGAGTCACCCTGTTCCACGCGCCGCTCAGCAACGTCTTCCTGGTGTACACCGAGCGCAGGGACATGGCGGAGCGCGGCGTCCTCGAGCGCCTCCTCACCTTCAAGGTGACGAAGCTGCTGGCTTTCTGAGCTAGCTGGTGGAGGAGTTCCTTGAGGCCGCGCGCGACGCGTACTACGGGGGCGAGATGGACTACGGCGACCGGGCCGAGCATCCCTGGAACGGCGACCACACGCAGCCAAACGCCAGCTCGCGGCTCCGCTACCACCCTATGTTCGTCCTCCGAGCTCCGGCCCGTATCCGCAAGAACTCGACTACATTCGTGCTGCCATCCGCTCGCGTTACGGGGGACGGCAGGGATCGCGACGTCGCCGCCGGGACGCGTGCGGCCCCGGCCTCGCCGGCCCTGCTCCGGCCGCGGATATTGAAACGCCTTTGTGTTCGAGGGCCGCCGCCTTCCCCCCGGCACATCGGGGCTGCGGCCGTGATGGCTGGAGAAGTCTGGCGCTAAGCCGACCTGAAGACCACCTTTAAAGGCCGGCGGCGCCATCCCTTCTGGCTCATGGACGCCGCCGCACGCCATTCTTGCGGCAAGGAGGAGAAACCAGGTATGGGAAAGCCGCTCAGGGTCGGGATTCTAGATCTCGTCGCGCGGGCTCCCACGCGGGCTCTGTATCCGCGAGTGATGAATCCCAGCCTGGCGAGCGTCATGCCGCAGGCCGTCGCCGTCTGGTGCGAGGAGAACGGCCACGACGTCACGTTCGTCTGCTACACGGGCTTCGAGGACCTCCTGGCGGAGCTGCCCGCACAGACGGATCTCCTCTTCATCGGCGCGTTCACGCAGGCCGCCCAGCTGGCCTACGCGATCAGCAGCATGTTCCGCCAGCGCGGCGCCGTCACCGTCCTCGGCGGGCCGCACGCGCGCTGCTACCCGGATGACGCGCGGAAGTACTTCGACTACGTCCTGGGCTTCACCGACAAGACGACCATCGCGGAGGTGCTGAAGGACTGCGCGCCCCATCGCCCGCTCGGCGTCCACCTGAACGCCCTGCGGCAGCCTTCACATCTCCCGGGCGTCCGCGAACGTTGGAAGTTCATCGCGCCGACCCTCGCCAAGTGCCCCACGCGGATCAAGATCGTCCCGATGATCGGGAGCCTGGGGTGCCCGTACACCTGCAGCTTCTGCATCGACTCGGTCGTGGACTACCAGCCCATGAGCTGCGACCAGATCCGGGAGGACCTGCGCTTCCTCGTGAAGACGGTGCCGCGCCCATACGTAGGCTGGCACGACCCCAACTTCGGCGTGCGGTTCGACGACTTCCTGACGGCTATCGAGGATGCGGTCCGGCCGGGGATCGTCTCGTTCGGCGCCGAGAGCACTCTCTCGCTGCTCTCGGAGCCCAACCTGAAGCGGCTGCGCGCCGCCGGGTTCAAGGCCATGCTGCCGGGGATCGAGTCCTGGTTCTCGCTGGGCAACAAGGCGAAGACCGGCCGCAAGCAGGGGCTGGACAAGGTCGAACAGGTCTCCGAGCACGTGAACCTGATCCTGGAGCATATCCCCTACGTCCAGACGAACTTCGTGCTGGGCCTGGATGACGACAGCGGCAGCGAGCCGTTCGAGCTGACCAAGCGGTTCCTCGACCGGACGCCGGGCGCGTTCCCGGCATATTCGCTACTCAGCGCCTTCGGCGAGGCCGCGCCGCTCAACCTCGAGCTGCAGCGGGCCGGGCGGGTGCTCCCCTTCCCGTTCCACTTTCTCAACAACAATCAGGCGATGAACGTGCGGCCGAAGCACTACAAGTGGCCGGACTTCTACGATCGGCTGATCGACCTGTCGAAGTACTCGTTCTCCTGGAAGACCATCGCCCGCCGCGCCCGGGGTACCCAGCCGGGCTTCGCCACGTGGGTGAACGCCGTGCGCGCGATCTCGTCGGAGGGGTTCGGCCGGATCAGGTATCACACCGCCATACGCCGTCTGCTCGACACCGATCGGTCGGTGCGGGCTTTCTTCGAGGGCGAGACCAGCGAGCTACCCGCGTTCTACGTGGAGCGCATGAAGCGGGATCTCGGCCCCCTGTGGGCCTTCCTGCCGCCCGGAGCGCTGGTTCATGACCCCCAGGCGTATCTCGCGAAGCAGCGGGGGGAGACGGTCGCGCTTTCGGCCCGGCGAGCCGGGAAGGTTGCACGAGCGGTGAGCAAGCTTGCTCACGGCTGAGATCAGGTTCGGCGCCCTGACGCGGCAGGCAGCGCAAAAGGCCGGAGCCCGCCACCCGGCGAGCTCCGGCCCGTGTAAAACCGCGCGCGATGACTCAGCTTTCGGCACCCGCCAGTTTCAGCAGCGCGGCATACTCGTTTCGCTCGACTTCCTCCAACGCTCTCGCCCGCTCGGCGACGCCGTCGGACAGGCGCTGGAAGAGGTCCCGCTCGCCCTGCGTCGGCGGAGCGTCGGCCATCGAGGCGAAGACGTTCAGGCGCGCAAGCTTGCTGTCGATCCCCGTCGCGTAGTTCAGCAGATCCTGGTTGGCGCGCGCCCGGAACTGCACCAGCCGCTCCTCGAGGGGATAGAGCTTGTCGTTCAGCGCCTGGAGCGCTTGCTCGAGGGCCTGGCGATCCTGCCCGCCCGCGGCCTGGACGAGCTCCTGGGCCCGCTTCCTCATGTCGCGCATCTTCCGCACCACGTTCATGGTCTCCGTGAGCTTGTCGCGGACGGAGATCAGGAACTCGAACTGCGCGACGAGATCGGGGTCCGTGAAGGCGATCCGGGGATCCCGGACGATCTGGAACGACTGGGTGTAGGTCTGGCCTCCCGCGGCGAGCTCGACCCGATACGTGCCGGGAGGCGCCAGCGGGCCCTCGGTGCTGCCCTGAAAGACCGCGTCGGGGAGCACGTCCGCGCCCGGATAGCGCACGTCCCAGTTGAAGGCGTGCGCCCCGGCCTCGGCCGCCACCTTCCCGCTTCCGCCGGATTCCTCGAAGAATCCGGGCTCCTCCGCCGCCTCCTCCTTCTCGCTCGAGAAGGTCCGCACCACCTCGGTCTGGCCTCCCGCGAGCTCGCGCTGGATCGCCAGCGTGACCTCGCCCGCCGGCTTCTCCTTGAAGTAGTACGGAATGACCACGCCGTCGGGCGGGTTGTCCCCGAAGCCGATGTTTCCGGAGTTGCGGCCGGTCAGCGAGGCGCGGGCCCGGAAGCGGATCGTCGTCTTCGGCTGGAACAGGTGGACCGGCTCGGCGAGGGCGGCGTCGCTGAACTGGTGAAGCAGCGCCACGTTATCCAGGATCCAGAAGGACCGGCCGTGCGTCGCCACCGCGAGGTCGCCGTCCTTGACGACCATATCGTGAACCGGCACCACGGGAAGGTTGAGCTGGAGCGACTGCCAGTGGGCGCCGTCGTCAAACGAGACGTAGACGCCAGCCTCGGTGCCCGCGTACAGGAGGCCGCGCCGGCCTGGATCCTCGCGAATCACGCGGGTGAAGTGGTGCCCGTCGTCCGGGATCCCCTCCACGATCTTGGTCCAGCTCTGCCCGTAGTCGGCCGTCTTGTAGAGATACGGCTTGCGATCCTGGAGCTTGTACCGCGTGGCCGCGACGTACGCCGCGGCGGCATCGTGCGGCGAGGGATCGATGATGCTCATGAGCGCGAACTCGGGAAGATCCGGCGGCGTGACGTTCGTCCAGTTCTTCCCGTTATCGCGCGAGACCTGGATGTACCCGTCGTCCGAGCCCGCCCAGAGCACGCCCGCTTTCGCCGGGGATTCGGCGAAGGCGAAGATCGTGGCGTACCACTCGGGACCGTACGTCTCTCGCGTCAGCGGACCCCAGTACTCTCCGGGCTCCATGTGCCCGTAGCCCGGCGTCTTCTCCAGGGTCTTGGGATCGTGGCGCGTGAGGTCCGGGCTGATGATCTCCCAGCTCTGGCCCTCGTTCGTGGTCTTGTGGACGTACTGCGACGTGGCGTACAGCACGTTCGGGTCGTGCGGCGACGTGGCCACCGGATAAGTCCACCAGAATCGGTACAACTTGTCGGCGGCGCCCCACCCGTAGTAGGTTTCCGGGTTCGGCGAGATGTCGCGGGTCTGACGGGTCCGGTGGTCGTAACGGTAGAGGAAGTGGTGATCGGCGGCGTAGACGATGTTGGGATCCTTCGTGTTCGGCGCGATGTAGCCCGCCTCGCCGCCGCCCACCGTGTACCACTCCTCCAGCGTGACCCGTCCGTAGTCGGAGCGGCTGGGCAGCGAGATTGTGGTGTTGTCCTGCTGCGCCGCGTAGACCCGGTAGGGGACCTGGTTGTCGGCGATCACGTGGTAGAGCTGGGCCGTCGGCTGGTTGAGCAGCGTGGACCAGGACTTCCCCCCGTTGTAGCTCACCGTGGCGCCGCCGTCGTTCGCCTCGACCATGCGCTGCGGATCCTGGGGATCGATCCACAGGTCGTGGTTGTCGCCATGCGGCGTCGGGATGCGGCTCCACGTCCCGCCCCCGTCCGTCGACTTCCACAGGCCCGTGTTGAGGACGTAGACGGTGTTCGCATCCTTGGGGTCGGCGAAGATGTGATGGTAGTACGAGGGCCGCTGGGTCAGATCGGCCTTGTCGCTCACCAGCCGCCAGGTCGCACCGCCGTCGTCGGAGCGGAAGACGCCTTTCTTTCCCGTCCCGCCGTCGACGATGGCCCAGACACGATTCGCACGGGCTGGTGAGAGCGTTATGCCGGTGCGGCCCTTCATTCCCGTCGGCAGGCCGGGCCGCTCGCTCAGCTCGCTCCAGGTGTTGCCGCCGTCCGTCGTCTTGAAGAACCCGCTGCCCGGGCCGGCGGTCAGGAGCCCCCACGGGAACCGGCGCTCCTGGAGCAACGAGGCGTAGATCACCTGCGGGTTGTTGGGATCCATCGTGATGTCGATGCCCCCGGTGTTCTCATCCCGATAGAGGATCTTCTCCCAGGTGCGGCCGCCGTCCCTCGTGCGGTAGACGCCGCGGTCGGGGCTGGGGCCAAAGACGTCGCCCAGCGCCGCCACGTACGCGATGTCGGGGTTCCTCGGGTGGATGACAATGCGCCCGACGTGGCGCGTTGCCTCGAGGCCGACCCGCGTCCAGGTCTTTCCGGCGTCGGTCGACTTGTAGACGCCATCGCCATGCGACACGTTTCCGCGCAGGCACGCCTCGCCCATCCCCACGTAGACCACGTTGGGATTCGACGGCGCCACCGCCACCGCGCCCACCGAACCGGTGCCGAAGTACCCGTCGGAAACGCTGCGCCAGGTGAGCCCGCCGTCATCGGTCTTCCAGACGCCTCCGCCCGTCGCACCCTGGTAGAAGACCAGCTTGTTCACCGGGTCTCCCGCCACCGTCGTGACGCGGCCGCCCCGCGACGGACCGATGGAGCGCCAGCTCAGAAGGCTCAGATAGGATTGGTCGACCGTGGCGGCCAGAGGCGCCTGCGACGGCGGCTGCCCCCCGCAGGCTGAGAGGTAGAAGGACAGCAGTACGACGAGGCCCCCGAGGGGCCAGCTTCGTGGGTGAGTTCGACGGTCCATGGCGGAACCTCCCGAGAGTGCGTGGCGTCGGTTCGAGAGCGACATCCTTTGCCGAGGAAACGGTCCAAATTACTGCCGCTCCCCTCTCCTCGCAAGCAAGACACAAACCGGGGGCAACCGGGCGGCGGCCCGGGCGTGCCGAGGGGGGATCCTGGCCGTGGGTCTCCTGGAGACGCCCCGACGGCCGGATCGTGGCCAACGAAGTGCACTACAGCGGCCTCACGGGCTCCACCAGTACGTCGCCTTGAGCATCAGGATGTTCTCGGGCTTCGCGCGCCACAGGCGCTCCAGGGAGTCGCCGATCCGGAACTCCGGCCGGTCCTCCATATCCGAGCGCCGCTGCGTCCAGACCAGGTAGAGCGCGGAGCCCGGCCGGTACTCCCAGCGGAGCACGGCGTTGCCGCGCAGCGACTTGAAGTTGAAGTCCGGGTTCCAGAGCTGGATGGGACGCGCCGGGCCCGCCGGCCCGTCGGGGTTCGCCCGGTATGTCCCTTCCTCGACGCTCGAGCCGTCCTCTCCGTACACGCGGAACGCGTAGCTCCGCGGCCGCGCCAGCTCCTTGAAGTCCTCGTAATCGCCCACGGAGATGAGTGGCTGGCCGTAGAACTGCAGGCTCAGCTTCGGCGTGAACGTCCAGTCCAGTCGCACGCTCGCCGACAGCTCGGTCTGCTCGAGATCGGCGAAGACGTAGCGCCGGCCGAACGTCGCGGTGGCCGTGGCGTCCCCGAACGAGCCGATCCACTGGCTCGCCGTGCGTTGGCGGTTCAGGATGGGCCTCACGCGCAGAGACAGGTCGGGCGCGGGCTTCCACTCGACGCCGATCATCACGTTCCAGGACGCCCGCGAGCGCTCGGCGTAGCGGCCACCGCCCGCCCACGCGTCGAACACCCATGTCCTACGGCTGTCGGAGCCCACGCCGAGGCCCATCTCTCCGCCCCGCGGGTTCAGCGTGAGCGGCCCGCCCCGCGTGCGCCGATTGTTCACCGACTCCGGGTTGTACGCCCAGAATCCGTTCACGCTCCAGTAGTTCAGGAACTGGGCCGACCAGTTCTGGAACACCCCCCACCCGACCGTGTTGCCATCGAGGTCGCGACTGCCGAACACGGCGCCGGTCACGTGAGCGCTGCGGAGCACCCTGCCCGGCTGCGTCCAGCGGTACCCCATGGCGATGTGCCCGTTGACCACGTCCGTGAGCCAGAGGAAGCCGAGGTCATTCACGTCAAAACCCGGATCGATCACGCCCAGCGCCGAGTTGAAGACGACGTTCCCCTTCTGCTTGTTCACGGAGACGCGCGCGGCGTACCCGGCGAGCGACGTCGCGCTGCTGTCCACCTGGAGGTGGCGCGCGTCCGGGCGCTGGAAGTAGTGGAGGGGACTGCTCTGCAGGATCGTGATATGCCGCGCGGATCCGCGGACCTGGCTGGCGGCCGCCCAGCCCGAGATCACCCACGTCTTCTCCTCGCCGAAGAAGCTCCAGCCATCGAGACCCAGCACGAGCGCCCCGTCGCTGACCTCGTCCCGGAGGCGCTGGTCATCGAGAGCGCGCACGGCGGCGGTGGACAGCAGACCGATCCCGTGCCGGCCCGCCGCGAACTCCTGCTGCACGCGCCCGACGCCGTAGTACGCCGCAGGCTCGACCTCGACCTGCCGGCGCTCCCCCGCCATCCCCACGCCCGCGAACTCGCGGGCGGTCACGGCGTGGATGGTGCCCACCCTCAAACCTCGACCGAGCCGGCCCGTCAGCTTCGCCGCACCCAGGATCGTGGTACCTTCGGGAACGTCCGCGAAATCCGAGGGCGGCACGCTCCCCTGGGGCGCCCGGCCGATGCGCCGGCTATAGAACACGAGCGGGTCGCCCCAGTTGAACCCCCAGTAGCTGTTCGCGCCCCCGCGCCCGAAGGCGAAGACGCTCGAGCCCTCGATGAAGAACGGCCGCCTCTCCTCGAAGAAGGTCTCGATATCGCTCAGGTTGACGACTGCCGGGTCCACTTCCACCTGGCCGAAGTCCGGATTGATCGTGGCGTCCAGCGTCAGGTTGCTGCCGATCCCCAGTTTCAGGTCCGCGCCCGCGCCAGGCAGATAGCGTGAGCCATCATGGAACGGGTTCCCCGGCTGTGTGGGCAGGTACTCGGCCTTCGTCCTGAGATAGGGCATCACCTCGATCCGCGGACGCAGCGCGATGCCCTCCAGACCCACCAGCTCCGCGAAGCGGGAGACGAAGCCGCTGGCGTTTCTGGGCGTGAAGACCAGGTAGTCTGCCTCGTTCTTCCGAGCGATCTCGCGCCGGACGTTGGTCCCCCAAACGTGCTGGCTCCTCGGGTGGAAGCGCAGCTGCGAGTACGGGATGCGCATCTCGACCGTCCACCCCTCTTCGTCGTGCCTCGCGCTGCCATCCCACACGCCGTCCCACGAAGCGTCGTCCCAATCGTCGTTGAAGAGGACGCCATCGCCAACGGTGCCCGCCGCGTCCACCGAGAAATAGAAGCCCGACCGACGGTCGAGATAGGGATCCACGTAGAAGGTGAAGCGGTCGGAATTGGTGCGCGCGTCACGGCGTCCCAACCGAGCGACGATCGAGTCGGGCGCGGAGTCCTGCATGCGCGCGCCCACATAGATGGCGTCCTGGTCGTAAAGGATGCGGACGACGGTGCGCTCCGACGGCGGCGCACCCTCGTTGGGGTCGCGTTGCGTGAGCTCGGTGACCGCCTGCGCCGCCTGCCAGCCCGGCTCGTCCAGGGCACCGTCCACCACGATGCGCTCCGTCGCACGCACGGCGACCACGCGCGGCGCGGACGCGGACCCAGACGCGGACGCGTCGCTCGTGTCCCGGACCTCGCCCTGGCGCGTCACCGCCGCGGGCGGCCGCGCAGCGCTCCGACACGGCGAGGGCGACGCCGCGCAGGGCGCGACGCCGGAGAGCGCCGGCGGAAGCCACGCGCTCACCAGCCACACGTACTGGATCAGAACCGTCGCGGGCATACCCTCGGCGTCCCGTCGCGCTGAACCATGGTCACCGTTTGCCTCTTCTCCCTTGGACAGCATGGAGCGCGGACAAGGTTGCAAGGGGCGGTGAGAGCGAGATGGGGCGATGGACACGGGACGGATGAGGATGGTCGAGCCGCCGTGGAAGCGCTATGTTGCCCTCCGCTCGTTCCAGGACCTCGGAAAGCCAAGCCCATGCGCCGGCTCGCCCTTCTTCTCCTTCCGCCGCTCGCCGCCCTCCCCGCCGTGGCGCAGGTGCCGCCGGGGGATACGCTGGCGCCTGCCGCGACCGCCGGACACGCCCCCGCGCCGGCCGCTCTCCCGTTGCGGCTGGATCTGCCCGTGCTCGACGCGCCCTACAACCTCGCGCACGGCGTGCGCGTCCCCAGCATGCGGCAGTCGCTCTCCCTCAGCGCGGGTTTCTACGAGGCGTCGCACCGGGCGATCCGCGAGGCCTGGGGCAAGGGCGGCCGGCTGATGGCGTCCTCCGTGGTACTGTTCGACTACCTGGCCACCTACCTCCCCTTGGGCGATTCCTGGCTCCATGAAGAGTACCACCGGGCGGTCATGGGTAATCGGGGGATCGACAGCCATAACGATGTTTACAACTTCAAGATTGGGGCGGAGGCGATCGCCGTCAGCCACGTGAAGGATGAGGATCTGGCCCGCCTGAAACGCCAGCATCCCGCCGAGCAGGTCCGCCTCAGCGCGGCCGGGCTCGAAGGCGGGTACCGGCTGCTGCAGGAGCTGGAGAAGAACGGCTTCTTCCGCGGCACCACCGCGCCACACCTGCCGCTGCTCTGGCTCGTGAGGGCGAACTCCGCCGCGTACGTCTTCTCTGGCCACACGAACCGGGCAAACAAGTTGGCGGACGAGGCGGCCCGAGCAGAGGGTGCGGCCGTCGAGGTCCGCGACTTCGCCGGGCATGATTTCACCGCCTGGGTCTACGACCTGCACCGGGCGGACGAGCCGTACGAAGCCCGTGGCATTCACCCCTCGGGCGTGGGGATCGATCGCTACATCAAGGCCGCCGATCTCACCCGGGAGGAGCGGGACTTCCTGGAGCTGCAGGGCTGGCTCCAGCTCCTCAACTTCGTCGACCCCAACCTGATCGGCCTCCGCGGCTTCGCCGCCCGCAAGGCGCTCGACGGGCGGCGGCTCGCCTTCAACCTGAGCCTGGGCCACCTGCTGACCTCGTTCGGCTACACGCTCGACGCGAACGTCTTCCTGCGGCAGGGGCGGGTGAACCTCTTCGTCGTGCTGCACGGCTATGCCAACGGCGCGCGCCGCTTCCCGGGCATCGACGCGGCACTGCTGGAGTATCCCGTCACCATCGGGGGCCGATCACTCGCCCTTTCCCCCCGGGCGGCGCTCTGGCTACAGCCGGAGCAGCAGCGCTTCCGCAGCACCCGCGCGGTCGCGGGCGGGCTGGCGGCGCTGCGAGTCGACCATCCGCTCTCGCAGCGCCTCGGCTCCTTCATCGAGGTGGAGGGGAAGACCGCGGGATGGGTGGCGGGCACCGTCGATCTGGCCTCGAACGTGAGCGTCCGCCTCGGCGTCTCCACCGTGCTGCGGTGACGGCGCCCCCGCCGGTCCGATCCGGGACCACCAGCCTTCCAGCCGGGTTCGGATCGCCTGTTTCCATACGGTGAGATCAAACGCCATGGCCGTCGCCTTGACTGGGACCGATGCGCCGGAGCCCCACGGGCCGCGGCTGAAGCATGAGATGAAGTGAGGCCGTCATGACTCCTGCTGCTCGGCTACCAGTGCCTTCACCCACGAGAGAACGCTGGCCTTGATCTCCGACCACTCCACCTCCCATAACATGGCGAGAGTAGGTTCCGGATCCGCGTCGTCGAAATAGGTGAGGGCGAATACGACGTGCCCGATGTCCTCGACGTCGTATCGGGCCTTGTAGCAATCGAGCAGCTCGGCGAGAGGGCGATAGGCGCGCACCAGCGCGTAGAGGTCTACGAAGTCTTTCTTCGAGCCCCGTTGAGCGATGGCGGCCAGCTTCATGCACGCCAGGTCATCGAGCGAGGCGATCCGGCACCCGAACGTCGCCCACGGGATCGGAGGGTGCAGCGTAGGGTAGCGGTATTCCAAGAAGATGAGCCGCAGGCCTTCCACGCTACCGTGGAGCGTTCCTCGCTCCACTGCCTCGGTCCGGAACGCGATCCCTTTGCGGCGGAGCTCCTCGGCGAACCGGAGCGGCTCAGTGAGCGCCCGTCCGGTGAACCAGTCGAGGTCCAGGGAGCGGCGGTGGCCCAAGTGGATGGCGACCGCCGTCCCGCCGCCCAGGTAGAAGTCTTCTGACGTCACGATCGGTCCGATGCGGTGGAGAACGGCCTGCTGAACTTCGCTCAAGACCTCGGGGTGGAAGGTCACCGGGCGAGCCTCCGGCCCCAACTCTCCGCACGCGACGCGGCGATCCAGCGGTCTACCTTTCCCCGGGGAAGCGGGAGGATAGCCTCCCAGAAGCGCAGGCGCTCGGGACTGATCCCGCGGCCGGCGTGGTTCTCAATCCACGCGGCGATCTCCTCGTCGCTCATACGCGATCGCAGCCATCCTACGGCCAGCCAACCCCCCTCCCGAAGCACTCGTCCGACGATGAGAGCGCGATCCCGTTCCCAGAACAGTTCGCCGAAGTCGTACTCGGGGAAGTGCCGGCGGAGATAGGACGGGAGTGCGGACCCCGCACCTTCACGTGCTTGCTGCCGCGTCATCGCTCGCCCGCTTTGCGGTGTACGCCAGCCGTTCGCGCAGAACCAGTGCTATACTATGCCCAGCCGGAGAGAAGGACAACGCGGCCCGCGTGTGAGCACGGGCCGGCGCCCCCCCCGCTGACGGTTCCTGGGTCTGGCCCCGAACGTGAGCGTCCGGGTCGGCGTCTCCACCGTGCTGCGGTGAATCGGGACGGGCGCGATGCCCGCCCCCGGAGCCTGCGAGGCACGGCTGGCAGCGTGCGTCAGGGCTTTCCCCCCGAGCGTCCGCCACCGCCCGGGTCGCTTCGTTACTCAAGATCGGTGAGAGTGAGAGGGGCTCGAGGCGCGCCGCGAATTGAACCGCTGCTTTGGCGCCGCCGGATCAGTACTATTCCGGGCAGGCGTTGCGGGGATCGGCGTCCGCCGGACGCGGGGTAAGGGTGGGCCGGATCGGAGCCAGGCCCCAGCGTCGGCTGGATGGCAATGCGACCCACCTCGACACGGAACAACCAGATCCACTGCCGCCCCCGAGGTGAGAATGGGCGTACCGCGTTTCCCGCTTTTCCTGGTGCTGGCCAGCGTGCAGCACCTGAGCGCCCAGTCCAGGCTTCAGGTCGACCCGGAGTATTCGAGGATCGGGGTCTCGGTGCCCATCGCCGGCGGACTCGGCAGGCTTACGGCGAGGTTCACGGCCTTCGACGCCACGATCCTCTACGATGAGGGCGACGTGACGAGATCCTCCGTGAAGGCGACGATCAGGGCGGCGAGCATCGACACGGGATCCAAGCTCACAGACGATCTGCTGCGAGGTTCCCAGTTCCTGGCCGTGGACCAGTACCCGGAGATCCGGTTCGAGAGCCAGCACGTGAGAAGGTGGGGTGAGGACTACCTCGCTGTGGGTGATCTGTCGATCCGCGCGGTGACGAAGAAGATCGCCCTCCCCTTCCGAATCGTCTCGTCCCGCGCGGATGGCACGGCCGGGCGCGGGCTCGGCGCCTCGGCCCGGGCCGTCTTGAATTGGCGCGAGTATGCGGTGGGATCCGGCTGGCAGCGCCTGGCCATGAAGAGCCTGCTCGGCGACGCGGTGACCCTCGAGATCGAACTCTGGACCCGCCCGGCGCCCGCGAGCCCGACCCGCGAGGAAAGGATACAGACGCCCCCCCACACGGGAATCCGTGGCCTCACGCCTCGAGGCGGGAACCGCCAGAGGACCGCGGCCCCGCCGGTGCGCTTGCCCATACCAGGGACGGAACGCAAGACATGGCCGTGAAGCACCACGGGAGGCCGGCGGTTCTCCTCATCGCGATCGCGGTGGTGGGCGGGGGTGCCTACGGGATCGCTGCGGGCCTCGACCGCCTCGAGGATGTCAAGGTCGTGATGGCGGCCGGGGCGAAAGTCCTCTGTTCAGGGGTGTTCGTGGTGGGCCGCGATCCCGACGAGTACATCGCGAACGACGCGTATCCCCCGGAAGTCGACTGGCAGAACGCGCGCATCACCGTGGTGATTGTACGGATCGAATAGCTGACGCAGAGGATCACGACGTCCGCCGCCTTCATCGCCTCTACAACGGCCCGAGGCGGCTCCGCCCCGTCCATCTTCGGGGGTTCCATCACGGTCACCACGACCTCCGCCTCCCGCTCGCAGGCCGCAGCCGCCAGCACGTCCGCGATCTCCAGCATGGCGCTGTCCGCGACGACCACCACCTTCTCGGCCGACCTGACCGCGGCGCACACGGCGACGATCTTCCTCGCCCCCTTCATCATCAGGAAGGCGTCCATACACGTGCTCCCGTTTTCCGGCTCGTGCGGCCATCGAACCGCAAACCGATCTCATCCGCCCTTCTTCGCATCCTTCTGGGCGGCCTGATCTTCGGCAACCACCGCCCGCTGCTCCAGCTCGATCTGAAACTTCAGCGAGCCGACACCGTCCCGCAGGATGCGAGTCTTGGTCTGTAGCGCCATGCCGCGGCCGGCGGCGATCGCCATCCCGCCCGCCAGTTGCGACATCTGGTCCAGCCCCGCACCCATGAAGGCCAGCTTCAGTTGTGCAAAGGCCCGCTTGATCGACTGGGCCAGCGCTTCGTGCCCATGCTTGGCGCTGGCAAACTGCTCCACCAAGCCGTGCACGCGCTGCACCTTGTCTCCAAGCTGGCGCAACGCCTCCAGGCGCATCTGCGCGCCGGCACTCAGTTTTCCCGCCATCGTTCAGACCATCAACGAAACGAGTATCCGCGAATCGCTCTATCCTCTCCGGCCGTCGCGTCGTCGGCCCCGCCCACAGTCTCGGCAGCTTTGCCGCGCAGGTCAACAGGGCCGCCGGGAATGCCCGGGAGACTACGGACCATCAAACCTCCATACCTACCAGGCGGGCGGCTCCGCGAAGCACCTGCGGCACCTTGCGGCGATGCTGGGGATCTCCTCTGCTCAGATCGGGGCGCGCCAGTATCGCATCATCTTGGAGACCGTCGGCTCCCGGCCGCAGGCCCCGCGGCCGCACCACGTCCAGCGAGCTCTCAGCGTGGCGTGCCCGCCGGACCCGGACGTCGAACTCCCCCGGGGGGACGTCAGCTCAGGGCCTTCCGCCCCGCCATTCACCCACGACGTCGATGTCCTGCATCTCGCAGCTCCCGCAGCCGCCGGCGTCCCGTGCGCGTCCACGGTCGGCGGGACCGCCGGGGCGGTCGAGGCGGCCGTCGGTCTCACGCTCGCCCCTGCTCCCGGTCCTGTCAGCGGCGGGCACCGACCAGCGGATCCTCCCGGATCCGTCGGCCGCGGCGGCGTGGCGCGTCCCGTTCGGGGCGACGTACGTGCCGGACCGTGGTTTCCCCTCGGCGAAGGTGCCCTCGAAGCGCGAGCCGTCCGGCCAGTGGAACGTGCCCTGACCCTGCTCGCGTCCGTTGCGAACCTCGCCCTCGTAGCGAGCTCCGCCTGAGAAGCGGGTGACGCCGCGTCCGTGGGGCTGCCCCTCGGCGAAGGTGCCCTCGAATCGCGAGCCGTCCGGCCAATGGAACGTGCCGGTTCCGTGGGGCAGCCCCTCGCTGACGGTACCCCGATACGAGGAGCCGTTGGCCCACGCGAACGTGCCGGTTCCGTGAGCCCGCCCGCTGACGATCTCCCCCTCGTACCGGTGGCCGCTGGCCCACCGGTACTCGCCGGACCCGTGCGGGGACCCGCGCCGGAACGTCCCCGTGTACCGGTCTCCGTTCTCGTATTCCGCCGCGCCGTCGCCGTCGGGGATCCCGTGCCGGAGCTGGCCGCTGTACCTGAGGCCGCTCGTTCTGCTGATCTCTCCCCTTCCGTGCGGCACCCCCCGGATCGTCTGGCCGACGTACACCAACCCTGACTGCGGATGCCAGCCCCGGTCCTCCGTACGGAGCCGCGCGATCATCTGCTGGACGTATCCCGTGGGCCGCCAGGCGAACATGCGGTACGGAAGCTCGAGCCCGAGAACGTCGGCGACCTCGCGAAGGAAGGTCACGCAGTCGCGGACGAGGAGCTGGTAGTTGCCCCCCACGTCCCGTTGGCGGGCCCGGAGGACGCGGCGGGAGCGCTCGTAGACATCCCGGTCCACACGTACCGTGATCAGATCCATCGTGCGCGCGATACCTCCGGGGGTGCCGCCGCCGGTCCCGTCGATCCCGAACTCCTCGTAGATCTCGGCGGGCACCGTGCCGAAAACGGCTTCGGTCCAGGAGACACTCGTCCGCGGCCACAGCCCGTAGGCTCCGTCGAACACGCTCATGTTCTCAGAGGCATCCTCTCGACCCCATACCACGAACGCGTGCCCGACCGCGCCGCTGCCGTCGCCGACCAGTTGGACGAAGTACCTGGACGCCTCGTCGTCGCTGGTGTGCAGGTCCACGCGCTCGCGTTGACCCAGCGGCAGGTCGGGCGCCCGCTCCTCCGGGATCGCAGCAGGGGCGTCGAAGCTGCCGGCGGGCGCGCGACGGGCGTGCAGGAGCCCGCGGCTGCCGATCCACAGTCCATCGGGCCCGGCGACCAGGGCCCGGACGTTCACGACCTCGCAGCGATCGGCGATCCGGCGCCACCGCCGGAAGATCCCCGAAGCAGGGCGCACGTGTACCGTGCTGCAGCCCGTTTCGAGGTCCCGGGCGGCGATGTACAGGGCGCCTGCCGGATCGGTATGGACCGCGCCGATCCACGCGTCGTCGGCCCCCGGAATCCGCACGCGCCTCCACTTCCCGCGTCCGGCGTCGAGGCGATACAGACCGACGCGCGTGCCGAGGTGCACGTTGCCGCCGGGCCCGACGGCGAGACGAAAGTCAAGCTCGCCGGCCGCCCGCCCCACGTCGGGAGGCTCGAGCACCACTCGGCCGGACCGCGCCTCGGCGTCGAACACCACGAGCTGGCCCGCGTGGGTCACGGCATGGACGGTTCCGGCCGGGCCGAGGGCCAGTGCGTCCCATCGCACGATCCGCCGTAGGCCCATATCCCAGGCCCAGCTCAGATCGATTGCCTGCACGCGCGATCCGTTGCCGTCGATGCGCAGCAGCCACCGCCCGGCTCGGGCCACGAACGCGCCGCTCGGCAGCCGCTCGACGGCCTGCACGGCCAGCGAGCGGGACGTGACCGCCGAGTGATCCACGGGCGACCAGCTCGCGGCGGAATCCCGCGAGACCGTGAGTCCTTCATCGGTGGCCGCCCAGACGGACCCGTCGTCGCCCAAGGCGAGGTCGTTGAGACCGACGGGACCGAGCCTGAACCGGGCCGGGTCGCCCTGGAACTCGACACTGCGCCACGACCGACCGCCATCCCAGGTCACGAACCCGGAAGTCCTCGTGACCACCAGGCTCAGACGACCGTCGCCCTCAACGGACAGGCTCGTGACCGTGGCCCCGTACCGGTCCAGGAGCTCCGACTGCTCGAACCGGTCCATGGGAACGAGGGAGTCGACCCACGTGGGCTGCTGAGCGACAAGGGGGAAAGCAGGGATGGTCGCCCGCAAGAGGAGTATCAGAAGTAGCGCCAGCATGCTCCGCTCCTTTCGCTCGATGGGTCCGCGCTGCTGTCCCGATCCCCCTGGGGCGGGGAAGAGCGGGGTTGGGTACAGCTCCTACTTAGTAACCTGGCCGGCTCGGCCCAATCGCTTCTCGCGCGCTATAGCACGATGGGTGGGGGCCGCAGCTCGCCCCGGAGGGCTCCCGGGCGGGGCCACGGTGCCGGCCGCCGCGCCGCCCGCCCGACCGCCTCCATGATCGGTCCGACCCCAGCATGGTTCGCGAGCCAGACGATGTGCTCGTCCTCGATCTCGGCCCGCGGCCCGGCGGCGACGCTCATGGCGCCCGCGCGCTCAGCCGAGACTTCGTCCTGGCGAACCGATGCCAAGGCAGCAAGGCCTTGCTGCCTCCCATCTCGCGCTGGCGAGATCAAGCGTGCTGTCGAGCTGAAGGCGGTGGACGCGAACGAGGAAACCCTCACGGGGGCGTCCCTCCGCGGCGTGCCACCCGACCAGATCGGGACGCGCTCCTGGGAAGAACCTCGGCAGCGACGCACTCCAAAAAACGCGCGCGCACGAGTCGTCGCCATGAGACGTTGCGGCCACCGCACCCGTGCCGTGTTCGACCGCCACGCCATCGTGACCGAGGAGACGCTGCGCGCGGGCGTCGAGAAGCTCGCGCGGCTTCATGGGACGGCCCCAACCGCCGAGCGGGCAGTTCTGCCACTGGCGAAGTGGGCGGAGGGATGAGCGCTTCGCAGGCGTTCCGTACCCATTACGGCACAGTTACGGCACAATCCGGGCACAGGAGGCATGGTGCGGGGATGAGCAAAGGCGCAGCTCAAGGCCCTGGAACGAGTTCCATCAGTGCGCCGCCAGGGAATCGAACCCCGAACCTACGGATTAAGAGTCCGTTGCTCTACCAGTTGAGCTAGCGGCGCGAAGAACGCCCGGGAGGGGCTGCGCGTCACGCACCCCTCCGGGCGCGTCTAAAGCTATCCTGGCCTCCCCCGGGGTCAACCCCCGCGAGGTACACGTGCTCCTGGAGCGAGCGGTTCAGCGCGGCGCGCAGTGACACCGCGGAGTCGCGAGGCGGGACGCGCGACCGAGAGGCTACGGCAGCGGGGTCAGGCCCTCGAGCCGGGCAGCCTCGGAGAGACGCTCGTCAAGGGTGACGAACTCGCCCGTCGAGGTGCCCTCGAAGAAGACCAGCGCGGCCGCGAGCTGGAGCACGTCCGTGGGATTCAGAACGCTGGGATCCCCGTGACGTCCTGTCCCAGAATGAGCGAGTGGATGTCGTGCGTTCCCTCGTAGGTGTAGACGGACTCGAGGTTGCACATGTGGCGCATGGCCTGGTACTCGATGAGGATGCCGTTCGCACCCAGGAGGCGCCTCGCCTCGCGGGCCACGTTGCAGGCCATGTCCACGTTCGCGCGCTTGGCCAGCGAGACCTGTTGTGGCCGCGCGGCGCCCCGGTCCTTGAGGCGCCCGAGCTGGAGCGCGAGGAGCTGGCCCTGGGTGATCCAGGTGAGCATGTCTGCCAGGCGCACCTGCTGGATCTGCTTCCCGCCAATGGGTCCGTCGAACATGATGCGTTCGTTCGCGTAGCGTGCGGCCTCGTCGAAGCAGGCCATGGCGGCGCCGACGGCGCCCCAGGCGATGCCGTAGCGGGCCTGGGTCAGGCACATGAGAGGGCTCCTCAGCGCGCGGCCCTCGGGGAGGAGGGCCTCCTCGGGCACGCACACGTCCTCGAGCGCGATCTCGCTGGTGTCGGAGGCGAGGAGCGAGAGCTTGCCCTTCTGGTCGTGGGCGGTGAGCCCCGGCGTCGTTGTGGGAACGATGAATCCGCGGATGGAGTTCGGGTCGCCCAGGTCGCCAGTCTTCGCCCAGATGATGGCGACGTCCGCGAGCGACCCGTTCGTGATCCACATCTTCGTCCCGTTCAGCACCCAGCCGCTCCCGCTCTTCCGGGCGGTGGTCCGCATTCCTGCAGGGTTCGACCCGAAGTCCGGCTCGGTGAGCCCGAAGCAGCCGACCAGCTCGCCCCGGGCGAGCCGCGGCAGGTACTCGCGCCGCTGCTCCTCGCTGCCGAACTCGTAGATGGGATACATGACGAGTGCGCCCTGCACGCTCGCGAACGAGCGGATCCCCGAGTCGCCCCGCTCGAGCTCCTGCATGATGAGCCCGTACGCCACGTTGTTGAGCCCGGCGCACCCGTACTCCTCGGGCAGGTTCGCGCCGAACACGCCGATCTCCGCCATCTTCGGCTTGAGCTCAGTGGGGAAACGGCGCTCGATGTAGGCCTCGCCGATGATCGGCACGACCTCATCGTCCACCCATTCCCGCACCGTGTCGCGGATCATCCGCTCCTCTTCGCTGAGCAGCGAGTCCACGTCATAGTAGTCCACGCCCTCGAATCTCGCGGCCATATGGAAACGCCTGTGCAATAAGGGTTCTAGCGATTCAGGCAGGACAACTTAGCGGGAGCATCTGCGGCGGGGCAAAGACCAGGTAGGCGAGGGCGCTGCGTCCCCGGCTGAGTCCGCTGCCCCTTCGGCGATGTCACCCTCGTCCTCAACGCGTGCCGGCAGCCCATCCAGACCCGAAGCTTCGCCGGTCACCCCGATCCGGCCGCCGTGCCTGGTCCGTCGCGCCACTCTTCTTCCGTGTCCGCGGGCCCCGCTTCCTGAGTCCCCGGGAGAACCTCGAGCCCCGCGTTCCCGCGGGGGCGGCTGGTGATGCGGGTGATCCCGAAAATGACCTCGCGCGCCGCTCTGCTCCCCAGCCAGTATGCGGCGACCACGATGCCGGCCCATGCGCCCAGGAAGCGGTTCGACGGTCGGACAGCAAACGTGATCCAGAGGATGAGGGCCACGGCCGCGGCGACCGCGCTGAGCCGGCCCCAGAGCGCGGCGTGGCGCCGGGCTGCGCGCCGGCAGTCGTCGCACCAGAGGATGCGGTCGAGCTGGTGCGCCTCGCGCTGCCGGCCGCAGCGCGTGCAGACCAGGTGCTCCGGCGCGTGCCAGCGTCCCCGCATCACCCGACCGGCACCTTTTGCGCGACCGCCAGGTTCTCGACCACTTCCTCTTTCTCCTCCAACCACCTGGCCGCCGGCCTCAGCGGCGGACGTACCTGCGGCTGTACTCGAACTGCGTGTGGTCCTCGCCCCAGCGTACCAGCGCCTCCAGGCGCGAGGGCCGGTCCGTACCTTCCACCCGCGCACGGCTCGCGATCGCGAGAGCGCGACGCCACGTGAGGTCGTTGAGCGCGTCCCTCGGGAGCGTCGCCCGCGCCACCTCGTTCCCCGATGGCGTCAGGGTGACGGCGCGCACGGCCGAGACCCCGAGGAAATCCTCGAACAGCGCCCGCGTCTCCTCACTGAACAGCAGCACGTACGGGCCGACCTTCGCCCAAAGATCGCCGCCGCGGCGCAAGTGGTCGGCCGGCTGGTAAACCCGCAGCTCGACCGTGCTGACGGGGATCTTCGCCTCCAGCTTGCCCTGGTACGGATAGCGCGCCTCCACCTGCCGGACCGTCGGGAGCGACGCTTCGTCCGAGCCGCACGCCAACGGAGCCACCGCCGCAAGCGCCGCCAGCAGGAGGCACACCCCGGCCGCTCCACGCCGTATCGTCGATGTCACGAACGTCTTCACTATCTCTCCGGTACATGAATGAGCCCTGCCCCCTTCACCGCAGGAGCGCGCGAGCCAGCGCATCCGCGGCCGCCGCGAGGGGCGGCGCCCCGCTCGCCAGCCCGGTCCGGGATGAGACGATCCCGTACCAGAGAACCGTGCCGAGACGCGCCTCGATCAGAGCGGCCGCGATCTGGACTGCGCTCGCGCCGTCACCCCCGGCGCTCGCGCGCACGTCGATCGGGATGAGCGCGACGGTGGCATCGCTCAGGGCCGCCAGCCTGCGCAGCTCGCCATAGAGCGGGTCGCCGATCCGCTGCACCCGCGCCCGCCGGAAGACGCCCACGGGCATCTGCTCGAGCTGGACGGCAAGACCGGGGTTCCGGGCGAGCGCAACGCGCAACTCCCCCGCGAAGACCCACGCCGTGAGCGAGCCGCGCTCCCGCAGCGCGAACGCGATCTCCGCGTCGACATCGCCAGCCACGCTCTCCACGGCCTGGGCGGGCAACACCATCACGCGCACGCCGCCAAGGTCGAGCGGCGGAGGTGGCGCCCCACCGGCGGCAGCCCTGCCGCCACACGCAGCGACGGCGAGCAGGAGTGCGCCCCCGATCCAGTTCGCGACGCCTCGAAGAATCGACCCGCCCCCACAGCCGAAGCCCCCGGCCCACAGCGGCGCGCCCGGCTCCACCCCACTCGCTCCTGCCGGCGCGGACACAGGAAGCGCGTTCCTGCCGCTCACGACGACTCCTACCCTCAGGACGCCACGACAGCGACGCCACGACAGCGACGTCCGCCGACACCTGGGGATACGCCGCGGACACAGGCACGTTCCGCCGTCCGGCTCTCCTTCCCTATCACGCAGGGCGGAGGCGGCGTCCCATCGGCGGTGCGGATTACCAGGTCGCCGAAGAACTACGGCGATCTGCTAGAAAGCTACCCGCGCCACGCGCCGCAAACAACCGGCTCTCTCCCCCGCATTGTGGGGTAACTTTGGTGGGACGCGAAGGCTTGGACCTGGCGTAGCCATACGCCCACGTCAGCTCAGCGGAGACGCATGCGACACGGGGGGCGAGTACCCGGCGGCATCTACGTGCGAATCGCCTGGCGCCGCCGGTCCTCTGGTCGGCGGCTTCTGGTCATGGCCGTTCTCGCCGCGGCGAGTGCCGTGTCGGCGTCGTCGTGCGACCCGGGGACCACCGAGCTCCCGGGCGCCGGCGTGTCCTTTTCGTTCTCGACCGCTGAGCTCGAGCTGGGCGAGGGCCGATCGGGCACCGTGATCCTGCGGAACGACGGGCGACGCCCGGGCGGCCCCGTGCAGGTCGTGGCCGGTCCGGTCGCCGACTCGGCGGGCCGGCCCGCCGCCGGCACACAGGTCCGGGTCGCGCCCTCGCAGATCGATGTCCTGGCCCCCGGGCAGGTAGCCGTGCTCGACGTCGCGGTCGCGACGGCACCGAGCCTCGCGGCCGGTGCCTACCGGGCATCTCTGGCGGCGCACCTGGGCGGCGTCGTCCAGGACTCTCTCGCGATCCGGTTCCGCGTCCCGCCGCCGCCGGACGCGCCGCCGCCGTCCGGCGTGCGGATCACCGGGGGCCCGACCTCCGTGCGCCAGGGCGACGTGGTCACCTACACGGCCGAGGCGCGCGACTCGGCGGGCAGCCTCCAGCCGCCCGGCTCCGTGCAATGGGCGGTGATCCCGCCAGCGGAAGGTCAGATCGAACCGGATGGGCGATTCGTCGCGTACTCGCCGGGCACGGTGCGGTTGGTGGCCCGGTGGCGCGACGCCGGGGACACCCTTGCCGTCCAGGTGGCGCCGCGCGGGCTCTCCGGCTCGTTTCAGATCGTCGCCAACGCCGGCCATGGGCTCCGTTTCACCTCCGACCTCTGGGTCCACGGCAACCATGCCTACGTGGGCACGTGGGGGATTCGCACCGTGAACGGCGTGACCTACGCGGGCGACCGGCTCTTCGCCTTCGACGTCTCGAACCCAGCCGCGCCCGCCGTCACGGACTCCGTGGCGCTCGACGCACGCACGGTGAACGACATCAAGGTGCGCGCCGACGGAGCGATCGCCGTGGCCACCCACGAGGGCTCGGCGGACGCGCGAAACGGGATCACGATCCTGGACCTCCAGGACCCCGCCCACCCCCGCGCGCTCAGCCGGTTCACCGAGGGGCTCGCGCCGGGGGTGCACAACACCTGGATCGAGGGGACCTACGTGTACGTGGTCGTGGATGGCAGCGGCAACGGCCTGCGCATCGTCGATATCTCGAACCCGGCAGCGCCCCGGCTCGCCGCGTCGTTCTACGCAGGATCGAGCTTCCTCCACGACGTCTACCTCCGCGACGGACTCGCCTTCCTATCCCACTGGGACGCCGGGCTCATCATCATGGACGTGGGCAACGGCATGGCCGGCGGATCGCCCACGGCGCCCCGCGAGGTCAGCCGCATCGTCACGAACGGCGGCGACGTCCATAACGCGTGGTACTGGCCGCAGGGCGGCTATGTCTTCGTGGGCGAGGAGGACTTCCAGGCGCCGGGCTACATGCACGTCGCGGATGTGCACGACCTGCGCCGACCGAAGGAGGTGGCCACGTTCCGCGTTTCGGGCACCACGCCCCACAACTTCTGGATGGACGAGGAGCGCCGGATCCTCTACCTGGCGTGGTACGAGAACGGCGTGCGCGCCCTCGACGTGAGCGGCGAGCTCCTGGGCGAGCTCGACCGACAGGGGCGCGAGATCGCCGCGCTCCGCTACGCCGGCGACGGCCGCTGCTTCAGCGGGGCGGGCACCTGCACCTGGGCGCCCCAGCTCCACCGCGGGCTCATCTACGCGTCCGACGGGAACAGCGGACTGTGGATTCTGCAACCCCCCGCACCCCAACCCTAGCGGGTTACCGGGTTGGCGGGTTGGCGGATTAGCGGCTTGGCGATCAGGGATCCGCGAACCGGGAATCGGAGCCACCGGATCGGCGACTCGGCAAGCCACCGAGTTGGCGCGTCAGCGCTCGGCCCGCTCAGACGACGAAGCGCTCGCCCGCTCACCCGCTCGCCCGGCAACCCCCTCCCCCGCTACGTGAGGTACCCTCCGTCGACCGGTATGAGCGCACCGGTGAGGTGACGGGCGGCCTCGGAGCAGAGAAACAGCACGACGCTGGCCACGTCCTGCGGGTCGCCGAGCCGCTTGAGCGCACTCTTCTCGCGCGCGCGGTCGAGGATCTCCGCCGAGACCAGCTCGGTGAGTCGCGTGGTCCGGATGTAGCCCGGCGCCACCGCATTCACGTTCACGTTCGAGGACCCCAGCTCGATGGCCGCCGCGCGAGTGAGCCCGACGAGTCCGGCCTTCGAGGACGTGTAGTTCGAGATCCCGAACTCACTGCGGACCCCGTGCACGGAGCTCACGTTGACGATCTTCCCGTGCTCCTGGCTGCGGAATGTGGGCGCCACAGCGCGGATGCAGTGGAAGGCGCCCGTGAGGTTCGTATCGATGACGGACCGCCACTCTTCGTCCGTCATGCGCCAGAGCGCCGAGTCCGCCGCGATGCCGGCATTGTTCACCAGGATGTGCAGGCCGCCCAGCACCTGAACGGCCTCGTCCACAAACGCGCGGACCGCCGCGGAATCGCGCACGTCGCAGGGCCGACACAGGATCTTGACCTCGAGCTCCCGGAGCTCTCGAAAGGTCTGCTCCGCGTCCGACCGTGCCGCGTCCGTCCCGTCGTCCAGGTAGTTGAACGCGATGTGAACGCCGTTGCGCGCCAGCGCAAGAGCGATGGCCCGCCCGATTCCGCTGGAGCCGCCCGTAACGATCGCGCTTTTTCCCCGGAGATCCTCGCCCAGAAGGAGAGGCCGCGGTTGGGGGTCGGCGGAAACTTCGTCCAGAAGCCGTTCCACGGCGCGCTCGAGCTTTCGCGGCTCCACCACGAGCTGGTCGCCGCGCTTCGTGCGCGATTCGCCGGCCCCACCTTCCTCGTGTTCCGTCACGATCAGCGTCTCTGCCCCCGACGTGGGCGACGGACCCCACCACGCCACCCCGGTCGCGCCTGGGGAAACCGGGCGTACAACCTGGTCCGCCGGGCGACCGGCGTGCGGCTCGATATTTAAATCTTATCGCCCAAAACAGGGGAAACGCAACGACAGGAGCGTGAGCCGCAGCGGATCACCTCACGTCGCCGGCCGCTGGCGGCGCCGCGTCCGCGGCAAAGGTCCGGCCTGACCGGCGCAGCGGCCAGGGACCGACCGGCGGAGGGCCTCACTCGTCCGCATCACCGACCGCTGATATGTCGGCCGCCCCCCGGCTCCGCTCCTCTACGTGGTGCTTGATGGAACGCCCCTCCACCAGAAACACCACGTCCTCGGAGATGTTCGTGGCGAGGTCGCCGATGCGTTCAAGGTTCTGGGCTACCAGGAAAAGGTCGAGCGCCGACGTGATGGCGCGCGGGTCCTCCAGCATCTGGGTGATCAGCGTCCGCGCCACTGAGTTGCGCAGCGCGTCCAGCCGGTCATCCCGCACGCACACATCCCGCGCCAGCTTCGCGTCCCGGGAGACGAATGCCGCCAGCGCATCCGCCAGCATTCCCAGGGAGATCCCCGCCATCTCCTCGATGTCCCGTCTCTCGGGCAGCGGCGCGCCCGCCCCCAACCGGCGCACCGCGTGCGCCACGTTCACCGCGTGATCGCCCACCCGCTCCACATCGTTCGACGCCTTCAGCGCCGTCATGATGAGCCGGAGATCGCTGGCCATGGGCTGCTGCAGCGCGAGCAGTCGAAGCGCCCGCTCGTCGATCTCGACCTCGAGGTCGTCGATCTCCTGATCCCGGCGCACCACCGCCTCCGCTTTCTCCACGTCCCGGGCGAGGAGCGCGTCAACGGCCAGGCGTACCAGTTCCTCGGCGGCCCCGCCCATCTGCACGAGCCGCGCCTGTAGCGCGGCCAACTCGTCGTGGAAGTGCCGGTGGCCTCGCTCCGGGTTCATCCGAACCGCCCGGTGATATACGCCTCCGTGCGCTCCTCCTGCGGGTTCGTGAAGATCTGGTCGGTGACCCCAACCTCGATGAGGCGGCCCAGATAGAGGAACGCCGTGTAGTCGGAGACGCGGGCCGCCTGCTGCATGTTGTGGGTCACGATCACGATCGTGTAGTCCCGCTTGAGCTCGTACATGAGCTCCTCGATCCGTTGCGTCGCGATGGGATCGAGCGCTGACGCCGGCTCGTCCATGAGCAGGACCTCGGGCCGCACGGCCAGCGCGCGAGCGATACAGAGGCGCTGCTGCTGGCCGCCGGACAGCTCGTAGGCCGACGTCTGGAGCCGGTCACGCACCTCCTCCCACAGCGCAGCCTGCCGCAGCGCCTCCTCGACGATGGCATCCAGATCGCCTTCGTACCCGTTGATGCGCGGCCCGAAGGCCACGTTGTCATAGATGGACTTGGGGAACGGGTTCGGCTTCTGAAACACCATGCCGATGCGGCGGCGGACCTCCACCGGGTCCACACCCGGGGCGTACAGGTTCTGGCCATGGAACAGCACCTCGCCCTCGACGCGCGCCCCCGCGACCAGGTCATTCATGCGGTTGAACGCCCGCAGCAGCGTGCTCTTCCCGCAGCCCGACGGGCCGATGAGCGCGACCACGTGGTTCGCCGGCACCGTCAGCGAGACATCCTGCACCGCGGTCGTGACTCCGTAGTGGACCCACAGGTTCCGGGCCTCCAGCGCCGGCGGCCGCTCGCGGACCGGGGAGAGCGCCGGCGCGTCCCGGCGAACCTTGACCTGCTGTACCTGCGGCACCCGCGGCGTGGTCACCATAGCCGATCAAAATCGCCGCTGCGCGCGGTTCCGCAACACGATTGCGGCCGCGTTCATGGTGAGGAGCATTGCGAGGAGCACGAGGATCGCTGCGGCGGCCAGGGCCTGGAACTCGGCTTGTGGCCGCGAGACCCAGTTGAAGATCTGGATCGGCAGCGCGGTGAACGGGTCCATCGGGCCCTTCGGCGTGAAGGCGATGAAGGTGAGCGCGCCGATCATGATGAGCGGCGCCGTCTCGCCCACGGCCCGGGAGAGCGCGAGGATCGTGCCCGTGAGGATCCCGGGGAGCGCCAGGGGCAGGACCTGGCCGCGCACCACCTGCCAGCGCGTAGCCCCCAGGGCGTATGCCGCGTGGCGAATCGAGTCCGGCACCGCGCGAATCGCCTCCTGCGCCGAGATGATGAGGGTCGGCAGGATGAGCAGGGCGAGGGTGAGTGCCCCCGAGATCACGCTGCGGCCCAGCGCCAGGGCCCGCACAAAGAAGGCGAGACCCAGGATCCCGTAGACGATGGACGGCACTCCGGCCAGGTTCCCGATGTTCGTCTGAATCGCCCGCGTGATCCAGTTCCGTGGCGCGTACTCTTCCAGGTAGACTGCCGCACCGATCGCCAGCGGGAAGGCGATCATCGCGGTCAGCGCGAGGATCCAGACAGATCCCCACAGCGCAGCCTTGATCCCCGCGCGCTCGGGAAAGCGCGACGCGTAGCGGGTGAAGAACCCTCGGTCCACGTGCCGGTAGCCGTCGGCCACCACGTCCGCGAGCAGCACGGCCAGCGCCGCGACCCCCACGAGCGTCGCGAGGACGCAGATCCCGGCGAACACGGCGCCCGCGACACGCCGCGGCTCCGTCCGCCTGCCGCTCAGCCTCGAGGGCCCGCTCACTGGTACCGCTCCTGAAACCGGCCGAGCACCCATTGGCTCGCGACGTTCATGGCCAGCGTGAGGAGAAAGAGAGTCATTGCCACGGCGAACAGAGTGCTGTACTCGATGGTTCCGTGCGGCGTGTCCCCGAGGCTCACCTGGACGATGTAGGCGGTCATCGTCTGGATGGACTCGAACAGATTGAGGGTGAGCCGCGGCATATTCCCCGCCGCGATGGTGACGGCCATGGTCTCGCCAATGGCCCGGGACATCCCCAGGAGGAACGAGGCGACCACCCCCGACAGGGCCGCCGGCAGCACGACGCGGAGCGAGACCTCGAGCTTCGTCGCCCCCAGGGCATGCGCGCCGTGCCGCAGCTCCAGCGGCACCGCCCGCAGCGCGTCCTCGGAGAGCGACGCGATCGTGGGGATGATCATGATCCCCACGACGATGCTCGCGGACGCTGCGTTGAAGATCTCGGCGGCGGGCACCACGGTGCGCAGGAGCGGCGTGATGAAGGTGAGCGCGAAGTAACCGAAGACGACGGTGGGGATCCCCGCCAGGATCTCCAGCACCGGCTTGAGCAGCGTGCGCACCCGGTCCGGCGCGTACTCGCTCAGGAAGATGGCGCTGAGAAGGCCCGTGGGCAGCGCCACCACGGCGGCGCCCGCCGCAACGAGCACCGAGCCAGTGAGCAAGGGGAGGATCCCGAAGTGCTTCTCCTCGAAGAGCGGCGTCCAGCGCGTCTCCGTGAGGAACTCCACTATAGAGACCTGCCCGAAGAAGCCGATCGTCTCGCCCACGAGCACGAGCACGATGCCCACCGTCACCGCCACGGAGACCGCCGCGCAGGCGAAGAGGAAGACGCCGATGGCGCGCTCCGCCAGGTCGCGCGTGCGCCGGTGTCCGAGGGGGTGCACCGCCGTCGCACCCGGAACTGCACCTGGGCGTCCGGCCTCTGCCACGGGTACCACGGGTACGGCGCTCACCGGCCTACGCGTTCAAACCGGGGACGGATCGTGGCCCCACGCGCGCACCCGCACTTCCGCTCGCCAACGAGCCTGCCAACCCGCTCGCCACCCCCACGTTTCGCCCGCTCGCCCGCTGGAGGGAGAATGCGGCATCCGCTCACCGGCTCGCCGGCGCCGCCGCGGCGACTCTGGCCAGGTTCTCCCGGTACTGCTCGGAACCCAGCGGCAGATACCCGGTCGCCGGGACCAGCGACGGCGCCTGCTCCATGTAGAACTGGACGAACGCCCGCACCTCGGGCCGCTCGAGCGCGCCGCGCTTCACGTAGATGAACAGCGGGCGCGAGAGATGGGCGTACGTGCCGCTGGAGATCGTCTCCGTGGACGGCAGCACGCAACCCTGACCGCCGTCCACGGCCGCGAGCTTCAAGATGTCCGTGTTCTCCGCGTAGTACGCATAGCCGAAGTAGCCGAGGGCGTAGCGGTCGCCGGCCACGCCCTGGACCAGCACGTTGTCGTCCTCGCTGGCCTGGTAGTCCGGGCGGCTCCTCCGCGCCTCACCTACGACGACCTCCGTGAAGTAGTCGAACGTGCCGGAATCCGTGCCCGGACCGTACAGCTTGATCTCCTCGGCCGACCATTCGCTCCGCACGTCACGCCAGGTGCGGACCCGGCTCTCCGGCTCCCAGATCCGCTTGAGCTCCTCCACGGCAAGGCACTGCACGAACGCGTTGCTCGGGTTCACGACCACGGAGAGACCATCCCACGCCACCGGCAGCTCCACGAACTCGATTCCCGCCTGGCCACACTGCCCGCGCTCCGCGTCCGTGATGGGGCGCGACGCATTCGAGACGTCCGTCTCGCCACCGCAAAAGCGCTTGAAGCCGCCGCCCGTGCCGGAGAGCCCTACCGTCACTCGCACGTCCGGGTTCCCCGCCTGGAACTCCTCCGCCACCGCCTCCGTCACGGGAAACACCGTGCTTGAACCGTCGATCTCGACGGCTCCCGCGAGCAGTCCGGCCCCGCCCCCCTCGCCGCGACAGCCGACCAGCGCCGCGGTGACCAGCCAGGCAAGCGCGACGCCTCCCCGGCGTCCTCCGCCTCGTAGCTCCGCTCTCGTTTCTCTACTTCTGATGCACATCGTACCGTCTCCTATTTCACACGTGCGCTATGAGCGCCCCCCACTCCTGCTCGCTCGCTCACGCTCACACCCCGAACCGAGATCGCCACCCGCGAACAGGAAATGCAAATCGCAAATCCCGCATCGCGAACGACCGCCCGCTCGCCCAGTCGCCCGCTCGCCCCCTCGTCCGCTCGCCCGCTCACCCGCTCACCCGCTCACGCGCTTCCCGCAGCGTAAACCATACCATAGTCCCCCGTCCGAGCTCGCTCTGCGCGCCCACCGTACCTCCCATCCCCTCCACCAGGTGCTTGACGATAGAGAGCCCGAGCCCGGTGCCGCCCTCCGCGCGCGAGCGCGAGGGATCCACGCGGTAGAACCTCTCGAAGATGCGGGGCAGCGCGGCCGACGGGATTCCGCTGCCCGTATCCGAGACCTCGACGCGCACCATACCATCCGCATCGTCCGGCGGCGCCACGCGGACCCGGATCTCGCCGCCCGCGAGGGTATGACGGAGCGCGTTGTCGAAGAGGTTGCGGAGGATCTGATGCAGCGCGGCCGCATCCGCGATCACGGCAGCATCGCCGGTCACCTGGAAGCCGATCTCCTTCTCCTCAGCCCGGCGCTCGAACTCGCGCCACACCTCGCCCGCCGCCTCGGCCACCTCCAGTGCCTCCAGCTCCGGCTGCCACGCGCCCGCGTCCAGGCGCGACAGCTCCAGGAGGTCGTCCACCAGCCGCTGGAGGCGAACCGTGTTCCCGTGGATCGACGCCAGGAACTCGCGTCGCAACTCCGGTGGTGGTTCCTCCTCCAGGAGCGTCTCCGCGTATCCCCGCAGCGCCGTAAGCGGCGTCTTGAGCTCGTGCGACGCATTCGCCACGAAATCGCGGCGCACCCGCTCGAGTCGCCGAAGCTCCGTCGCATCCAGGAGTGTGACCACGGCGCCCCCCGCATCCAGCGCCCGGGCGGTGACCAGCAGCGTGCGCCCTTCGAACGTGGCCTCCCGTGCCTCGAACCCCGCAACGAGCGCCTGGCCGAGCAGCGCGCGCAGCTCGGGCTGCCGCACCAGCGCGCCCGCAGGCGCGCCGCGCGGGTCCGCCGGCAGGCGCAGGAGGCGCGAAGCCTCGCGGTTCGCGCCCACGACCCGGCTGTCCGCGGAGAGCGCGAGCACGCCCTCCGCCATGCAGTCGATGAGCGCCCTCATCTCGTCGCGCTCTCTCGACAGCTCGGCGAGCCTCGCCTCCAGGTGCTCCGCCAGCCGATTGAACGCCGTGGCCAGCGTGTCGAGCTCGGCGACCTCCACGTCCAGGGGCGCCCGCCGGGAGAAGTCTCCCGCGGCCAGCGCACGCGCCCGCTCCGCCAGCCGCGCCACCGGCCGCAGCATCAGCCGGCTCAGCACGTAGGCCAGCAGAAGCGCCACCACGAGGGCAACGCCGCCAGCGGCGAGCACCGCGCGGCGCGCGCGCCCCATGGTGCGGTCGACTTCCTCCAGCGGCGCGGCGATGCGCAGCACGACCCGCTGCTCTGGCAGCGAGACGGCCCGTGCCCCGTACAGCGACCGGAACTCGACGGTGCGGCTGAGGCGCTCGGCGAAGGCGGTCTCGCCGCGCAGCGCCGCCTGCACCTCGGGCCGGTCGCCGTGGTTCTCCACTGCGGCGAGGCGCTCGGCCGGGATGTCGGAGTCGCCGAGGACAGTGCCGTCCTCGGCGATGATCGTGACGCGGAAGCCGATGCGGCGGGTGAGCCCATGCGCCACCGCGTCGAGATCTTCGGCGCCCGAGCGGAAAAGCACCTCCTCGCCGAGCCCGAGCTCCCGCTCGAGCTCGTCGCCGTAAAAGGCGATCAGCTCCCGCCGCAGCCCCGTCTCTGCCAGGATCCCGACCAGCACCAGGAGCAGGCCGATGATGCCGGCGAACCCGGCGAACAGAGCGTGATGAGCACGGAGCCGCACGCCGCTACACCTCCGGCTCGGGGCTCCGGAAGCGGTAGCCGAAGCCACGCACCGTCTCGATCCACGATCCGTGGGCGCCCAGCTTGGCGCGCAGGCGCCGCACGTGCATGTCCACGGCGCGGGTATGGAGGCGGCCCGCTACCTCGGAGTCCATGTCCCAGGCCTGCGCCAGAAGCTGTTCGCGGCTCAGGGCGCGGCCACGGCGCTCCAGGAGCGCTACGAGGAGCCGGTACTCCGTCGGCGTCAGCCCAAGCTCGCGTCCATCCAGGGCAGCCACCCGAGCGCCCAGGTCCACCGTCAGCCCGCCGGCCTGGAACAGCCGGCCTCCGGCCGCCACAGCCGGCTGGCGGGCTCGCCGCAGCACCGCGTGCACGCGGAGGACCAGCTCCCGCGGGCTGAACGGCTTCGTCATGTAGTCGTCGGCCCCGAGCTCGAGCCCGCGGATCCGGTCCTCCTCTTCGCGCCGCGCGGTGAGCACAATGACAGGGACGTCCCGCGTTGCGCGCTGCCCGCGCAGCGCGCTGAGGATGTCATAGCCCGAGATGCCGGGGAGCATGAGGTCCAGCACGATGAGGTCCGGCACCTCCCGGTTCGCCGCCGCCAGGGCGGCTCGACCGTCCGCTGCCGTCTCCACCCGCATCCCCTCGCGGGCGAGCTGGTACGCCACCAGCGCCGCGATATCCGGCTCGTCCTCGACCACGAGCACGCGCGCCGACGCCTGGCTGCGATCGTCGCGCGCCGCCAATTCCGTCACCCGCCCCCGCCTCCATCGCCGCCGTCCGCAGCAGCGCTCGTGCGGACCGCTCCCGCCTCCCGGATCACCGCCTCGATCTCCGCCTCCGTCAGCACGTGGTCCGTGGCCTTGGCCGCATCGAAGATCCGCCGGCACAGCATCTCGTCGGAAGCATCGTAGCCATGCTCGCGGAGCCAGTACTTCACGTTGGACATCCCTGCGACCGGGCCGATCTCGATGCGCTGCTCCCGTCCGATCCACGAGGCGGGCACGCCGGAGTAGACCCGGTCCGCCAGCCAGGAATGCCCTTTCGCCTGCGCCTTGATGATCGCCGCCGCGTGGACGCCCGTCCCCGTCCGGAACGCGTCCGCGCCCATCACCGGATAGCTGTGCGGAATCGAGACCCCGCACGCCTCACAGACCAGCCCGCAGTACTCGGCCAGCGGCGTGAGATCGATGTCGTAGCCGCCCAGGAGCTTCAGGTTCACCAGCAGAAGCTCCATCTCCGTGTTGCCGACCCGCTCGCCGATGCCCAGCGCCGTGCCATGCACGCGGTCGGCCCCCGCCTCGATCGCCGCCAGCGTGTTGGCCAGGCCCAGCCCCCGGTCGCGGTGCCCGTGCCAGTCGATCTTCACATCCTCGCCCGACGGCGCCACGATTTCCTCGCGCGCGAAGCGCACGAGCGCCCGCGCCCCATCCGGCGTGGCATGCCCCACCGTGTCCGCCAGGCAGATGCGCCGCGCGCCGCACGCGATGGCGGTCGTGTAGAGCCGCTTCAGCGTCTCCGGTCGCGCCCGCGTCGTGTCCTCGGTCACGTACATGACCGGGAGGCCCTCACGCACCGCGAAGCTCACGGCCTCCTCCGTGGCCCGCAGCATCAGGTCCAGCGTCCAATCCTCGGCGTACTGCCGGATCGGCGAGCTGCCGATGAAGGTGCAGGCCTCGATGGCGACGCCCACGGCCTGGGAGATCTCGACAATCGGGCGCACGTCCGCGATCACCGTGCGGGCCGCGCAGTTCGGGCGGATGCGGAGCGGGGCATTCACGATCTCCGCGGCCAGCGCACGCACGGCTTCTCGCGCCCGGGGACCCGCGCCCGGCAAGCCGATGTCCGCCGTGTGGATCGCAAGTCCCTCCATGAGGTGGAGCAGACGGATCTTTACGTCGATCGGAGGATCCACCACGGACGGATTCTGAAGGCCGTCCCGAAGGGTCTCGTCGTCGAGCTCCACGCGACGCGCGCTTCGCCAGTCGAACGTGCCGCCCGCACCGTTCCAGTCGAAGATCAGCTCGCGCTCGTCCATGTGCCTCGCTCTGCCGCGGTCATGGGCTTCGTCGAGGAATGGAACGGCCGGGCGACTGCGGCGCAAGCCGACGCGCCGCGGCCGACGCGCCGCGAGTCGAGCGCCATGAGCCCGTCGGGCGCTCGCGGGCGAAGCGCATCCAGCCGGGCCTCAGAAGTGCAGGTACGACTGCAACTTCAGGGACCAGGCCCCATCACCGTCGCCCGGCACCCAGAAGTCCAGGTTCGCCGCAATCTTGTTCCGCCCGGTGAAGTGGACCACGAATCCCGGGGTCAGCAACCAACCCTCGCCGTCCTGCTCATCCGTAGCGCCGTCGCCCCAGCTCACGCGCGCCACGGGCTCCAACGCCTCGACCACCCGGCTCGCCTCGATCCGGCGCCTGTACGTTGCGATCCCCTGCCACGCCACGAAGCGCCGCTCCTCGCCGGAGCGGTCCAGCGCCTTCCAGTTGTCGCCCCACACGATCCCGGCCTGCACATGCGGCCCGCCGGCGAACGTTCCCCACTCCACATCCACGCCCGCCGCACCCGCGAACGCGTCGTCCTGCCGCACCGCGTTCCTGTAGTCGTGGACCCCGGCGTTCGCCGCGACCACCAGGTCGGGCGCCGCCGCAAACGCCACGCGTCCCGCGAAGGACTTCGTGCCGTTCTCGTCCTCCTCGCCTGATCCCGCGCCGTTCGTGACCGCCACTGCATACCGCAGCCTCCCGCCCGTGAAGCTCCCGTCGAGCTCCAGCCCCACGTCGCGATCCGAGTACTGGAGCTTCTCGGTCAATCGGCTGAGGGAGCACACCCCTCCCGGACCCGCGCAGGCATCCACGCCCCGAATCTCGCCCGCCCGCTCGATGACCAGGGTCTCCGTCGAGCTGGTGAGCTCGAACACGTCGAACGGCCTCTTGAAGTTGCCCAGGGTGACCCGCAGCCCGGAGTCCAGGTCGAGCCGGAGGTACGCGTCCTTGAGGGACAGCCTGTTGCCGGCAAAGTCCGGCTCCACTTTGCCGCTCACCACCTCGCTTACCTTCACCTCCGCCGCGAGCCGCACGCGCCGCACAAGGAACGCGCTCCCCATCTCGCCGTCCACGGAGCTGCTGTTGAACTGGGTATGCACTCGCCCCGTCAGCTCGATCTCCATGGCCCTCGAGCGGAGCGCGACCTGCGCCGACAGGGGCGAAGCGCCGACGCACCACGCGAGGCCGGCCACCCCCATCCCTCGGCCGCACCATTCGCGCCGGCCACACCATAGCCTCCACATGCGTCCCTCCCTCGACCTCCGATTCCATCGCCCCCGCACATCCGGCCTCACGCCTCTACCCTGCTCCCGCGGGGGCTCGTTTCCCCGGTCCGCGGGCGAGCGAACCTGTTCTGACTCGAGGCGCGTCGCGCTGGCGTGCCCAGTAGGAGCTTGACGCGAGCGTGACCACTGCGACCGCAGCGACCGCCGCGCGTCTTAACGAAACGGGAGGCCTGTCACGGGACGGGTAGGACTAGGTAACGAAATGGTAACGCGTAGCCCCGAGTGCCGCCCTCCCCTTTTTTCCAGAACTCGGGCCGATGACACGCGGGTAGGAGGGGGACGACCGCAAGGCGGCGGTGACCCCGATCCCTTCCAGCACCAGGGCCTCGATCTCCAGCACAATGTCTGGGCGGCCACGCCCCCGGTCGCGACCACGATCCCGCGCACGGACTTGCCCGCACCGGCCCGCCGCGCCATGGCCTGCGCGCTGGCCCGCGGGCTATATTGTAATTGTTAGGCGTCGAGCTCTTGCCAACCGACACGGAGGGAAGAGAGTAGCCAATGAGCGCTGGCAGGTCGGAAGCGGCCGAAGGGCCGCTCACCATCGAGGAGTTCCAAAGGCTGCCGGAGGAGGACGCGTACCGCCTCGAGCTGGTCCGCGGCCGCGTGGTGCGCGAGCCACGCCCCGCGGCGCAGCACGGATTCGTGCTGGCCAGGCTCTGCAGACTCCTGGGCCAGCACGTAGACACGCACCGGCTCGGTCACCTCTTCGTGGACGTGGGCGTGATCGTCTCCACCGACCCGCCCACCGTTCGGGGGCCCGACCTGGCATTCGTAGCGGCGAACCGCCTCCCCTCCGGGCCGCCGGCCCGGGGCTTCCTGGATCTGGCTCCCAACCTCTGCATCGAGGTGGTCTCCCCGTCGAATACCGCCGCGGAGATCCGGGAGAAGGTCCGGGAATACCTGGGCGCCGGGACGGCGGAGGTGTGGGTCGTGGACCCCCAAACTCGGAGCGTGATCGTGCATTCCTCCCGCGGCCCCTCTCGCACCCTGTCCGCAGACGATGAGCTCGACGGCGGCGAGGTGCTCCCCGGGTTCCGGCTCCGCCTGCGCTCCCTCTTCGCGACCTGGTAGCGGCGGCTTTCGCCCAGCAGCGGCCCAACCCCCGGGCGCCCTTTCGGGTTGCCCGCTGCACCTCTCCAGCGACCCGCCGGGCGACGAGCCGACCGCGACGCTTCACCGCTTTCAGCCCGGGAGAAGGGCCTGGGGATCGGCGGCGGACGGGCGCGCTCGCGCGTTCGCGCCGGAACAAGGAACAAGGGAACAAGGCCATTGACAGCCTCTGGGCCGCGGGTTATGATACGTGGACAATTCTGAATCCAACGTCGTGAGCGAGGATATGCAGACCCAGCGGTTCGTACGGCTGATTAGCCTTCGACTTCTCGGCCTCATTCTCGGGGGGCCGGGGAGAAGGGCTCTACACGCGTGCGAACCGTGAGCTAGATAGCCGAAGCGCAGAAAGCACGAAAGCACCGCGGGCCCTCCCCCAGACGAGAGGGCTCGCGGTTTTTTTGATCCTCCAGCGGAGGAGGCAGGACGGCATGGCACGCATCACCGTGTTCGACACTACGCTTCGCGACGGCGAGCAGTCGCCGGGCGCCACCATGACGCCCGCGGAGAAGCTGCGCATGGCGCATCAGCTCGATGCGCTGGGCGTGGACGTGATCGAGGCGGGCTTCCCCGTGAGCTCGCCGGACGACTTCGGCGCGGTGCGCTCGATCGCGCGCGACGTGCGCCGCCCGGTGATCGCGGCTCTCGCCCGCACCACGGAGGGCGACATCGAGCGGGCGGCCCAGGCGCTCGCGGAGGCGGCGCGTCCGCGGCTCCACGTGTTCATCGCCACGTCGGACCTCCACCTCCGCCACAAGCTAGGGATCGCGCGGGACGAGTGCCTGGAGCGGGCGGCCCGGGCCGTCGAGCTCGCGCGCCGCCACACCGACGACGTGGAGTTCAGCGCCGAGGACGCGACGCGCAGCGACATCGCCTTCTTATGCCGGGTCGTGGAGGCGGCCATCGAGGCCGGTGCCACCACGATCAACATCCCGGACACGGTGGGCTACGCGTATCCCTCGGAGATGCGCTCCATCATCACGACGCTGCGCGAGGCAGTGAAGGGGATCGAGGGCATCGTCCTCAGCGTGCACTGCCACAACGACCTCGGGCTCGCCGTGGCGAACACGCTGACCGCGGTCGAGGCGGGCGTCCGCCAGGTCGAGTGCACGGTGAACGGGATCGGCGAGCGAGCGGGCAACGCGTCGATGGAAGAGATCGTTATGACGCTCAAGGTCCGCGGCGAGCTGCTCGGTCACGATACGGGCATCAACACGAAGGAGATCTACCGCACGAGCCAGCTCCTGGCGCTGCTGACGGGGATTCACCCGCAGCCGAACAAGGCGATCGTGGGCAAGAACGCGTTCGCCCACGAGGCGGGGATCCACCAGGACGGCGTGATCAAGCACCGCATGACCTACGAGATCATGACGCCGCAACTGGTGGGCGCCCCGGGCACGCGGCTGGTCCTAGGGAAGCATTCCGGCCGCCACGCGCTGGAGCGCCGCTACCGAGAGCTGGGCTACGAGCTCTCGCGCGAGGACCTGGACCGCTGCTACCGCCTCTTCAAGCTGCTGGCCGACCAGAAGAAGACGATCCTGGACGAGGACCTGATCACCATCCTCCACCACGGCACCATGGAGGACTCGCCGCAGGTCTTCCGGCTGGCGGAGCTCGAGGTCGTCTGCGGCGGCCGCACCTCGGAGGCGCGCGTGCGGCTGGCGAACGGGAGCGGTCCCGAGCGCGAGGCCACGGCCACGGGAGACGGCCCCATCGCCGCGGCGTTCGCCGCCATCGACACGCTCACCGAGATGACCGTCGAGCTCGAAGACTTCACCATCCGTGCAGCTACGCCGGGCCGCGACGCGCTGGGCGAGGTGCAGCTCCGGGCGCGGGTGGACGGGAAGACGCTGACCGGGCGGGGCGCCTCCACGGACGTGGTGGACGCGGCGGTGCGCGCCTACCTCCACGCGCTGAACAAGGCGGTCTACGCCCGCGAGCTGGAGGCCCGGGCGCTTGAGGAGTCCAGCTACCTGTGGGGAGTGTGAGATGGCGCCGGCCGCAATGCCAGACGGGAACGGATACGGCATGACGATTATCGAGAAGATCCTGGCCGCGCACTCCGGTGCGGAGCGCGCTCAGCCGGGCCAGATCGTGGAGGCGGAGCTGGATCTCGTGATCTGCCACGAGATCACCACGCCGCCCGCGATCCGCATGATGGAGCAGATCGGGGTGACCCGGGTCTGGGACGCGGACCGCGTCCTGGTGACGCCGGATCACTTCGTCCCGAACAAGGACATCCAGACTGCCGAGCTGACGAAGCGGCTGCGCCGCTGGGTCGCCGAGCAGGGGATCCGCAACTACTTCGAGCTCGGGCAGCATGGGATCTACGCCGCCCTCGCGCCCGAGGAGGGCTACATCCGTCCAGGGATGACCGTGATCTGCGGCGACTCGCACACCGTGACGCTGGGCGCTTTCGGCTGCTTCGCCGCCGGCGTCGGTTCCACGGACGTCGCCGCCGCCCTCGCCACCGGACACCTCTGGTTCCGCGTCCCGGAGACCATGCGCATCGAAGTGCGCGGCCGCCTGCCCCGGGGTGTCTACTCGAAGGACCTGGTCCTCCACGTGATCTCGAGGATCGGCGTGGACGGCGCCAACTACCGCGCCATGGAGTGGGGCGGCGAGGCGATCGGCCATCTCTCGATGGAAGCGCGCATGACGCTGACGAACATGGCGGCGGAGGCGGGCGGCAAATGCGGGGTCATCGAGCCGGACGACGTGACGGCCGAGTACGTGCGCGCGCGCACGGACAAACCGTTCACCGCCTATCGCTCGGACCGGGACACCCAGTACGTCGAACGCATCGAGGTGGACGCGAGCGCCCTCGAGCCCGTGGTCGCGCTGCCCAACCTGCCGAGCAACGGGCGCTTCATCTCCGAAGTCGAGCCGACGCCCATCGACCAGGTCTACATCGGCTCGTGTACGAACGCGCGGCTCGAGGACCTGCGCGAGGCCGCGCGCATCTTCCGCGGCCGCAGGGTCGCATCGGGCGTGCGCACCATCGTGGTGCCGGCCACCTCGCGAATCTGGCGCGAGGCCCTGGCGGAAGGGTTGCTGGCCACCTTCGCGGAAGCCGGCTGCGTGGTCTCCACAGCCACGTGCGGCGCCTGCCTCGGCGGCAGCATGGGCGTGCTGGGCGACGGCGAACGCTGCCTGTCCACCACGAACCGCAACTTCACCGGCCGCATGGGCCACCCGGGTGCGCAGGTCTACCTGGCCTCACCCGCGACCGCGGCGGCGACCGCGGTAACGGGACGCATCACGGATCCCCGCCAGTTCCTGTAAGGAGACACGAGTCATGGCGACGATCCGCGGGCGCGCACGGGTCTACCCCCGCGCACACATCAACACGGACGAGGTCATTCCGGCCCGCTACCTGGCCACGGCGGACCCGACCGAGCTGGCGAAGCATGTGCTCGAAGACCTGGACCCCGAGTTCCCGCGCACGGTGCGGCCCGGTGACATCCTGGTGACCGGCGAGGACTTCGGCTGCGGGTCTTCGCGGGAGCACGCGGTCTGGGCGATCAGGGGCGCGGCTGTGCAGGCGGTGGTGGCGAACTCCTTCGCCCGAATCTTCTTCCGGAACGCCGTCAACAACGGGTTCCGCGTCGTCGAGTGTCCGGGCGCCGCCGCGGCCATCGAGGACGGCGACGAGATCGAGATCGACGTCGAGGACGGCGTGGTCCGGGTGGCGCGGACGGGTGCGAGTCTGACCGTGGTCCGCCCGGGCGAGTTCGCCGAACGGCTGTTCGCCGCCGGTGGGCTCCTCGCCTACGTGGCGACCCAGCTCCGCGCCGCCGGCAGCGAAGCCGCCAGTGCGGCCGCAGGGCTACGGGAGGCGCAGGAGCCCGCCGGCCCGTCACGCCTGTACACCATCACCCGCAAAGCAGACTAGGAGGGAATGATGGCTTCGCAGATCAGCGCGTCCGAGGCGCTGTGCTACGCCCTGCTGGAGCAGGGCGTGGAAATCATGTTCGGGCACCCGGGCGGCGCGATCCTTCCCTTCTACGATGCGCTTTACCGGATCGGCGCGCCGCGCCACGTGCTCATGCGCCACGAGCAGGCAGCGGCCCATGCGGCGGACGGCTACGCCCGGGCGACCGGGCGGGTCGGCGTGTGCGTGGCCACCAGCGGCCCCGGCGCCACCAACCTGGTCACGGGGCTGGCTACGGCGATCATGGATAGCGTGCCGATGGTGGCCATCACCGGGCAGGTGCCCACGGCGCTCCTGGGCAAGGACGCGTTCCAGGAGACGGATATCGTCGGGCTCACGATGCCCGTGACGAAGTACGGATTCCTCGTGCAGCGGCCCCAGGACATCCCGCAGGTGGTGCGCGAGGCGTTCCACATCGCCGTCACCGGCCGCCCGGGTCCCGTGGTCATCGACGTGCCGAAGGACGTCCAGAACCAACCCTGTCCGTACGCGCCGGCGGGCCCCGTCCTGAACGGACGGCGCCCCCACGCCCCCGCCGCCGCGGACGCCAGCACCCTCGACCGCGCGGCCCGCATGATCGACGCGGCGGAGCGGCCGCTTATCATGGCCGGCCGCGGCGTCGTGCTCTCCGGCACCGCTCGCGCGCTCCGGACCCTCGCCGAGCGCCTCGATGCCCCGGTCATCACCACGCTGCTCGGGCTCGACGCGTTCCCGACCACACACCCCCTGGCCCTCGGCATGCCGGGGATGCACGGCGCAGAGCGGGCGAACCGGGCGATCCAGGAGGCCGACGTCATCATCGGCCTCGGGCTCCGCTTCGATGACCGCGTCACCGGCGTGGTCGCCAGGTTCGCGCCCCGGGCGAAGATCATTCACGTGGATATCGACCCCGTGCAGGTGGGGCGTACCGTCGTGCCCACGCTTTCGGTCGTGGCCGACCTGGCCCACGTGCTGCCGGCCCTGACGTCGCGGGTGACGCCGGCCAAGCAGCCGCAGTGGTGGGCGACCCTCGAGCAGTGGTCGCGCGAGGCGTGCCCCGAGGAGCCGTGGGAGGAGCCGAAGGGCCCGCTCACCCAGCGCTTCGCGAGCCGCACGCTCGCCCGCCACATCGGCCGCCTGGGCGCCATCGTGGCCACGGACGTGGGCCAGCACCAGATGCTCATCGCCCAGGAGCTCCGCGACGCCGCGCCCGGCACCCACCTCACCTCCGGCGGCCTCGGGACCATGGGGTACGCGCTGCCCGCCGCCATTGGCGCCGCGCTCGCATGGCCGCGACAGCGGGTCTGGGCCGTGGCCGGCGACGGCGGCTTCCAGATGACGATGCAGGAGCTCGCCACCGTGGTGCACGAGCGGATCCCGCTCCGCGTGGCGGTCCTGAACAACGGATTCCTCGGCATGGTGCGCCAGTGGCAGGACCTGTTCTACGGCCGGCGCTACTCCGCCGTCGAGATCCCGGGGCCCGACTTCGTCACCATCGCCCGGGCCTACGGGATCCCGGCCCGCACGGTCTCGTCCGCACAGGCCATGGAGCCCGCCCTCGCCTGGGCCGAGCAGACCGACGGGCCCGTGCTGCTCGACCTCCAGGTGGTACGCGAGGAGAACGTGTATCCCATGGTGCCGGCGGGCGCATCCCTCGACGAGATGGTGCTCGCGCCGAGGGAGAGCGTCACCGCATGAACCCGAACGGCTCACCGCCCCCCGGGCCATCGATGCCGGCGGGAGCGCACGCCGAGCGCGAATGCCGCATTCTGGCCCGCGTGCGCGACCGGCCCGGCGCCCTCGAGCGCGTGGCCGGCCTTCTGCGGCGCCGCGCGTTCGCGGTCCGCAGGTTCTCCGTGGCCCAGGCCGAGGAGGGGATCCTCGAGATCCTGCTCCGCGTCCAGGACCAGCGGACGCCCCCGGAGCGCGTGGAGTCCGAGCTCCGCTGCCTGGTCGACGTCGTGGAGGTCCGGCGCATCGAGGACCGCCCGACGCGCGCCACCCGCGAGCTCGTGCTCGCCCGCGTGCGCGGCGGCGTGTCAGCCGCGGAGATCGACGTCGGCCGTCCTCTTCCGGACGGCGAGGGCGGCACCGTTCTCGAGATCACGGGCCCACCCGAGGAGGTGGACGCCGTGCTGCGCCGGCTCGCGGAGTCGGGAGTCATCTCGGGGTTCGTTCGCAGCGGCGAGATCGCCGTGCCTGCGAAGCCCGGCCCATGCGACCCATAGAGGAGAAGGAACCGTTCCATGAGTTCTGTGCGTGTGTTCGAATCGAAGGACGTGGACCGCGAGCTACTGCGCGACCGCCGCGTGGCGGTGATCGGATACGGGAGCCAGGGTCACGCCCACGCCCTGAACCTGCACGACAGCGGCGTGTCGGTGACCGTAGGGCTGCGCGCAGGGGGACGCTCCGCGGAGAAAGCGCGTGCGGCCGGGCTCACGGTCTGCCCGATACCGGACGCCGTGCGCGAGGCGGACATCGTGGCCATTCTCATCCCGGACATGGCGCAGCCGACGGTCTACCGGGATGAGATCGAGCCTAACCTGAGGAAGGGAGCCGCGCTCCTCTTCGCCCACGGGTTCAACGTGCACTTCGCTCAGATCACGCCGCCGGCGCACGCGGACGTGATCATGGTCGCCCCCAAATCGCCCGGCGCCATGATGCGCCGCGAGTACGAGGCGGGCCGCGGCGTCCCGGCCCTCGTGGCGGTCCACCAGGATGCCACGGGCCGGGCCCTCGCCCTCGCGCTCGCCTACGCAGACGCTACAGGCTGCCTGCGCGCCGGCGTGCTCGAGACCACGTTCGCCGCCGAGACGGAGAGCGACCTCTTCGGCGAGCAGGCGGTCCTCTGCGGCGGCGTGAGCTCCCTCATCAAGGCGGGATTCGAGACCCTGGTCGACGCGGGCTACGCCCCCGAGCTCGCCTACTTCGAGTGCCTCCACGAGCTCAAGCTCATCGTAGACCTCATCTACGCGGGCGGGCTCTCCGGAATGCGCGCCGGCGTGAGCGACACCGCCGAGTACGGCGACTACGTAAGCGGCGACCGCGTGATCGGACCCGAGAGCCGCGCGGCCATGCGCCAGATCCTGGGCGAGATCCGCTCCGGCGCGTTCGCGCGCCGCTGGATCGACGAGGCCCAGGACGGCAGCAAAGAGTTCCAGCGCCTGCGCGAACGCGAGCGCGATCAGCTCATCGAGACGGTGGGCCGTACGCTGCGCCAGCGTATGGCGTGGCTTCAGCGCTGAAGCGAACTTCATCCTGGCAACGCTACGACTGCGGATCGGCCGCGCCCTGAATCTCCCTGCGCGGGCGCGCGGCGCGGCCACGGGAGGGCATATGGCATCAGAGCTTCCCAAGACAGAGTGGATCTGGAGCGACGGCGCTTTCATCCCTTGGGAGGACGCGAACATCCACGTGATGAGCCACGTGGTGCACTACGGGTCCTCGATCTTCGAGGGGATCCGCTGCTACGCTACGCCGGGCGGGCCGGCCATCTTCCGGCTCGACGAGCACCTGCGCCGCTTCTTCGACTCGTGCCGCATCTACCGCATGCCGCTCCCGTACGATCAGGCGGCGCTGGCGGCGGCGTGCGGCCAGCTGGTGCATCGCAACGAGCTGGAGGAATGCTACATCCGTCCCATCGCACTGCGGGGATTCGGGACGGCCGGGGTGGACCCGACGGATTCGCCGGTGCAGACCTTCATCATCTGCTGGCCGTGGGGCGCCTACCTGGGCGACGGCGCCCTCGAGCGCGGCGTCGACGTCTGCGTCTCGAGCTGGCAGCGGCCCGAGCCCAACACCTTCCCGGCCCTCGCCAAGGCGGGCGGTAACTACCTGAGCTCAGGGCTCATGAAGATGGAGGCCGTGGCGAACGGCTACGCGGAAGCCATCGCCCTGGCGCCGGGCGGCCTGGTCAGCGAGGGCAGCGGCCAGAACCTCTTCCTGGTACGCGGCGCCACGCTCATCACACCGGCCGTGGACGGATCCATGCTGCCGGGCATCACGCGGGACTGCGTCCTCACGCTGGCCCGCGAGCTCGAGATCCCGGTCGAGGAGCGGCTGGTGCCTCGCGAACTGCTCTATGTCGCCGACGAGATCTTCTTCACCGGAACCGCGGCCGAGGTCACGCCCATCCGCAGTGTGGATCGCATCGTCGTCGGCGACGGCATCGCAGGACCCATCACCCGTAGGCTCCAGCGGCGGCTCCTGGACATCGCCTGCGGCCGGGTCGCCGATCCCTACGGCTGGCGCAGCCCCATCGGCCGCGCGGCGGAGGCGTCCGCCGCGTGAGCCGGACCAAGGCGAGTCCGGCGACCGCGGACGAGGGCGGCGGCGCTGCGCGGGCCCCGCGGGCCCCGCGGACGTCAGCGGCGGCGGGCCGGTCTACCGCCCGTCGTCCGAGCCGCGTGCTGCTGGACGGGCGCGACCGTGCGCCCGCGCGCGCCATGCTCCGCGCCGTGGGGCTCACGGACGAGGACTTCCAGCGCCCCCTCATCGGCGTGGCCAACACCTGGAACGAGCTCGGCCCCTGCAACTATTCGCTGCGCCAGCTCGCCGAGTGGGTGAAGGAAGGGATCCGCGCCGCCGGCGGCACGCCCCTCGAGTTCAACACCATCATGGTCTCCGACGGGATCAGCATGGGGCCCGAGGGGATGAAGGCCTCGCTGGTGAGCCGCGAGCTCGTCGCCGACTCCATCGAGCTCGTCGCCCGCGGCCACCTCTTCGACGGCGTCGCCGCCCTGTCCGGCTGCGACAAGACCATCCCCGGCACCGTCATGGCGCTGGCGCGGCTGAACCGCCCGGGCCTCATGCTCTACGGCGGCTCCATCGCCCCCGGCCACCACCGCGACCGCGACCTCACGATCCAGGACGTGTTCGAGGCCGTGGGCGCGGCCGCCGCCGGAAAGATCACCGAAGAGGAACTCTACGAGATCGAGTGCGCCGCCTGCCCCGGCGCCGGCGCCTGCGGCGGGCAGTTCACCGCCAACACCATGTCCACCGCCTTCGAGGTCCTGGGGATCTCGCCCATGGGCGCCAACAGCGTCCCCGCCCTCGACCCCGCCAAGGAGCAGGTAGCCCGGGAATGCGGGCGGCTGGCCGTCCGCCTCGTGCAGCAAGGCGGCCCCCTGCCCCGCGACATCATCACGCGCGAGGCGATCGAGAACGCCATCGCCGCCGTCGCCGCATCCGGCGGCTCCACCAACGCCGTGCTCCATCTCCTCGCCGTCGCCCGCGAGGCCGGCGTCCCCCTGGAGATCGACGACTTCGACCGCGTGAGCGCCCGTACCCCGCTCCTCGCCGACCTCAAGCCGTGGGGCCGCTTCGTGGCCACCGATATGCACCGCGCCGGCGGCATCCCGCTCCTCGCCCGCCGACTCCTCGAGGCCGGGCTGCTCCACCCCCAGGCAAGGACCGTCACCGGGCGAACCCTGGCGGAGGAAGTACAGCACGCTGTCGAGACGCCGGGCCAGCAGGTCATCCAGCCGCTTCATGCGCCCATCAAGCCTACGGGCGGACTCGTGATCCTGCGGGGCAACCTCGCCCCCGACGGCTGCGTGCTGAAGGTCGCCGGCCACGAGAGCACGGGCCATCGCGGGCCCGCCCGCGTCTTCGACTGCGAGGAGGACGCGTTCGCCGCGGTGCAGGCCGGCCGGATCCGGGCCGGCGACGTGGTCGTCATCCGCTACGAGGGGCCGTGCGGTGGACCCGGCATGCGTGAGATGCTGGCCGTCACCGCGGCCATCGCCGGCGCCGGACTCGGGGCCGAAGTCGCGCTCCTCACCGACGGACGCTTCTCCGGCGCCACCCGCGGCCTCATGGTCGGGCACGTGTCGCCGGAGGCGGCCGTCGGCGGACCCATCGCCGCGGTGCGCGAGGGCGACACCATCGTCTTCGATATCACCGGCCGGCGGCTCGACGTGGAGATCGCCGACGCGGAGCTGCACGCGCGCCTCGCCGCCTGGCAGCCGCCGCCTCCTCGCTTCACCACCGGCGTGCTCGCGAAGTACGCGCGGCTGGTCTCCTCCGCATCGCAAGGGGCGGTGACGGGGTAGCGTCGTCGCCACCCTCCCTCACCCCTCGCGCTCCCACCCCCGCAAGAGGCGTGGGGGATTCCGGCCCCGATCCCCCTACCGCCGAGCCTTTGCGGAAATCGCGGTTGCGCAACATATTTGTTGCGGACGCCGCGCGAGCGGTAACGAGGAGGGATGCGCATGGCTGCGAGGGAACCAGGAGCTGGCCGCCGAGGGGTGGCGAGACCCAGCGCGCCGGCCGAGGCGCTGGAGTCGGCCGCAGATGAGCTGGGTCGCTTCGCGAGGTACTCGCGGGACCTGGCGGACGACGAGCGGGAGCAGTACGAGCGTTCCGTGGCCAGGGTGTTGCAAGAGACGGCGGAGATCGCCAGGCACGTGTCCGGCGCGCTACCCTGGGCCTGGACGCACTACCTGTCGGCGCGGCGCGCCTTCCGCTCGGACGCCGAGCTTGCCGGCGCCCTGGGGGTCAGCCGCAGCCGGGTCACCCGGTGGAAGCAGGGTGAGACGCCGGATCCCGAGAACGCAGCGCGGCTGCGCGATCTGGACATCGTGGTTTCGCTGCTATCCGGGTTCCTGGAGGCAGAGGCGATCCCCGATTGGCTGCGGGGATCGAACCCACACCTGGGAGACAGCCGACCCCTCGAGCTGCTTTACGCCGGTCGTCTTTCGGAGGTGGTGAGAGCGATCGAGGCGGAGAAAAGCGGCGCCTTTGCCTGAGCTCTGGCGGGTCTTTCCGTGGGATCCGCGAGCTGCGGAAGGTGAACCCTACTCACCGACCTACGTTCCAGCCCATCAGGGGAGCGGACGATTCGACCTCGGTTCCGTGCCCATCCTCTACCTCGCGGAGCACGCGGAGCACGCGGTCGCGGAGCGGATCGCGCGATTCCGTGGGACGCCGCTCGAGGATCACCATCTCAAGGAGTTCGGCCGCAGATTGGCCCTCGTCTCCGTGACCGTACCCCGGGAGCTGGCGGCCGCGATCGCTGATCTTTGTGACCCCGACGTGCTGGCCGCGTACCGGATTCGACCCGATGAGCTGGCGGCCCGCGACCTCACGGTCTCGCAAACCGTGGCGCTGACCCTGCACGAAAAGGGCTTCGCCGGTCTCCGCTGGTGGTCCGCGCTCTTCGGAGAGTGGCACACCATCGTGCTCTTTCTGGACCGTATCGGGGTGGCCGATCTCGGCTTCGGGCGAGCGACCCCTCTTACCCTCGACCATCCCGTCGTGAGAGCCGCGGCCAGTGCTGTAGGGATGCGTATCCGGTGAGCCCAACTTCAGCGCACGGCGCCTTCGTTCACCTGAGGAGCTGGAACCGGATGGGCACGGCCACCCACAGGGACATCGTCCGCACAGCGGACGGCCTCCATCCGATCTCCGAGCGTGCTGACCGCCTGATCGCCGCCACCGCCTTGCACCTGGAGTGCCCACTCATCACCAGAGACCAGGAAGTTGCCACAGTCGCTGGCCTGACCACCCTCTGGTGACCGTTCCCCAGCTCCGTCTTGACGGCTCTGCGCTGATTCTTGTGGCGCGGTCCTTCATCGCTGAAGTATATACGGTTCTCGTAGTAACCTATCCGGAAGCAAGCGCTATAAGAGGAGCGAGGGATCATGAGCATCGCACTGTTGATTGCACGCGTTCTTCTGGGCTTGGGCATCGCCGCTCACGGCGCCCAGAAGCTGTTCGGCTGGTTTGGCGGGTATGGGCTTGGCGGCACGGCCGGCTTCTTCGAAACGCTCGGATTCCGTCCCGGGCGCTCCTTCGCGGCTGCGGCTGGGCTCGCGGAGTTCGGCGGAGGTGTTCTCACTGCCGCAGGTCTCCTCGGTCCCATCGGGCCGGCACTGGTCATTCTTGTGATGATCGTCGCGATGGTTGCCGTTCATGCTAGCCATGGATTCTTTGTCACAAACAACGGGATCGAGGTCCCGCTTCTCTATGCGATCGGCAACCTGGTGCTTGCGTTCACCGGACCGGGCAGCTACTCGCTGGATGCGATGCTGGGCCTGCTGACTCCTTCGACAGCGACGTACGCGTCGATCGCAGCCGGATTGGCTGTCCTTGGAGCGGTGGCCGTGCTCGCCTTACGGCGAAGGGCCGACCCGAACACGTTGGTTGTGCACTAGAACTACGCGTTTCCCGGGACTGCGCCCGGGAAACGGGGCGCCTGCGGCGCAGCGCCAAGCGAGTCGATCCCGAAGAAAACCCATATCGTGAACAATTTCACGATGTGAGACCCGCAAGCGCCTAGAATGAGGGAGTCCTCACCAGAGCCACCACGCGGGCATGAGGCGCGGTTCGTATTGTACGATACGGCCGGCCACGGAGTCCGCCACTACCCTTACCCAGCCGATGTCGGGGGAACCGTACGTCTCCAAGCGCGTGAAGTTGGGCAGCGGGTGACCGGTTTCTCGATCCACGAGCGGGTGATCCACGCGCTGTGTATGCGAATCGCCGTGGATCAGCAGCACTGGCCCCGCAAACTCTTCCGCGAGCTGCTCCAGCCGATCCACGAACTCTCCGTACCCAGGCCGTGCTTCCGGACCGCGTTCCAGACCCGGGTTGCCGTGCAGCGCCAGTACCACGCCCTTCACACCATCCGACCCTGCCATGCGGAAGGCCCCCTCCAGCCACGCTAGTGCGGCTCGTGTGCGACGAGCGACCTCTCGGTCGTCCGCTGAGGTGCGCCCTGCGAAGGCGGCGGACGCGTTGCCAGAACCAACCATGTGGATGGTGGCGAACAGGAAACCGCCACGCTGCCAGCGAGCGTTCTCGACGAATTCTGTAAAGTCGGGATCCTCGCTTTGCGATTCCACACGCATGACCCGCGCACCAAGGCTGCTGCGGGGATTGGCGAAGAACGTTGTGCGAATACGCTGAAGCCGATCAAGGGGCTGAAATGCGCCAGCGATGTCTTCGTGGCAATCCGCCCACTCGTTGTCTCCTGGTGTGTAGACCACCGGATGCCCGAGTGAGTTCATGGCCTCAAGGCGGTCCGCATAGGCTTCGTTCGAGCACGGATACCACAGAATGTCTCCAACGTGCAGGAACCACTGCAGATCCGCCCGGCTGGCATCTTCAATGACGTGGCGGAACCTCCCGATCTCCCATGCTCGGTAAGGTCCGTCGCCGAATACTCCGAAGGCAAAGTGACCCGGGGGAAGCGACGCAGGCTCCGGCAGACTACAGGAAACACCGAACACGGCTATCGCCATGCCACTACGCCAGGATCTCAACGGTCCGCCCGGCTCTCGCGGACTGCCAACGGGTTCATGAACTACGCGCTGGCCAGAAGCCGAGGCCGCCGTACCGCGAGGCGAGCCCCACGATCCAGTCGAGGAAGGGCATCTCGGTGAGGGGCAACCCCACGAAGACACGGGCAACATGAGCCATGGCACCGCCCGCGTAGCGGGCAGCGGTAACCCGCGGGAACCAGGCTCGATAGAACTCCGTCACAATCTCAGTCAGCGATCCCCTGATCCCCCCAGAGCTCGATCGCCACCTCGATGTGCTCGGCAGGAGGGAACCCTGGGTTCGCGACTCAGCCGCCGTTCTCTCTCTCATCGAAGCGAGCGATGCCGAGGGCTTCGTAGCGGCGCATACCCTTACAACGCTCGATTGCCTCCTGGCAAAGTACCTGAGCCCCAAGAAGGCGGCCAGCACCCTTGTCAGTCTCCTCAACCTTGTAAGGGCTACGTCCGTCGACCACGAGACGCTCTTGAAAGCCTTCTCCCTGGGCTGGACCGATTTCGAAGACGCGGTGCAAGCTGTGTGCGCTCTCCAGATCGGAGCTGACTTCCTCGTTACTCGCGACGCGAAGGCCTTCTCTGGCCTCTGGATCCCTGTCGTCTCCCCAAGCGAACTGCTGAGCATCCTCACCAAGGATCAGCACGCTTCATAGCTCGAGTCCACCTGCGGCCCTCCAGGGAGGGACCCGAGCCACCAGCGCGGCAGATCTGCGATGCTCTTCAAGAGGACGGAGTGCGGGTGACCAACCAACTCCTCGCGCGGGTGAGCGCCCGACAGAACCCCTACGATCCAGCCAGCTTTCGCGCTCGCCGCCGCCAACAGGTCCGCTGACGTATCGCCGACCACGGCAACGGCATCGGCCTCGCTCACGCCGGTGAGCGCCATCGCGCGAAAAATCAGATCCGGCGCCGGCCGCCCTCGCGCAACCTCGTCCGCGCAAACCACCGCGTCCACCAGCGCCGGACCCCAGCCGAGCGTGGCCAGGATCAAATCGGCCAGCTCGCGGTCGAACCCCGTGGTGAGCACCACCTTCACACCCCTCGAGCGCAGCCACTGCATCGTTTCCACAGCACCCGGAACCGGTGCCACGCCCCGAGCACAGTGGGCACCAAGCAACTGCCGGAAGGCGTCGTAGACCTGATCGCCAAGACCGGCCGGCCTTGCCGCCGCATCCAGCCCGGCTACCAACTCACGCACGGCCTCCTTCTTGGACCGACCGCGAATCCCGGCAACAGCGTCAGCCGGCAACCGCAGTCCGAAGCGCTCAAACGCGCCTTCCATCGCGGCCGCAACGACATCCGCCATCGCGACGGTCGTGCCGGCCATATCCAGGACTGCGAGCTTCAACGAACCCCGGTCCATACCCGATGCCGATGACGGCGGGCGACCCCGAACACCTCCCCAACGATGTCCAAATGATCGGCCTGACACATTCGATCCCCCTGACTTACTCTGGGAGAACAATGGCCGTTAGCGGTATGGCCGGGCAAACGCACACCTTCGACTCGTTCGAGTGCGCGATCCGGAAGCTCGCCCCACCCCCAGGCACTGCGGCCCCTTCTCCGGTCTCCGGCTCGCGCGGTAGCTCTCCGAACTTGGCCAACGGGCGGCCCGGCCTTACGTTTTCATAAGACTCGATCACAGGGGCCACCGAATGGACCGAATCAGGGTTGCCGCTCTGCAGTACTACATCCGCCCCGTCTGACGGTTCGAGGAGTTCCGCGACCAAGTTGCGACGTTCGTGGGGACGGCGCGGGATTACCGGGTCCAGCTGATTGTGTTCGCGGAGTACTTCACCACACAGCTGCTCACGCTGGGCGACGTGCGCCGGCCGATGCCCGAATAGGTGGGCCAACTGGCCTGCTACGCGCCGCGTTTCCGCGAGGCGATGAGCGATCTGCCCCGGCGCTCCGGTCTCCACATCGTGGCCGGCACCATCCCGGTCATGGATGACGGGGACGACCGCGTCTTCAACGAGTCGTTCCTCTTCAGTCCCTCTGGCGGCTGCGGGGTTCAGGGCAAGTTGCACATGATGCGATTCGAGAAGGAGGAGTGGCTGGTCTCGCCGCGGGATGTGCTGCGCATCTTCGAGGCGGATCTGGGACGCATCGCCATCGCCCGGCGCTCGCGCGCCCTGAGATCTCGACCTCGGGGGCCCGGCGATCCAAGGAGGCCACCGGCGGCCAACGCCCTCACCTTCCGGGACGGAACGGCCTTGAGACCGAGGACGCATGCCGGAACTCGCGCTGGTCCGTGATCTCGGGTTCATCCTGGTCGCTGCAGCGGTTTTCGTGCTGCTGGCGCGCGCCGTACGCATGCCTTCCATCGTGGCCTACATCCTGGCGGGCCTCGGGCTCGGTCCCGTCACAGGCGTGCTCACCGTCAGCGCTTCCGTAGAGCTCATCTCCGAGATCGGCATCGCCCTTCTCCTTTTCGTCGTCGGGCTGGAGTTGAGCCTGAGGCGGATCCGCGACGTGGGCAAGGTGGCGCTGGTGGCGGGGCTGGGGCAGATCGCCTTCACCACCGCCGGCGGACTGGCCCTCTGCTGGCTGCTGGGTTTCGGTTTCCGGGAGGCGTTCTTCCTTGGCACCGCCCTCACCTTCAGCAGTACGGTGGTGGTGGTGAAGCTGCTGGACCAGAAGAAGGAGCTCTACTCTCTGTACGGCCGCATCGCCGTGGGGATCTTCCTGGTCCAGGACCTGGTGGTCATCGTGGTGCTCACCCTGCTGGCGGGCCTGGGGCGGCCGGAGGAGGTGGGGCTCGGGTCGCTGGCGCGCGAGGTGGGCTTCGCGTTCGCGGGCATGGGCGCCCTGCTGGTCACGGCCGTGGCGGCCTCCCGCTACGCGCTGCCCCGCATCTTCTGGTGGACCGCGGGCTCCGGGGAGACCCTGTTCATCTGGAGCCTGTGCTGGTGCTTCGCCCTCGTGCTGGGAGCGCAGGCGCTGGGGCTCTCCCTGGAGATCGGCGCGTTCCTGGCCGGCGTCAGCCTCGCCCAGCTCCCATTCAACCAGGATCTGAGGCGGCGGGTGCACCCGCTCATGAACTTCTTCATCGCCGTGTTCTTCGTGACGCTGGGACTGCGGATGGAGCTGGGCGCGGCGCTCGAGCAGCTCTGGGCCGCGTCGGTTCTCTCGCTCTTCGTGCTGCTGGGGAAGGCGCCCGTGTTCATGGCGATCATCAGCCGGCTCGGCTACGGCGAGCGCACCTCCTTCCAGGCCAGCGTCACGGTCGCACAGATCAGCGAGTTCTCCTTCGTGCTGGCGGCACTGGGAGCGAGCGCCGGCCTCATGGACGCCTCGGTGCTGCCGTTGCTCGGCGTGGTGGGCATCGTCACCATGGCGGCGTCCTCGTACATGATTCTCTACAACGAGCGGCTGTACGCGGTGGCGCAAAGGTGGGGGCTGCTGAGGGCGTTCGGTGCCCCGCAGCGGGAGGACGAGAGGCCGCCGCTCCTGCTCCGGGACCACGTGCTGGTCGTAGGGATGAACTCGCTGGGCCGCATGCTCGTGCACCGGCTGCTGGAGCATGGAGGGCGGGTGCTCGCCATCGATACGGATCCGCGCAAGCTGGCGGACCTCCCGTGCGCGACGCTGTTGGGGAACGTGGAGTACGCGTCGGTACTGGAGGAGGCGAACTTGGCGGGCGCCAGGCTCCTGGTGTCCGCGCTCCAGATCGAGGACACGAACACCCTGCTGGCCTACCGCTGCCGTGAGCTGGGGGTCCCGGCCAGCATCCACGCGTTCGACCGATCCGTGGAGGGCGAGCTGAGCGAGATCGGCGTGGCCCACCTCATCATCTCGAAGAATGCCGCGATGCGCCGGTTCTTTGCCGAGCTGCAGCGGCAGGGGGTGGTCGTGTCGTGATCGGGATCGCCCTTCTGCTGGCCGGCGCCGCCGTGGCGCTGGGGGTGGCGCGCTGGACCCGGCTCCCGGCGATCCCCTTGCTCATGCTGGCGGGCGTGGCGCTGGAGCTCGGCAAGCTGTTTCCGGCGGAGGTGCTGGCCGATGCCGTGGTGCTCGGGCTCACCTTCCTGGTCTTCGTGGCCGGGATCGAGCTGAACCCGCGGCGGGTGGGTGGGCAGCGGGGCGCGGCGCTGCGCGTGGCGGCGGTGCAGTTCGTTCTCGTGGGTGCCGCGGGGCTGCTGGCGGCGCTGGCGCTGGGCTTCGACGCTACCACCTCCCTCTACCTCGCCCTGGCGCTCGCCGCCAGCTCCACGCTGGTGGTCGTTCGCCTGCTGCAAACCCGGCAGCAGCTTTACGAGCCGTTCGGCCGGCTGGTCATCGGCGTCCTGCTGCTTCAGGACCTGTTCGTGATCCTGCTGATCCCGGTGCTGACCCGAACACCGCTGGGGATTCGCGCCGTGGCCACCGGCGTACTCGGCGCCGTGGCGCTGGCGGTGCTGGGATATGCGGCGCTGCGCTGGGTGATGCCGTATGTGGTGCTGCGGCTCGAGCTCGACGAGGAGAGCCTGCTGCTCGTGATCCTTGCGTCGCTGTTCCTCTTCATGGGGATGGCCGACGGGCTCGCCCTCCCGCTTGTGGCTGGGGCTTTCGTGGCGGGGGTAGCCCTGTCGGGGTTCCCGGTGGGCGGCGTGGTTCGCGCGCAGCTCAACTCCCTATCGGATTTCTTCGTGGCGATCTTCTTCACGGCGCTGGGTGGATTCCTGGTGCTGCCCACGACCACGGAGCTCGTTCAGGCGCTGGTGCTGGCGCTGGTGGTGCTGCTTATCACGCCGCCGCTGGTCACGGTGGTGGGGGAGAAGGCTGGGCTCTCGGCGCGATCGGCCATCGAGGCCGGGCTGCTCCTCGCGCAGACCAGCGAGTTCTCGCTGGTCGTGGGGCTCCACGGGCTCGTGCTGGCGCAGATCGCGCCCGGCGTCTTCACCATCATCGCCCTGGTCACCGTGGTGACCATGATCCTCACGCCTTTCGTGGCCACGGACGACGTGGCGCGCTGGCTCATCCGCTTCCATCCCGTGCGCCGGCATGTAGGCGGGGGGCCGCCGCCGGAGAATCACATCCTGCTGCTCGGGTGCGGAGAGAACGGGATGGTGCTGCTGGAGACGCTCATGGTGTTCGGGCACCGCGTGTTCGTGGTGGATAATGACCCGGGCGTGATCGAGCAGGTGCGGCAGGCGAACGTTCCCGCCCTGCGCGGCGACGGCTCGGATCCCGCGGTGCTGGAGGCGGCAGGGGCGCGCCGGGCGCGGATGATCATCTCCACCATGCGCCGGCCCGGTGATCACGCGGCTGCGCTCCGGCGTGCCCGAGGCGTTCCGATCCTGATCCGCGTCTTCGACCAGGAGACGGCCGAGCGCGTCCGCGGGGTGGGCGGCACACCGGTGGTCGTGGCGGAGGCTGCAGCGGAGGACTTCATGGACTGGTATCGCGGCACGCTCGCCCCGGCCCGTCTCCCGGCACCAGGTGCGCTCGCGGGCTAGCGGGCTAGCGGGTCAGCGGGCGGGTCCGCCACTCTACGCCGACGACCGCGTCTGAAAGGACGGAGACACGGCGGAGGGAGCGGGCCGACCTCCAACTCGCCGGCGCGCTAACCGCCCAGCGCAGCGCGCCGTCCCCGGTCTGAGCTGTGATGGTATTTACCTGACCGTCTGACCACAAAAGGAGGACGGTGGCCGATGGCCCTCTCCGCGGTACTTGAGAGTTGTCGGAGCCATATCCGGACTGCGAGCTTGAACGAATCCACCTCGATGCCTGAAGCCGATGACGGCGGGTAGCCGCGAATAGCTCCGTAAGCGTTCCCCCATGATCAGCCTGACACATTCGATCCCCCTCAGCAATGGAGAAAATGGGTAACAGAATAAACCGGGAACATGGATCACACTGCCATGGTTTCGCCGGGTCAGCCTGGACCTGGCGCGTGGTGACGGAATACCGTGAGTTCCGCTCCAGCGTGCTTCCGCTGGAGACGAACGCGCTCGAGTTTCTCGACCGCCTGGACAAGCGCGGGGGGATCGCGCCCGACCTGCTCACTCTGGGTGAGGCGGGGGCCACCTGCTGGATCTCGACAAGGGAACCGGAGGCCCCATCCTACCCCACCCTATGGCAGACTTGATTCTTGATATCGAACTCAAATATCTTGACGCCGAGCGGGGGGCAGAGTTTGTGACCCAGACGCACCTTTTCGCTCGGACCGAGTGGGTGCCTGGCTCAGGCGAGTTGCCTCGCTCCCGGAGACTGCCCGGACCACGTTGCACGCTGGCCTGCACGCGTGTGCCGCAGCGGTGGAAACCCATCTTCAGAGAGTGCCACAAGGATGATGCCAGACGCGGGACAGGACAACCCTGACGATCACAGCGGATCTTCAGTCAATCTGTGGTCGAGCAAGTTTCTGCACGTCATCATCACTACGGTGGTCTGCCTGGCGTCGATGGCCATCTTGCTCGGCCTGGCCACGACCGGATACGATCCTGGACTTCTCTCCATCGTGTTCTGTGCGGGCACGCTGGGAGCCATTGCCAATAACTACAGGCGCTTCTTTCGAATACCGAGCCATGGCGGCACGGTCTCTGAACTCTTGGGCAGCAGGCTCGTCACCGTCCAGTTGTACCTCTCGCCTTTGATCGGCGGCTTGTTTGCGGTGGTGCTCTACGCGATGTTCATGTCCGGGATCCTCAGCGGAGTCCTGTTTCCAAAATTCCCGAACGTGGATGTCAGATACACCGATGTCACCACCTTCCTGATGAGCACGACCCCTGAGAACAACCTGGATGCCGCCAAGGTGCTTCTCTGGTCCTTCCTGGCCGGCTTTGCCGAGAAATTCGTACCCAATATCGTCGATAAGATAGTCAAAGATTCATCGGTCCCGGATACAAGGAAGGCTTGAGCCGCGAATTCGAGGCTTTCAGGATGGGAGACACGGTACGTTTCCAGGGATCGCTCCTGGGCGGGCCGAGAACCTAATCGCGATTACTGCCAACCTGAACAAAGGAGGGGATATGGCCACACGCTCTGCATTCGTAAAACTGGGTGTCGGCGCCAGCATTGTCGGCGGCTTGATGATCGTCCTGTACATCATCCTGAAGGTTGCCGAGGTGAATATCGGCAATCTCGGGCTGCTCCTCGGAATCGGTATAGTCCTCGTCGTCGGCGGGATTGTCGGCGGCGTGTGGGTGACGCGCCGGGATCCGAACCGCTGAGCCCCTCCTCGTGGCGACCGCCGTTGGGAGAGGCAGCCAGCGGCGCAGGAGAACGGGGTATCGTCGAGGATCCTGGAAACTGAAGGGCCGGCAAAATTGCGTGTATTCGCCAGGTCCCGCGGGGCAGGGTCCCCGGTGGACCGCTGGGACCGCCGGCCCGGGGATCTCTGAGGAGCCCGAGCTGCGGCTCGAGGCCGCTGGACGGAGGACGCGGCTGTATGGGACTGTGCCACGGCGAAGAACGCGCTCTCTACACACGCGTATGTCGGTGTTCTTGAACAGCGGGATGCCTCCGCTGCCGAAGGGAGGGTAATACGTCAGTGGACACAAGCGGGGTGATTATCGGGTAGTGGGTCAGTTTGATTG
>JACQVF010000033.1 GCA_016209885.1 Gemmatimonadota bacterium | reverse complement strand
GCCATGCACGGCGACGTGAACGCCCGCCGAAACCATGTGGCCGTTGCTCGCGCCCAGCTCCACGTTGGGTCCGGCTCCGTTGTAGACCCCGAGCGCGTAGCTTGCGCTGCGCCGCGGATTCTCGCCGTGCAGCAGCACCCCGATGTCCCGGATCCTCGGAAAGCTGAATGCGCGGCTCGCGACCCCTCCCTCCGCGAACTGATGTCGCCGCGGGCTCAGCCGCCACTGGAACGATACCGGATACTGTCCCACCTGGAGCTGCAGCCCAGGCGTGAACTCGTAGTTCATGAACCCGTCACGCAGGTCGAACCTCGGGCTGAGCTCGGGCTGGATCCGGTACGTCAGCCGCTCGGTGAAGAGCTGGCCGCTCCATCTACGACTAGCGCGCGCCGGCCCCGGACCCCCTGTCCTCCGCCGCCAGCCGCCGCCGCTCCTGCTGCACATACCACTCCACTTCCTTGAGCAGCGCCTGCGCGTCGAAGACGATCCCCTCCTTGATGGTCCACCTCACGCCGCCGTGCTTCGCCTGCTCCTCCCGGGGCACGATCCCGTAGAAGCCGTACCCACGGCCGTACATCACCTTGAAGTTGTCCAGGGGGTTGCCGTTCACGATGGCCAGGTCCGCCACGCAGCCCACCCGGATCCCGCAATGCTTCTCCCACCCCAGTACCTTCGCCGCGTTCGTGGTGGCGATCCGGACCACGTCGATGGGGTGGATCCCCGTCTCCTGGAGAAGCTCCAGCTCGAAGATCATGGCCATGCCGCCCGTGGTCGCCTCATCACTGCCCGCGGTCAGGATCCCGCCCATGTCGTGGAACTGCTTGATCCACTTCATCCAGAGCCGGGCGTTCTCCTTCCACATGATCTCGTCCGACGTCTTCCACTCCGTCTTGTACGCCCCGTGTGTGGCCGCGTCGGGGTAGAGGCCGGCCAGGATGTCCGGGTGAGCGAGCGTCTCGAACCAGGGGAGCGTGCGGCTGCGCCAGAAGTCCCGGTTCTCCATGTAGGTGGCCATGGTCGGGTTCCAGGACGTGCCGTTGGCGATGAGGATCTCGAGCGCTTTCGTCAGCCGCTCCGGATACTGGTCCGCCTGCTTCCACAGCGCGCCCGCCCAGCGGAAGCGGTCCAGCTCCTCCCAGTAGTTGTAGTCCGGCGGAAAGTTCTGCGAGCCCGGCAGCGCCGCGTCCGGCACCCCGTACCAGTGCTCGATGCTCTTCACCCCGGCGTTCGACGCCACCACCGCGTCCGTCTCCGAGACCTTGAGATCCACCATCACGTGCATGCCGAGCTTCTTCGCCTCGTCGGTGGCCGCCTCCATCACGTCCGGATAATGGCCCGGGCTGCGGCTGATCTTCACGCAGTCGGCGCCCAGCTCCTTGAACTTCCGCACCATGAGCCGCGCCTCCTCCGGCGTGTGCCCCACATCCCACCGGCGCAGCGGCAGCGGCCAGCGCTGGCAGAGCACCAGCCGCGGCGCCACGATCTCGTTGGCGGCGGAGAGGCGCCGCTGCTCCCGCATCACCTCCATCCCCGCGCCGGTCCCCGCGTCCCTCACCGTGGTGACGCCGTGGCCGAGGTACTGCCGGTACAGATACTCGGCGTTGACCCCGGTGCCTCCCGGAGACGGCAGGTGCGCGTGCATCTCGTAGAGCCCCGCCAGCACGTACATGCCGGCGGCGTCGATCACGTGGTCACCCGGCCGCTCCTGCCACCCCCGATCCCGGATCCGCCCCAGGTTCACCGGGTCCGCCAGAATCAGGTTCGTGATGACCCCATTCTCGATGATCAGGTCAATGGGACCCTGGGCCGGCATGCCCCGGTTCGCCCGGGGGCTCCCCCGCCCGTCGACGATGGTGGCGTTCATGATGATCAGGCGGCTGTACCGCTGCCCCTTCGTGGTCCCCATCGGGATCAGCTCCGAGCTAGGCGGCACGTAGCCCGTGAACTGGGCGAACGCACCCTCGCTCGCCCAGGCGAGGACCGTCACGACGAACAGCGCGACCCCCGACCACTGCGTCCTGCTGCCTCTGAGCATGCTGTCCTCCTCTCGTATTGCGCCGCGACCAGCTCGGCACTCCTCCGCCACACCATCTGCGGACCACGGCGGGGCCCGCACGAAATCCTGCACCCAATGTCCGGAGAGGTCCCCTCCGCGGCTAGGGGACCGCTACAGTGTACGCTGTCCGTGGCTCGCGCGCTTTGCTGCGCCAGGGGTGCCGTTCTTCAGGCAGGGCAAGGGCACAAGGGTCGGATATCGCGGACGGGCGGGAGAGGATCCTGATCCGCACGGCGGCGCTGTGGGAGAGGGCCACCGCCAGCGGTCATGCAGCTCATCCACGGGCCGCTTGCCGACGTGGGCGTGGTGCCTCTGCGTCTTACCGCCGGACGGCCGTGATCTCCCGGACCTGTCCCCGGATCGCGTTCGCTTTGCCCGCCGCCTCGAGCTCCTCCCAGAGCTGTTGGACGATCTCCTCGTCCACCAGCCCCGGGGGGCTTCCGATGTCCGGCGTAGAGAGGCCCTGATCCCGGCGGAAGCGATCCACGGCGGCCACCGTCTCAGCGGTATACAGGAAGGCGTCGGTGTCCGCAGTCAGCTCACCGTTTCCCGGGCGGAAGTAGCCCAGGGCGTGGAGCATGATCTTGAGCTGCCAGACGTCGCGTCCGGCGAACTGCTCGAGGGTGCGGTAGCCCAGCGTCTCGGAGACGCGATTGTAGATGCGGCGAAGCTCCGCCACCGGATCGGGGTGCTCGCAGACGTTGATGTGCACGCTGATCCGGTCGTGGCGCTGTGTGCGGCCGGGCCGCGGGTCCGCCACGATCACCGTCGCCGACTGGATGCGTCCCTTGCGGGCGTCACCCCCCTTGGCCTGGCCCGCGGCCAGCGCTTCGATGAGGCGGTCGGCCAGCGGCCGCTGCCTGCCTGCCGTGGCCTCGAAACTCCGGGAGACCGCCTCCAGGACCTCTGCCCCCACCAGAAGATTCCCCTGGGTCACGTAATGGAGCCCTGATCGATGACCGGACCACGGGCTCGTCTCCTTACCGGTATGCTGGGCCGAGCCGCCTTCGAGTCCGATCACCCCCACCTGCCGACGCTCGGCCATGCTGTCCGCCGCGAGGCGCTGACGGAGCGCGTCGGTGGCCTGGGTCCCCCGCTCAAGCAGGTCGAGAAGCTCGGGACCGTATTCCGTGCGGGCCATCGCCTGGGTGGCCACCGCGCCGACGCCCGCCCGGACCCAGGACGCGGCGTTCCCGACGCAAGGGTTCCGGGTTGTCACGGCCACGCCGGACTCGCCCGTGCTCGCATCGATCGCGGCGATCGAGAAGGTGTGGAGCACGAGAGCGTCAGCGTCCTGAGCACGTTCCTGCGCGGCGGCGCCCGCGGCCCACTGGGCCCCCACGGCCCACACGAGCCAGACCGGGGCGCTGCGCGCGACGCGAAGCACGCGCGTCCCGTGCAGCGCTCCAATCCTCATCATGTCCTCCCGGCGGCCGCAACCGCAGTCAGGCACGCAGTCAGTACGTATCGAAGATCCGCTGGATCTCCTGGAAATCACGCGTGCGCGTCAACGCCAGCATGAGGAGGATGCGCGCCTTCTGCAGCGAGAGGTCGCGGCCCGCGATCGGCCGCGGCGCTCCCGGCTGGCCCACGCGGTACGAGTCGCTCACACGGCCGAGGGGCGCGCGGGAGGTGATCACGACCGGAACGCCCCGGGACGCGAGCTCGACCGCCGTGCCGCTGGAGCCGTCGCTCAGAAGGCCGCTCGGGAAACCCATCACCACGATCCCCTGCGCGCCCCGCGCAGCCTCGTTCAGCAGCACCTGGCCATCTGACCCGGTGTAGTCCGCCACCATGGGCACGTGGGGGAGGCTGTCGATGCGCGAGACGTCGAACTCGGAATCGGCGGTGTGGCGGTTGAGCGACTGGCGGTAGAAGATCACCCGATCCTCGTCCGCCACACCCAGCATGCCCTGATTCAGCGCGCGAAACGTGTGCAGGCGCAGCGCGTCCGTCTTGCGCACGTCGCGGGCGCTGTTGATCTCGTCGTTCAAGACCACCAGGGCGCCCTTGCCTACCGCGTCGGGCGAGATGGCGACCCGCACTCCGTTGTAGAGGTTCACCGGACCGTCCGGCGCGATCTTGCTCCAGTCCCGCATGGCGCCCACCACCACCACGGGGCGCCGGTCCCGCACCGTGAGATTCAGGAAATACGCCGTCTCCTCCAGGCTGTCGGTCCCGTGCGTGACCAGGACTCCGGTCACATCGGGCCGTTCCCTGAAGATCTGATTGATCCGCTTGGCGAGCCCGAGCCAGTGCGTCGGTGTGATCTTCGAGGAGCCGACGCGCGTGAACTCCTCCACGCTGACCTGAGCGATCTTGCCGATCTGAGGGACGGCTCGGAGGAAGTCCTCGCCGGTGTACCGGGCGCCCGCGGGCCCGCCCGCGATCGTGCCGCCCGTGGTGACGATCACCACCTTGGGGAGCGCGCCGCCCTGGGCCAGGAGCGCCGGAGCGGCCGCGAGGGTCCGCATCGCCATCGATGCCACGATCACGAAAACGCCATAGCTCATTGTCTGGTGCATGTCGTCGAAGGCCTCCTGCCCGTCCGGACGCCGGTGCGGCGGCTCCGGAAGATAGAGCTTGCCCCGGCGCTGGTGTGCCAACGAGGATGGATCGAAGGGAGTTGAGCGGCGGAGCGGGTTGCCCCGGTGCCCCGGGGACAACCCGCTCCGTCGTTCTGGCCTCATCGCCAGGACGCCGTCACCTGCTAGCTGCCGCGAAGATTCGGATTGTTGTTGATCTCCACGCTCGGAAGCGGGAAGCACGTCGAGTTGCCATAGAACCGCTCGTTGAACGGATGGCGCCCCGACGGGAAGCCGAGGTTGTGCCGGATGACATCGTTCATCCGGTGACCCTCCAGGAACAGCACCCTCCGCCGCTCCTCCTTGATCAGGTGGTCGAGGGCCGCGGCGGTACTCCCGGTGAAGGCCGGGACCTTGGCGGCCGCATGAAGCTCGTTCACCACGTCGAGCGCGGTCTGGCCGCCTTCCGCCTCCCCCTGGATCAGCCGCGCCTCCTCATAGGTCGCCAGCCGCATGGGCGACTCCAGGGCGGTGAACTTCCTCGCGACCACGAGCTTGGTCCGCCCGTCGAACGCCACTGTGCCCGTGTAGTTCAGGTCCACCCTTGGGTCGGGGACGCCACCTTCCGTGAGGTTCCAGAACTCGACGGCGATGGACGTCTGCCGCTCCTGGGCGTTGTACCGGTAGATCTTGTTCCACCGGGTATTGTTCGCTGACTCGCGAGTGACGAGCTTGACGAACCCCCGCGGCACCAGACGCGCATCCGCGGCCGCGCCCGCCTTGTTCGCCAGGTCGAGCCTGACCCGCGCGCGGCCCACCCGCGCCATGTTCGCGGTAGCGGCGTCGCCAGTCTGCGTCGCGAGGTCGATGGCCGTGGTGAACCGCTGCTCGGCGAGGGCCAGCACGTCCTTCGGCTTGAGCGCCGGGCCGCCGTCGATCGCCGCCTCGCACATGCCCTCGCCCATGAGCGTGTAGCTGTAGCCCGCGTAGGCGGCAGCCGTGCCCATGAGCCGGTTCCGGTTCGCGACCTGGGCGTCCGTCGCCTCCTTCACCCGGCGGAACGCGTCGTCGGCCAGGAACCGCGCCTGATGGAGCGGCGTGTAGATCCCCCACACGCTGGTGCACGCCGCGGTCGCATACGCACCGTAGTCCTTCGTGAAGGTGCGCTGGTCATAGTGAATGAAGTTCTCCAGCGACCCGGAATCGTACATCTCGTCCACGATGTTCCCCGTGACCAGCGCATAGTTCCCGAACACGCACTCGAAGGCCCCAACGGCACTCGTGACGAAGAGCTCCGCGAACTCGGGACCCCTGGCGGACTCCTCCTGGAGCTCGCCCGGCAGGCTGACATCCAGGACATCGCCGCAGGCACCGAGCCCGAAGCTCGCGAGGACCACCGTCAGCGGCGACGCGGCGCGGCGCCCCGCTCTCGCGGCCCCAGCCTTGATCAGAGAAATTCCCAGCATTGTGGTCTCCTGTGGTCTTGCGTTGTCGCGTCCGCGTTCGCTATCGAGCTCCAGGCATCGAGTTAAGCCTAGAACGTGACTCTGAAGCCCGTCAGGAACAGCGCCTGCGGCGCGATGATCGTCTGGGTCTCCCTCACCCACGACCGCGTGTCCGTCTGGATCTCCTCCTCGCCACCGACGAAGGTGCTCTCCGGGTGGTCCCAGATGTCCCAGAGGTTGCGGCCGCTCGCCGTCACGACGAGGCTGGTGGCGCCGAAGAACCGCCGGGCCCAAGCTTCCGGCAAGGTGTAGCTAGCGCCGATTTCGCGAAGCCGGATCCAGTCGATCCTTTCGACGATAGGTCCCAGGTTGTTCAACTGCACGGCCGCGAGAAATAGCGGGTCCGTCTTCTCCGGCACGTTGATCCGCTCGCTGTTGAAGAAGATGTAGTCCGAGGCGTAGCGCTGGACGTTCAGTTTCCGCTGGTCCAACTTCATGTCCAGGAGCGCCGTGATGCGCAGCTTGCCAACGTTCAGGGCGTTCGTCACCACCGCGTCCCAGTATGGGCCGGGGCCGCCGATGAAGATGTCCGGCGCCTCGTCACAGCTCATGGGCTGGTGGTTGTTCGCGGCCCCGCCGTCGCACAGGATGTTCGTCATTCTCCCGTCCGCGCCGCGCTGCGCGGAGACGATCTTCTTATTCCAGAAGCCGCCCACGGGATAGCCCTCGATGTGCCAGACCTGACGGCGGCCCGCACCGGTGTTGATGGGCGGGATCCCACCGAGGCTCACGATCTCGTCCTTCGAGTGAGCCAGCTTGCCGTTCACCTCCCAGGAGAGCGCGCCCATCTCGACGAGCCGGGCGTTGAGACCCACCTCGAAGCCCCAGTTCCTGATCTCGCCGATGTTCACGAACTGGACGCCGCCCCAGCCCTCGGACGGTGCCACGTCCTTCAGGACGATGGCGTCCTTCGTGCTGTTGCTGTAGTACGTGAAGTCGAGACCGACACGGCCGCCGAACAGGCCCGCGTCGAAGCCCACCTCCAGCTCCTCGCCCTTCTCCGGCTTGAGCTTCGGGTTCCCCGGCTTCCCCGGATTCAGCGCCGAGGTGCCACCGGGCCCGGCCACGGGCTCGAAGGTGCGTACCGACGCGTAGGCATCCGGCTGCTGGCCCGCGGCGCCCCACGCCCCGCGGATGCGGAACTCGTTCAGCCAGCTCCCCACGTTCCAGAACGGCTCCTCACTCAGTACCCACACCCCGCTCACCTTCGGGTAGTAGGCCGGGTCCACTTCCTTGCCGAACGCGCTGTTGTCGTCCGCGCGCAGCGCCGCGGTCAGGAACACCCGGTTCTTCCACCCGAACTGCTGCTGAATGAAGAGGCCGAATGTCTTATTCTCGAGGAACGACTCGTCGCCCGAGCGCCGGGAGCCGGCGCTCACCGTCTCCAGCCCCGGGGCGGGGAAGATCTCCCCCAGCGCCTGGGTGAGGTTCTCCTTGCGGGCGTAGTACTGGACGCCGAACGAGGTGGTGGACGTGAGATCGGGCCTCAGACTGAAATTCGCCGTAGCTGCGTAGTCCAGGGTGTTGTTCTGGCGAATCACGTTCTGCACGAACTTCTCCCCCAGCCCGCGCGCGGCAAAGAAGTGTCTTGTACCCTCGACCTGGCGCGGCCAGAGCCGGAAGTTCCGCTCGCTCACGATGTCCGTGCCCACCGTCAGCCGGTGGGTGAGCCAGCCGAACAGCCGGTGCTCGCCCTTCACGCTCCAGGTGAAGTGCTCGGCTTCCTGCCCGATCTGGATCTTGGCCGACTCCTCCGGCGGGGCCCGCAGGAACCCGCGCAGCGGCGTGTTCTTGTCCCTCGGGCTGCCCCAGAGGAGCCCGGTAAGTTGCCCGAGGTTGACGGAGCCGCCCTCCGGCGCACGCGTCCAGTCAGCCGTGATGAAGCCCATGCTGCTCGTGATGTCCAGGTTGTCACGGACCTGGGCGTTCACGTTGCCCCGGGCGCTGAACCGCTTGAGCCCATTGTTCGGGAGCACTCCGTCCTTGTCCTCATAGTCCGCGGAGAGGTAGTATCCGAGCCCCGTCGCGCCTCCGCGAATGCCCACGTTGTACGACTGGTGGTACCCGTCACGGAAGACATCGCGGCCCGCCGCCTTCTCCTCGTCATACAGGTCCTGGATGAGCACCGTGCCGTCGGGAGCCCGGTAGTAGTTCGGCGGGAACTCGCCCTGGGGGTTCTTGAACCAGTTGACTCCGTGCTCCGTGGACACGGTGATCTGGGCCCTCTGGCCCGGCCGCCCCTGCTTCGTGATGATCTGGATGACGCCGTTCGACGCCTCCGTGCCGTACAGGGTCGAGGCCGCCGGACCCTTGATGATCTCGATGTTCTCGATGTCCTCGGGCCGGATATCATCGAAGCGCGACGGCCCCGAGCCGCCGCCCGGTCCGGTGACCTCCCTCCGGTCGATCCGGATTCCGTCCACGTAGATGATTGGCGTGTTCGACAGCGAGATGCTCCCCGTGCCGCGCAGCTTCGGAAACGAGCCAGCGCCCACCTG
>JACQVF010000036.1 GCA_016209885.1 Gemmatimonadota bacterium | reverse complement strand
TCCGCCCCCGCGGCGCTGTACCAGCAGTGGGGCGGCCTTCGGATCAGATACACGTATAACATTGGAGGCTCCTTTCGCGTTCGGTTCGACCCAGCCCGGGGAGCTGCACGCCGAAGAGATTTCCGTCCGCGGGTCGTCCCGCGCGCGGCCCAGGGCAAAGGAGAGCCGGCATCCGTCCTCCAGGAGAAGCCGGTTCGCGGCGGCGATGGCCGGCCTTCGTGTCTAGCGCCGCTCTGCGGCTCCCGGTGAGCCGCCCGCCCGGATCGGCTCGCTTCGGATCAGCGTCCGCTCGAAGAATCGGTCCGTGGCATTGAAGGCGATGAGCCAGCGGCTGTGCAGCAGGAAGTCGTGCACCTCGTCCGGGAAGACGATGAGCTCGAACGGCACCTCGTGGGCGCGGAGAGCCTGCACGAGTCCGACGGTCTGGGAGAAGTCTACGTTGCGGTCATCGTCTCCATGGATGAGGAGAACCGGTGATTTCCAGTTGCGGATCTCGGAGACGGAGGAGGCGCGGTATGAGACGTTTTCGGGGTCGACGGAGTTCCCCCAGAGGTGGACGCCCGCCATGTCCACCCCCGCAGCGAAGACGTCGGAGTTTCTGGCCAGCCCCTGGGCCGTGAGGATCCCGCCGTACGAGAGGCCCCAGAGCCCCACCCGCTTCGCGTCCACATCCGGCCGGCCCTGAAGGTACTTCCCCGCCGCCAGGATGTCCTGGTACTCGCTGTTCCCGCGGCGGCCCACGCCGGGCGCCTCCCGGAACGCACGGCCGTAGCCGATGCCGCTCCGGTAGTTCACCGACAGCACAATGTAGCCCTTGCTCGCGAAATACTGGTTGATGGCGTACGCCATGTGGTAAAAGTGCATGTAGTGGTAGCCGAGGAGCATCTGCCGCCGCGAGCCGCCGTGAATGAAGACGAGCGCCGGCCGCTTCTCGCCCGGCTTGAGATCCGCGGGCAGGAAGAGCTGGTTGTGGAACTCGAGTCCGTCCGGCGCGCGGATCGTCACGTTCTGCGCCGCGAGCTGCGCGTCGAGCGGGAACTCGGCTGGCAGCCGCGGAGCGATCACACGCGCCTCCCCGCCCTGCGCCGGCACAACGGCCACCGCCTGCGGCTGCCTGGTCCCCGCGCTCATCACGGCGACAAGGTTCCCGGAGGTGAGGACAGCCGGATACGTTTCGATCCCCTCGCCCCGCGTGAGCTGCACCGCTTCGCCGCCGCCGCTGGGCACGCGCCAGAGGTGGCGGCGGTCGATGTCGCCCGCATTCGTAGTGTAGTAGAGCTGCGTCCCGTCCGCCGACAGCGCGGCGTGCTCCACCTCCCCGACCCCCGGCGTGAGCTCGATAGGCTCCGACCGCGGGCTCGACACCGGGACCGCGTAGTAGCGCCGCCAGTTGTCGAGCTCGGCCTGAAAGAGGATGTGGTTTCCGGCCCAGTGCACCTGCCGCGCCTCCGCGAAAAGAGTGTCGCCCGGCGGATTGTGCCACAGATCGCGCCCCTCACCCGTCTCCGCATCCGCGACCCAGATGGCGAAGGTGTAGCCTCCCTGGAAACGGGCTTCCAGAAGGCCCCTCGCGTAGCCGGCCCTCGGCGGCTGCCGACCCCGCTCGGCCCGGGCGCCAAAGGGGAGCCCCGGCCTGCGGATGAACGCCACGCGCCGACCGTCCGGCGACCAGGCCGGGCTCTGGTCCCGATCCACGCCCGGGGCGAGCCACACGATGCCCGGTCGCTCTGTGTCGTAGATGCCGATGAAGCTGTGGTCGTCCCGCTCGCTCACGAAGGCAATCTTGCGGCCGTCCGGCGACCAGACCGGGCTGCCGTTCGTGCCGAACGCGCGGAAGAGCGGCGGCGCCTCGTCCAGGCCCTCGGCGCCCGTGAGCCCCGGGTTCACGGGCGCCCGGTGGATCTGCCCGCCCTTGACGTGGAGCACCCAGTTGCCGTCGGGCGAGAGTGCCGCGTCGCGGGCGGACACCACGCGCCACGGGCGGCCGCCGCTCGTGCTCACGGCCCAGATCGCCCGCTCGGCGCCCCGCGGGTCGCTCCCAGGGTTTGCGATCCAGCCCTCGCGGTTCGGCGTGTGCCCGCGGATGAAGATGACGGTGGAGCCATCGTCCGAGATGCGCACGCTGGAAAGGTCCACACCATCGTCCTCGAGGTTGTCCGTGAGGCGCTGCGGCCTGAAGTCGGGCGCGGCCGCCGCGTAGACGTTCCGCCTCCCCTGGTCGTACTCGATCCAGGCGATGCGGTCCACCTCCCGCGCCGAGACCAGCTCGGACGGATACGGCGCGCTCAGGATCTGCTCGATCGTGAAGCGCTGCTGGGCCTGGACACCCGGAGCCGCAGCGAGGCCGATGGCCGCCGCAATGGAGAGAACGGAGGCGATAGCGGAACGCCGGAGACCCGTCACACGCATCGTCGTCTCCCTTTTGAGGCCGCCGTGAGCAGAACAGGTAGGGGTGCCCCGCGCGCGGGGCTACGGAATTTCTCCGGCTCAGCACCGGGTCCTGCGCCGTGAGCAGAACAGGTAGGGGTGCCCCGCGCGCGGGTGCAGCCGGCGGGAAGCCCGCTGGACCCCTCGGAGCCAAGATCGCTCGGGTGTGCGGCAGCGGCAAGCGGGCCCACCTTGCGCGACCGTTGCCCCCTCCCCACCATGCATGAATCCTCGGAGTTCTGGGCCAGCACGTTCGACCCCAGCCGCAGGAGATGGCTCGATGAACACCCGTGAAGCGGCGAAGGGCCGCCGCGTGCGCACGCGATCGAACCTCCTGCCGTTCCTCGTGGCGCTGCTCCCCCTCCACGCCACCGCCCGCGCCGCCGGCCCTCAGATGGACATGTCTCCGCGCGCGCCCGGGCGCCTCGGCGGTACGAACGCCGCGGCCATCCGCGCGTGGATGGAACAGGTGCGTGACGAGAACGGGCTGCCGGGGCTCTCCGTGGCCGTGGCGACAGACGGCCGCATCGTCTTCTCCGACGGCGTCGGCTATGCCGAGCTGGACAACAGGCTGCCGGCCACGGGAGGGACCGTCCACAACGTGGGCTCGGTCTCAAAGGTGATCGCCGCAATCCCGATCATGCAGCTCGTGGAGCAGGGGAAGGTGGCCCTGGACGGGCCGATCCAGCGATACGTGCCGTACTTCCCGGAGAAGGGGAAAGCGATCACGCTCCGGCAGGTGCTGACCCACACCTCCGGGATCCGGCACTACAAGGACGGGGAGTTCGGGCCCTACCGGCTCCAGGAAATGATCTACTTCGAGAGCTTCGAGGAATCGACCCGCCGCTGGCGCGACGATCCGCTCGTCTTCGAGCCCGGCACGTATTGGATGTACTCGTCCTACGCGTTCAACCTCCTCCATGGCCTGGTGGAGTCCGTGACGGGGATCGGCTTCGAGGCGTACCTGCGGCGGTTCGTCTGGGAGCCCGCGGGGATGCTGAGCACGCAGTTCGATGTGCCCTCGCGAATCGTCCACAACCGCGGCCGTGGCTACGAGCGCAACCAGCGAGGCATCCTGGTCAACACGGACTACGCGGACGTGAGCTACAAGTACGCGGGCGGCGGGATCCTCTCCACCGTCGAGGACCTGGTCCGCTTCGGCACTGCCCTCAACGACGGCACGCTCCTCAAGCCCGAGACGGTCGCGGACATGTACAGGGTCCAGATCGGTCCGGTGGTGAAGGCTTTCTCCGCGCGTGGCGAGCCCCAGCCCCTGAACTTCGGTCAGGCCCTGGCCTGGCGCGTCCAGACCGATCGCCAAGGCCGGCGGTTCACGAGCCACACGGGCACGGTGAAAGGGACGCGCACGTACGTCGGGAACTACCCGGACCTGAACATCGTGGTGGCGCTCCAGGCGAACGCGCTGCCCTTCGACTCGGAGGTGTACGGCCAGGCGCTGTTGCAGATGCTGGTGCCGCCGGCGCACCCCAGGTTCGACCGTGTCCCGGGCACGCCCGTCACGCCCGCCACGCCGGCGCGGCGGGGACGGTGAGATGGGGGTTCCTTCAGGCGTACGGTTATCGCGGCAGTCGCCTTCAGGACGCCGGCTTCCGCGCAATCATTCGAGCGAGCCCGCGTTCGCCCTCCTCTCGCTCGAAGACCCCCTCTTCGTAGCGAAGGATCTCGAAGCCCTCGAAGGCTCGCCGTAGCTCCCCGCGCTCGAGGGCGTACTCCCGCCGGATATCGCCACCCAGCACGTCGATCTCGTCCACGCTGTAGGTCTCGAAGAGGAGGAGCCCGCCCTCGCGGAGCGCGGCGTGGATGAGCGGAAACGCGCTGCGGAGGAGGAAGTGGGTGTTGACCACGACATCGAAGGTGCCGGGCGCCACCGCGAAGTGCTCGAGATCCGCATGGATCGGCTGGACCGAAAGGCCGCCGGTCCGCACCCGCGCCGCGAGCGGTTGCAAGCCCTCCAGCGAGAGATCGACGGCCACCACGCGGAAGCCTCGCTCCGCCAGGAACAGCGCGTTCCGCCCCGCGCCACACGCGAGGTCGAGGGCAAGGCCCGGGGGCCGGAGCCACGGCAGCGCATCCTCGACGATCTGCGCAGGCCTTCCAACATCGACCCAGTCGCCTACGCGGTAGCGCTCGTCCCACCGGCTGTGAGCTTCTTCGGTCACGAGCCGAGAAGCTGGCAGCCCCGGATGCGGACCGGCGTGTCCGCGCAAGCGTTGTCACAGAGTGTCGGAATCGGAGGTGGGCTCACCCCTTGCGTCCGGCCGCACGCGCTGGTTCGGCGGGCATACGCGTCGCTCGAGCTCGTGGAGGCGGTGGTGCTTCGACTCCGTTCAGCTTGCGGGACCTACCAGGAACCACGGTCGCGCCCCATCCTGCGACCACCGCCACCGCCACCGCCACCGCCGCCGCCTCTCTTCCGATCTCGGCCCTCAGGACGTGGACGCGCCTCGCTGACGTTGAGGGTTCGCCCCTTCAGGTCCTTGCCGTTCAGCCCCGCGATCGCGGATTGGGCTTCGCCGCTCGAGGGCATCTCCACGAATCCAAACCCTCTCGACTCACCCGTGAACTTGTCCTTGATGATGGTGACCGAGGCGAGCTGTCCAAAGGCTCCGAACGCCTCCCGTACGTCTGCTTCGGTAACGTCGCGCGAGAGATTCCCTACGTAGATGTTCACCTTGTTCTCCTTTCGAGTTAGCGGTTAGCCAGCCAGTACGACGGACGCGGGCATTGCGAACGCTGAAGCCGATATCCGGGAGCCCTTGAGGCCGCCAGCCACCGCCGCGTCTCAGGCTGCGCTGCGACCGCTGCGAGCGCTGCGACCACCATCAGCGCTGCCGCGGACCTTGCGCCGTGGATGCGCGGTCCCGCCTCACCTCGAGCAACCCGGCCACCCCGTAGCCTACCAGGATGACAGGCGTCGCCCAGGGCGACAGATACCGCGACAACGTAGCGCACGCGAGCCCTACCACCAGAACCACGAACGGGGCCGAAAACCGACGCTCGCCGGATAGGAACGTGAACAGAAGGAACAGCCCCAGTGAGCCGATGACACCCAGGAATAAGTGTAGGAGTACGCTGCTCACGATGCGCTGCAAGGGAGCAGCTTATCAGTGCACTGCCAACGAACCCAGGAACTCATTCGTGTGCAAGCTACGCGGGCAGACCGAGGGGGTCAAGATCCGAGGCTGCGGACGGCTGCGGACGACTCCACCCGCCGCGCCACGAAGCCGCTCCACTCGAGCCGCCAGGATCGCCGGCGCGGTCGTCGGAGAGGCCCAACTCAGATCGCCGACTCGCCTCCACGCGCGGCTTTCTCACCCACCGGCGCGGCCCTCCGCCTCCAGGGCGCCGAGCGTCTCGCGCACCTTGTGGGCCAGGTCAGCACCCGTCCACGGCTTCTGGAGGAAGGCCAGGGCGGGATCGAGCCGCACGCTCTCCCTCACATCGTGCGCCGTATACCCGCTCACGAAGAGAAACTTCACACCCTTCCCTTCCCGCCGCAGCGCTTCGTAGAGATCCTTGCCACCTAGCCTTGGCATCACGACGTCGCTCAGGATGAGGTCGATCTCCGCCTCGCGCCCCCGGTACAGCTCCAGGGCCTCCTGTCCGTCGGCGGCCTCCAGGACCGTATAGCCCAGTTTCTCCAGCGTCCGCCTGGCGGTCCGGCGCACCGCGGGCTCGTCCTCGACCAGGAGGATCGTCTCCGAGCCCCGTGGCAGCTCAGGGCGTGCATCGGTGCGTGATACGACCCCTGCCGCACCCTCCGCCACCGGGAAGTACACCTTGACGGTCGTGCCGAGACCCGGCTGGCTGTACAGGTGCACGAACCCTTTGTGCTGCTTGACGAGCCCATAGACCACCGCCATGCCGAGTCCCGTCCCTTCTCCCGGCGGCTTGGTCGTGAAGAAGGGCTGGAAGACCTTCTCCCGCGTCTTCTCATCCATGCCGACCCCGGTGTCGCTCACGGACACGCTCACATACTTCCCGGGCACCACCCAGCCGTGCCGCGCCCGGTCCTCATCGGCAAGTTGCGTCCGCCCGACCACGATCCGGAGCGTTCCACCCCGGGGCATGGCATCTCGCGCGTTCGTCGCCAGGTTCATGAGGATCTGCTCCACGGCGCCCACATCCGCGAGCACGGGGGGCAGCGGCTCGTCCACGGCGAGATGGATCTCGACGTTCTCGGGAAGCAGCCGGCGGAGCGTCTCCGCGAGCTCGTCCACACAGGCCGCCAGGTCCAGCGGCACCAGCTTCACTTCCTCGCGGCGGGCGAAGATGCTCAGCTTCTTCACGAGCTGCGAGCCCCGCTTCGCCACGTCCTGCAGGTCGTCGAGCAGCGCGCGAGCGTCGGTCTGCTCCGAGTTCACGAACTCACGCAGAACGACGGCGCTCGTGAGGACCACAGTGAGAATGTTGTTGAAGTCGTGGGCAATCCCGCTGCTAAGCTGATCGACGGCCTCCATCTTCTGCACCTCCTGGAGGTAGCGCTCGAGCTGCCGCTGGGCGGTGACGTCCCGGATGATGGCCTGGTAGCCGAGGACGGTGCCGTCGTCTGCCCGCTGCAGCGTAGACGTGACGAGGCAAGACATCTCGCTCCCATCCTTGCGTCGCAGGGTGACCTGGTGGTCGTGCACAAACCCGTCCCGGTCGATCTTCTCCACAAAGCCGTCGCGGTCGCCAGGCTCCGCGTAGAGCTGCCGGCTATCCAGCGCCAGCATCTCCTCTCGCGTGTAGCCGAAAAGCTCCAGGGCCGCACGGTTCACATCCAGGTGCCGGCCGTCCCGGCTGGTAATGAGGATGGCGTCTCTGGACTGCTCGAACATGGTCCGGTAGCGCTCCTCGCTCTTGCGGAGCGCCTCCTCGGCCTCCTTCCGCTGGACCGCCGCATGCCGTACCTCCGAGAACCAACCAGCCCCGAGCGCGATGGCAATGTAGCTGCCCACCACGAACAGGTAGACGGGCCAGTCGCGAACCTCCCACTCCAGCGACCACCCCAATACGTACGTCAGCGAGAGTAGCGCCATCCCGCCGCCGAGCGCCGCGCTCACCCACGCCCAACCCCGGTAATGGGCCAGGAGAAACGCCGGCACCAGGGCCAGCAGCCAAAGGAAGGCCTCGTACTCACCGGCCGAGTCCGAGAAGACGAGGGCACCGATCACGGATGCGGACAGCGCCCCCAGGGACAACGCCAGCGCGCGGGGCGGCACTAGGCTCAAAGGAGGCTGCCGGTGCGAAGGCATAGTTTCCTGCCCGGGATCAGGCTGGCGAGAAACGCCGCGCGCTGAGCCGGCGATGGCCAACGCGGGACCCTGGCGGGCGCGGATAACTTATCACGCGGGAGAGGCGGCAAGTCAAGCGGTTGGCCCGTTGGCGCAGATCGGGGCAGAAAGCTCGCTCCCGCAGGCTGAGCGCTCGCTGAATGGTTCCCGGGGCGCCGCGCCGCCCGCCTTCACCGGCCGCGCGCGGGCAGGATCACCGAATCGCGCACGCGTCGGGGATCCGCGAGACACACCTCGCGCACGGTCGCCCCGGTCACGCGGTTGTCCCGCACGGTGAGCCGGCGGCCGCGGCCGACCCAGATGCCGTACTGCATGCAGCGCCGGCCTGGCGGGCGGCGATCGGCGATCACGTTGTCGGCGACGAGCAGCTCCTCGCTCTCGGCCCCCTCGGAACCGCTGATCAGGATCCCTGCGGTCTCCGACGACGTTTGGGGCGGGTCCGGTACGACCCTCCCCGCGTCCAGGATCGTGTTCCCCCTCGCGCCCCCGCCGCGCAGGCCAACGAGCCCCAACCCGGAGAGCTCCGCCCGCACGATCGTGTTGTGATCGAAGTTGACGTTGACGCCCGGGTTGCCCGCAACGTTCACCTCGTGCCACAGTCCCCGGACGCAGCCCTCGATCGTACACCGCCGCACAAAGACGTCCCGGCTGGTCCGGGCCGGCGAGCTCGACTGGACGGCTACGCCGATCCCGTTGCCGGTTCCGTGAAGGCGGTCGTCCACGCCGCGAATCACGCAGTCTTCGATCCAGATGTGCCGCGTGTCCTGGTCCGCGCGCGAGCCCGTGAAGCCATCGTCCGCAGGGGTGTGGATCTGGATGCCGTTGTCGAAGAGGGTCTCGATCGTACACCCTTTGACCCACACCTCCTGGCACTTGTAGAGCTTGAGCGCCTCCTCGATGCCATCCACGAAGCGGCAGCCAAGCCAGCGCAGGTTGCGCGCGCGCACGAGGAAGAACGCCGAGACCGTGTCCCCCGGCGAGAAACTGCCACGCGCGAGCTCGAACGTCCCACCGTAGACCGCGAGCCCGTTCGCCGCGCCAGCCGTGTCGCGGAAGAGATGCTGCCGCGTTGCCGGCGCCTTCCGGATCGTCGCGCCATGGGCCAGGATCGTGGCGCCCGGTCTCGCCAGCACGACGCCGTCGCAGAGGAAGATATGCCGCGCGGGAAAGAGGATCGTGCCGCCGGAGTCCGGGAGCGCGGCCAGCGCGCGCTCGATGGCGCCGGTGTCGTCCGTCACCCCGTCACCCCGGGCGCCGAACGGCGGGTCCATCACGTTGATCAAGATCTACGGTGTCCTGTCCCAGGAATCCCTTGGCATTCGATTCGCCGCGCGCGAGCGTGGAGGAAGAAGCCTATCGCCTCACGGGAACTTGTGCGGCCCGCTGCCCCCGGATTTCATCCGGCCGTGGGGGAAGCGAACGGAAGGGCCCGTTGCTGCTCGCCTTCCGCCAGCGGCGCCGGCCCCAGCAGCCCCTCCGATTCCGAGACGATAGCCGTCCCGATCAGATCGCCCATGACGTTGATCGTCGTGTTCCCCATGTCGACAAGCCGATAGACCCCGCCGATCATGACGGCGATCTCGCCAGGCAGCCCAAACGCTTGCGTGAAGATGAGCGCGACCACAAGCCCGCCGGCGGGGATGCCGCCAGAGCCCGCCGACAGGAGGGCCGCCATGAGAACCACGGGTACGAGCTGGATCACGGAGAACTCGACGCCGGCGGCCTGGGCCGTGAAGATCAGCACCGACGTTAGCAGGACAGAGGTGCCGTCCTTGTTGATCTGTGCACCGAGCGGCAGCGTGAACGCGTAGACACTGCGCGGCATCCGGAGCCGGTCCTCGGCCAGCTCCAGCGAGACCGGTAAGCTCGCGAGACTGCTGCAAGTCGCCGCGGTCGTGGCCCACAGCGGGCCGGTGCGAACGAGGAAGCGGGCGGGCGAATACGGCGTGAGGAGCGCCAGCAAGATCATGTACACGACTACCATCACGGCCTCCGCGCCCCACACCCCGCCGATGAAGAGGGCGAGCGGGCCGAAGATCTCCGAGCCGTGGCGCCCGACCGTGGCGGCGGCCAGCGCTCCGATGCCCATGGGCCCCAACAACAGGATGAGGTCCACGAGCTTGCGAAACAGCAGGGCGCCCAGATCGTACGCCCGGACCAGCGGCAGCCGCCGCGCCTCCGGCAGCATCAGGGTCGTGACGCCCAGGAGCACCGAGAACACCACCACCTGGACCACCCGCCCGCTGCTGAACGCCTCGAACACGTTCTCCGGAAAGAGGTCCAGGAAGATCTCGCTGAGCCTCGGCACCTTGCCGATGCTCTCGCCCACCTCCCCGGTCAGCCGCATGCCTGCGCCCGGCTCCAGCAGCCCCATGACCACGAGGGCGAGAATCGACGCGAAGACCGTGGTGGCCGTGAAGTAGATCAGGATCTTCGCAGCGAGCCGCCCCAGCGTCCTCGCGTCCGAAAGACTGGTGAGACCGGCCAGCAGGTTGAAGAAGACCAGCGGGATCGCCGCCATGACGAGCAACCGGATGAACAGCGTGCCCAGCGGCTCGACGGCCGCGGCCCGCTCCCCCAGCACCAGCCCGGCCGCGACCCCCGCGACCATCCAGATGAGGATCTTGACCCCCATGGACAGCCGGCGGTAGCGGCGGTACAGGCTCGGCCGCCTCTCCCCAGAATCCGCAGAAACGGCGAGCGTCAAGCCGACCTCGGGACCCGCGATGGATGGCGAAGCGGCTACCGCTGCCGGGCCAGGAACTTCCCGGGCGCCTCCCCGGTCAGCTCCCCGTCCCGCACCACGAACGCGCCGTTCACGAGCACCTGGTGCACGCCCGCCGCATAGAGTTGCGGCTGCTCCCACGTCGAGCGGTCGGCGATCGTCGCCGGGTCGAAGACCACGATGTCGGCAGCCATGCCCTCGGCAATCCGGCCCCGATCCTGGAAGCCGTGAAACTCGGCCGGGAAGCCGCTCATCTTGTAGACGGCCTGCTCCAGCGTCAGAAGCTTCGTCTCCCGCACGTAGCGCCCGAGCACGCGGGCAAAGGTGCCGGTGCTCCGGGGGTGGCCCCGGGGAGTGATTCCGTCGGAGTACGCACCGTCACTGGCGATCATGTTCCAGGGCTGGACCATCAGCTCCCGCACGTCCTCCTCGAGAACCGCGCCCAGCGTGATGCCGACGGTGTCCTTCGCCCCCAGGATGAGCTCGGCCACAAGGTCGAAGCCGTCCAGCTCGCGCTCCGCCGCCAACTCGGAGAGATAGCGGCCGACCAGATCCGGGTAGTCCGCGCTCCGCGTGACCCGCATGCTCGAGTAGCCTGTCGCCTTGATCCAGGCGAAGCCGCCGTCGATCCCGTTCTCGCTCGACTCCTTCAGCACCGCCCGCGTGCGCGGGTCCCGCAGCGCCGCCTCGAGATCGAAGCCCGCACGCTTCGCCAGCGCCTCGGGCACCACCACGATCCTCTCCAGCGTGCTCGTCGCCGCGCCGTCGTAAGGGTACTGGTCCGACACCAGCGGCAGACCCCGCGCCCGCGCCGAGTCGACCATCGCGATGACCTCGCGGTTCTTACCCCGGTTCTCGAGACCCACCGTCTTCAGGTGCCCCTCCTTCGAAGGGATCCCGGCCCGCTCCCCGATCGCGATCGCCTCACGCACCGAGCCGAGATAGTCGCGGACCGGGCTGCGGTCGTGGGTATCGTAAACCCCCTGGAACGGTGCCGCCTCCTTCGCCAGCTCCACCACCTCGTCCGTCGTGCTGAACATCCCCGGCTCGTACATGAGACCCGTGGAGAAGCCAAGAGCGCCCAGCTCCATCCCCTCGCGAACCAGAGCCTTCATGCGCGCCAGCTCCTCCGCCGTCGGCGCCCGCCGCTGCTCCTCGCCCATGACCTCCCGCCGGATCCCGTTATGACCGACATAGAATGCGACGTTGGTCCCGACCCCGTTCGCCTCGTACGCCCCGATGAGCCGGCGGATCTGCCCAGGCGAGAAACCACCGTCCGGCCCGCCGACCACCGTCGTCACACCCTGACGGATAAAGCCCTCGTTCAGCCGCTTGTCCAGCTCCGCGATCTCCGGCGCCGTATGGTTGTGCGAATCGATAAAGCCCGGAGCCACCACCAGCCCCGTCGCGTCCACCGTGTCCCGCGCCGCAGCCCGCCGGGACCGGCCCACCCACACGATCTCGCCGCCCAGCACACCCACGTCGCTCTCGACGCCCGCCACCCCGGTCCCGTCCACTACCGTGCCATGGACAATCAGGACATCCAGGGTCTCCGACGGCGGCATCTCCCCGCACGCGGAGAGAAGCGCGCTCAGGACCACGACAGCAAAAGCGACAGCGGTACCAGCGGTACCAGCGGTACCAGCCGTACCAGCGGTCCCGGGCAGCGGACGCCTGTTCATGGGAAGTCAACCTGGAATCGTAGTGGATACAGAATCGGATGCAGACTGCCGCCAGTTTACACGCCGGAACGCGCCCCTGGCAAGGCGAGCGGGCCGCGAGCGGGCCGCAGGTCAACCCACCTCTCCCTTCACCTCCGTTCCCACGCCGGCCTCCGGACGTCCAGGAAGGCCCTCACCCCTCTTTGAGACGGCATATGTCGACCAGCCGATCCGCGATGCGTGGTGGCTCGCCAGCGATGACCTGGTTCTCGAAGGGTTTCCCGACGTGGCGGTATCGCCCGAGCGTTTCACGCGCTGCGAGTTCCGCGGAGCCAGCATCCCTCGCACGTACAGGACGGCTGCCGGACCCTGGCGGCGCCGGCGGCACCGCCTCTACCTTCCGACCTGGCAGGGGACGAGGGCGTCCGCCGACGGTTTTTCGCGCGCGAGAGCCGACATCGATGAGCCGAGACAACAACCGCGAGCCCAGCTCGCTTTCGGGGATCACCGCATGAAATCCCGCACCGCCATCCTCGGCGGCGGCTTCGGCGGCCTCGCCACAGCGACGGAGCTCCGGCGGTTGCTGGGCGCCGGGCACGAGATCGTCGTGGTGGACCGCCGTGAGACGTACTACATGGGGCTCCGCAAGCTCTGGGTTCTGGTGGGGCGCGCCAGCCTGGCGGAAGGGGAGCGCCCGCTCGCGCGCCTGAGCGGCCGGGGAATCCGCTTCGTGCGCGCCGAGATCACGCGGATCGAGCCGCCGGCGCGGCGGGTGGCGACGGACGCGGGCAGCTTCGAGGCCGAGTACCTGGTGGTCTCGCTGGGCGCGGAGCCGCGCGCCGACCGCGTTCCGGGGCTGAGCGGCCACCCCCGGGCCTTCAACCTCTACGACCCGGAGAGCGTCCAGGCGGCGGCCCGGCGGCTGGCGAGCTTCGAGGGCGGCCGCGTGGTCGTCGCCATCGCGGGGCTGCCGTACAAGTGCCCGCCGGCACCGTACGAGGCGGCCATGCTCGTGGACGATGGCTTCCGCGAGCGCGCGCTGCGCGAGCGGGTCGACCTCACGTTCACGACGCTCCAGCCGATGCTCCTCCCGAACGCGGGGCCGGCGGGCGCGCGCTGGATGGGTGACGAGCTCACGCGCCGGGGCATCGCGTGGCATGCGAACAAGAAACTGACGCGAATCGAGGCGGACCGGCTGGTCTACGAAGATGGCGAGCTCCCCTTCGATCTCGCCCTCGTGACGCCGCCCCACGTGTGCCCGCAGGTCGTGCGCGATAGCGGCCTCACGGACGACGGCGAGTGGGTCAAGGTCGACCCGCACACGCTGACCACCGCCCAGCCCGGCGTCTTCGCCATCGGCGACGCGACGAACATCCCGCTCGCGAACCGCCTGGCACTCCCCAAAGCCGGCATCTTCGCGGAGGCACACGGGCGGCGCGTCGCCCACGCGATTGCGGCGGATCTGCTGGGCGGCCCGCCGGCGGCGCTCTTCGACGGCCGCGGCGCCTGCTTCCTCGAGATGGGCGGCGGCCAGGCGGCCATGGTGGAGGGCGAGTTCTACGCCGAGCCCGAGCCCGCCGTCCGCATCCTCGGCGCGTCGCCCGAGTACCTCGAGGAGAAGCGCCGGTTCGAGACGGAGCGCCTCGCGCGCTGGTTCGAGGGCCGGGAGCACTAGGCGCGCCGCGGAGAAACTCCGCGCCAGCGGGTTGCAGGAGGGGGACCGTATGAGCCTGAAGCGAACATGCCGGGCGCCGAGGCCGGAGCGGGGGGCGCTCGCGCGGTGCCGCCTCCTCGCCCAGGCGCTCGCCGTCGTGCCTGCGCTCCTTTTCGCCGTCTCCGCCCACGCGCAGTCGGCAGCCTGGTACAGCGCACTGGACCGCTTCCGCGAGCGGATCCGGCAGGACGTGGCGGCGGACGGCGTCGGCGGGGTGACCGCCGCAGTGGTGGTGGGCGACCGCACGGTGTGGGCCGAGGGGTTCGGTTGGGCTGACCCGGAGCGGCGCATCCCTGCCGGCGTCGAGACCATCTACCGCATCGGCTCCATCAGCAAATCCGTCACGGCAGTGGCGCTCATGCAGCTCGTGGAACGGGGCGTCCTCGGACTCGACGAACCGGTCGAGAAGCACCTCCCCGCGGTCCGCGGCTTCGCGAATCCGAGGGCCGGCAGCGCACCCATCACGTTCCGCCAGCTCGCAAGCCACACGGCGGGGATCATCCGCGAGCCGCGCCTCGACGGGGCGGCCTCCGGGCCCATCGAGGTCTGGGAGGACAAGATCCTCGCGTCCATTCCCGCCACCTCCTTCGACACCGTGCCGGGCGCGCGCTACTCGTACTCGAACATCGGGTTCGGTGTACTCGGGCTCGCCATCTCGCGAGCGGCGGGCCGTCCGTTCATGGAGCTCGTAACCGAGGAGATCTTCAGGCCACTGGGGATGACGCGAACGGCGTTCATTGTGCCGCACGACTGGCTCCCCGATCTCGCCGTCGGCCACGCGAGCCGCGAGGACGGGACCGTGGACCTCGAGACGCCCGCCCGCGAGCACCGGGGCCGTGGCTACAAGGTCCCGAACGGCGGCGTCTACACCACCGTCCTGGACCTCGGCCGCTTCGTCGCCGGCATGACCGGCGCCGCCGGCGGCAGGATCCTCCGGGCCGAGAGTCGCGCCGAGATGATGCGGATCCACACGCCCGAGAGCCCCACGGACGGCTACGGCATCGGCTTCTTCGTACGAACGGCCGAGGATGGCATCAAGCTCGTGGCGCACAGCGGCTCCCTGGCCGGCTACAACGCCTACATCGCCTTCGATCCCGAGTCCCGGGTCGGCGTCATCCTGCTGCGGAACTACAACCACGGCACGAGCGACCTCGGCGAGGCGGCCTCGGGGCTGCTGCTCGAGCTGGTGCGCGCCGGCGGGCTCGCGGCCGCCGGACCACACTGAGTCAAGATGCGCGGGCCCGGGCACCCATCCCTTCGAGGCGAGCCTGGAAACCCGCAAATCTTGCAAATCTTGACACCGCGGTACACAATACCGCATACTGTAGCATGAGCCATGGCCCGCTGCGGGGAACTGTGTTGCGGCGCGTGGCTTGGCTGCCGCTAATTCTGTTGGGTTGGCTGGGCTGCGGCGAAGGTCCCGTGGCACCCTCTCCCAACGGCCAGGAGGAGAGCGTCACCTTCTCCCGGGTGGCCCTGGTCGACTCGATCTCCGAGCAGATCTACAAGGGACTTACGAAACCCGCTGCCCTGCCGCCGCAGCTCCAGTGCATGCAGCGTCCGAAGATCTCAGCGCGTGAGGAGGCGGACTACACAATTCGCTTCGCGCCTTCGTGTTTCGGCACCATCGTCACGGAGTTCCACTTCAGCTTCCGGGTCAATCCTCCGCGTGAGCGGCTCAAGTTGAAGGACGGACGGCTCGTCGTGGTCAAGCGCGGCCCAAAGGTCCAGGTGCTCGTGTATGGTCCGGGCAAGAAAGCCGCGGCCACGGCGGCGAGGCATGCGAAGATGTTTTCCCAGTTGTACAAGATCGAAGGCGCCCGGGCCAAGGAGTTGGCCAAGAACAAGCCGGCGTCGTCCAAGAACGAGCCTGCGTCCTCCAAGAACAAGCCCGCGTCCTCGAAGAAGTAGACCCCTGCCGGCGCCCTCCCGCGACGGGCACCAGACCGTGACGAGTTCCCGCTTGTAGGGCAGCAGCCTGATCAAGACCAAGCGGTGAAAGCGAGTGGGGTTGAACCGCGTCCACGCAGGTCTCTGGCCGGCTTGCCCCCACATGCCGCGCGTCACGCGGTGGAACTGCAGGCATGAAGCCCGCTTCAGGACGCTTTCCGTGAACCCCATCAGGAGCCCGCCGCCAGCTTGCGCGCGTGGGTGATCTCAGGGCGCGAAACGGGACGAAACGGGACGAACCTGTGGGGCTTCGAGCGTCACGACCGCCGCAGTCCGGCCGTCCAGCGTGACGAACTCGACCTCGTAGGCCTGCCCGTCCGGATACACATGCACGACCGTCCCCACGTCCCCCGGCTCGAGCTTTTCCTCTGGGACGGATACCGTCAGGACTACCCGCTCATGTTCCTTGAGCATGTCGATCCTCACCCTTCCTGCGCGTACGCAGTGGCGAGACGCGGCGCCTCCTGTCCGCGGTCAACGATCCAGATGGTGCGCACCTTGGCACCTTGGCCGAGCTTCCTTCGTGCGCTTCGATCTGCCCGTCCAGCATATACTTGCTGCCATGCGCGGGCTGCACGCTCTTCGACACGTCGAGGTACATGACGCGCACGGTCGAGGACGAGCTGAAGGCGGTCGCGTTCCCAACGGCCGAGGGCGTGAATAACCGCCAGGCGGTCGCCAGGATCGATGTCAATCTTCGTCCTCTCGCCGGACCCGCCCGTCAGCCAGGTGGAGTTGGACTCGCCAGCGACGAGCACGAGACGGCCTCGCTCGTCCTCGTCGACGAGGTCGGGCATATCCTCCCCCAGAAACCGACCCGAGTGGGGGTGGACTCATGATTCGGTCCAGGATCGAGATGGACCATCTCGACCGCACCGCGGCCGGCTCCGGCGGACGGCGTCTTCAAGGCGCTGATCGAGTGAGCGGATGGACTGGCGTCCCCAACGTAGGAGCCGGATGCGGTAGTCCCGCACGTCCAGACCTGTTGAGGGGGTCCCGGCGGACCATGGTTCCTACTCCGGCTACGCGAGTGCGCCGAGATGGTCGGCATCCCAGAGCCGGATGCCACGGTCCCGGGCAAACCGCGCGGCCTCCGCCGTGAAACCGCTCGGGGAAACGACCACCCCCTGCGCCCCCGGATCGAGCACACCCTTCAGCTCACGGACCACGCTCACGCCCACGGGAATCTGCTGGTTCTTGCACTGGACGTAGAGCACGGATTCGATGCCCGTGGGATCGGTCTTCACGGCACGGAGGTCCAGGCCACCGTCACGTGACCGGCGCGTAACCTCCACGGACCAGCCGAGGCGCCGGAGCAAGCGGGCTACATACTCCTCGAACTCTTCGCCGGACATACCACTGAATCCCGAGACGCGGTCTGCCGGCCGGCGGTGCCGCGGTGCCGGTGGAGCGAGGCCGAACAGGCCGAAGATCTCCTCGGGGGTCAGGTGCACTGCCAGGTCGATCGAGACGTCGTCGACCAAGTCGTCGAAGAGTCTCTGCTTCTGGCGGAGGATCGCGTCGATCCTCTCTTCGATCGTGCCTTCGCATACGTACTTGTAGATCGTGACCGGCGAGAACTGGCCGAGTCGATGCGCGCGGTCTTCGGCCTGGCGCTCGACCGCGGGGTTCCACCACCGGTCGAAGTGAAACACGTAGGAGGCTTCCTGGAGGTTCAGCCCCTGCCCGCCGGCTCGAAGCGAGAGGATCAGCGCCTTGCGCTCGGTCCTGCGCTTGAAATCGGTGATCGCATGGTCGCGTGCGGCCGCCGACAACTCACCCGTGTACACGACAGGTCGAAACGCCTCGATTGCCCGCGCGATCGCGCTAGCGCCGAAGCGATCATCGGTGTACTGCGAGAAGACGAGTGCCCGGTGCCCCTCCTCGACAAGCGTGCCCAGTCGCTCCGAGAGATCCATCAGCTTGGCGGATTCCCCGGTTTCGGGGCAGAAGTTGCAGATCTGCTTGAGACGCGTGATCAGCTCGAGGACATGCGTGATGCGAATCGTCGCGCCGAGGGCCTTGAGCTCGACGATACCCTCCCGTTCGGCACGATCATAACTGGCGCGCTGTGCGCCCGTCAGTTGGAGTGCGACCTCGGCAACGGTCTTCGGCGGCAGCTCGGGCAACACATCCCCCTTCTTCCGCCGGAGCTGAAGTGATACGTGCCGGGCCCGTAGATCCGGCCCGGGCGTCAACCGGAGCAGTGGCTGACCGTCCTGCCAGCTCGTCAGGAACTCGCAAATTGAAGCAAGATCCTCGATGCGATTCTCGAGCGGCGTGCCGGTCAGAGCCCACGCACGCCAGCGAGGAAGGCGCTTGCACGTCCTGCTGATGTCCGAGTCCCTGTTCTTGATCCGTTGAGCCTCGTCCAGGACCACGACATCCCACACCGTGCGCCTCGGCGGCGAAATAGGATTCTGGGTGAAGTCGGCGCGCAGCGTCTCGTAACTCGTGAGGTGGACGTGGGCCGGCGCGCCCCACTGCCACGCCCGCTGCGAGGGGGCGCCTCTCACGGTGCTGGTGCGAACCTCGGGCGCCCACTCGCGTACGGCACGCTGCCACTGGCTGATGAGCCCGGCCGGAACCACGAGCAGAGCCGTCTCGATCCTGCGGAGGTGAAGCAGGATCCGCAGCGCGGCCACCGCCTGGATCGTCTTACCCAGGCCCATGTCATCCGCCAGCAGCAGCGCGTCCCGGGCAATCAGGGCGTGGATCCCTCCGCGCTGGTACGGGAAGAAGTCGTGTGGCCAGTCAAGGACGGTCTGGGGGGAGAGATAGCTCTCGAGTGGCGGCTGGAGAACGCGTGAGAGTCGTTGCGCCAGGGTAGGCGCCGAGTCGCCGGCTTCTGGTGCAGGAGCCGATCGCGCGCCGGCGACCACCGAGCGAGTGGTCACCGTGCGGTGCCCGGAAGTCGCGGTGCTATGTCCGGCCTTCGAGGCAGGGGCCGGGGCGAGGCCGACGGTCCCCGCTCCGGCTGTACGGCCGTCGAAGTCCAGGGCCGCGGGTTGCGCGAGCGCGTCGTCCCCCTCGCTCCGTCCGGGCGTTCCCAGCGCTCCGCTGGCCCGGGTGAGGCTGGGATGGTCGAGACGGGGAGGCGGGATGGGCAGGCGGCGTGGAGCGCTGCTGCTGAGGGGCTCCGGCGGCGCCAGGCGGTCAAGCAAGGCCCGCCATCTAGACCGTGGTCGCAGGCTCCACCAGGACATCTTCTTGCGGGCTTTTCACGCCATAGACTTCATGAAGCCCGGCCGCCGCCCGATCGAACGGCTCTAGGAGCATCCCCCGCGCGGCAAACCGAGCGACGAGGCGGCGCGCGTTCGTGTCATCCGGCGGGATTCCACCCACCCAGAAGAGCTGGATACGATCCGTCTCCACGGTTTCCTGCTCCTCACCGGGACCCTGTCCGATCAGTTTTTCCTCGATCGCGACGCGCGCTACTGGGACCCCCACGGAGATCTCTTGGGTGAATAGCTCCGGCTCGACCTCTTCGCCGCGGCAGAGGAGCACGGCGGGGACGCGGGGGCAGATCTCGAATAGGGATGTCGCAATGCGCCGGACCGCGTGCTGGAGGAGGTCTCGTTTCCGCCAGAGGAAGCGGTGCGGGATTTCGATCCGGTTGTACGTGAACTCGAGCGGCTCGCTCCGGGCGTTGACGAGGAAGAGCGCTCCGCACCAGGATTGCTCAGCGTTCAGCGAGATGAAGCGCAGGAAAGCGGCGGAGCCGAGGGTGTCGATCTCCTCGGCATCGCGGAAGGGAATGGGCATCGTCAGACGTCGTCTTGCGGCGGGTCGGACTCGGACGGAACTGCCAGTTCAGCATCCTCCGAGTAGTCGCTTTGTATCGTCTCCACCTCGATCTCGGGCGCGTAGGACGGGTCGAGGCGGCGCAGGTCCCACTCGTAGATCCACGAGCGTACGTATTGGCGCATAGGGCGGGAACCGCGCCGCTCGAGCCCGGCCACGTCCGGCGGCTCCCAATCATATGCTTCGCCATGGATCCGTCTGAGCTTCTCGTATGCACTCTGTAGAGCGGTGGAACTCTGCGGCTCGAGCGTCATCAGGCCCTGCGGGTTCTCGAGAATCCGCATTCCTTGCTCGGCTTGAAGCGCGGTCAACTCGTCAGCCGCGTTTCCGCGCGCGCGCAGCCGATTGGGGATCGTTTCGTAGTCCCTCTTCTGGTCGAGCACGGCCGTCGCGAAATCCTGAGTTATCGCGAGCACGGATGTCAGGCCGGGGAGCGGCTCACTTTCGAAGCCGACCACCCACCGGGCCATCTCGGCATAGGCTTTAGCACGTTGGAGCAGGGAGTAGCGGCCGATCAACTCCACTTCGTCGAAGAGCAACACCCACCCGGCGTAGCCGGCCGCTCGGATCAATCCCGCGACGAAGCGGAAGCGCTGGAGCGACAGATCCCGCGCCGAGACCTTCGAGAGGTTCCAGGTCGCGCTTTCGCCCGACTCCCTTAGCTTGCGTCTGAGGTCGCCCACGGCGATGGGGTCCCCGGACCAGAAGCGTACGATGCGGTCAGAAAACTCCAGGTCATCGCGCAGGTGCTCGAACAGGTAGAGGGTGGCCGCGAACCGCTCGTTGAGCTTGGCTTCGGGTGTGTCAACCCAATGGAAGAACTCGGTGTATCCGCGGCTGTCGAAATGCAGGGAGCTGGCGATCTCCTTCAGGGCCATGCCGCGCCGGCCGGGAACGACCGCGTCGCCGATGGCGGCCCGAAAGACCTTGGTGGGATCGTGGAGCGGCGTTTCCTTGCTGATTACGACCTTGCTCGCCACGAATCTCTGTTCCAGCGCTCGATGCTGGAGGAACTCGAGCAGGTGGGATTTGCCGGAGCCAAAATCGCCGCCGATGAGCAGGCCGCCCGCCGTGGTCCCGTCCTGAACCCCCCGCAGCCTTTCGTGGAAGCGCTGCTCGATCGCCGTCTGGCTCGATCCGAGGACGCGCACGGCATACCGGTTCGGCACGCCCGAGCGGAGCGCTTCGATCGCGCGCCGCTGAGAGACCTTGTGCTCGTTCATCGGGGCTCCGCTGTCATCGAGAGGCGTACCAGCGCGGCATACGGGTTGGGGCGGTGGGCATCGCGGACATCGTCCCAGATCCGGAGCTTCAGCGCATGGTACGCCTCGATCCCGCGCGCGCTGTCGGTCAGGAACTCCGGCGCACAGGTCACGAGCGCGAAGCACGAGCTGAGCTCATCCGTTGCATCGATGAGCTGCCGCAGCACCTCGTAGGCGTCCATCACCGCGGGTTTCGAGTAATTCAACCACATCTCCTGCCCGACGTTGCGCGGTTCTGTACACCGCTGGATGTCGAGGGCCAGGACGAGCCCGCTCCGGCCCGCCCTGGTCAGCCAGCGCGCCAGCGAGAAGAGCATGTACCGGGCGTTGTGCCGGGCGATCTTCTGGAAGATGAGCGCGTGCTTGAGTACGGAGATGCGCCTCAGGTCGCCGGTCAACCACTCGATCACCGCCTGCCGCTCCGTCTGGGCGGTCGGACCGCGGTCGACCTGTGCCAGGCAGAGCCGGATCATCGCAATCCGGAACTCCTGCGCCATCTGGTAGTCCCGGAACAGTTGCTGCTGGAGGCGCTGATTGAAATCGCGCCGCAACTCGAACAGGTCGTATTCGTTGGCGCGGGCGATGGCCTCAAGCGTCGGCTGGGGCTCGTCTTCTGGAAGCCGGAACCGCAGCTCGGACAGGGTCCGCAGGACCACGAAGCGAGCCAGTTCGTCCCAGTCGATCTGGCGCGCGATCGCGTGGAAGACCTTGTCGATCATGTGAGTTTTGACCTCCCGGGCGTCGACCCGGGCGTAGACGAACCCCTCGCGCACCGCGAGGTCCCGCAACGCTTCGCTTGCCTCCTGCGCCGACGCGCCATCCAATGCGACCACGAACTTGACGGCCGCGCCGCCTCCGGGGACGTAATCGGTCAGGTACTCGGAGTGCACGAACTTGATGTAATCAGAGGGGCGAATCATGGGCGGAACGCGATGCCGTAGTAAGCCTTGACCTCACCTTCTCTGGTCACGGTCGAAAGAGTGCCAGCCGACTTCGTACCGGTCGCGGCCGGAAAGCTGACCTTCCGCCCTCCCCGGGTCTCCCTCACGTCGCTCTGGTCCAGGAGGTAGAGGTCGCGGGCGAATTCCGGCTTCGAGTAATCACTCCTCTGCCCGGGGAACAGCGTGAGGATCTGATACACATCGAGCAGGCGCACCACCGAGCCGAGCTTCCGGTGCTTTTCCGCCACGGCGAGCTCATAGGCACGGAACAGCGCCTCCAGGAACTGGGCCGCTTTAAAACGCGGCTGCTTGTGCTGCAGGGCTCTCAGGTGCTCGGCTACCGCCGACGGCCGGATTCGCTTGAAGCGCTTGCGATCGATCTCGAGGGCGGCATCCGCTGGCAGCAGGCGCACGAGCGATGGATAGCTCAGGATCCTTTCGTCCTGCTCGAAGAGTCGGACACCCCTCTCCCGCGCGATCTCGAGGAGCTCAGCGGTGTAAGCGCCGGATTCCAGATACACCTGCTCGTCGAACCTCCAGCCGGAGCGCAGGGCCCCGATGCCGTCGCGCAGCGCATCCATCATCTGCTCGGCCGCGGCGATGCTACGTTGGAGATCGCGTATGGCGCCCTGGGCCGCCGCGGATTTTGCAGTGCGGAGCTCGCGCGTGACCGCCGCTACAGCGCGGAGCGCCACGTCCGCGTCAGTCTCGCTTCGAGCCAGGGCGGATTCGAGATTCGTAACAGAGGGCTCGTTCATTACGGCGCAGTGCTGAAAGGCGCAGAAACACCGGAGGCAAAATTGGTGACCGGGCGGCTGGAAAGCAAGCCGGTTCCTGCGAGATCGGCAGCAAGGCCGGGCCACGAGTCCTATTGCACCCGCGATGTTTACGGAGAAGCGCTCGGACCTGCACAAGAAAGAGGCTCAGAAAGATGGTGCGCACCCTTGGCCGAGCTTCCTTCGTGCGCTTCGATCTGCCCGTCCAGCATATACTTGCTGCCATGCGCGGGCTGCACGCTCTTCGACACGTCGCCTTGGGTTTGGCAGCCGACGGGGGTGGGCTCGGCGAGCGGGCGCCCGCCGAGCGGCCCGTACCTCACCGCCGCACGGGTGGCCCGCCACCGAACGGAGGCGCCTCCATCCGGCGGAACAGCCGCAAGCGCCCTTCCTCCGCGTAGCGATCGAATTCCTCGCGCTGCTCGGGGGTGAGGATCTCCCGGATCTCCGTGCGCGTCGAGTCCAGTTGCGCCTGCAGCCGCGGCCGCATCTGCTCGAGAATCGAGTCCGACACGGCGCGCCGGCGCTCGAGGATCGCCTCGAGCTTTCGCTCCTGCTCATCGCCCAAGTCGAGGCGCTCCGCGAGCATCTCGGTGAGGCCGAGCGGACCACCCATCCTCCCGGGCCTGCCGGAAGGCGGGCCCATGCCCGGGCCGCGGAACGGCGGCCCGCCCGCGAACGCGGGCGCCGGCGGACGCGAGCGGCCCATCAGCTCCCCCACCACGAGCGCCGTCAGCACGCCCGCCATGAAGATGGAGACGAGCAGCGCCACGGCGATGATCCGCTCTCGCGTCCGAGGTTCGAGCCCGAAGCTCATCTTGTCTCTCCGTTCAGGGAAACCAGCAGCTCTTCCATCGTCGGGGCCTGCTCGGCCAGCAGCCAGGCCGCGATCGTCGACGAGGCGATGGCCTCGGCGACGACGGGAAGCTCGGTTTCCGCCGCCGGCGGCTGCCCGCGTCGCAAGGCAAGCGTCACGCCTGCCACAAGGATGATCGAGGCGGCCACGGCCAGGACCGGCCGCCGCCATTCGGTGAGCAGGGCCAGCGCCGGCCGCTGGGCCGCCAGCCGCTTCAGCTCCGGCCGGGCCGCAGCCACCACGGAGCGCACGACCCGCTCCCAGCGGTCCGGATCGATCCGCGGGTCCAGGTCACCGCCGGCGAAACGATCAACGTTCATCGTATGGACTCCTGGCCATAGAGTCCGCAGAGGCGCGCCCGCATCGCGCGCCGCGCGACGTGCAGGTGAAACCGCGATGCACCCGCGGAGATGCCCAGCTCCGCCGCGATCTCCGCGTGGCGCCACCCCTCGAGATCATGGAGCACGATCACCTCGCGCTGGAGCTCCGTGAGCGTGTCCAGCGCGGCCTTCAGGTGCCCGCGCAGTTCCGCGCGCTGGGCGTCGCGCCCGGGGTTTTCCGCCGCCGCCGCAGTATCGGGATCGAGAGGGAATGCGTCATGCACGGCGCGCCGCTCCCGGACGTTGTGGGCTCGGTTCCGCACGATCGCGAGCAGCCACGCCCGGAACCGCTCCGGGTGCCGGCACTCCCGGATCCGCTGCAGGGCAGCGACGAAGGCGTCCTGGCAAACGTCCTCCGCATCCTCGGCATTCCCCACCAGGCTGACCGCGACGCCGTGGGCGGCGCGCAGATGCCGCCTCACCAGCGCCTCGAACGCCTTCTCAGCTCCGCCGATCGCCTGGCGGACCAACGCCGCGTCCACCGGCGAGCCGCCGATCGCCGCTACATCCGCCCCTTCCCCGGAGGGGGCGACGGGCGTCGCGGCCCCTTCGCCCAGGTCTGATCTCTCCGGCAACGCCAGCCCCTCCGTGGCCTCGCTCGTCTCGCGTCCGCTCACCGGCACGCGGCCGCACACGGCCGCCGACCTCGCCGTCCCGGCGTCCCTTCGCGCCGTGAAGCTCGACGTCAAAGGAAGGGATCGCTTACCCTTCGCGCCAGCACCCCTGCCCGTGAGAACAACGCACATTCGCTCGCCGGTCCCGCGTCTCCCGCACAGCGCTGCGGATGCCACCCATTCCGCGGTCGAGGCGGAGGGGCGGAGAGGATACGGACGGAGCATCCCACCCGCACGGCCGATGTGGGGCGGCACGAGCCCGCGCTCCACCGCTCCGCACAAGATTAACCCCGCCACATGTCGGAGACAGGAACGCATGACGAATCGTTAGGTTCGGCCGTTCGCGGCGGGGCATTCCCCCGCGGACGTGGGTCGGAGGCTCACGCGGGATAGAGACTCATGCTTCCGGCGGCCAGAGCGGCCCGGTCCGGTGGCGGCCACCTCGATGCGCGCCACCTCGCCGCACCGTTCGCTGTGCTTCCCGCGCTCAGGTGCGTCGCCTGCCGGCGCGGACTCGGGCAGTACGAGAAGGAGTGTGGCGTCGTACCCGGCCGGCGCGGGGCCGAAACAACGGGGCGGCCCTGTGGAGAGCCGCCCCGTCCCGGAAGGAGCGTCCGGCGGGCGAGAGCTACGGCTGGCCGCCCACCAGCCGCTGGAAATCCGTGAGCTCGCTCTTTGCGAGCTCGCGGAACCGCGCGATGTGGCGGTCCGCCGCCTCGGCCGTCAGGCGGTAGAACTCGCGGTCCTGCGTGGTCTGCGGCAGATCGCTGGACTCGAGGAATGCCGCCAGCGTGGAGAGCTGGTCATCCAGCATGGGCGGCACCTGGCTCAGCTCCTTGGGCGTGGTCGCCCGGTACTGGATCAGCTCGTCCTCGATCTGCCAGAGCTGCTCGACCAGCCGGTCGCCCGGCCCCTGGATCTGGCGCTGTTGCGCCGCCGCCTTCGTGGCCTCCAGCACCTGCTGGCGCGCCGCCCGGACCTCCGCCACCGTGCGGTGGATCTCGTCGATCTTGTCACGGATCGCCATGAGCAGCCGGTGCTTCTCCGCAAACTGCTCGGGGGTCGTGGGCCCACGCGGATCCTTCACGATCTCGAACGGTTGCGAGTAGGTCTGCCCGTCCACGGTGAGCCGGACGGTGTAGGTGCCCGGAGGCGCCAGCGGACCCTGGGGCTCGTGGTGCTTGTAGGTCGCGCCCTCGACCTGGAACGGGCCGGGGTAGCGCATGTCCCAGAGGAGGAGCTGGGCACCCGCCTCCGCCTTCGGCCCGCCGCGACCGCCGGCCTGGCTCGAGAACCGCCGGATCTCCTGACCGCTGCCGTCAAGGATCGAGATCGCTACAGGCGAGCGAGCGTTCTCCCGCAGATAGTAGTGGATACGCACGCCGTTCGGCGGGTTGTCCCCCTGGGGTGCGTCCCGGCCCCGCCGCACGGTCGGGCTCGCGGACTCGAGGAAGCGCACGGTCGTGGGCGGGCGGAACAGGTGTGCGCCGGCGGCCAGCACCTCGGGCCCGAGCTGGTGCAGCAGCGCCACGTCATCCAGGATCCAGAAGCCGCGCCCGTGGGATGCCACGACCAGGTCACCCTCCTTCCACGTCATGTCGTGGATGGGCACCACGGGGAGGTTGAGCCGCAGCGGCTGCCAGCCGGCGCCGTCGTCGAAGGAGACGTAGACGCCCGTCTCCGTACCGGCGTACAGCATCCCGCGGCGTTGCGGGTCGTCGCGGATCACGCGGGTGAAGTCGCCATCCGGGATGCCGTTCGTGATGCGCGTCCAGCTCTTCCCGTAGTCGCTGCTCCGGTAGAGGTACGGCGCCCGGTCCTGGACCTTGTAGCGGGTGGCCGCGAAGTAGACCGCGCCGGCGTCGTGGTGCGAGGGCTCGATGATGCTGATGAGAGCCCAAGCGGGCAGGTCCTTCGGGGTCACGTTCTGCCAGCTCTTGCCGCCGTCGCGCGACACGTGGACCAAACCGTCGTCGGAGCCGGCCCACAGCACCCCGGGCGCGACCGGCGACTCGGCGAACGTGAAGATCATGCCGTACCAGTGATCGCCGTTGGTCTGGCGGCTGGTCGGGCCCCAGTAGTAGGCGATGCCCTCCCGTCCCCAGCGCGGCGTCGGCTCCATCTTCGCCGTGTCCGCACGGGACAGGTCGGGGCTGATCACCTCCCAGCTGTTCCCCTCGTCGCGGGTGCGGTGCACGTACTGCGACGTCACGTACAGCGTGTTGGCCTCGTGGGGTGAGAACACCACGGGGTAGGTCCAGTAGAAGCGATACTTCACGTCCCGGGCGCCCCAGCCGTACCACATCGCCGGCCAGACGGATACCCACTTGGTATCGCGGGTGCGATGATCGTAGCGGCTGAGCCAGAAGTGGTCGGCGGCAAAGACCAGATCCGGGTCCTTGGGGTGCACGGCGATGTAGCCCGACTCGCCCCCGCCCACCGAGTACCACTCGCTCTCGTTGATCGCGCCGTACTCCGAGCGGCTCGGGATCGCGATGGTGCTGTTGTCCTGCTGGGCGCCGTAGACCCGGTACGGAAAGCGCGTGTCCGTCGTCACGTGGTAGAGCTGGCTCGTCGGCTGATTGTAGATCGACGACCACGACCGGCCCGCGTCGAAGGTGATCGTTGCGCCCCCGTCATTGGCCTCGATCATCCGCAGCGCGTCCTTCGGGTCGACCCACAGGTCGTGGTTGTCGCCGTGCGGTGTGCGAACGGCCCTCCACGTCTTCCCGCCGTCCCTGGACCTGTACATGCCCACGTTCAGCACGTAGACCGTCTCGGGATCCTGGGAGTCGGCAAAAATGTGGGAGTAGTAGAACGGCCGGGTGACCAGGTCTCCGTCGTTGGCTACCAGCGTCCAGCTCGCGCCGCCATCGTCGGTCCGGTAAATGCCGATCTGGCCCTCGCCGGCATCCACGATCGCCCACAGCCGGCTGGGCCGCGTGGGCGCCAGCGCGATGCCGATCCGACCGAGCACACCGCGGGGGAAGCCGGGGTTCGCGGAGATCTTCGTCCAGGTAGCGCCGCCGTCCGTGGTCTTGTAAAGGGCGCTACCGGGCCCACCGCCCCGCACGCCCCACGGGTAGCGCTGGGCCTCCCACGCCGCCGCATAAAGGACGCTGGGGTTCGTGGCGTCCATCGCCAGGTCCACGACGCCCGTCGAGTCGTTCACGAACAGGATCTTCTCCCAGGTCCTACCGCCGTCGCGGGAGCGGAAGACACCCCGCTCAGGGTTGGCGCCCCAGGCGTCGCCCAGCGCGGCGACGTACACCAGCTCCGGGTTCTGGGGGTGGACGCGCACGCGCCCGATATGGCGCGTCTTCTCCAGCCCCAGGTTCCGCCACGTCTTGCCGCCATCGTCCGAACGATAGACGCCGTCCCCGTGCGAAATATTGCCCCGGATGCAAACCTCGCCCATCCCCACGTACACGACCTGGGCGCTCGACTGCGCCACGGCGATGGCACCCACCGCACCGGTGCGGAAGAACCCGTCCGAGACGTTGACCCAGCTGTAGCCGGCGTCCTCCGTCTTCCACACCCCACCGCCCACCGAGCCGAAGTAGAAAACGTTGCGATTGGCCGGATCGCCCACGACGGCGAGGGAGCGGCCGCCGCGGTACGGGCCGATGTTGCGCCACTTCAGCGCCGGCAGCCACGAGGCCGCGGCCTCGCCCGGCGCCGCACCGCCGGCCACAGCAACCAGCTGCACCAGTTGCGCGCCCGCGGGCGCGGCCGAGAGCGCCGCCACCACCAGGGCGAGCGGCGCCCCTACACGGCTCGGTAGCTTGGCCATCGCTGCAACTCCTCGTCCCAGAGTCCCTATCCCCCCGCACCAGCACCCGCCGGCACGGCTACCATCCAGCATATCAAGCAGGGACACGCAGCCACATCTCACGCCGTTCGCCGCCGCGCAGTCGCGGCCAGCCGCCTATCTTGAACCCGAGCCCGCCCGCTCCGCGAGGAACAGCCTTCCTACGACCGCGGCAGCCGGCTGCCGACCGGCCGTTCGGCTCCACGCGCATCGCAGGGTCTCGACGGAGGTTCGGGCGCGCCTTCATCTCACGCCCAACGCCACATCATAGGAACCGAACCGCGGGTCCGCCATAGCTCCGATGGCGAACTGGCGGACCCGTGTCGGCCACCCGCCCGTTGACAGCGATACCTGGTACGGGACACTAGCTCTCCGGCGGTCGGCCCATTCGCTCCCGCGGTGCCCGCGACCGGGCCTGCTCCAGCTCCCTCTGCCGCTCCTCGAGCAACCGCCTCGCGAGATTCTGCTGATCGTCGCTCAGCAGCTTGAGCGCTTCGTCCCCCGCGCTCTCGTTGTTCTCGCGTACCTGCTTCACCAGCGACCTCATCTTCTCCATGCGCGCGCGCATCGCATCCCGGTCGCTCGGGTCTCGCGGCGGCCCGCTGGGCCGCAATTTGCTGAGCTGCCGCAGCAACGGCTCGTTCTTCGCCGCGAGCGCTCCCTCCATCTGCTCGAGGCTCGTCCGCTGCTCGCCGTCGAGCGACAGCTCATCGCTTTTCTCCAGCAGGAACCGCAGAGGATTCGCGGCCAGAAGATCGGGATCGAACTCGGCGGGACGCCGTCCGCCGCCGAACCCGGTGCCACCGCCCGGGCCGCCGGGCCGGACCGGCTGGCTCCGGAGGCTACCCGGGCTCGCCAGGCCGGCGAGGAACAGGACCAGCATGAGGGGAAGGATGCCTACGGGTTTCATTGATTCCTCCTGGGTGCTTGGTCGTGCATACCATCAGACCCCGCGACACCCCGGGCAGGGGGGCTGCGGGGCCGCCGTCGTCGTACCATTTACAGACAGCCGGTCGACAACGTTCGTTAGCACGGGCCCGGCATCAGCCTTCTCGTCATGCCCCATGTTCCTGGCCCAGCGGATACGCTCTCGCCTCGCTGGGCCCGGATTCAGGTCCCAGCCCGACTCCGATCAGTGCTGCCCACGCAACGTACCTTTCGTGCGGTGATGGCCAGACGCAGCGCAGCAAGGCGGAATCGCGCGGCGGTCCAAATGCAACCGCACTTCAGATCGCGGGCAGTAGTGGACACTCGCCGTCACCCGGGGTGGACGATTTCGCCTCCGAAACGGTGCCCTGTGCCGCTGGCACGGAACTTGTCTCACTATTCGCTGGGCGGAGGCCGCAAGAGCGCGGAGCTCCGCTGAGGAAAAGACCTAACGCTCAGGGCTTGGTCCCTGTCTGACTATCGACGAAGAGTTACGACGATCGAGGATACGGACGATGCGCAGGAGTGCACGATGAGACTCGCCCGCGGGCTGTTCCCGTGGCTTTCCCTTGCGGTCGCCCTGACCGCGCTCCTCCTGTCGCCGTTGCCAGTGGGAGCGCAGTACTTCGGGCGCAACAAGGTCCGTTACGATGACTTCGACTTCCGGGTCCTGCGCACCTCGCATTTCGACATCCACTTCTACCCGGAGGCCGCAGATGCCGTGAGGGACGCTGCTCGCATGAGCGAGCGGTGGTACGAGCGGCTGGCGCGAACGTTCCAGCACGAGTTCAAGGACTCCAAGCCCCTGGTGCTGTACGCCGATCACCCGGACTTCGAGCAGACGAACACGCTCGACGAGCTGATCGACGAGTCCACGGGTGGCGTGACGGAGTCGCTGAAGAACCGGGTGATCCTGCCACTCACGGGCTCGTACCAGGATACGGATCACGTGCTCGGCCACGAACTGGTACATGCGTTCCAGTACGACGTCGCCCAGTCCGGCGACGGGCGCGGCATGGCAGCCATGTCGCAGCTTCCCCTATGGTTCGTGGAGGGAATGGCCGAGTACCTCTCCGTCGGCCGCGAGTCGCCGCTCACGGCCATGTGGCTGCGCGACGCCGTACGGAGGAACGATCTTCCGACCCTCGCACGGCTGAGCCGCGACCTGCGCTACTTCCCCTACCGCTTCGGGCAGGCCGTGTGGGCCTATGTCGGCGGGACCTACGGCGACGATGCGGTGGTGCGGCTCTACCGCCGCGCGTTGCAGGAGGGCTGGGAGCCAGCGGTGGTGGAGGTGCTGGGCATGAAGAGCGACAGCCTCTCCGCGCTGTGGAAGGCGGCCGTCGAAACGGCATACCGCCCGCTCATGGAGGGGCGCGCGAGCCCCGCCGACGTGGGCCGGCTCCTCCTCGGACCGACGACGGGGGCGGGACGCAGCAACCTGGCGCCGTCGGTGAGCCCGGACGGCCGCTATCTAGCGTTCCTGTCCGAGAAGGACCTGTTCACGATCGACCTCTATCTGGCCGATGCCCGCACGGGTAAGGTCATGCGCAAGCTCGCCGGCACGAGCTCGGACCCCCACTTCGACGCTCTCCGCTACCTCGACTCGTCGGGCTCGTGGTCGCCCGACGGCAAGCAGCTCGCCTTCGTCGTCGTGGCCGATGGCGACAACCAGCTGGCCGTCCTCGACGTGGAGAGCGGCAAGCTCGAGCGGAAGCTCCCCGTTGCGGAGGTCGGCGCCATCGCGAACCCGGCGTGGTCGCCGGACGGCCGTACCATCGCGTTCTCGGGCGCCCGGGGTGGCATCAGCGACCTGTACGTTCTCGACCTGGCCACGGGCGAAGTCCGGCAGCTCATGCACGACCGCTACGCGGACTTCCAGCCCGCCTGGTCACCGGATGGCCGCACGATCGCCTTCGTCTCCGACCGCGGCCCCGAGACGGACTTCCTCCGCCTGGCCCACAGCCGCTTCCAGATCGCGCTCCTGGACGTGGCGAGCGGGGCCGTACGCGCGCTTCCGCTGTTCGGCAACGTGAATCACGTGAATCCTCAGTTCTCGCCCGCGGGTGATGCCCTTTACTTCCTGTCTGATCAGGACGGGTTCAACGACATCTACCGGGTGAGCCTGGACGGGAAGCAGCTCGCGCGCATCACGCGGGTCGCCACCGGCGTGAGCGGGATCACGCACCTGTCGCCGGCGTTCTCGCTGGCGCGGGAGATGCCGCTGCTCGTCCTCTCCGTGTTCGACGAGCGCGGCTTCAACATCCACGCCATCGACGGTGAGCCGGCCGGCACGCCCGTCGAGCGCACGTTCGTGGCGATGGCGGCCGGCGGAGCAGTCGGCCCCGATGGGGCCGCCTCGGCCGCTGCATTCGCACCCGCCCCCGGCCGCATGCTGCCGCCGGCTGTACCGCCCGTCGAGAGCCGGGTGGCCGCCTACCTCGCCGATGCGGAGACCGGGCTCGCAGGCGACACGGCTTACCCCGTGGAAAAAGCGGCGAACTACGCAGCGGGGCTCTCGCTCGATCACGTGAGCACGCTAGGGATCGGGATCGCCGCGGATGCCTTCGGAACCTACTTCGGCGGCGAGATCTCCGGCTACTTCAGTGACATGCTGGGCGACCGGTTTCTCGGGGCGGCGCTCGTGGCAAACGGAGGCGTGAAAGACATCGGCGGGCAGCTCTTCTACGTCAACCGGAACCATCGGCTGACGTGGGGACTGGGCGTACAGCGGATCCCCTACGTCTACGGCTATCAGGCGACCGGCATCGGCCAGGGCGGAACGCTCGTGACGCAGCAGGTCCGCTATCGAACCTACATCGACGAGGCGTCCGGGCTCGTGGCGTACCCGCTGTCCACCACTCGCCGGCTCGAGGCTGGGCTCGGCCTCACCCGCTACTCGTTCGACATCGAGGTCAGGGAGCTGGTCTCCGACCGCTCCGGCAGGGTGGTCGATCGCTCCACGCAACATCTGGACACCTCCGACCCGCTGAATCTCGCCCACGGCTCCATCGCGTTCGTCGGCGACAGATCGTTCTCCGCGTTCACCTCGCCGGTGAGCGGCGAGCGCTACCGCTTCGAGCTCGAGGCCGTAGCCGGGACCATCGACTATCTGGGCCTCCTGGCCGATTACCGCCGATACGTCCGCCCCGCCTCGCCGCTGACGCTGGCGTTCCGCGCCATGCACTACGGCCGCTTCGGTAACCTCGCGGGTCTCGAGCAGCGGGGGATCCAGCCGCTCTTCCTCGGATACGAGACCCTCATCCGCGGCTATGCCTACGAGAGCTTCGAGGCCAACGAGTGCACGGCCAGCCCCGCAGGCACAACCTCGGTCACCGGCTGCGCTGGGCTCGACCGACTGTTCGGCCAACGGCTGGCCGTCGCGAACTTCGAGCTCCGCATTCCGCTCACGGGCAACGAGCGCTACGGCCTGCTGCCGTTCCGCTTCCTCCCCATCGAGCTCGCGGCCTTCGCGGACGGGGGACTCGCCTGGGATAGCGAGCGCGAGCCGAACCTGGCGTTCAGCACCTCCTCGTCGGACCGGGTACCTGTCTTCAGCACGGGACTCTCGGCACGTTTGAACCTCCTCGGGTTCCTGGTGCTCGAGGCGTATTACGCCTACCCGTTCCAGCGCCCGGAAAAGGGATGGCACTGGGGGTTCAACATCGCACCGGGCTGGTAGCCTCCCCGCCGGACCGCTTCGACTGCAGCTTCACCGCAGCGGGCGGCTGTGACCTCCTCCCCACGGAACGGTCACGGCCGTCTTCCATCATCCGCATGCGATCCGGGCGCCGAGTGCGCCGACTGGTCCTCTCTTCGCGCAACGGTCGCGCGTGCTTGCGCTTTCGGGTCTCCCGCGTTATCTAGAGCATTGGATCTTCATCTCGTTAATGGAGGGGTGTGGCGGCGGCGGTGAAACGTGAGTCCGAAGCCTGGTTCCGCCAAACCTCAGGGGAGTGCCGCTTGGGAACGCCGACCGTGCGCATCTCCCGTTCATCGTGTCCCCCAGTTCGGAGAGCGTGCCATGAGTAGCACAGCAGGGATCCCTCGTCAGGGTCGCGGGATCACGCCCATGCTGGCCGTGTCCCTCGTCGTGGCCTTTGCGGCAAGCGCGTTCGCGCAACAGCAGGTCCCCCACCCCAAGGACGTATTCGGCTTCGAGCCGGGCGCGGACTACAAGATGGCGGACTACACGCAGGTGCAGGACTATCTGCGCAAGCTGGACGCGGCGAGCGACCGGGTGCAGATGATCGAGATCGGCAAGTCGGCGTTGGGCAAGCCGCTGCTGCTCCTGTTTATCTCGAGCGAGGAGAACCTGCGGCAGCTCGAACGCTGGAAGACGATCAGCCAGCGGCTGGCGCGGGCCCGGGACGTGACGGACGAGGAAGCGCGGCGGCTGGCGAAGGAAGGGAAGGCCATCGTCTGGATCGATGGCGGGCTGCACGCGACGGAGCGGGCGCACGGGCAGATGACGCCGCTGTTGGCGTACAAGGTGACGGCGGAGGAGACGGAGGAGATGCGGCG
>JACQVF010000032.1 GCA_016209885.1 Gemmatimonadota bacterium | reverse complement strand
TGCCCGATCGTCCCTACGTTCACGTGCGGCTTCGTCCGCTCAAACTTCGCCTTCGCCATGGCCCCTTCCCCTTACCTTACCGTACCCCTACCGTACCTCACCGTACCTCACCGTACCTCACCGTACCTCACCGTACCCTGTGCCCCACCGGGCCCAGATCAACCCCCTCCCCTCCACCCCAACCCACGCCCTTCCCCATTCGCGATCCGAACTGCACCCTGGGAGCTGCGGCCGCCCCCGCGAAGTCACCGGTTCACGAACTGATGATCTCCTCCGCCTTCGATTTCGGCACTTCCTCGTAGCGTGAGAACTGCATCGTATAGACGGCGCGGCCCTGACTGGCGGACCGTAGCGTCGTCGAGTAGCCGAACATCTCGGACAGGGGCACGCTCGCGCCGATGACCCGCACATTGTCGCCGCGCTGGGTCATGCCGCCGATCTTGCCGCGCCGCGCCGAGAGGTCGGCGATGATCTCGCCCATGTACTCTGCCGGCGTGACGACCTCCACGTCCATGATGGGTTCGAGAAGGACCGGCTCGGCGCGCCGCGCACCCTCCCTGAGCGCCATGGAGCCCGCCACCCGGAACGCCATCTCGCTGGAGTCCACCTCGTGGTAGGAGCCGTCCACCAGTTCGACCTTGATGTCCACCATGGGGTAGCCGGCCAGGACGCCGGTCTCCATAGCCTCCTTGATCCCCTGCTCCACCGGGCGGATGTATTCCCGGGGGATCACGCCTCCCACGATCTTGTCCTCGAACACAAATCCGGCCCCGGGTTCCGCCGGCTGGATGTTGATCACCACGTGGCCGTATTGGCCGCGGCCCCCCGTCTGCCGGATGAACTTCCCCTCCACCCCCTTCACGCTCCTGCGGATCGTCTCCCGGTACGAAACCTGGGGACGGCCCACGTTCGCATCCACGCCAAACTCGCGGCGCAGCCGGTCCACGATGATCTCCAGGTGCAACTCGCCCATCCCGCTGATGATGGTCTGACCCGTCTCGGAATCCACGCGGACGCGAAACGTGGGATCCTCCTCCGCGAGCCGCTGGAGGCCTGCGGACAGCTTATCCTGGTCAGCTTTCGTCTTCGGCTCGATGGCCACCGAAATGACCGGCTCGGGAAACCGCATCGCTTCCAGGATGATGGGACGGTCCGCTTCGCAGAGCGTGTCGCCAGTCAGGGTGAACTTGAGCCCGACGGCTGCCGCGATGTCGCCGGCGTAGACCTCGTCCCGCTCCTCCCGCTTGTTCGCATGCATCTGGAGGAGCCGGCTCACCCGCTCCTTCCGGTCCTTCGACGCGTTGTAGACGTACGAACCCGCCTTGATGGACCCGCTGTAAACGCGCACGTAGGTCAACCGTCCCACGTACGGGTCGGACTGAACCTTGAACGCAAGCGCCGCCAACGGCTCGTCGTCGGACGCAAGCCGCTCCTCGAACGTCTCGTCGTGATGGGGGAGGTGACCCTTGATGGCCGCGATGTCGAGAGGCGACGGGAGATGGTCGATGACCCCGTCCAGGAGGAGCTGGACCCCCTTGTTCTTGAACGCGGAGCCGCAGAGTACCGGAAAGAGCGCACCCGCAATCGTCGCCTTGCGGATCGCGTCACGCACCTCGTCCGCCCTCAGATCCCCGCCGTCCAGGTACTTCGCCATCAGCGCGTCATCGTGCTCGATGGCCGCCTCCAGGACCTGATGGCGCAGCTCCTCCACCTTGTCCCTGAGCGAGCCCGGCACCGCCTCCTCCGTGAACCGCGCGCCCAGCGACTCCTCATCGAAGACGTAGGCCTTCCGCTCAATCACATCGATGACGCCCGTGAACAGCTCGCCCTGTCCCAAGGGATACTGAACGGCGTATGCCTTCGCACCCAGCCGGTCGCGGATCATCTGGAGCACGTTGTCGAAGTCCGCCCCTACCCGGTCCATCTTGTTCACGAAGGCGATCCGCGGCACGCGGTAGCGGTCCGCCTGCCGCCACACCGTCTCGGACTGCGGCTCCACACCGCCCACCGCGCAGAAGACGGCAATGGCCCCGTCGAGCACCCGGAGCGAGCGCTCCACCTCCGCGGTAAAGTCCACATGGCCCGGCGTATCGATGATGTTGACGCGGTACCGCGAGCCGCAGCGGTCCCAGAAGCAGGTGGTGGCTGCGGCCGTGATCGTGATGCCGCGCTCTTGCTCCTGCTCCATCCAGTCCATGGTCGCCGAGCCCTGGTCTACCTCACCCATGCGGTGGACCCGCCCGGTGTAGTAGAGGATGCGCTCCGTGGTCGTCGTCTTACCGGCATCGATGTGCGCCATGATGCCGATGTTCCGAATGTTCTTGAGCGGTACGATCCTGGCCATCTATCCGTCACTTCCTACCTGCGTTGCCTGTAGGTACTTCGTGATCGCCCTCTTGAAGCACGAGGGCGCAGGATCCCGGATGCACGAAAGCGCGCGAGCGATTGCCCGGCCACAACCGGCGTTGGCTCCGTCCGCGCTTCCACGTGCGCGCCTCACGTGGCGCGCACTTCCGGGCTCCCGCGCCCGTCAAGCCGCGGACCGGATTACCAGCGATAGTGGGCGAACGCCTTGTTCGCCTCCGCCATCCGGTGCGTGTCTTCCTTCCTCTTGATCGTGGCCCCCTCGTTTCGGCTCGCCGCCAGTAGCTCGTTCGCCAGGCGCTCCGCCATGGTCTTCTCCGTCCGCCCCCGGGCGGACTGGATCAGCCACTTGATCGCCAGCGCGGTGCGCCGCTCCGGCCGCACCTCCACGGGCACCTGGTACGTGGCGCCGCCCACTCGCCGGCTCTTCACTTCCAACGCCGGCTTCGCATTGTTCAGCGCCTGCTTGAATACGTTCAGCCCCGGCTGGCCGGACCTCTCCTCGCTGAGCTCCAGCGCCCGGTAGAAGATCTGCTCCGCCAGGGACTTCTTCCCCCGCAGCATCAGATTGCTCACGAACTTCTGCACCGTCACCGACCCGTACTTCGCGTCCGGTGAGGTCTCCCTGAGTACTGCCCCTGCCCTGCGGCTCATCGTCCGATCACTTCGGCCTCTTGGCTCCGTACTTGGACCGGCCCTGACGCCGGTCGCTCACCCCCGACGCATCCAGGGTCCCCCGGATGATATGATAGCGGACCCCGGGCAGGTCCTTCACGCGGCCGCCCCGGATGAGCACGATCGAGTGCTCCTGAAGGTTGTGCCCCTCCCCCGGGATGTACGCGGTAACCTCATACCGGTTCGTCAGCCGGACGCGCGCTACCTTGCGCAGCGCCGAATTCGGTTTCTTCGGCGTGGTCGTGTACACGCGCGTGCAGACACCGCGCTTCTGAGGATTGCCCTGGAGCGCCGGTGCCTTCTCCTTCTTCGCAACGCGCTCACGACCCTTGCGCACGAGCTGGTTGATCGTCGGCATCGCGGACCGAAAAAAGGTTAAAAAAAGCGCGTGGCAGAACGCGCGATCAAAACCGCCCGGCGGCACTTACGAACTCCGGGCGGCGTAGACTTGATAACTTACCGAGATTCGCGGAGGGTGTCAACGCCCGTAGCAAGCACGCCAGGCACGCCAAGCACCCAGCGCGTGCCGCGACTCCCCAGACGCCCCCACCGCCTTGCCTTTCACCACACCGATACCGTCGATAGACTCAGATTGTTTTCGAGCGTGAGCTCCACCCGCTGCCCCAACCCGACGTTCAGAGGTTCGGTTGTGTACGTCCTCACAGACCCGATCGGGTCGGCCTGCAGCTGGAAGGAGCTGCCGGACCCGAGGACCGATGCCGGGATCTCGCGGGTCGTCGATTGCAGGCTGGACACCGTACCGAGCGAGAAACGCGACCCCTCGCGGACCAGGTATACGCGCATGTCCAGCCAGTGACGATTGTGCACGGTCAGGAAGACCGCGGAGGCGCTGGAGCGCAGCGCGGGTCCCCGGCGCTTCCAGGGAAGCAGCGAGCACGACGCCGCGCCCATCACGATGAGGAAGAGGCCGACGGCCGGAGCCAGCGTCCTAGCGAGTCTCATGTACGCCTTGCGCAGCCGAGCCGGGCGACCCGGGCGAGCCCGCCCTTGGTGACGCAAACTTCCCGTTGTGCTGCGCCGCCCCCAAAAGCAGCTCCGTGCCGTCGCAACGAGTCAGCGACGAACGTTGGAGCGAACGCGCGAAGCGTCACTAGAGTCCGTAAGTCCGATGTTTGCGCTGGTCGGCCCGGCGGTGTCGCCCGTAAACCGGAACAGCGGGAGGCAGCTCGTGCCGGCGGCGCGGCTGCAATCCGCAGCGCCCGATTCCCGGGACGCCCCCAACGGCGAAGGGGCGCGCGCCGACCGCGCACCCCCTCGATCCTCCCCGGAGCGGCCGATCGCTCAGTCCGCGGTCGGCGCCTCTTCCGGCTCCGTCTCCTCGGCGCGCGGGGCCACCAGCGGGAACAGGCCCTCGCGGGTGAGCGGCTGGATCTGCTCTTCGTAGAACTCCTTCTCCACCACGAACTCGATGTCCTGATAGCGGTGGATGCCGCTGCCCGCCGGAATCAGGTGGCCGATGATGATGTTCTCCTTGAGACCCCTGAGATCGTCTCGGGCGCCGCGCACAGCCGCGTCCGTGAGCACGCGGGTGGTCTCCTGGAACGACGCCGCCGAGATGAACGACTCCGTCGTAAGGCTCGCCTTCGTGATCCCCAGGAGCAGCGGCTCCGAGCGCGCTGGCGTGAGGCCTTTCTGGATCAGCCTCTGGTTCGCCTCCCGGAACACGTGGCGGTCCACATGCTCGCCCTCCAGCAGGTCGGAGTCACCCGGATCGGTGATCCGCACCTTCTGGAGCATCTGGCGCACGATGACGCCGATGTGCTTGTCGTTGATCTTCACGCCCTGGAGCCGGTAGACTTCCTGGATCTCGTTCAGCAGGTACTCCTGCACCGCCCGGGGCCCGCGGATCCGCAGGATGTCGTGCGGATTCACCGGACCTTCCGAGAGCCGGTCGCCCGCCCGTACGTGGTCGCCCTCGTGCACCCTCAGGTGCTTGCCCACCGGGATCTCGTAGACCCGCTCGGGCCCGTTCTCCGGCACCACGATGACCTCGCGCTTGCCCCGCTTGATCTCGCCAAAGCGGACCACGCCGTCGATCTCCGTAATGACCGCCGGGTCCTTCGGGCGCCGGGCCTCGAATAGCTCGGCCACCCGCGGGAGACCGCCCGTGATGTCTCGGGTCTTGTAGACCTCGCGGCTGATCTTCGCGATGGTGTCGCCCGGGTTCACCTGCTGGCCGTCACGGACCGTGAGCTGCGCGCCCACCGGGATGATGAACTCCCGAAGCTTCGCGCTCTCCTTCCTCTTCCCGCCGGGCTCGCCCCAGATCTCGATCATCGGGTGGAGCTTCTTCTCCCGGTCCTCGATGATCACGAGCTGCCGGCGGCCGGTGGACTCGTCCAGCTCCTCGCGCATCGTCTCGTCTTCGGCGATGTCGATGAACCGGATCGTGCCGCCGTGATCCGCGACGATGGGCTCCGCGTACGGATCCCAACTGAAGAGCAGGTCGCCCGCCTGGATCTCCTGTCCGTCCCCCACGTGGAGGGTTGCGCCATACGGCACCGCCAGCCGACTGCGGACCTGGCCCTCCTTGGTCTTCAGGATGAGCTGGCCCTCGCGGCTCGTCACGATCTTCTCTCCCGTCGGCGCCGTAACCGTCACGACCCGCTCGTGCTGCACCACCCCGTCCACCTTCGACTTCCGCTGCGTCTGCGCCGCGATCCGCGCCGCCGTGCCGCCGATGTGGAACGTGCGCAGCGTCAGCTGCGTGCCCGGCTCGCCAATGCTCTGCGCCGCCAGGATCCCCACCGCCTCGCCCGCGTCCACCATCTCCATGGTGGCCAGGTTGCGCCCGTAGCACTGCCGGCAGATCCCTCGCTTCGCCTCGCAGGTAAGGACCGAACGGATCTTCACGGACTGGAGCCCCGCGTCCTCGATGGCCTCGGCGGCGTTCTCCCCGATGAGCTGGCTGGCCGCCACCAGGAGCTCGCCGTCGATGGGGTCGTAGACATCCTCGAGCGCCACGTTCCCGACGATGCGCTCCCGGAGGGGCTCGATGATGTCCTCGCCCTCCTTGAGGGCCGTCATCTCGAGACCGAGGATCGTGCCGCAGTCCTCCTCCGTGACCGTCACGTCCTGGGCTACGTCCACCAGTCGCCGCGTCAGGTAGCCGGCATCCGCCGTCTTGAGCGCCGTGTCCGCAAGACCCTTCCGCGCACCGTGCGTGGAGATGAAGTACTCGACCACCGACAGGCCCTCCCGGAAGTTCGACTTGATCGGACTCTCGATGATCTCGCCGATCCCGCCGGTGAGCTTCTTCTGCGGCTTCGCCATGAGACCGCGCATTCCGGCGAGCTGCCGCATCTGGTCGCGATTCCCGCGCGCCCCCGACGTCATCATCATGTAGACGGGGTTGAATCCGCCCTTCGAGCGCTCGAGCCGCCGCACCATGGCGTCCGCCACATCGTTGTTCGCGTGCGTCCAGGTGTCGATCACCTTGTTGTAACGCTCACCGTTCGAGATGACACCTTTCGCATAGGCGCCCTGGAAGCGCGTCACCTGCTCCTCGGCGTCCCGGAGGATCGCCGCCTTCTCCGGCGGCACCTCCAGGTCGTCGACCCCGACGCTCACGCCGCCCACGGTGGCGTAGCGGAAGCCGAAGTCCTTCAGGTCATCCAGGAACTCTGTGGTGCGCCGCAGCCCCACCTCTCGGTACGCGCGGAAGATGAGGTCGCCCAGCTCCTTCTTCCCCATCGTATAGTTCTCGAAGCCCAGCTCGTCCGGCACGATGGAATTGAAGTAGACGCGCCCGACCGTGGTAGGCACCCACTTCCCCTCCGGGCGCCCCCCGTTCCCGCCGCGCGGGCTCCGGGGCGGCCACCAGAAGAAGCACGGCGAGTGGAAGTCCGCGTAGCCGTGCTCCAGGGCCATGTCCACCTGGGCGTAGGTCGCGAAGCGCGGCGCGCTCTCGTAAAGCTGGGCAAGCCGCTCCTCCGCGGCCGCCCGCTTGCTCTTCGGCGCGTTCGCGTCGGAAACCATTCGCTCCAGGTCATGGATCTCCAGCGGCGGCTTCGTGAGGTAGTACGCCCCAATGACCATGTCCTGGGACGGCGCCGCAACGGGCCGCCCGTTCGACGGCAACAGGATGTTGTTGCTGGACAACATGAGCACGCGCGCCTCGAGCTGCGCCTCGAACGAGAGGGGCACGTGCACCGCCATCTGGTCGCCGTCGAAGTCCGCGTTGAACGCCGCGCACACCAGGGGATGGATCCGGATCGCCTTCCCCTCCACGAGCACCGGCTCGAACGCCTGGATCCCCAGCCGGTGCAGCGTGGGCGCGCGATTCAGGAGCACCGGGTGGTCCTTGATGATGTCCTCCAGCACCTCGTACACCTTCGGATCATCCCGCTCGACGATCTTCTTCGCCCGCTTGACCGTCTCCGCCTCGCCGCGCTTCTCCAGCTCGTGGATGATGAACGGCTTGAAGAGCTCGACGGCCATCGCCTTGGGCAGACCGCACTGGTGGAGCCGCAGCTCCGGCCCCACCACAATGACCGAGCGGCCCGAGTAGTCCACCCGCTTGCCCAACAGGTTCTGGCGGAAGCGGCCCTGCTTCCCCTTCAGCATGTCGGAGAGCGACTTGAGCGGCCGCTTGCCCCGACCCCAGATGGCCTTCGAGCGGCGCCCATTGTCGAACAGGGCATCCACCGCTTCCTGGAGCATGCGCTTCTCGTTCCGCAGGATCACCTCCGGCGCGCGCATGTCGATGAGCTTCTTCAGCCGGTTGTTCCGGTTGATGACCCGGCGGTACAGGTCGTTCAGGTCCGAGGTCGCGAACCGGCCACCGTCCAGCGGGACCAGGGGGCGCAGATCCGGCGGAATCACCGGGATCGCGTCCATGATCATCCACTCCGGACGGTTGCGGGTCTCCGGCGTCGGGCCCGAGGTGCGGAGCGCGTCCACCACCTTGAGCCGCTTGAGCTTCTTCTTCTTCCGCTGCTGCGAGGTCTCGCTCGCGATCTCCCTGCGCAGACCCTCCGAGAGCCGGTCGAGGCCGCGGCCATCCAGGTTGCGCTCCAAGATCTTGCGGTCCGCGGCGTCGAGCTGCCTGAGCAGCGTCCGCACCGCGTCGCCGCCGATCTCGGCTCGGAACTCCGAGTCGCCCTCCTCCCGAGCCTTCACCCGGAGATCGTAGTATTCGTCCTCGTCCAGCAACTCCATGTACTGGACGTCCTGCCTCGCCGGGTTGGTGACCACATACGCAGCGTAGTAGATGATCCGCTCTAGGTCCCGGAGCGTCATCCCCAGGAGGTAGCCCATCTGGCTCGGCAGCGTCTTGAAAAGCCAGATGTGGGCTACGGGAACCGCGAGCTCGATGTGCCCCATCCGCTCCCGACGCACCTTGGAAAGCGTAACTTCGACGCCGCAGCGGTCGCACACGTGACCGCGGTAGCGGATGCGCTTGAACTTCCCGCAATGGCACTCCCAGTCCTTGACGGGACCGAAGATACGCTCGCAGAAGAGCCCATCCCGCTCCGGCTTGAAGGACCGGTAGTTGATCGTCTCCGGCTTCGTCACCTCGCCGTACGACCAGCTCCGGATCTCCTCGGGAGACGCGATCTTGAGCTGGATCCAGTCGAAGTCCGCGCCACGCGAATCTCTGGACCTCGGGAAGTCGATCATGCCCTTGTCACCTCTCTCGCCGTACTCACCGTTTCGGTGCCATCTATCTGCTTCGCCAGCGGGTCAGCGGGTGAGCGGGTGGTGAGCGGGTTAGGCCACCTCCGCCCCCCCGGTGAACCGGCACCAGCGGGGGTGCTCGTCCCGACGCTCTTCGCGCGCAAGTTCGGCTGCATTGTCCGGTTCGGCGTTCTGGAATGCTAGCGAGCCACGGGTTTGGCGTAGCGCCATCGGCAGCGACGAGCCGCGAACCCGCCTAACCCGCGAACCGCTAACCCGCGAACCGCTAACCCGCTCGGCATCACTCCTCCCGCCCCAGGGTCACCGAGAGCCCGAGGGACTGGAGTTCCTTCACGAGCACGTTGAAGGACTCCGGGATCCCCGGCTCGGGGAGGTTCTCGCCCTTCACGATCGCCTCGTAGACCTTGGAGCGGCCGCTCACGTCGTCCGACTTCACCGTGAGGATCTCCTGGAGCGTGTGGGCGGCGCCGTACGCCTCCAACGCCCACACCTCCATCTCGCCAAAGCGCTGGCCGCCGAACTGCGCCTTCCCGGCCAGCGGCTGCTGCGTCACCAGCGAGTACGGACCGATGCTCCGCGCGTGGATCTTGTCGTCCACCAGGTGCGCCAGCTTCATCATGTAGATGTAGCCCACCGTGATCGGGAAGTCGAAGCGCCGGCCCGTGCGCCCGTCCCGCAGCCAAATCTTCCCCGTAGGAAGGAGATCCGCCTCGCCAATGAACTCGACCATGGCCGCGTCGAACCCCTCCCGGAGCGTCTTCTTGCGGCTCAGGGCATGGGTCCGCGGGAGCGCCTCCGCCAGCGTCTCGCCCCGGCGCTCCGCCAGCTCCCGCCCCGCCGCCCCCAGGTACTCCTTGAGCTGATCCAGCGCCTTGCGCGCCTCCCGGGGTAGCTCGCGGTCGAGGTAGCTGTCGAGGGGGCGCCCGATCCCGGTTCCGTCCGGGCTCGCCCCGTTCCCCTTTACGCCAGCGCCTGCCGGCGCGCTCCGGATCACGTCCAGGATCTGCTCGATCGCCCTCAGCGGCAGCGGCAGCAGCTTGACCCGGATGTCGAGCGCCCGGTGCGCCCAGTGCACACCCGCGACCTTGAGCAGCACGCCGATCTCGTCCTCGCTGGCCCCCTGGAACACCGGCGTCTTGGCCGAGAAGCCGAGGATGCGAGCCGCCCAGCCCAGGTGAGTCTCCAGGATCTGGCCCACGTTCATCCGGCTCGGCACGCCCAGCGGGTTCAGCACGATCTCCACCGGCCTGCCGTCCGGCAGGAGCGGCATGTCCTCCTCCGGCGCGATCCGCGCGATCACGCCCTTGTTCCCGTGTCGGCCCGCCATCTTGTCGCCCACGGAGATCTTCCGCTTCTCGGCAAGGTAGACCTTCACGAGCTGGACGACCCCCGGCGGCAGCTCGTCCGGCTGGAAGACCTTGTCGATCTGCTCCTCGGTCTTCTCCCGGACACGCTCGCTGCGCCGCTGGGCCTCGTCGATGACCCGGCGGATCTTCTCGTTCGCCTCCTTGTTCTGCACCCTGAGCGTCGTCAGATCCACGTCGGAGAAGTCCAGCTCGTCCAGCGCGTCCTTCGTGAGCTTCGTCCCCGGCTTGAGGTACGGCTGCACGCTGCCTCTCTTGAGGCAAAGGGAGACCGTGTTCAGGCGGAGGAGCTCCCGAAGCTCCTCGTCCCGCGCCTCGGTGATGCGTTGGATCTCCTCGCGCTCCCGGGCCCGCAGCTCACCGATCCGCTGCCCGTGTTCCTGCTCCAACAGCGGATCGTCAATGCGCCGGGAGAAGACCTTTACGTCGATGACCGTGCCCGCCATGCCCGGCGGCACCCGAAGTGAGCTGTCCTTCACGTCCTTCGCCTTCTCACCGAAGATCGCGGTGAGAAGCTTCTCCTCCGGAGACAGCTCCGTCTCGCCCTTCGGCGTGATCTTCCCCACCAGGATGTCGCCCGACTTGACGCGGGCGCCGATCCGCACGACCCCGCGTTCGTCCAGGTCCACCAGGCTCTCTTCCGCCACGTTCGGGATCTCGCGAGTGATCTCCTCCATGCCGCGCTTCGTGTCCCGAACATGCAGCTCCAGCTCCTGGATGTGGATCGACGTGAAGGTATCCTCCTTGACCAGCTTCTCGCTGATGACGATCGCGTCCTCGAAGTTGTAGCCGAACCACGGCATGAAGGCCACCAGGACATTGCGCCCGAGGGCGAGCTCGCCTCGCTCCGTGGACGCGCCGTCCGCGATGATATCGCCCGCCTCGACCTGGTCCCTCACGTTCACCAGCGGCCGCTGGTTGATCGCCGTGTCCTGGTTGGTACGCCAGAACTTCTTGAGACGATAGCGGTCGAACTGGGCGAGCTTGGCCAGCGGCCGGTCCGCGGCGCCCGCCTTCACCGGCCCCGTGTCCACCACGATCTCGGCGGCGCTCACATGGACGGCGGTCCCGGCTCGCCGCGCCGTGATGACCGCGCCAGAGTCGCAGGCAACCTTGCCCTCCAGCCCCGTCCCCACGAGCGGCGCCTCCGTGTAGAGGAGCGGCACGGCCTGACGCTGCATGTTGGAACCCATGAGCGCCCGGTTCGCGTCGTCGTGCTCGAGAAACGGGATCAGCGCAGCGGCCACGGACACGAGCTGGTCCGGCGCCACGTCCATGTAGTCGATCTCCTCCGGCGCCAGCAGCGGGAAGTCGCCCCGGGAGCGGCACAGCACCAGCTCGTTCCTGAACGTGCCGTCCGGGTCGAGCGGCGCATTCGCCTGGGCGATGCGCGCACTCTCCTCCTCGTTCGCGCTGAGCCACTCGATCCGGTTCGTGACCCGCCCGTTCACCACCTTGCGGTACGGGGTCTCGATGAAGCCCAGGTCGTTGATCCGCGCGAACGTCGTCATCGAGGTGATGAGCCCGATGTTCGGACCCTCGGGTGTCTCGATCGGGCACATGCGCCCGTAGTGGGAGTAATGCACGTCCCGGACCTCGAAGCCCGCACGCTCCCGCGTCAGTCCGCCCGGACCCAGCGCCGACAGCCGCCGCTTGTGCGTGAGCTCCGCCAGTGGGTTCGTCTGGTCCATGAACTGGCTGAGCTGCGAGGAACCGAAGAACGCCTGGATCACCGCCGAGACGGTGCGGGCGTTCACCAGATCGTCGATGTTGATCTTCTCCGGGTCCGTGTTGATGGACATGCGCTCCTTCACCAGACGCGCCATCCGCGAGAGACCCACCGAGAGCTGGTTCGCGATGAGCTCGCCCACCGTGCGGACACGGCGGTTCCCCAGGTGGTCGATGTCATCGGTGTACCCCCGGCCCTCCGAGAGCTCGATGAGGTACGCCATGATCGCGACAAAGTCCTCTTTCGTGAGCACCGCCTGGTCCCGCGGCACCTGGAGCCCGAGCCGCTGGTTGATCTTGTAGCGGCCCACGCGCCCGAGGTCGTAGCGCTTCGGGTTGAAAAAGATGCGGTCCAGCGCCGCACGCGCCGTCTCCAGGTTCGGCGCCTCGCCCGGCCGAAGCAGTGAGTAAATCGCGTAGAGCGCGTCCTCCTCCGACTTCGTCGGATCCTTCCGCAGCGTGTTCCGAACGATCGGGCTCTCGCCGCCACGGGTCGGCTTGCCGCTCGTGTAGACCTTGACCTTCCGGATCTTCGCCCGCTGCAGCCGCTGGCTCAGGTCGGCCGTGAGTTCCGCCGTCACCTCCGCGAGCACCTCGCCGGTCTTCGCCTCCACCACATCCTCGGCCAGGAGGGAGACGCCCGTCTCCCTCCGGCC
>JACQVF010000031.1 GCA_016209885.1 Gemmatimonadota bacterium | reverse complement strand
GCCACCAAGTCGACAATGGAGACGTTCGGCGTCGGCACCCGCATGGCGACCCCATCGATCTTGCCCTGGAGCTCCGGAATGACGAGGCCCGTGGCACGAGCCGCTCCCGTCGTCGTGGGGATGATGGAGACGGCGGCGGCGCGGGCGCGACGCAGGTCCCGATGGGGCAGGTCCAGGATCGCCTGATCGTTCGTGTAGGAATGGACCGTAGTCATGAAGCCGTGGCGGAATCCGAAGCGGTCCATGATGACCTTTACGACCGGCGCCAGGCAGTTGGTCGTACAGCTCGCGTTCGAGATCACGTGGTGCTTGTCGGAGTCGTACGCCGTGTGGTTCACTCCCAACACGATCGTGATATCCTCGCCCTTCCCCGGCGCACTGATGATGACCTTCTGAGCGCCCGCCTGAAGGTGTTTGCTCGCGTCCTCCCGACGCGTGAAGCGCCCGGTGGACTCGAGGACGATGTCCACCCCCAGATCGCGCCAGGGCAGCTTCCCAGGGTCCCGCTCGCTAAGCACGCGGATGCGATCGCCGTCCACCACCAGGTCATCGCCGTCCACTTCGACGGTGCCGGGATAGGCGCGGTGGACGGAGTCGTACCTGAGCAGGTGGGCGAGGGTCGTGCTGTCGGTCACGTCGTTGATGGCGACGAAGTCCAGGTCTGCGGCCCTGGTCTGCTTCGCTGACCGCAGGACGTTCCGTCCGATTCTCCCGAAGCCGTTGATCGCGACACGTATGCTCATTCCCGAGCTCCTTGAGAAACGCACCTGATACCTCGAGCCTCGATCGTCTCGCTCGCGGCGAGGCGGCGGCGAACGCACCGCTGATCGCCGGAGCCCGAGCACGAACTCCGAGGCCAAGAATCCCGCGCTGGCGCCACGCCAAGGTCATTCCCCGCCCGGCAGCGCGCGGGCAAAGGTAAGGACGGTGATGGCCCGGGCTCCCGCGGCGCGGAGGGCACCAGCGGCCGCCAGCACCGTGGCCCCGGTGGTGAGCACGTCGTCCACCAGGATCAGATGCGCGCCGTCCACCGAGGTGGGCGTATCCGCCCGTACCCGGAACACCCCGGCCACATTAGCGATGCGGTCCGCAGGCTGCAAGGAGACCTGTGTCTCGGATCCGCGCGTCCGCTCGAGCACCGCAACGCAGCGGCGGCCGGTGATCGCGGCATAGGCCCGGGCGATGACCTGCGCCTGGTTGTAGCCCCGCTGCCGCAAGCGTGCGGGCGTGGTGGCGACGGGCACCACGAGCGTGGCCTCACGCTCGACATCCGGTGGCAGGGCCAGGCGCGCCAGCGCTTCCCCCATGAAGCGGCCGAGCGCCTCCCAGCCGTCGTACTTGAGCGCATACACAATCCGATCGGCCGGTGGCTGGAGCACCATAGCGCTGCGCGCGCAACGGAGCGCGGGTGGCCACGCATCGCATTCAGGGCACGTGGCTGCTGTAGCGCGGCCGGTGCCCCGGGGGAGATCACACCGCGGACACCGCGGCCACGGGGCGGGGCGCAGCCGCGCGCGGCAGCGCCGGCAGACCAGGCGCGCGGAATCGCCCAGAGCGATTGGCCCGCCACACCCGAGGCAGAGGGGCGGGAAGAGGAAATCCAGGATCTGGCGCGCGACCGCGGACGCGGGAAGATTTGGCAGGCGCACCGGATGCAGGTCCCCTGGGGAATGCGGCTCAAGCGCCTTGCGTCGCGGTGCCGGGAGCGACCGATGCAGCGACTGCCGGAGCCACCGCCTGCTCCAATGCGCGGCGCATGGCCGATATCGGCGCCCGCTGCCGCCACCAGAGCTCGAAGGATGCCGCTCCCTGCGCCACGAGCATCTCGGCGCCGTTGGCGGCAGGGATCCCCCGCTTCCGCGCCTCGCCGACGAGGGCCGTCTCGTGCATCCCATAGACCAGGTCAAGGATGGCACCCACCCGTCCCACGCGCTCCAGGCCCAGAGGCAGAGCGTCGTCGGGCGAAAGCCCCAGGCGCGTGGCATTCACGAGCAGGTCGAAGCGCTCCGTGTCGAGGCCGGACGCCGAGGCCAGCACGTGCACCCGGCGGTCGCCCACGCGGCTCGCCACAGCTTGTGCCCGGGAGAGCGTGCGGTTCAGGATCGCGATGTGCTCGGCGCCGCCGTCCAGGAGCGCCGCGAGCACGGCCCGCGCCGCGCCACCCGCGCCGAGCACCAGAACCCGCGTCCCCGCGGGTGGCGCTCCCAGCACCTGCTCCGCCGCGCGCCGGAAGCCCGCCACGTCCGTGTTGTCGCCGTGGACGACGCCGTCCTCCGCCCAGAACGTGTTGCACGCGCCCGTGCGCCGGACGGCCGGGCTCCTGGCCTCGATGATCGCCGCCGCAGCCTCCTTGTGAGGCAGCGTCACGTTGCCACCGCCGCCCGCCAGGGCGAGGCCGCGCAGGAGGCCGGGGAGCTCGGCCTGTGTGCAGCGGCACGCCACGTAGACGCCGTCGAGGCCGGCGTCCTGGAACGCGGCATTCTGAGTGATCGGTGACAGCGAGTGGGCCACCGGATCGCCCAGAAGCGCGATCACTCGCGTCGCCGCCGTGATCGGGCGGGCCGGGCTGCTCATGGCGCTACCAGCGGCTCGATGCGCTCGAGCACGTGCAGCACCAGCTTCTCGAGCTGATCGTAGGTGCGCTCGTACTCCTCGTCGTCGCCACCGAAGGGGTCCGGAACCCCCTTCTCGCCAATGCCCACGAACTCGGTGATGAGCTGCCCCTTCTCTCCGCCCCCAAGCTCCTCCACCGGTCCGAGCTGGGAGGCGCTCATGGCCAGGATCAGATCCGCCCACGACACAAGCTCCGCGGTGAGCGACTGCGAGCTGTGTTCGGCGAGGTCCAGATCATGGCGCCGCGCCGCGGCGATGGCGCCCCGGGAGGCGCGAAGCCCGCTCACCGCGTTCGCGCCCGCGGAGCGGATGGACACGTGCTGCCAGCCGCGCTGGGAGATCTCGCGTTCGGCGATCGCCTGCGCGAGCGGGCTGCGGCACGTGTTGCCCGTGCAGACGAAGAGCACGTTGTACGTAGTGGTCTCAGGCCGTTCAGCCGTGATCTCGCTCATCGATCTCCGCAATGACACGGCGAATCCGCTCGACAGGGAGCGCTCCGGTCCGGGTGACCCGCGGCCTGCCCTCCGTACAGTCCACAATCGTAGACGGCGGCGACCGCGGAAGCGATCCGCCGTCCAGGACCCAAACCTCGTCATCGCCTCCGAGTGCCGCCACCGCCGCTGCCGCCTCGCGCGCGGAGAGGGCCGGCGGGCCTCCCGGCAGATTCGCGCTCGTCGAGGTGATGGGAGCGCGCAACGCCTCGAGGAGCGCCCGCACCTCCCTTTGCGGCGTGGCGCGCACCGCGACGCCGCCGCGAGCGTCGCGCACGCCAGCGGGGTAGGCGCCCTCGGGAGCCGCCAGCACCAGCGTCAACGGCCCCGGCCAGAACGCGCCGGCGAGGCGACGCGCCGCCTGCGTCCATCGGAGGCCCGGGGCCATCTCCTCATCCGTGAGCAGGACCAGGAACGGCTTGCCCGGGTCCCGGCCCTTGAAGGCCGTGAGCCGGGCGATGGCGCTCTCGGCGAGCGTCGAGCCGAAGCCGTACACCGTCTCGGTAGGGTAGGCGACGAGCCCGCCCGCGCGCAGGTGCTCCACGATCGCGCCCAGGTGCTTCTTCTTCCAGCCGCGTCCGCCGAACGGGAGCAGGTGCGGCGCGGTCATGAGCGTTGCGCCAGCAGCGCCTCCGCCAGGGCCAGGTCCTCGGGCCGCGTGATCTTGATGTTGTCTGCTGCGCCTTCGACCACCAGGACCGTCCCACCGTAGCGCTCCACCAGCGCCGCATCGTCCGTGGCTACATACCCCTCCACCTCGGCGGAGCGATAGGCTTGGACGATCATCCCCCGGGGGAACGCCTGGGGCGTTTGTGCCCGCCAAAGGCGCCGGCGGTCGCGGGTCGCGACGATGCGCCCCGAGTCGTCCACCTCTTTCACCGTGTCCGTCTCCGGCCAGGCGGCCACCGCGCCGACGCCGCCGGCGGCGACGTGGATGCAGCGATCAATGACCGCCAGGCTTACGAGCGGCCGCGCCGCATCATGGATGAGGACCACGTCTGCATCCTCGGGGACCCGCTCGAGCGCCGCGCGCACCGAATCGCCGCGGGTCATCCCCCCGGCCGTGAGGATGAGCCGGCGGTCGAGCGCCGCCAGCCACGGCGGCGGCGACTCCGCGTCCCCCGGCGGCAGCGCGACCACGATCCCCGTGATCGCCGGGTGTTCGAGGAAAGGGCGGAGCGCGTGCAGGAGCAGCGGCTCACCCGCCAGCTCTTCGTATTGCTTCCGGCGCCCCCCCATTCGCGCGCCGGCTCCCGCCGCAGCGATCGCGGCTGCCGCGCGGACCATCGGCCGTCAGCCCAGGTCCTCCCGTGTCTCCACGGAATCGAACCGGGTGTACTCTTTGTGGAAGTAGAGGGGTATCGTGCCGGTCGGGCCGTTGCGCTGCTTGCTGATGATGAGCTCCGCTTTGCCCTCCAGGGTGTTCCCGTCCCGGTCCTCGGGGCCAAGGTAGTACTCGGGCCGGTAGAGAAACATGACGAGATCGGCATCCTGCTCCAGCGATCCGGACTCGCGCAGGTCCGAGAGCTGAGGGCGGTGATCGCCCGACCGCTGCTCCGGCGCCCGTGAGAGCTGGCTGAGCGCGATGATCGGGATCTCCAGCTCCTTCGCCAGCGCCTTGAGCCCGCGGGAGATCTCGCTCACCTCTTGCTGCCGGTTCTCTGCGCGGGAGACCGAGGCCATGAGCTGCAGGTAATCGATGACGAGCGCGCCCAGCTCCACCTCCGCTTTGAGGCGCCGGGCCTTCGCACGCATCTCCAGCACCGTGGTGCCGGGCGAATCGTCGATCCAGATGGGCGCCGTGTTCAAGTGGCCTGCCGCCGCCGCGAGACGCTTGTACTCTTCGTCTGTGAGCCGGCCGCGCCGCAGGTTCTGGGCGTTCACCCGCCCTTCCGCGCAGAGGAGCCGCTGCACGAGCTGCTCCTTCGACATCTCCAGGCTGAACACGGCGACGGGGATGCGGTACGTGATGGCCACGTTTTCGGTCACGTTCAGCACGAAGGACGTCTTCCCCATGGCAGGGCGGCCGGCCACGATGACGAGCTCGCCTTTCTGGAGGCCCGCGCTCATGCGGTCCAGGTCGGGGAAGCCCGTGGGGATCCCCGTGATCCCGGATGGCGACTGCTGGAGCGCCTCGATGTGCTCGAACGTCGGCCAGAGGATCTCCTTGATCCAGACGAAGCCGGAACGGGCGTGAGTGCGGGCCACGTGGAAGATTCGCTGCTCCGCCAGGTCGAGGACCTCGTCCACCGGCCGCTCGCCGGGGTCGTAGCTGTCCCGGATGATCTGGCTGGCTGCGTCGATGAGCCGCCGGAGCATCGCCTTGTCGCGGACGATGCGGGCGTGATACTCGATATTTGCCGCCGTGGGCACGGCGTCGAGCAACTCCGCCAGGTACTCCATCCCGCCGCCGGGCTCCAGCTCGTTCGTCTTCTTGAGCTCGTCCGCCAGCGTGATGACATCGATCACGTCCCCCCGCTCGAAGAGTCGCACCATGGCGCGGAAGAGACGGCGGTGCGCCTCCCGCGCGAACATGGAGTCGTCGACGACCTCCACCGCCCGGGCCACGGCATCCCGGTCGATGAGCATCCCTCCGAGGACGGAGACCTCGGCCTCCGGCGAGTACGGCGGTTCGCGGTCATAGGCCGGAGGCGCCGCCTCCAGCGCGTTGGTCGTGGCTGCCAGCGCTCGCTCGTTCACGGGAGACCTCTACTTCCCGGGTTCAGCAGCTCGCTGAAGAGCTACAGGGACCTGCTACAGCAGGCTCGTTCCACGCTCACCCTCCAGCGTACGGCGGAGCAACTGGAGGTCCTCCCACGCGCCCGGGGTCCAGCGAGGGTTCCGCAGGAGCGCCGCCGGGTGGTACGTGACCACCACAGGGATTCCCTCGTAGCGATGGACCACCCCGCGAAGCCGCTTGATGGCGTCCTGCCGGCCGAGGAGCGTGTGGACCGCGATGGCGCCCAGCGCCAGGATGGCTTCCGGTGCCACGAGCTCGATCTGCCGCCTCAGGTACGGCAAGCACGTCTCGATCTCATCGGGCAGCGGGTTCCGGTTCCCCGGCGGGCGACACTTGACCACATTGCAGATGTACACGGAATCCCGCGAAAGCGCGACCGTCGCCAGGAGGAGATCCAGCAGCTGACCCGCCGGCCCCACGAACGGCAGCCCCTTCCGGTCCTCTTCAGCCCCCGGCGCTTCGCCTACGACCATGACGCGGGCCTGCGGATTCCCATCGCTGAAGACGACGTGGCTTCGACCCTCGTGCAGCCGGCAGCGCACGCACCCGAACGCGGTGTCCCGCACCTCCCGGTAGGCGTCCGCGTGATCCCAGCCCGTGAGCTCACGCTCGTCGAACGTGGCTCCTCGCTCGGCCGGCTGCGCCGGCGCGCGCGTCCCGCTTTCGACCCTTGCGGCCGACCTACCCGCGCCCCTGGCACGCCGCCGGCCGAGCTCCGGGAGGCCCGGCTCTCCGGTCGGCGAAGCCGGCTCCCGGACGGTTGCCGCGGAAGCCGCTGCGCGCGCCGCGAACTTGCGGGCGAGCCCCAGCGCCTCGGCACGGCTCAGGTGCTCGAGGAACAGTGCACCCGCCCCGAGCTCCGCCTGCTGTCGGAGCCGGCGAGCGAGCTCGGCCGCGGTGAGCATCGTCGCCCGGTCGCCCTGACCCCTCGCTCACGCCCCGGTGGCCGAGCGCCCAGCGAGGGCGAGCTCGATGCGGTCCAGGACACGCTCGGCAACCTCGTCCTTCAAGAGAAGGGGAAGCTCTTCCACCGTGCCACTCCGGTCGATCACCGTCACGCGGTTGGTCTCGACCTCGAAGCCCGCGTCCCTGTCCCGCGGGTCGTTCGCGACGATGAGGTCGAGATCCTTTTCGCGCAGCTTCATCTCGGCATTCCGCACGAGATGGTCGGTTTCGAGGGCGAAGCCCACAACCACGGCGTCCGGCCGCCGCCGGTCCCGGGTCTCCGCCAGGACGTCAGGGTTGCGCTCGAGCTCGAGCTCGATCCGGGCGCCCGCCTTGCCTCGCTTGATCTTCGACGTTCGGGCCTCCGCGGGCCGGAAGTCAGCCACGGCCGCGGCCATGATCGCCACATCGGCCCGCGGAAGCACATCGGCCACTGCCGCGTGCATCTCCCGCGCCGTCTCGACCAGGACGCTGGAGACGCCCACGGGCGGCTCCAGCGCAGTGGGTCCCGAGACGAGGGTGACCTCTGCGCCCCTACGCCACGCCGCCTGCGCGATCGCGTAGCCCATGCGCCCCGAGGAGCGATTACCCACATAGCGCACGGGGTCCAGGGGCTCGCGAGTAGGACCCGCGGTCACCAGGACCTGCTTGCCCACCCATGGCGGTCCCGCCGCCAGAGCGCGGCCCACGTGCTCGAGAACCTCCTCGGGCTCGAGCATCCGCCCGGGCCCCTCGTCCTCTCCGTACGCCAGAGGGCCCGTGGCGGGACCCGCGATGGAGTACCCGGGCCGCTGACCCAAGTGCTCCAGGTTCGCCTGCGTCTGCGGATGGCCGTACATGCGGTCATTCATCGCAGGGCAGAGGACGACCGGCGCCGGCGTGGCCAGAAGCACCGTCGTCAGCAGGTCGTCCGCATGCCCGTGCGCCGCTCTGGCCAGGAAATCCGCCGTGGCCGGGGCCACACAAACGACATCCGCCTCGCGGGCGAGGCGGATGTGAAGGGCGGCGTCGCCAGCCGCGAAAAGGTCCCGGAACGCCGGCCGTCCGCTCACGCCCTCGAACGACAGAGCGCGAACGAACTCGGCGGCGGCCGCGGTCAGCACCACATCGACCGCCGCGCCCAGGCGCGTCAGGTCACGCGCGAGCTGAACGGCCTTGTACGCTGCGATCCCGCCGGTGACGCCCAGGAGAACGCGCCGGCCGTTCCACGGACGCCGTGGCGAGAGCGGCCGGGCGCCCACCGGCTCACTCCTCCCGGCGGCGCCGTTTGACGAGGCGGAAATCGATCTGCCCCGAGGTAAGCGCCTCCAGCGATCGCGTGGTCAGCTTCTTCTCCTCCCCCAGCGGCAGAGTCTCTCTGGGGAGCGCGTTCAGCTCCCGGGCGTACTTCGCTGACACCAGCACGCCCAGGTACTTGCTCCCCGCCTGGTTCGCCACTTCCTCCGGAGTGAAGACCTTCATGAACTGAGGCTCCTTTTCACGATGTCATCGATCTCGCGCTGCAGCCGGCGGATCTCCCCTTCGACCCCGGCCATGCGCGATGCGCGAAGACGCTCCGCGTCCACGATGGCCAGAACCTGACGAATGGCGTCGTCCAACTGGTCGTTCACTACAATGTAGTCGAATTCCGGCGCCCGTTGCAGCTCCGTGTGCGCCGCCATGAGGCGGCGGCGCGTCTCCTCCCGCTGCTCGCCGCCACGCCCGGCGATGCGGTTCACGAGTGCCTCTCCGGATGGCGGGAGGATGAAGACGAGCACGGCGTCCGGGACCGACTCCCGCACCTGGCGCGCCCCCTGGATGTCGATATCCAGGACGAGGTGCACGCCACTCGCCGCCGCCTCCGCGAAGCTCTTCTTGGGCGTGCCGTACTTGTACCCATGGACGAGGGCCCACTCCGCCAGCTCTCCGCGCTCCACCATCCCCTGGAACTGCGCGTCGTCCAGGAAGTAGTAGTCCACACCGTCGCGTTCGCCCGGGCGCGGCGGCCGCGTAGTGGCGGAGACCGAGAAGACGAAGCGGTCGGGGTTGTCCACCAGGGTGCGGGCGATCGTGGTCTTGCCGGCACCGCTGGGTGCCGCGAGCACGATGGGACAGGGGCGTACGGGAAGGCTCACTCCACGTTCTCCACCTGTTCGCGGATCCGCTCGATCTGCTCCTTGACGCTCAGGCTCGCATGGGCGATGACCTCATCGTTCGCTTTCGCGCCCAGGGTGGTGGCTTCCCGGTGCATCTCCTGCACCAGGAACGAGAGGCGCTTGCCCACGGGCTCCGCGGCGTCGGAGGCCAGGATCTCGCGGAAGAGGGCGATGTGAGACCGGAGGCGCACGATCTCCTCGCTCAAGTCCCACCTCTCGGCGAGGTACGCGATCTCGCGGGCCAGTCGGTCCTCATCCACCTGTTTCGAGTCCATGAGGCGGGCGATCGCCTCGCGCAGGCGGTCGCGCTCCACCACCAGGCGTTCGGGCGCGCGATCTTCGATCTCCGCGACCTGGCGCTCGATCTCCCCCAGCCGCTCCCGGAGATCGGCCACCAGGCGCTGGCCCTCCGCCTCGCGCATGACTACAACGGCGCGCGCCGCCTCCTCGGTGAGCCCGCGTAGCGTCTCCAGGTCGACCTCCGGCGCCAGGCTCCGGGATCCGCCCGGCGGCGCCTGGAACAGATCGGCGCGTCCCGCCACAAGGGCGAGCTCCACATCGCCGGTGAGGCCGAGCTCGTTCTTGAGCTCGACGAGCAGGTCCCGGTATCGACGCGCGCGCTCGCGGTCGAGCTCCAGGGAGGCCGACGCGTGCGCCGCCGGGTCCAGCTCGAGGCTCAGCGTGTACACCACGTGCCCCCGCGGCAGGTATCCCCGCAGCAAGTCCCTGAGCATCAGCTCGTGGCGCTCCAGCTCCCCCGGCACGCGCAGGCTCAGGTTGAAGAACCGGTGATTGACCGTCTTGATCTGGACGCGGAGACGCGCGTTCGCAACCGCCTGCTCCGCCTCCCCGAATCCGGTCATGCTCCGAATCATGGCCGTTCCCCGCATGGAGGCGTCTCCATACTAATCGACTCGTGCGCCTAGTTCCACATTGCCCAGCGAACCCCGTAGAGGGCGTGCTGACCCGGGAAGCCACGGCGCGCGAAGTCGCGCTGGTCCAGCCGGTTCGTGAAGTTCTCCCAGACCACGAAGATGCGGACGGTGACCACACGGATCTGGAGGTACATCGACCAGTTCTCGAAAGGCGGAGCCTCGAGCAAACGCTCCGGGTGCTGCGGGTCCACGAGGGGCAGGAGCATGGCGGGCCGGCCCCGGCCAGCCACGCTCGCCAGCAACTCGAGGTTGCGGGAGGGCAGGAAGGCGTTGTGGTAGACGAGCGCTCCCGACCAGACCCGCTGCGGCAGGTAAGGCCAGGGCGCGGCGTCGTTCCACTCCTGCCAGGCGGCGTCCAGCCGCATTCCCTGGGGCCACAGGGGCAGCCGCGCGTACGCCTCGAAGCCGGAGCGTTTGCCGCCCGGCGTGGTCACGCCCGTAGCATCGGGGCCGAATCCCAGGGGGCGGATCGAATCCATGTCCAGGCTAAGCGCCGCGGCTCCGAGCGCGAGCCCCCCATGGCGAAACTCGATCCCAGCGCGCATGGCCGTACGATCGGTGAAGCGGGGTGAAAGCTCAGGCGTCGTGTCCGCCGTCCCCACGAGCGGGATGCCCCGGCGCCCACTCTCGATCTGGCCGAAGACGCTCAGCCCGAGAAACGGCCCCGCCGCGATGCCGGCGCGGCGCGCCGCTGCGTCCTCGCTACCCCAGTCCTCCCACTCGACAGCCCCGTCCACGCGCAGGACCCCTGCGAGCCGCGTGCCGGCCTCCAGCTCCAGGGCCGTCGTTGGCAGGCCACGCGCGTCGCGGACCCGGAACGCCGCCCTGCCCCATAACAGCCCGTGGTCCAGCGCCAGCCGCGCGCCCGCCTGCCGGCCGGAGAGCCCCACGGGCGTCCCGGTGTCCCCACCCTCGCCGGACGCGCTGGAGCGTCCAATGAATGCATCCAGCATGAGACCAGCGGCGAGCTCGCCTCGCGCCCGCACGACCAGGTCGGAGCGGGTCACCGTAGGGGGGGCAAAGAGGGTGTCGCGGCCGCCGCGGTTGCGACGCCACTCGAGCATGACGCCGCCGCGCTGGCCCTGGAGCAGCCCGTACTTGAGCCAGGTGGTGAGCTCCGAGGCCGGCTGCTCCCGCGCCGTCCCTTCCGTGTCCAGCCGCTCGACGCCCAGCGCCAGCGACCCACCCAGCGCACGCGGGTGGGCAAACACACCGCGGAAGTAGTTCGTTTCGAGATCGCCCGTTGCGGCATCCACCAGGCTGTATGGCCGGTGGTCGGACGGCGCCAGCGTCCGCAGCTCGATCCGAAGCATCCCGGGCCGGCGCTCGACGCGCAGTCGCTCCAGGCCCGCGAGCGTGACCCGCGAGAGATCGAGCGTCTGGCCCTCCAGGGGATCGAGCTCGAAGCCGTCCAGGAAGACGCGCACTCGTCCGGCGCCGAGCCCGAGGGCGCTGACCGCCTCCGGCATCCCCACGTGGCCGCCCCGCAGGAGGACCAGGCCCGGGATATCGCGCAGGAGCGTACCGAGCGTGAGGCCTCCCTCGCGCAGGAGCGCGTCACGATCCCACTCCCATACGGCGCCCACCCAGCCCGGCGGCACGGCGTCCGGAAAAGCCGGGAGCACCGGGACCGGACCGAGGGTGTCGGCCGACTGCGCGGTATCCAGGGAGAGCGTATCCGCGCCGACCCGCACCTGCGCCGCCGTATCGCCCCGGAGCGTATCGCGGGGCAGCCGGCGTGCCGGCGGCACGGGGAGGCGCACCGTATCGCGCGGGATGGTGTCCGGCGCCACGGCCGTGTCCGCGTGCGGCCGGCCTGGACCCACCGGCTGCTGCGCCGGCAACGCACGCCAGGGTACGGTGCCGAGGAGCAGCGCGGCCGCGGCGACGGCAACCGCGAGCCCGTGATGCGCGTGCGCCCCGACCGAATCCGGTCGGGGCGCCTTAGCCAGCATCTCCGCGTCCCTCACCGAAGGCTCACCGGACCCGGCTCTTCACCCAGTCGATAAACAGCCGCGCCGGCACTCCGGTCGGGCCCTTGCGATGGTACGGCGCGGTCCCTTCCCCCCAGGCCGTGCCCGCGATATCCAGATGCGCCCAGGGGACCTGCCCCACGAACTCTTTCAGGAAGCCAGCCGCGGTAATCGTACCCGCGGGACGGCCGCCCACGTTCATGAGGTCCGCGACATCGCTGTCGAGTTGACGGCGGTAGTCCTCCCAAAGAGGGAGCGGCCAGCAACGTTCGCCCGTGCGCTCGCCGGCCGCGCGTATCTCCTCCAGGAGCGCGTCGTCGTTGCTCAACAGGCCGGAGGCGTGGTGCCCGAGGGCCACGACGCATGAACCCGTAAGCGTCGCCGCGTCCACGATCGCCGCAGGATCGTAGCTCAGCGCGTATGCCAGAGCGTCCGCCAGCACGAGGCGCCCTTCCGCGTCCGTGTTCACCACCTCCACGGTCTTGCCGGCGCGCGTGCGAATCACGTCGGAGGGCTTGAGCGCGCTTCCTGACGGCAGGTTCTCCGTAGCGGGCACCAGGCCCACGACGTTCGCCTCGAGCCTCAGCTCCGCAATGGCCTTGAGGGCTGCGATCACTGCGGCGCCACCGGACATGTCGTACTTCATCTCCTCCATGCCCTTGGCGGGCTTGATGGAGATGCCGCCCGCGTCGAAGGTCAGACCCTTCCCGACCAGCACGACCGGCCGCGCATCGTCGCCCGCGCCCAGGTATTCGAGGATGATGAATCTGGGTTCCTCCTGCGACCCACGGGCCACGGCCAGGAGCGCGTGCATCTCCTCGGCCAGGATGCCGACGGGGTCGAGGATCGTCGCCTTGAGGCCGACTTCCTCCGCGATGTCCTTCGCCATCTCGGCGAGCCGTGCCGGCGTCTCGAGGTTCGGCGGCCGGGCAGCCAGTGTGCGGGCCAGATTCTCGGCTCCCGCGCCGATGGAGCCTTCACCTGCCGCTCTCTCCACGGCGGCGGACGCGGCCTCCCATCCCACCAGCTCGAGAAGCTCGACCTCGACGGGCGGTTCGGGTTCTCCCGCTCCCGTTTTCAGCTCCCGGAACCGCCACGCCGCCAGCACGCCTCCCTCCGCCACCGCCTGTGCCGCGCGCTCTGCCTCCACGGGCAGACTCGCGTCCACCAGGAAGGAGAGCCGCGTTACGCGGATGCGCTCGGCCTCCCGCACCGCTCGGGCGGCCGCGCGCCGCAGCGCCTCCTCCTGACACTCCTGACGCTTCCCCATGCCCACGAGCACGACCCGCTCGGCGCCGAGCTGCCTCCCAGGGCGATAAAGCAGCAAGAGATCCTCGGCTCGGCCGCGGAAATCACCCGCGGAGCGGGCGCGCCCGATGAGCCCCGCGAGCCGTTCGTCGATGGCCGCAACCCGCCCCTCCAGCCGCTCATCGTCCTCGAAGAGCGGTAGGGCCAGCATCGGCGTTTCGTGCCGCAGCGGATCCGTGCGGACGGCGTCGACCTCCATCGCTCTTCTGACGGGAAGCGGGGCCGCGGAAGACCCGGCGCTCACGCGCCCATGTGGCCGACGATCGCCTCGGCGAACTCCGATGTCCTCAGGAGCTTCGCCCCCTCCATCTGGCGCTCGAGATCGTACGTCACAGTCCTGGCGCCGATCGCACCCTCGAGCCCTTTGACGACGAGCGCCGCGGCCTCGTCCCAGTGCAGGTGCTCGAGCATCATGACGGCGGAAAGCAGGAGCGACCCGGGGTTCACCTTGTCCTGCCCCGCGTACTTCGGCGCGGTCCCGTGGGTCGCCTCGAATACCGCCGCCTCGTCGCCCACGTTCGCGCCGGGCGCCATGCCGAGCCCGCCCACCTGGGCCGCGCAGGCGTCCGAGAGGTAGTCGCCGTTCAGGTTCGGCGTCGCGATGACATCGTACTCGTCCGGGCGGAGAAGCACCTGCTGGAACATGGCGTCCGCTATGCGATCCTTGATCACGATGCGCGTGCCGGCACCGTCCGCGCCTACATCGGATTCCGGGATCGTCTGCTCACAGAATCGTTCTCTCGCCACCTCGTATCCCCAGTCCCGGAACGCGCCCTCGGTGAACTTCATGATGTTCCCCTTGTGGACCAGCGTGACCGAGTCGCGCCGCCGATCGAGGGCATAGCGAATCGCCGCCGCCACCAGCCGCTTCGTGCCAAATGCGCTGATCGGCTTGATACCAATGCCGCTGCCCTCCCGGATCTCGGCGCCCAGCTCGTCCTGGAGGAAACAGCGCACCCGCTCAGCCTCCGGCGTGCCCGCCCGCCACTCGATTCCTGCGTACACGTCCTCCGTGTTCTCACGGAAGATCACGACATCCAGCTTCTCGGGCTCGCGCACGGGCGATGGCACGCCCGGAATCCAGCGTACGGGGCGAATACACGCGTAGAGGTCGAGCACCTGCCGGAGCGTTACGTTGAGAGAGCGGATCCCGCCGCCCACCGGCGTGGTGAGGGGTCCTTTGATCCCTACGCGGAACTCCCGGAGCGCTGCGACCGACTCGTCGGGCAACCACTCGCCCGTCACGTTGTAGGCTTTCTCGCCCGCGAGAATCTCCATCCAGGCGAGGCGGCGCGCGCCGCCGTAAGCCTTCTCCACCGCCGCCTCGACCACACGGCGCGTCGCGTGCCAGATGTCCGGTCCCGTGCCGTCGCCTTCGATGAACGGAACGATGGGATGATCCGGAACCCGGAGCCGCCCGTCATCAATCGTGATGGGGTCACCCTGCTGCGGGATCCGAGCATAGTTATAGTCAGCCTTATAGTCAGCCATGGCAGTTCTACCCTCGTGCCTCGATCGGCTCCACCCCGAGCTTTCGCGGCCTCGTGTCTTCGGACCGGAAGGCGAATCTCCGGTTCTCGACGGGCTGCTCCAGCCGACGGGGTCGTCCGCCCCGCCGCCCGGCGCGAACATAGGGGCCCCACCCCGAGGGCCGCAAGCAGGGATGCTGTCGCCACGGGCTCGCCTCGGGAGGAGACAGACGGCCCGTGCGCGAGGGACGTAACGCGCCTGCGCCCGCGGGCCGGCGGTTGGCGAAAACGAGGACGCGTCCAGCGGGGCCCCGGGCGCACTCCGGGTTCCCGCTTCTACAGATTTCTGTTGCACTTCCGGCGACAGGCGCGTAGTATGAATGTTACCTCCAAGCTGCCGGAAACATTCGGTTTCGGCGGTCGAGTCCCCGGACCGGTTCGATCACATTCAGGCAAGGGACGGCGTATGCGCTATGCCGGCGGTTCTGCCGACGCCGATGCTGGTGGCGCCCGCCAGAGGCTTGGTACCCCCGCCCCCGGAGCGGGGAGCAGCGGGTCGTGGGCGGCGCGGCCCAGCGCCGATGCGGGGCTCGTGGCGCGGGAAGTCGGCGAGTCCCCGATCGCGGAGCGCGAGGCTGAGCTGCGGCCGGAGCTGCAGCGGCTCCTCACGGAGCTTGCGGCGACGCTGCGGAAGCACGGCATGTACCCCCCGGGCCACCCCTCCCTGGGACCCGCCCTGGACGCGCTGGACCGGCAACTCTCGAACACGCTGCTCGAGGGCGCGCAGCTCACGCTGAACATCGGGCGCGACCGCTTTCTCGTGGACGGCGTGGCCAGCGATCCGGCGAACATCCTGCTGGCCGGCCTAGCCGCGCGGCTGCACGCGCACGAGCTCCTCGCCCTGACCTTCCGCCGCGGGGTTCAGAAGGATGAGCTGGCGGGTCTGTTGGGCGAGCTGGCCCGCGAGCCGCGCCTGGAGGGCATGCCGCTCGGCCGCGGCGACGAGGATGCTCTCCGCCGCTGGCCGAACATTCAGATTCAGCCGCTGCGCTACAACCCGCTGGGGCTCGGCGGTGCCGAGGCTCGCGGGGCCGCACAGGGACGCGAGGGCTTCTGGCTCGGTCTCGCCGCCCTGCCGTTCTCTACCGACGTGGCGGGCGCGGACCTGCTCAACACCTCTCCGTCGGAGGTGGCGGACCGCATCGAGGAGCGGCTGGGCGAGGAAGCGGTGGATCGCATGATCGCGGTCCAGCTCTTCCGGCTGGCCGAGAACCTGGTCGCCGCGGAGGGAGAGGCGGCGGAGCTGGTGAGCCGGAAGATGTCCGAACTCGTGTTCTGTCTGGAACCCGAGACATTGAAGGAGGTCGTGGAGCTCGGCTGGGAGGGCGGACGGCTGAACCGGTTCCTGCGAGATGCCTCCCACTGGATGGAGGCGGACGCGGTTCTGGAGCTCATCCGGGTCGCCGCGGACGGCCACGACCAGGTGGTGGCCCCTTGGCTGCTCCGCATCATGTCGAAACTGGCGATGCATGCCGGGCCCGACGGCGAGCGCGGACGATCGGAGGCGGACGGCGCGATCCGCGCCATCATTCGGCGCATGGTGGATGACTGGGAGCTGGAGGATCCGCGCTCGGCCGCCTACGCGGAGACCCTCCAGCGGTTCGCGCGCCGCACCCCTGGGGCGCGTGACGGCGCCGAGGAGGCCGCGAACCCGGTGGAGCCCCTTCACGTCGTCCAGCTCGGGCTCGACCTTGATGAGCCGAGCGAGGCGGTAGGGCGCGCCACCGCGCGTATGGTCGAGGGGGGCCAGGCAGCCGCGCTTCTCGATCTGCTGGAGCGGGCGCCGGGGAAGAACCGCGTCGCCGAGGTCCTGTGGCAGCGGATCTCCAGCCCGGACGCGTTGCTCCAACTGCTTCAGGTCGAGCCACCCGACTTCCAGGTCCTCGACCGGATCATCGACCACCTGGGCGTCGATGCCGCGAGCGCCATGCTCGAGGTTCTCTCCACCTCCAGGTCGCGGTTCGTGCGCCGTCACCTCTTCGACCGGCTGCCGCGCGTCGGTCCCGAGGTCCTCCCGCACCTCGTGGCGCGGTTGAACGACCCTCGCTGGTACGTCGTTCGCAACATGCTCGGCCTGATTCGCCAGGTGGGTGTCTGGCCGGACGGCTTCGACAGCGGCCCCTATCTCCGCCACTCCGAGGCACGGGTGCGCATCGAGGCGTTCAAGCTCGCCCTGACCCGGCCGGAGGAGCGGGAACGCGCGATCACGACGGCCCTCCGCGACGCCGACCCGCGCCTCGTCGCTCTCGCGCTGGACGCAGCCGAAGATGGCTGCCCGCCGGCCGCGGAGGGAGTGCTGGTGAAGCTGGCGAGGGCCGTCGAGGAGCCGCCCGAGCACAGGAGCGCCGCGATCCGGGCGCTGGCGAACCTCGGCTCGCCGCGGGCGCTGGCCACGCTCGTCCAGCTCTGCCTCCGGCGCCGCTGGCTCTTCTGGACCCGGCTCGCGCCGCCGTCACCGCCCGTGCTGGAGGCGGTCCGCGCCCTGGCGGAGCGCTGGCCCGGGGACCGGCGGGCGGCGACCGTCGTGCGCCGGGCCACGAGCTCGGCAGACCCGCAGCTCCGCGATGCTGTCCAGGGCACGGGGGCCGCGGCGGGCGGTCGCAGCCGCCCGCCCGGCGCGGAAGAGCCGGGCGCCACGGCATGATGCCACCGGTCGAGTTCCTCAACTCCCTTGCCCAGGCCATCGCCACGATGCGCCTCTACGGGGAGACGCACGCTGCGCGGCGGCGCGCCGTGGACCGGGCCTACGACGCGCTCCTCGATCTGCTCAAGGCGAACCCGAACCCCGCCTTCTCCTTCCTGGAAGATGAGGTGATTTTCGCGAACGAGCGCCTCCGGGAGCTGGGACCCTGGAAGTGGGGCCGCGAGCTCGCCCGCACGGGCGTGGAGCGCGTCGAGATCCAGACCGGCGTCCCCCGCGATGAGTTCGAGCGCTTCCTGACCGTAGTCCGCGAACGCGTGGACCGCGGGAACGCGCGTGAGGACCCCATCCCCTTCGCGGAAGTGAGAGCCGCGTTCCCGCATATCCGCTTCGGACAGCTCAGCATCGAGCCCAGCGACGCCTCGGGCGGCTGGTATCGCCCGGGGGCACCCGACCTGAAGGAGGAAACGGAGGCCACCGGCTGGCTTCTCGGCGAAGGCGGCCGGAAGGCGAGGGTCTCGGCGGCCGTCACGGACGCGGTGGTACGCTCCCTGGCGCGGGCGCTCCACGAGGAGCACGACGTTTTCCGACTGCTTCTTCCGCTCCGCGAGACCGACGAGTACACGACCATCCACTCCATGAACGTGGCCATCCTCTCCATGGCCGTGGCGGAGTCCATCGGGCACGGTGGGCCGTTCGTGAAGGCCATCGGAGAGGCCGCGCTGCTCCACGACGTCGGAAAGACGCGCGTCCCCGCCGAGATCCTCCAGAAGCCCCGGGGGCTCTCACCGGAGGAGTGGCGCGTGATGCAGAAGCATCCGGAGGATGGGGCGCGCATCCTCCTCAACTCCCGCGCCGACATCGAGCTCGCGGCCATCGTCGCGTACGAGCATCACGCCACCTGGAACGGCGGCGGCTATCCCAAGCTGCAGCGCCGGCCGCACCCCGTCAGCCAGCTTGTCCAGCTCTGCGACATCTACGACGCTCTGCGCACCCAGCGCCCCTTCCGTGGTCCGTGGGAGCCGGAGCGGATCGCCGAGCACCTGCGAACGGGCGCCGGGCTCGCCCACGATCCTCAGGCCGTCTCCGTGTTCCTGGAGATGCTCGCCCAGTGGAGCGCAGCCGCGCCGGAGGGGAACGGCTCCGGCCCCGGTCACCCGACAGCCCACTGAAGGGGCGCGGCTGGTCCCTCCCGTTCGGCGCCGGCGCCGGAAGCGTTCGCCCTCCTCCTGCGCGGCGATGTGCTTCGCGATGCTCGGGCGATCTTCGATCTTTCGCCGCCGCATGGGAACACCCACCGGCTCGTGCTCACCACCTCGCCGCGTAGCTCGCGCGGCGCCCACACGCTCGTGGCCTGGCGCAGACGCTCGCCAGGCGTTCTAATTCCGCAGCGGTCCGGCGAGCGCCGGCAACGGGCGCGCCGGAGAGACCGTTTCAGCGAGGCGGAGCCATGAAGCGGGCCCTCATGCCCCTGGCCCTGTTCAGCGTGAGCGTAATGCAGTGGCTGCCGGCCCAGGGGCCCGAGGCAGACTTGCTCGAGGTGGGGTGACACCTTGAGTCACTACGGCGTGGACGCGTTCCAGCTGTTCCAGGTCGACCCTGCGGACGAGGAATGGGAGATCCCCGGCGTCGCGTATACGCGCTGCCAGAGCGCTGCGGCCGTCGGGCCGGCGGCGGCCGCCGGGAGAGCTGAGGCGTGACCCGGGGAAAGACCCACCCGTATCTCATCGTCTTTGCCCTCTGGCTGCTCGTTTTCGCCTCCAGCAGCCAGACGATGATCATCTCGCCCATCCTCCCGCAGGTGCGCGTGGAGCTGGGCATCGCGGAAGCGGCGCTCGGGACGCTGGTCTCCGTCTACTCCCTCATGCTGGGGATCTTCGCCGTCCTCTCGGGGCCCGTCTCCGATACGTTCGGCAGGCGCCGCATGCTGCTCATGGGCACAGGCACGATGACCGTGGCACTCGTGCTCCACTGGTTTGTGGCGGGCTACCTCTCCTTCCTGGCGCTGCGGACCTTCGCCGGCGTGGCTGGCGGGATGCTTTCGGGCGTCGCCGTCTCCTATGTGGGCGACTACTTCCCGTACAACCGCCGGGGGTGGGCGATCGGCTGGATCATGAGCGGCAGCGCGTTCGGGCAGATCATCGGGATTCCGCTCGGCGTGCTGCTGGCCGGGGAGCTGGGGTTCCGCACCCCGTTCATAGTCTTCGCGTTGGCCATGGGCCTTACGTTCCTCCTCATCTGGGCGAAGATCCCGCAGCCCGACGTGGCGCTGTCCATGGAGCGGCTCACGGTGCGCGGAGCGGTGCGCCGCTACGTAGAGATCATCCGGAGGCCCGGTGTGGTCCCTGGCGCGGTTTCCTACTTCCTCATGTTCCTGGGCGTCGGGCTCTACGTGGTCTACCTGCCGACGTGGCTCGAGCAATCGATGGGCGCCACCGCCCGGGACATCGCCTCGCTCTTCTTCCTGGCCGGCTTCGCCAACGTGCTGGCGGGGCCGCAGGCGGGAGCGCTCTCCGACCGGATCGGGCGCAAGGTGGTGGTCATCCTCTCGTCCGCCGGGCTATCCGTCGTCATGCTGACCACCACCGTCGTCGTCCGGCAGATGTGGGTCGCCTACCCGCTCTTCTTCGCCATGATGGTCCTGGTGGCTATGCGCCTCAGCCCGTTCTCCGCCCTCCTCACGGCGCTCGTGGAAGACGACCGACGCGGCTCACTCATGAGCCTGGCCGTCGCCCTCGGACACGTGGGATTCTCCTTAGGCGCCGGCGTCTCCGGGCTCTTATATGCGGACGTGGGCTATCGGAGCAACACGGCGATCGGCGCGGCGTCCGTCCTACTCATGGCCGTCATCGTCTGGCGCCTGATCCCCGAGCCCCGGGGCACGGGCGCCGCCGCCGTCCTGGCGGCTGCCGTGCCATCCACCACCGCGCTCGAAACCGCGGTACCGGGAAGGGCGCCCGCCGCAGGACGGCGGCCCGAGGAGGGGCACGGGAGGGGTGCCCCGTGAGCACGGCAGATCCCAGCGCCGGGGCGTCCTCCGCCGGGCCGACCGAGCAGGGCACAGAGGCCGTAGCCCACGAGCCGCCCGCACCATCGCTGGTCGAGAAACTCCAACGAAAAGCGGAGACCACCGGCGTGCCGGTCATCCGCCGGCACATCTTCCTATGCTGCGACCAGACCACACCGAAGTGCTCGTCGCGCGAGCAGTCCCTTGCGGCCTGGGAGTACCTGAAACGGCGCCTGAAGGAGCTGGGACTGTCCGAGCAGGGCGGGATCTACCGCACGAAGGCCAACTGCCTCCGCATCTGTGAGGGTGGTCCGATCGCTGTGGTCTACCCCGAGGGCGCCTGGTACCGCGGATGCGACCCGCCCATACTCGAGCGTATCATTCAGGAACACCTCGTCGGCGGCCGCATCGTGCGGGACTGCCTCATCCTGGACCGCCCACTGCCGCCGCCGGAACACTGAACCCGGGGACGCCCCGGGGACGGACAGCCCAGCGTCGCGCACCCGTACACGTGGGTCGCCCCTGACCTCTTTCGGATACGTCAGGCGGCACGCTTACGCGATGAACGGCGACCGGGCGATCCCCGGCCCCCGGCACCACTCGCCGGATCCGTCTCAAGGATAGCAGGTCGCTGAAGAACTACAGTGGCCCGGCGCTACCGCTTCCTGCCGCGCGCGGCGCGTTTCCCCGCCTTCGCCGCAGCCTTCCGCGCTCCGGCCGCGCGCGGCCTGCGCGCCGCCTCCGCGGGCCACAGATCCCTGACCTCGAGACCCAGCGCCTTCGCCAGCGCGTAGCGGGCGGTCTTCCCCTTCGTGCGTCCGTTAACGATCTCGCTCACGGCCTGCGGCGTGATGCCGATCTCGACGGCGAGGGACACGTAGGTCTGCCCCTTCTTGCGGATGATCGCCTTGATCCACTCCGTCACGTCCCGGCGCCGTCGGGTCACTTTTCTCGCGCTCTTCGTTTTCATCGTAGTTTTCATCGTAGCGAAAGCCTACTGGAGAATTGATGCACGGCCTCTCCCAACATCGCCCACATTTGTTTACCCTCCCGCCCCGCAGATGCTCCCTCACAGGCAGCGAACTCACCCCCCTGTACGGTCAGCGCTCGGGCCCCATGCGTCAAGACGCCTGAGGTGAGTCCGATGCGGTAGCACGCCGGAATGGGATAAGGCCGGACATCCAGCGCACACGGCTCGAGCGAAAAGCAGGTGGCAGATTGCCGTCCCGCCGCCACCGCCACTACGTTGTGCGGCCACGCGAGCACCAGAACCCCTCGACGGAGATGGGAGCCCCACCCATGAGATCCCTTGCATATCGCCTCACGCCCCTCGTCCTCCTCGCGCTCGTTCCCGTGAGCGGCGCCGCCCAGACCATGAGCATCGAGGAGTACGAGCCTCGATCCACCCTGCTCGTGCCGGCGTCGCCCGTGAAGCGTGCGAAGTACCCGTTCGTCGACGTGCACAGCCACCAGGACGCAGACATGCCCCCCGAGGCGCTGGACCGCCTCGTGCGCGACCTGGATGCCCTGAACATGGCCGTCATGGTGAACCTCAGCGGGCGCAACGGAGACGCGCTCCGGCGCGGCGTCTCGAACATGAAAGGGCGCCACCCCAAGCGGTTCGTCATCTTCGCGAACCTGAGCTTCGGCGGCATTGACGACCCGGACTACGGGAAACGGGCGGCAGCCCAGCTCGAGCAGGATGTCCGCGGCGGCGCCCAGGGGCTCAAGATCTTCAAGAACCTGGGCATGACCGTGCGGGACGGCCAGGGCCGCCGCGTTCCCGTAGACGACCCCCGCCTCGACGCCGTGTGGCAGAAGGCCGGCGAGCTCGGCATCCCCATCCTCATCCACACGGCTGACCCCGCCCCCTTCTGGGAACTCCACGACCGCTTCAACGAGCGCTGGCTCGAGCTCAAGGAGATCCCGAGTCGGCGCCGGCCGCCCGAGCAGTACCCGCCGTGGGAGCAGATCATTGCCGAGCAGCACCATGTGTTCGCAAAACACCCACGCACGATCTTCATCAACGCCCACCTGGGGTGGATGGGCAACAACCTCGCGCGGCTGGGTGAGCTCCTGGACCGCTACCCCAATGTCTACACGGAGATCGGTGCCGTCCTGGCCGAGCTGGGACGCCAGCCGCGCTTCGCACGCCAGTGGTTCATCCGCTACCAGGACCGCGTCCTCTTCGGCAAGGACGCCTGGGCGCCCGAGGAGTACCCCGTCTACTTCCGAACGCTGGAAACCGCGGACGAATACTTCGACTACTACCGCAGGCGTCACGCGTTCTGGAAGCTCTACGGGCTGGACCTCCCGGATGAGGTGCTGAAGAAGCTCTACTACCAGAACGCGCTGCGGATCATCCCCGGGATTGACCGGAGTCTCTTCCCCAACTGAAGGGACGGGTCGCGCGACGGCACCGCCTCACACATGGTCACCCAAAGGTCCTGTGCGGAAAGATCCCCCGGGCCGGCGGGATCCGACCGGGGCTCTCGCCCCGGGATCATGCGCCCCCTGGCGGGCACGACTGCTCTTACTTCAGATCTCGTGCCCCAGGCGGCACGACTACGGGGTCACCCGCACTGCGTGCACTCCGTCGTCTGGCCGCTGAGGTGCAGTGCAGTTGGGGCGCCGCCGCTGTACGGCGCTTGCCCATCCTCCGAGTTCCGAGCGCTCTGAGCGCTCTCTCTTCTTTGTTTCTCTTTGTTTCTTTGTTTCTTGGTTTCTTGCTCCCCGGCGATTTTCGGCTTATATTCGGTTTCGGTAAATATTCGGTATCGGTGAAGCGAAGGGGCGAATCCGGAGGTTGCTTACGGAAAGCCCCTTCCTTGCCCTAGGGGGGAAGCCGGCGGCGCCCGTTTCCGGCACCGGGCTTCCGGTGTTCGCTCGAGCCGCTTCCCCCCCAGTGGCGAGGGATTTCAGGGGTAAGCCGGGAGGGCAAGGGTTCATGTCCGATAGCCCGGGCGTCCTAGAGGCCGAGGTTTCCAGGAACTCGCGGCATGGGTGATTCGGGTGGCTCCACGGCGGTCTGTTCCGTGGGTTCGCGGTCCCGGGGGAGCCGTCTGGCCTTGTGTCTCTGGCTTCCCACCTTCGAGCTGCGTCTCGAGCTGGTACGGTCTCCGGAGCTGGATGCCACGTCGGTGGCGCTGCTGACCCCGGCGGAGGGGGTCCGCCGGGAGGTCTGGCAGGTCTCGGAGCGAGCGGCGCAGGCGGGGGTGCGGCCGGGGATGGGGGTGAGCCAGGCGGTGGGGCTCTGTCCCTTCCTCACGCTATTGGAGCCGGATCCGGCCCATTACGATGCGGCCGGGGAGGCGATGCTGGAGGTGCTCGGTGGTCTCACACCGGTGGTCGAGCCGGCAGGTGGCGGGCGGGTCTTTCTGGGGATGGATGGCCTGGAGCGGCTGTACGGGGGTCCACGGCGGCAGGCGGAGCGTGCGCTGGAGAGTCTGTTGGAGGTGCTTCCCCGGCCGCTGGTAGCGGCAACCCGTGCGGGTTGGGCTCCCGGCAAGTTCGGGGCGTGGGTGGCGGCGGTGGCGGCGAGGCCGGGGGAGCCGATGATCGTGAGGGAGGAGGAGCTCCCCTCCTTTCTAGCGAGCCGGCCGGTGGCCGCGCTTCCGGTGGAGCCGTCGGTGATCGAGCGGCTGGAGCGCCTGGGGATCGGAGCTCTGGGGGAGCTGGTGGTGCTTCCGGAGCCTGCGCTGGTGGGGCAGTTCGGGGATGAAGGGCGCCAGGTGCTGGCGTGGGCGACGGGCCGGCGGATCGACCCGGTCCGGCCGTGGCACCGCCCGCAGCCGATCCGGGTCTCCCTGGACTTTCCGGTCCCTGTGGGGCAGAGCGAGACGCTGTTCGGTGCGCTGGACCGGCTGTTGGAGCGGGCGATTTCGCGGCCGCTGCGGCGGGGGCGGAGCATCCGGGGCGTGCGGGTGCAGACGGGGCTGGAAGGGGGTGGTTCGTGGGGGTTGGAGGTCGTGCTCCGGGAGCCCACGGTGGCACGGGAGCGGATCGCCCTACCGCTCCGGACGCGGCTGGCCGCCTCTCCCCCGCCCCGGGCGGTGGAGACGCTCACGGTGGAGCTCTTCGACTTCGGGCCCGCCGCCCGGCAGGCCGATCTTTTCAGCCGTAAGGAAGAGGGTGGCCGGGAGGCGGCTGGACGGGAGCTGGTGGACGGCGAGGTGCCGGCCGCCCTGCGGGAGGCGGTACTGGAGCTGAAACTGAAGTTCGGGCATTCCCCCCTGTATCGCGTGGTGGAGGTGGATCCGTGGTCGCGCATCCCCGAGCGGAGACACGCGCTCCTCAACTTCGACCCCTGAACCTCCCGCGCCCGGCCGGGGTGCGGACGGACGGGAACGGAAAGCTGCTCTTCGTCTACCTGAACGGGAAGCGCCGGCGTGTAGCCGCGGTGCGGGAGCGATGGCGGATCGACGACGAATGGTGGCGCGACCCCATCGCCCGTGAATACACGGAGGTCGTGCTCGAGGATGGCAGGCCCGTCACCCTCTATCGGGACCTGACGGTGGAGCGGTGGTTCGTGCACGAGTAGCGGGTGCCGCCCCGCCCTTCCACCCTTCCCTAGCGGGTTAGCGGGTGAGCGGGTGGGTTCGTTCCTCGGTCCGTCCACTTCTACGGGCCTTGACCGCCCCTACCTGGCGCCAGCCGGCGTCGCAAAAACGGAATCGGCGGCGGGCGAACAGTGCCCACCAAGGGCTCGCCCGCTCACCCGCTCGCCCGCTCAAAACCGGGAATAGTGAGGGGAAGGGTAGCATGTACGTCGAGCTCCACTGTCATTCGGGCTATTCGTTCCTCGACGGCGCGTCCCATCCGGAGGAGCTGGTCCTGCAGGCGAAGGATCTGGGGTATTCGGCGTTGGCGCTCACGGACCATAACGGGCTGTATGGCTCCATGGAGTTCGCGCAACTGGCGAAGTCGGTGGGGCTCCAGCCGATCACGGGCGCGGAGGTGACGCTGGAGGACGGGTCGCACCTCACGCTTTTGGCGGAGACGCCCACGGGGTACGCGAACCTTTGCCGTCTCATCTCCGAGGCCCATCTCGCGAGCCCCCGGGGGGACCCCCGTCTCCGCATCGCCTCGCTCCTGGAGCGTGCCGAAGGGCTCATCGTGCTGTCCGGCTGCCGGCAGGGCGCGCTGGTCCGGCAACTCGAGGCCGGAAGCGACGAAGCCGAGGCCTTCGCCCGGCGGCTCCGCGACGTCTTCGGTCCGGGCGGCTTCTTCATCGAGCTCCAGGAAAACCTGGTAAAGGGTGATGCGGGGCGCAACCGCGCGCTGGCGCGCCTGGCGGAGCGCCTGGGGATTCCGATGGTGGCCACGAGCGACGTGCACTATCACCGCCGGGAACGTCATCGCCTGCAGGATGTGCTGGTGGCGATCCGGCACCGCACGACGCTGGACAACGCGCACGCGGTGCGCCGCCCGAACAGCGAGTTCTACCTGGCGGCGCCGGAGGCGCTGGCGCGCCGGTTCGCGACGCGGCCGGATGCGCTCCGCAACACGCTCGGCATCGCCGAGCGTTGTGCGGCCTTCGACCTCACCCGGGATCTGGGCTACGAGTTTCCGGATTTCGAGGGGAGCGGCCGGGGGACCGCCATCGAGACGCTCGCCGCGGTCTGTGGGGCCGCGCTGGAGGAGAGGTATCCACCGGGCTCGCCGCACCGTGCGGAGGCGGTGGCGCGGCTCGCGGAGGAGCTCCGGCTGGTAGAGCGTCACGGGCTCGCGGGCTTCTTCCTCGTCTACCGCGACCTGCTGGAGCTGGCGAAGGAGGTGGCGGCCGAGACGCGTAGCGGACAGCCCCGTGCGGCGTCGAACCTCCCCTCCGGACGAGGCCGCGGCTCTTCGGTCTCGTCCATCATCTGCTACCTGATCGGGCTGTCGCACATCGATCCGGTGGCGAACGGACTCTTCCTGGGCCGCTTCCTGAACGAGGCGCTCGCCACGGTTCCGGACATCGACCTGGACTTCGCGCGGGACATCCGGGAGAAGCTGATTCTGCGGGTCTACGAGAAGTACGGGAGCGAGCATGCGGCGCTGGTCTGCAGCTTCCCCACGTACCGGCTCCGCTCCACGGTGCGGGAGGTGGGGAAGGCGCTGGACCTTCCGGCCGGCGAGCTGGAGAAGCTGGCGAAGCTGGCGGAGAGCTACTCGGCCGCGGGGCTCAAAGAAGAGATCGAGCGGCTCCCGGGCTTCCAGGGTCGGACGGACGCGCCGCTCTGGCGCGAGCTCGTGGCGCTGGCGGAGGAGATCGCGGGGTTGCCGCGCCACATCTCCCAGCACGTGGGCGGGATGATCATCTCCAGCCGCCCGCTCGTCGAGCTCGTCCCGGTGGAGCCGGCGGCGATGGAAGGGCGCGTCCTCTGCCAGTGGGACAAGGACTCGTGCGACGACGCCGGCTTCATCAAGATTGACTTCCTGGCCCTGGGGATGCTCTCCCTGGTGGAGGCGGCGGTGGACCTGATCGCGGTGCACACGGGCTCGCCGCCGGATCTGTCGCGGATCGACTTCCAGGACAAGGCGGTCTACGATCGGATCTGCTCGGGAGACACGGTGGGAATCTTCCAGATCGAGAGCCGTGCTCAGATCCAGATGCTGCGGCGCACGAAGCCGCGCAGCCTCGAGGAGCTGGCGATCCAGGTGGCCATCGTGCGCCCGGGGCCCATCGTGGGCGGCGCGGTGAACCCCTACGTGCGTCGCCGGGAGAAGCTGCGCACCGACCCGAGCTTCCAGATTCCGTACGACCACCCATGCCTGGAGGAGGCGCTCCGGGACACGTTGGGCGTGATCCTCTACCAGGACCAGGTACTCATGGTCTGCAAGGCCATGGCCGGCTTCACGGACGGGCAGGCGGAGGGGCTCCGGCGGGTCATGAGCCGGAAGCGCTCCCGGGAGGCCATGGAGGGCTACTGGACGCTGTTCCGCGACGGCGCGGCCCGAAACGGGGTGGGAGAAGCCACGGCGCGGCGGGTCTTCGAGCAGGTGACGGCGTTCTCGGAGTTCGGCTTCCCCAAGTCCCATGCGGCGGCGTTCGGGCTGCTGGCGTACCAGTCCGCGTGGCTTCGCCACTACCATCCCCCGGAGTACTACTGTGCCCTGTTCAACAATCAGCCCATGGGGTTCTATCCTGTAGACGCCCTGGTTCGCGACGCCCGCAGGAACCGAATCGAGGTCCGGCTCCCGGATGTGAACGCGAGCCGGACGTTCTGCACCGTGGAGGGCACACGGGTCCGCATCGGGCTCGGCTTCGTGCGCGACTGGGGCCAGGAGATCGCCGACGCAGTGGTCGCGGAGCGGGGGAAGAGCGGCCCCTATCGCTCGCTCCCGGACTTTCTCCGCCGTACGCCGGCGGACCTCAAGCGGCCGGCCATCGAGAACCTCATCTGGGTGGGCGGCTTCGACGCCCTCAGCCTCACGCGCCGGGAACTCCTCTGGCAGGCCGGGCTCTGGCTCGGGCCCGAGGAGGAAGGGCGCGATGGCGGCCGCGCTGACGACCATCAGCTCGACCTCGAGCTGGGGGCCCCTTATGCGGAGCTCCCCTTCCCCGACCTGAACCTCCAGGAGCGCATGATCGCCGAGTACCGCATGCTTCATTTCTCGGCGAGCCGCCACCCCTTCGCGCTGCTCGAGGGCGAGCTCTCCCCGGGCACGGTTTCCTCCGATCGGCTGCCCGACCTGCTCCAGCACGCCCGGGTGCAGGTCGCCGGGCTGGTCGTCGCGCGCCAGCGCCCGGAGACCGCGAAGGGCTACGTCTTCGTCTTGCTGGAAGACGAGGCGGGCCACGTCAACGTGATTGTGAAGCCGAAGGTCTACGAGCGTGACCGCGCGGCTGTCCGTATGGAGCCGTTCCTCGGGGTGACCGGTCGCCTCCAGAAGGACGGCGACACCATCAACGTGATCGCCCACGAGGTCGTGCCGCTCCGCCTGCGCAGCGGCACGCGTCCCGAGGCCCACGCCCCCGAGGCACACCACGATCCGCTCGCGCTCCTCACCGCGCTCCGGCGCTCGCCGCCGGGCATCAAGAGCTTCGGATGAGCGCGACGAGCGGCGGGCCCGCGGAACCTGAACCTACCTGCGCGCCGGCGGGGACGACGAAGCGATCCGAGGGTTCGACCGCGGCCACCCGGCTGTCCGCGATGAGAACCGTGACGTCGGGCCGAACGGGTCCGCCCGTGCCGTCGATGACCGTCACATTCGGGATGGCGATGGGAGCGGCCGGCTCCCCGACGGCCAGCTGCGAATGAGGGGCGGGGCTGCTCAGGAGCATCAGCGGAACGACCAACCCCAGAGACATGAACGACATCACCGTGCGGAACATGGCCCTTCGTCGTTACCATACGAGAGGCAGCCCGTGTTGGATTCGAAGCCCAGAGGATGGAGGACCCGTGGCACGCTATGCGCTCTTTGCGGTTTTCGGGACGATCATGCTCGCACGCACAATTCATGCTCAGGACCACGCGTCCGTGCTCGGCCGCCGCATCGATGACGCGGTCCAGCAGAGCGCGGCCGAGATCATCGAGCTCCGCCATCGCATCCACGAGAACCCGGAGCTGGGCAACCGCGAATTCGAGACGGAGAAGCTTGTGGCGGAGCATCTCCGCAACCTCGGCTTCGACGAGGTGAGGACCGGGGTCGCTCACACCGGCGTCGTTGGTATCCTGCGTGGCGCGAGGCCGGGCCCGGTCGTGGCCGTACGCGCGGACATGGACGCGCTACCGGTCACGGAGGACAGCCCTTACTCGTTCCGGTCCACGAAGCGCGCGGCGTATCTGGGCCAGGAGGTGGGCGTCTCCCACGCGTGCGGTCACGACATCCACGTGGCCGTGCAGCTCGGCGTAGCCTCCGTTCTCGCATCCATGCGCGAGGAGCTCCCCGGGGCCGTGAGGTTCATCTTCCAGCCCGCGGAGGAGGGGCCACCGCCGGGCGAAGAGGGCGGAGCCGACCTCATGGTCAGGGAGCGGGTGCTGGAGGATCCGCGGCCCCAGGCCATCTTCGGGCTCCATTCCTTCTCGGACCTCGAGGTCGGCAGGGTCGGCTACACCGTGGGCCCGGCGTTCGCCGCAGTGGACCACCTCCAGATCGACATCCACGGGAAGCAGGCGCACGGCGCCGCACCGCACGAGGGCGTGGATCCCGTGGTCACCGCAGCGCAGGCCGTGCTCGCGCTCCAGACGATCCGGTCCCGCAACCTGCCGCCCTTCGCGCCCAGCGTGATCACCGTGGGCATGATCCGGGGCGGTGAGCGCTTCAACATCATCCCCATGTCCGTCCATATGGAGGGCACGGTCCGCACCTACGATCCGGAGGTGCGGGACGCAGTCGAGCGCCGCATGAACGAGATCCTCGCCGGGATCACCGCCGCGGCAGGCGCGAGGTACGGGCTGGTCTACGACCGCGGAACGCCGGCGACGGTCAACGACTCGACGCTCGCCCGCACGATGGCGCCAACACTGGCCCGCGTGGTGGGCGCGGAGAACGTCCTGCTCCTCGAGCCGACCATGGGCGGCGAAGACTTCGCCTATTTCGCCAACGAAGTGCCCGGCTTCTTCTTCCGCCTCGGCACCGTGAAGCCCGGCACGTCGTCGGGCGGTCACCACACACCTACGTTCATGGCGGACGACGCCTCCATACCTCTCGGCATGCGAGTCATGGCCAACCTGCTGGTCGATTATCTGCGATCGGGGGTGAGATAGCGGGGTAGCGGGTTGGCGGGTTAGCGGGGAAGTCGTTGCTCCGTCTGTCAGTGACTTTGCCGCTACCCGGTGCTGCTGGTGCCAGCCCGCGCCCGTCAGCGCCGATCGACGGCAGAGCAGGCAGGGCCGACAAAGCGCTAACTCGCTAACTCGCTAACCCGCTAAGACCCACTCAGAACAGCCGCAGCTGCAGGGTCTCCGCTCGCGGGCCGGCGGGCGTGACCGCCTCACGGCGGACCAGCGACTCCTCGATGGCCGCCAGGAAGGGGGAGGGCGCCGCCTCGCCGGTGCGCCCGAAGAGTGAGCGGCGACGCGCTCGCGAGAGAATCAGGATGCGGCGGGCGCGCGTCATCCCCACATACAGCAGCCTGCGTTCCTCGTCGGGTGGCGCGGTCTCGCCCGACGGCGGCCGATACGGCAACAGCCCATCCTCGCACCCGATAATGAACACGACGGGAAACTCCAGCCCCTTCGCCGCGTGGAGGGTGAGCAGCGCCACACGCTCCGCCCGCGGGTCGAGCAGGTCCGGATCGGAGCGCAGCGCCAGGTCCGCCAGGAACGAGGTCACGTCGCTGGCACGCCGGGCGATGGGCGCCAGGCGCGCGGCGACTCGCCGGATTTCCTCCGTCCAGCGCTGTGGATCCGGCTCGACCCTGTCGCCATCTACGTCCGCCTCGTGCTCGCCACCTGGACCGCCTGGCTCTTCGGCACCGACGCCTGTCTGCCTATCGCCCGGGTCGCGCAGCGTGCCGGCCGGCGCCCTCGCGACCAGGGCCTCCACCGCGGCATCCAGCGCGACGCCCGCCGCGGAGCCCAGGGCACCGGCGCGGTGCATCCCTTCCGCGATGGCCGCCACGACGGGATCGGCCAGAAGCGGCCGGGCCTCCGCCTGCTGATAGGGGATGCCCGAGCGGTCGAGCGCCTCCACCAGGGGGAGCGCCGCCTGCCGGATCCGGAAGAGGACGGCGATCTCCGAGAAACCACGGACCTCTGGCTCCTCGCGGTCCACGCGCCCGCTGTCCATCGAGTAGAGGCTCGTGCCGCCCACGAGTCGTTCGATCTCGTGCACCACGGCCTCCGCCTCCGCGGCGGCCGTAGGCGCCTCCAGGAGCACGACGCGCAGGCCGCCCTCCACCACGGCCGCGAGCGGCCGCACATCATCGCCCGATGCGATCACGCGGTGAGCAGCCCGCAGGATCGTGGGCGTGGACCGGTAGTTGCGCGTCAGCCGTACGATCTCGGGGCCGTACTCCTCGCGGAATCGGTTCACGAACTCCGGGCTGGCGCCGCGGAAGCCGTAGATGGCCTGATCGGGATCGCCAACGACCGTCACGCTGGAGCCCGGCGGTGCGATCTGCCGCAGCAGGGCGTACTGGGCGCCGTCCAGGTCCTGGAACTCGTCCACCAGCACCCACGGGAACGCTTCATGCCAGCGCCCAGCGCGATCGGGCTGACGCTCCAGGAACTCGCGCGGCAGACGAATGAGATCATCGAAGTCCACTCTGCCCTCAGCCCGGAGCGCCGCGTCATAGGCCGTCCATGCAGTGAGGATCTGCGGGTCTTCGGCTGTCGCGCCCGTGAGCGACGCCGACTTGAGGCGCTCGATCCCCCGGGCCACGCGCTCTGCCAGCGCCCGTCCCACGATGGCCTCGATCCGACTCAGGCGCTCACCCTCCCCGATGACGGTCACCGGCTGCGGGAACGCGAGCGCCGCCGCCTCCGCCTCGAGGATCGCGCGTCCATGGGCATGCAGGGTTCGCACCGTGACGCGGCTGGCGCGTTCCGGCGAAAGGAGCGCGGCCAAGCGCTCCCGCATCTCGTCCGTCGCCCGGTTCGTGAACGTCACAGCCAGGATGGAGGCGGGATCGACCCCCAGGCTCGTGACGAGCCACGCGATCCGGTGGACGAGCACCCGGGTCTTCCCCGTCCCGGGGCCCGCTAGAACCAGCAGTGCGCCCCGACCGTGCTGCACCGCCCGACGCTGCTCCGGGTTCAGACCCTCCGTGCCGGTGGTGGCGAAGAGTGGAAGCGCGGCGTCCACGAGCGCGCTCCCGTAGCCGGAACCCGGCGACCGCTCCTCCGCCACCCGGCGGACATCGGCGCCGTGGGGCGAGGTCTCGGCACGCGCCAGCGTCCCCCGCCGACCCTGCGCTTCGCCCGCGGGCGCACCGGCCGCCAGGTGCGAGGCAAACAACGCATCCTGCCCCGCGATGCGGTCGCGCTCGTCTTCCCGGAAGATGCGGACGGTACCGAACTCGCCGTCGTAGCCCGGGGCGATCTCGATCTCGCCCGCCCGCACCCGCCGGATCGCTTCGACCATCAGCGAGCCGCCCTGCCGCTCGATCTCCTCCAGCGGCACGTCCCGCAGGATCTCGAGTTCGGGCCCGAGTGCCCCGATCAGCGTTTCGGTCGCCCGCGCCACGGTTCTCGTTCCCGCACCCACGCCGTGGACCTCGGCCAGGATCTCCCCGAGCGGGATGAGGCTCCGGAACGGAGGCGCACCCTCCGGCCGATAGCCCTCCGCGCGGTCCGCCAGCGCGTCCACGCGGTGGAGCACCCCCACGGTGATAGGCTTCCCGCACGACGGACAGCGGCCGCCATGCTCCCGCGTCTCCCTCGGGAGACAGCGAAGGGCGCAGCGACGGCAGCCATCGAGGTGGTACTTCCCCTCCTCCGGAAAGAACTCCACGGTGCCGAGGAAGCGCGCCGGATCGCCCGTCCGCAGGGCGTCGCGGATGGCATCGTAGGAGAGCTCCAGGTCGAAGAGGTTCGCCTCGCGCCCCAGCTTGGCCGGCGAATGGGCGTCCGAGTTCGAGACGAGCGTGAAGCGATCGAGCGCCGAGATCCGCCAGTTCATCGGCGGGTCCGATGACAGCCCCGTCTCGATGGCAAAGATCTCCGGCGTCAGGTCCCCGAACGCCTCCTCGATGGAGTCGAACCCCGACTTCGCGCCCAGGACCGAGAACCAGGGCGTCCAGATATGCGCGGGCACGAACACGGTCCGCTCGTGCGCCTCCCGCGCGATCGCCAGCAGGTCGCGGGAATCGAGGCCGAGGATCGGACGCCCGTCCGACGCCAGGTTGCCGACACGCTCCAGGAACGCGCGAAGCCGCGCGGCGGCCTCCAGGTCCGGCACGAAGATGAGATTGTGGACCTTCCGCACGGCCTCGCCCCGCTTATAGATGTTCGAGATCTCCACCGTGAGCATGAACCGCACGGGCCGACGGCAGGCCAGCGGAACCTCGGCCTCCGCGGCCCGCGCCAGATCCGCCCGCAGTCGGTAGAGACCCTCCTCCGCAGGCACGAGCTGTTCCTGGAGCTCCCGGAACCAGCCGGGGTGTGTGAAATCACCGGTCCCCACCACCGTCACGCCCTTGCGCTGCGCCTCGGCATGAAGGTGCGGAAGGTCCAGGTCCCGGCTCGTGGCCCGCGAGTGGCGCGAGTGAATGTGCAAGTCAGCTACGAAGCGCACGGCGAGGTCCTCGAAACCCTGGCGGGTGGACCAAACGAAAGGGCCGCCCGCAGGCGGCCCGTCTCATCGCGGAAACACAAAACGTTCACGCGCCGACGCCGACTTTGGTCACGTTCTCGGCGGCCGGCCCCTTCTCGCGCTGGACCATGTCGAACTCGACCTTCTCCCCCTCCGTCAGCGTGCGAAAGCCGTCGGACTGAATCGCCGAGTAGTGGACGAACACGTCCCGCCCACCGTCATCCGGCGTGATAAAGCCGAACCCCTTCGCCTCGTTGAACCATTTCACTGTCCCGGTGTTGCGCATGTCCCCGCTCCCCTGTGTGAACGGTTCCGTCGGGGTCCGGGACCTGCCGTACCGCCGACTTTCCTCCGCGAGCTCCAACATCGCGCCCCCCGCGTCGGGCGTTCTCAGCTCGGATGGGCCGAACGTTCAGCGCAGGGCCAGCGTCCATGAAAAAAGGGATCTCGGCTCATCGGCCAAGATCCCACGGTCTGGTGACTGGCACAGCGGCCGCTCGATCCAACCCTGCAGTGAGTGGCGTTGACAGTAAGCAAACATCCTTTGCGTGTCAACGGTTTCGTGGCTTTCGGGGGCGTACGGAAAGGGTCTATCACCCACGCCGTTCGAGATAGAAGCGGATCCCATCCCAGTCCGTGCGGACCCGGAACGTCTCGAAGTAGCGACGCACGCGGTCTCCTGGCAGGTAGGCGGAAAGCGCGGCGCGCACTTCTTCCTCGTAGCGGTCCGCATCCTCGCTACGGCCCTCCGCCACGGCCTGGCTCACCCGCGCCACCGCGCGACCGATCCGCTCCACCAGCTGGGCTCGCCGCGGCTCGAAGTCCTCATGCACCCCGAAATGGGCCACAGCCACGCGCTCGGGGCCAAGTCCTTTCAGCCCCTCCAGCGTCTGGATCCACGCCTCGGCGTCGAAGCTGGGCGGCGGCGTCGGCGGATGACTCGGCGACTCCGCACCCAGGATGATCCCCATGCAGTCGCCGGCGAAGAAGGTGCCCGTGCGCTCGTCCAGATATGCCAGGTGGTGGGCGATGTGCCCGGGTGTGGCCAGCGCACGCACGCCGGGCAGCGCCTCGCCACCTCCAGGCGCGATGGCCGCGATGCGCTCCGCCGGCACCGGCTGCACCTCGCCCCACAGGCGGTCATGGTCCTCACCGAAGACCCGCTGCGTGCTCGCCACCAGCCGCCCCGGGTCCACCAGATGTCGCGCGCCGTCCTCGTGCACGTGGACCCGCAGGCGCGGGTTCTTCGCCGCCAGGCGACCGGTCACGCCCGCATGGTCGAGGTGCACGTGCGTGAGAAGCACGTGACGCAGCTCCCGCAGCTCGACCCCTGCGTCCTCGAGCCCGGCGCGCAGCGCCTCGAGTGTCGTGGACGGCCCGGGATCCACCAGCGCGGGCTCTGGCTCGTCGAGCAGATACGTGCAGATTGCGCCACGGAGCTCGTTGTGCTTGAGGTCGACGGCGACCACGCGGGAGCCGGCGCTACGACCGCAGCTCGAGTGGGACGTACGGCCGCTCGCCGTGGCCGACATAGATCTGACGAGGCCGCGCGATCTTCTGCTCCGAGTCCTCGAGCATCTCCTGCCACTGGGCCAGCCACCCCACCGTCCGCGGGATCGCGAAGAGGACGGGAAACAACTCCACGGGGAAGCCCATCGCCTGATAGATGATTCCCGAGTAGAAGTCCACGTTCGGGTACAGCCTCCTCGAGATGAAGTAATCATCCTCGAGGGCGATCCGTTCCAGCTCGAGGGCGATGTCCAGGAGTGGGTTACGGCCCGTGACCTCGAAGACCTGGTCCGCGATCTGCTTGATAATCTTCGCCCGCGGATCGTACGACTTGTAGACCCGGTGTCCGAATCCCATGAGGCGCCCCTTCCCCGCCTTCACGCCGTGGATGAACTCCGGCACCCGGCTCACGTGTCCGATCTCCGTGAGCATGCGGAGCACCGCCTCGTTAGCGCCCCCGTGCAGCGGCCCATACAGTCCGGCCATGGCTCCGGCCAGCGCCGAATACGGATCCGCCAGCGAGCTCCCGACACCCCGCATCACGCTCGTCGAGCAGTTCTGCTCGTGGTCGGCGTGGAGGATGAATAGCACATCAATGGCCCGCACGAGCACCGGCTGCGGCGTGTGCTCCCGGTCGCCGATGCGGAAGAGCATGTTCAGGAAATTGGCCGTGTACGAGAGGCTGTTGTCCGGGTAGACGTAGGGAAGCCCCCGGTGGTGGCGGTACGCGAACGCCGCAAGCGTGGGCATCTTCGCGATGAGGCGCACCATCTGCCGCCAGCGGTTCTCGTCGTTCCGCACGTCCTTCGCCTCGGGATAGAACGTCGAGAGCGCCGCGACCACGCTGATCATGATCCCCATGGCGTGGGCGTCGTAGCGAAACCCGTCGAGCAGCTTGAGGACGTTCTCGTGGACGTAGGTGTGATACGTGATCTCATGGGTGAACGCTGCGATCTGGTCTCTGGTCGGCAAGTCGCCCTTGAGCAGGAGGTATGCCACCTCCAGGAACGTGCCCTGCTCGGCGAGCTGCTCGATGGGATGACCCCGGTACCGCAGGATGCCCCGGTCACCGTCGATAAAGGTGATGGCGCTGCGACAGGAGGCCGTGTTCACATAGGCGGGGTCATAGGACAGGAGACCGAAATCGTCGTCCATGACCCGGATCTTCCGAAGATCCGCCGCCCGGATCGCATCGCCCTCGAGCACCTCGATCTCGTAGCTGCGCCCGGTCCGGTTGTCGGTGATCGAAAGCGTATTCTGGGGCGCCGCCGCCTCCTCCCCCTTGGGCTTCGCCTCCGCCGCCGTACGTCGATCCCTCGCCATGGATTCCCTCTCCCTCTCTCGCCGTTCTTCGATTCTCGAGAATTCGCGTCCCCGCCGGATAATGACCGCGACGCCGCCCCTCAGACCCCCCTCAGACCCGCGGGCGCTCGCCTTCGGCCGCCCCTGCAATACGCGCCGACCGCGTGAGGTCGCGGCGCTCGGAGCGGCAAGCCCGCAACAATCCAAGAGGATTAAGATGAACATGGAACGCGAGAATCGAAAGACCGGCCCTCCCCGCCCGCCCCGCCCCATCTCGGGCCACTCCATCTCGGGCCGCCCTTGAGTTCCCAGCAGGCGCGGTCAATATTTGTAACATCCCCGAGTCGAGACACCCTCCCCTCCTGGACGGCGATGGGATCCCGCCCTATGGGACGAATTCGCCCGGGATCGTTTTCCGGTCCGCGTTCGACTGAGCTTGCCCCGTCACCCCTGCGGCCGACTGCGCGTCGCCACAGCGGGCGCGAAGCCACCTCAGCCGAATCCGACGAGCCGCGCTCGCGGCGACCGCCCTCGTGCCCGCGCCTGACCACGGGCCACCGGCAGAACGGCACAGTCTCGTGCGCAGCGCGCTGATGCGACTGCTGCGCCCCTGGTCTCATAGGCCGGGGTGGCCGCTGCGCACGCTGGTGGGTGGCGGGCTCGTCCTGGCTCTGGGCGCAGTGGCAGTGCAACTGTGGGTCGGCGCAGGCCTGGTGCGCACGAACGTGGCGGCCAGCGACGCGGCGGGGCGCCAGAGCCTGCTGGCGAGCCTGATTCAGACGCGCGTGCTGCGCGCCGGCGTCGCGCATCACCACGGGGATCCGACGGCGTTCGACTCGGCCGTGGCCGAGGTTCGGCGCTACGTCGAGCTCTTCGTGGAGAACGTGGACGTCCTGAATCGCGGCGGAACCGCGCCGGCCGTGCCGCTCGCGGGTCAGATGTTGCCGCCGATCCGCGGCGTCCCTGTGGGAGCGCTGGATCGGGCGCCGGCGCCCATGGTCTTCTGGAGCGCGCGTGCCGCGTCGCGGCAGTGGGCGCCGGTCCTGGCGCATCTCGACTCGCTGAGCCACCTCCCGTTCGGCTCGCAACGGGAGCGCGCCTCCGCCGCAGAGGCGCCCGTGGCCCTGGCTGCCTCCGAATTCGATGCGCTGTCCGCGGCGCTCACGGCCCGGAACCAGAAGCTCGTCGTGCTGAGCCGCTGGCTCCCGGTCGTATTCCTGGGGTTCGCGGCCTTCCTGGCGGTCCTGGTCCTCGTCCAGCTCGCCGAGCGACTCTCGCTGGCGACCCACATCTCGCAGATCGAGGGGCAGCTCCAAGCGCGAGGGCTCGCGGCCGCCGCGCTGGACGCGGTCCAGAGGATGGGCCGTGTCCCCGAGATCTGGCGCACCCTCGCCCAGTTGCTCCAGAGGCACACGGACGCGTTCGCGGCGGCCGTCTACCGGCCGGCGGAGGCATCGGAAGACTGGCAGCTCGTCGCCGCGGCGGGCATGGATCCCCACGCCCTGGCGGAATGCCGCATCCTGCCCCAGCAGGGCACCCGAGTCCTGTTTCCCCCCTACGGCCAGGAGATCTTCCCGTGCGCCACCTGCCCCGTGCGCCACGCTGCGTGCCCCGCGGAGACCCAGGGGATCGGAGCTGTGGCCCTGGTACCCGGCCACGGCGAGCGGGCGCCCGAAGAGCTGTTCGGGCTCGCCTGGAGGGGAGGCACGAAGGCAACTCGCGACGTGGATGTTCGGGCCGCCCGCCTCCTCGCCCCCCACGCGCGCCTCGCGGTCGACCGCGTGCGGACGCTCGAGCAGATCTCGGAGGCGAAGCGCCAATGGGAGGCCACGGTGGACGCGGTTCCGGCGCTCATCTGCGTGACGGACTGGACGCGCTTCATCCTGCGGGTAAACCGCGCGTTCGCGCAGGCTGTGGGCCGCCGGCCCGCCCAGATCGTCGGCCTGCCGCTCGCCGAGGTCCTGGGAATGGACCCCGAGTCGCTCCCCTGGCGCCCTCACGGCGGGCGCGAGGGAGACGGTCTCGGCGAGCCGCGGTCCGTTCTCGCGGAGGCGCAGATCCCTGCGCTGGGCGGCCGCCTGGCCGCGACACGCTCCCGCACGGTCGGGCTCGCGCCCGCCGACGCCTTCGTCTACGTGTTCCGGAACATCGCGCGTGAGCGCGCCGTCGAGGAAGCGGCCGAACGCTCCCAGCGGCTCATGGCCCTGGGCCGCCTGGTCTCGGGCATTGCCCACGAGCTGAACAACCCGCTGGCCAGCGTCCTGGCCGCGGCGGAGATGCTCGCCGTGGAGCCGTGCGAGGCCGCGTGCCCCCGGGAGCTGGTGGAGACGATCCTGGAGGAGACGCGTCGCTGTCGGGACGTGCTCCGGACCCTCGCCTCCGTGAGCCGCCCCGGGGACCCCGGGGAGACCCACAAGGCGCTCGTGGATCTGGCGCAGACGATTCGCGCGGCCCTTCGGCTCCGGCAAGCGGACCTCGCCGCCCAGGACATCGAGGTGGAAGCGAATCTGGCGGACCGCTGTGTCGTCGCGGGGGACCGGGGCCAGATCGAGCAGGTGCTGCTGCATCTGATCGCAAACGCCGACGAGGCGATGCGCCGCACCCCTGCCTCCCAGCGGCGGCTCACGATCCGGGCACGGCCCGAAAGCGCACGGTGGGTCGTCCTCGACATCGCAGACACAGGGCCCGGTATGTCGGACGAGGAGCTCGCCCACCTGTTCGACCCATTCTTCACAGGCAAGGACGCGGGCCAGCACTCGGGCCTCGGGCTCAGCTTCGCCCACGGGATCGTGCGGGCGCACGGCGGCGAGATCTCGGCAGCCAATCGGCCCGGCGGCGGCGCCGCCTTCACGATCCGCCTGCCCGCGCACACAGAGGCGCACGTCACGGACGCCGCCGCTCCCGATGTCCCGGCCGCAGCCACCGGGGGGCCCCGCTCGTACCGGATCCTTCTCGTGGACGATGAAGCGCGGATCGTCCGCACGCTCAGGCGCTTCCTCGAGCTCAGGGGGCACGGCGTGAAGACGGCAAGCACCGTGCAGGCCGCGCTACGGCTCCTCGACAAACACGACTTCGACCTCGTCGTCTGCGACATCAAGATGCCGGGCGGCGGCGGGCGCGCAGTCTACGGGGCGATCCGCGATCGCCAGCCGAGGCCGCACATCGTGTTCTGCACCGGAGACGTGGCGAACCCGGATGCCGCCGCGCTCCTCAGCGAGTCGAGCGCGCCCCTGCTCGCCAAGCCGTTCGAGCTCCAGGAGCTGGAGCAGGTCATCGAGCGAACCGTGGGAGCGCGGTGAGGCCTGCGAATACGTCCGCTTCAGTGACCATCTCGACGGCCCGCTCCAGTTCCGGCGTCCGCCGTGCAACGTTTCTTGCGAGGACCGCGAGGACCTCCGAGCAGCTCGAGGACCTCCGTTGAGAAGCTCCGTTGAGGACCTCCGCTGAAGTACAATGCGCCCGTGGGGCTGACGTCCTCGTATGGCGGAACCGTTTTCGGCTGGCCCGAAGCCTTTGACGGGCCGGCGGACGCCCCGCATACTCTCACGGTTCGCGGAACCGGGTTGAAAGGAGGTCCGCGTGGCCACGCTCGTCCTCTCTCCGTCCGACGTCCGGCGGCTCCTTCCCATGGACGCCTGCATCGAGCTCATGGCCGAGGCGTTCAGGACCCTGAGCCGCGGGGAGGTGGTGAACCCGCTCCGCTGGGGGATGTGGCTCCCGGGGAAGCGGGGGATTCTGGGGATGATGCCCGGCGCCATGGAGTCGCCGCGCACCTTCGGCCTCAAGGTCGTGGCGGTGATGCCGGGTAACCACGGGACGCCCTACGATTCCCATCAGGGTGTGGTCCTCCTCTTCGAGCACGAGCACGGTCTCCCGCTGGCAATCCTGGACGCCAGCGCGGTCACGGCCATCCGCACGGCAGCGGCCTCCGGCGTGGCGACCCGGGCGCTCGCCCGGGAGGACGCCGGCGACCTCGCGATTCTGGGAAGCGGCGTCCAGGCGAGGAGCCATCTGGAGGCGATGCTCGACGTGCGGAGGATCCGGCGGGTGCGCGTGTACAGCCGCAGTCCCGAGAGCCGGAGCGCGTTCGCCGAAGCGGGGTCGGAGCGCTACGGGATCCGTGTAGAGGCTGTAGACTCCGCCCGGCAGGCGGTGGAGGGCGCGGACATTGTCTGCACCTGCACCTCCTCGCGAGAGCCTATCCTGCTGGGCGACTGGCTATCGCCGGGGACCCACGTGAACGCGGTGGGGTCCAGCGTAGCGGCGGCGCGCGAGCTCGACACCGAGGCCGTCGTCCGCGCCCGCCTCTTCGTGGACCGGAGGGAATCCACGCTGAACGAGGCTGGCGACTTCCTCTTCCCGAAGAAGGAGGGCGCGGTCGATGACGAGCATATCCAGGGGGAGATCGGGGAGGTGCTCTTGGGTCGCATCCAGGGCCGGCGCACGCCCGATGAGATCACGCTCTTCAAGTCGCTGGGGCTCGCGGTGGAGGACCTGGCCGCCGCCCACTACGCCTATGCGCGGGCGAGGAAGGAAGGGTTGGGCGTCGAGGTCGAGCTGGGAGGGTTCAAGATTGCCGCGCACTGAGGCCGCGGTCGCACGTCCCCACTGCCGCAGGCATCCAGCCAGAACCCGAGGACTTCCCTGCCCTGCCGGCTCTCCTGTTTCCAGGGTCAGCGCCCGCGGAACGTGGGCGGGCGCTTCGCGAAATGGGCCTGAATCGCTTCGTCGTGATCCTCGGAAACCCACACGGGGCCGAAGAGCTCGGTCTCGTAGGCGATGGCCTCTGCCAGGGATGCGTTGTCGGCAAAGCGGGCCAGCCGTTTGAACGCCCGCACCGCGAGGGGCGGGTTGCCAGCGATCTCGCGCCCGAGCGCCAGCGCCCGCTCCCGCACCTGTGCGGCCGGCACGACCTCCTGGACCAGACCCACCTCTAGCGCCTCGGCGGCCGTCAGGACCTGCCCCGTCAGCATCAGGCGCAGCGCCTGGGCGCGTCCCAACTGCCGCAGGAGCCTCGGGCCGCCCCCCCAACCGCTGATCACCCCCACCTTCACCTGCCGGAAGCCCAGGCGCGCACTGTCGGCAGCGATGCGGTAGTCGCAGGCGAGCACCACCTCGCAGCCACCCCCCAGGGCGTAGCCGTTCACCGCCGCGATCACCGGCACCTCGAGGCCGCTCAGCAGCTCCAGATTCTCCTTCATGGCGTCCGTCATGCTCCGGGCCGCCTCGGCGCCCGTCAGCCCCTGGAACTCCTTCAGGTCGCCGCCGGAGACGAAGGCCTTCTCGCCGGCACCCGTCACGGCCAGCGCCCGCAACTCGTCGTCACAGCGCAGCTCGTCGAGCAGCGCGCGCAGCTCGGCGATGGTCTCGAGATTCAGCGCGTTGTGCACATCAGGTCGGTTGAAGGTCAGCAGGCCGACACCGCTGTCGTCGCATTCATAGAGCAGGTTGGACACCGGCAGGGCCTCCTTGTCTTTGTCCTCATTCGCCGTTTCAGAACAGCGTTGCAAAGCTGGTCAGAGCTGGCGCCGGAACCAGTCCAGCAACTCGTCCAGACGCGTCCCCGTGGGGAAGACCGCAGCGACTCCCAGCTCGTGCAGCTTGGGCACGTCGGCGGGAGGAATCGCTCCGCCCACCACCACCGCGACATCCGTCAACTCCATGGCCCGGAGGCGCTCCATGAACTTGCGCACCAGGGAGAGGTGCGCGCCCGACAGGACCGACAGGCCGACGATCCGGCAGTCCTCCTCCAGGGCCGCCTCCGCCAGCTCGTCCACGGTCTGGTGCAACCCGGTATAGATCACCTCGAAACCGGCATCCCGAAGCGCCGCCGCCACCACCTTGGCGCCGCGGTCGTGGCCGTCGAGCCCCGGTTTGCCGATCAGGACCCGCATGGGCTTCACCACGCTGCCGCCTCCTTCTCCGCGATTCGTCACTCCGTCGGGCGCTAGTGACCCCAGTTCGCTACGAGGCTAGGCCAGCGCGATGGGCTCCCGAAAGCGGCCGAACGCGTCCACCAGCACGGCGTTGATCTCGCCCAGGCTGCAGTACGACTTGACCGCGTCCAGCAGGTAGGGCATGAGGTTGTCGGTTCCCGCCGCGGCGTGGCGCAGCCGGCTCAGCGCGTCGTCGGTCCTGGCGCTGTCCCGGGAGGCCTTGACCGCAACCAGGCGCGCCACCTGGCGCTCGCGGATGGCCGGGTCCGCTTCGTACAGGTTCAGCTCCCGTTCCTCGCTGCGAGCAAAACGGTTGACGCCCACCACCACCTGCTGGCCCGACTCCATAGCCAGTTGCTGCCGGTACGCGGCCTGGGCGATCTCGCGCTGAATGACTCCCTGTTCGATGCAGGGCACCATGCCACCCATGCTCTCCACGCGCTCGATCACGGCGGCGATAGCCGCCTCCATCTGGTCCGTCAGCGCCTCGACGAAGTACGAACCACCCAGAGGATCCACCACGTTCGGCACCCCGGTCTCGTAGGCCAGCACCTGCTGCGTGCGCAGCGCTAGCTCCGCGCTCGCCTCGGTAGGGATGGCGAAGGCTTCATCCCAGGCGGCGGTGAACATCGACTGCACACCGCCCAGCACCGCGGCCAGGGCCTGGTACGAGACCCGAACGACGTTGTTCAGCGGCTGCTGGGCCGTAAGCGTGCTGCCACCGCATACGCAGCCGAACCGGAACATCCACGAGCGTGGGTCCTTCGCGCCGAAGCGGTTGCGCATGATCTTGGCCCAGAGCCGGCGACCGGCCCGGTACTTGGCCACCTCCTCGAAGAAATCGCTGTGCGTGTAGAAGAAGAAGCTGATCTGGCGGGCAAACTCATCCACGTCCAGCCCGCGGTCGAGGCACGCCTGCACGTACGTGATGGCGTCCGCCAGGGTGTAGCCCATCTCCTGCACCGCCGTGGCCCCCGCGTCGTGGAAGTGGGCGCCGGCGATGCTGATGGCGTTGAAGCGCGGCGCATGGCGCGCACAGTGCTCGATGGTGTCCACGATCAGCCGGATCGAGGGCGCCGGCGGATAGATCCAGGTGCCGCGAGCCACGTACTCCTTCAGGATGTCGTTCTGGATCGTACCGTTGATGCGGTCCCGCGGCACGCCCTGCCGCTCCGCCACCGCCAGGTACATGGCCAGCATGATGGCCGCCGTACCGTTGACGGTGAACGAGGTGCTGATCCGGTCCAGCGGGATGCCATCGAACAGCACTTCCATGTCGGCCAGGGTGTCGATGGCGACCCCGACCCGACCCACCTCCTCTTCCACCCGCGGATCATCGGAGTCGTAGCCCATCTGCGTGGGCAGATCCAGGGCCACCGACAGCCCCGTGGTGCCCTGCGCCAACAGGAACCTGTACCGGGCATTCGTGTCTTCCGCGGTGCCGAACCCCGAGTACTGCCGCATGGTCCAGAGCCTGCCTCGGTACATGCTGGGATGCACACCCCGGGTGTAGGGG
>JACQVF010000030.1 GCA_016209885.1 Gemmatimonadota bacterium | reverse complement strand
GGAGGTCGCGGTAGGCTGATCGGGCTTTCCGACGCCGACGCCCGGCCGCCCTGCCGGCTTATGGGCACCTTGGGCCATGAGGTGCTGAACGGACGCAGTCCGCGTGAGCGACGGATCACGGCTGAGCGCCTCAGAGCCGCGACTCGCCGGGCACCCTGGTGCTCCCAGGCTGGGAGCGGTTCCTGAGACGGGTCAGCGGCGCCCGGGGCGGCCTGCCGGGCGACCGGCGTGCCCGGCCGGCGCGCTTGACTCGAAGAGCCCGCGCCCGGTATCTTCGTCTGGATTTCGGCCCGCTCTAGGGGGGCGAATCCGCTGGAGTTCGGCGATCGAAGCCTATGGGAAGGCCCGGGAAAGGAGGGGGCGCATGCGTCGGATCGTTGGGAGGGGCTATGCGGTGTTCGTGGCGCTCGCGGCCCTGAGCGCGGCGTGTGGCGGCGGGGAGGAGGCGCAGCCGCCGGCGGAGGAGGCGCAGCAGGCGGCGCCGCAACAGGCTCCCCAGGCTGCTGCTCCGGCGATGCCCGAGGCGGCGCTGCCGGCGGGCGTCACCCAGGAGATGGTCGCCCAGGGGCAGCAGATCTTCATGGGCGCGGGCATCTGCTACACGTGCCATGGCCCGGACGCAAAGGGAACGCCCCTCGCGCCGGACCTGACGGATAACACCTGGATCAACGTCGACGGGAGCTACGACGCGATCGTGCAGCTCGTGAAGACGGGCGTTGCGCAGCCGGAGGAGCATCAGGCGCCGATGCCGCCCATGGGTGGCGCCCAGCTTGCGGAGGATCAGGTCCGCGCCGTCGCAGCCTACGTCTATACGCTGACTCCCCGCTGAGACCTGCCGGACCCCGTCGCGGAGAACATCTCGAGGCCGGCCGCACATGCGGTCGGCCCTTTTTTTTGCGCCGCGTGGGACGGGGAACGATTCGTCCAGCGCGCGCTCGGGAGTTAGCGAGGTTAGCGAGGGTTAGCGAGGCGGCTGGCGCCGGATCCTGGCCGGCCGTATACTGGCTAGGCCGGTTCCGATGACGTGGGCCGAGCCGGTGGCGTTTCCCGCAACCTCTGGATCTGTTCTCCTCCATGCCCCGCATTGCGGTCATTCCAGGCGACGGTATCGGGACCGAGGTCACGCGTCAGGCGGTGAAGGTCATGGAGCGCGCGGCCGCGCTATCCGGCCGCACGCTTGAGGTCACGCATTGGGACATGGGGGCGGAGCGCTACCTCCGCACGGGCGTGGCGATCACGGAGGCCGAGTTCCGCGCTCTCGCCGAGGACTACGATGCGATCCTGCTCGGCGCCCTGGGCGATCCGCGGGTCGCCGACGACGCCCACCTGCGGGAGATCCTTCTGGGGCTGCGCTTTCGCCTGGACCTTTACGTGAACTATCGCCCCAACGTCCTCCTCGATCCCCGGCTCTCGCCGCTGCGCAACCTGGACGGGCGGCCCGTTCGGGTAGACATCTTCCGGGAGAACACGGAGGGGGCGTACGTCAACCTCGGGGGCATCTTCCGGAAGGATACGCCCGACGAGGTGGCGATCCAGGAGGACCTGAATACGCGGCGCGGGGTCGAGCGCATCGTGCGGGCCGCGTTCGAGTATGCACGCATGCGGGGCAGACCGCGGGTTACCATGGTGGATAAGGCGAACGCGCTCCCCGCTGCCGGCTCGCTCTGGCGCCGGGTATTCACGGAGGTGGGCGCCGGGTATCCCGAGATCGAGCAGGACGCGATGTTCGTGGATGCAGCGGCGATGGACCTGGTGCGGCGGCCCGAACGCTTCGCCGTCGTCGTGACGTCGAACCTGTTCGGCGACATCCTGAGCGATCTTGCCGCCGCGGTCACGGGGGGCCTGGGGTTGGCCCCCTCGGCGAACGTGCACCCGGGTCGCCATGCCCTGTTCGAGCCTGTGCACGGTTCGGCCCCGGACATCGCGGGCCGAGGTGTAGCGAACCCGCTGGCCGCCATCCGGTGCGTGGCGCTCCTCTTCGAATACCTCGGCGACCCGGGGCTGGCAGAGCGGGTGGAGAACGCGGCGGTGGCGGCCATCGCGGGGGGTAAGACCACTCCCGACCTGGGCGGTAGCCTCACCACGGATCAGGTGGGCGACTGGGTAGCGGCCGCGTTGGCGGCGGCGCCTCCGAGGAGTTCATGAGCGCAGAACGGTCCCGAAACGGAGCAGGTCGCGCATGACACAGCGTCGTTCCATCGGTGAGATCCTGCTGCAGTGCGGGCGAATCAAGCAGGAGGATGTGGAGCGGGCACTCCAGTACCAGCGCGAGAACGGGTGCTTCTTTGGCGAGGCGCTCGTCTCCCTGGGGCTGGTCACGCGGGAGGAGCTGGACTGGGGGCTCGCTTCCCAGTACGACCTACCCTACGTCTTTCCGGATCCTGAGAGCATCGATCCCGAGGCCGCCCACATGGTCTCAGCCGAGTGGGCGCTCGCGCACCTGGTGCTTCCCATTATGAAGACGGCCGAGACGCTTACGGTCGTCGTGGACTCGCCCATGCGGAAGGACGCGCTCGCGGAGCTCCAGGGGCGCACGGAGCTGAGGATCGAGCTTGCCCTGGCCTCGCCGAGCTCGATTCGCGAGCTGATCCGGCACGTGTTCGCGCGGCCGGCGGCGGTGGAGGAGCAGATGCCGGCGCCGGTCGGGCTCAAGGCGCTGCTGGCTGCGGCCCAGGATGCGGCCGCCGAACGCTTCGGCATCTCCGTGCGCGGAAAGGAGGCGTTGGGGTGGTACGAGGACCACGGCGAGGCGCGGAGGCACCCGCTGGAGGCGCTATGGGAGCGGGAGCTCGACGGCTATCTCTCGCCGCCGCCGTCCGAGAAGCTAACGGGCGGCGTGCGGAGCGCCGATTGGGAGGCAGCCCTGAGCCGGGAAGGCGTTGTAACGCGCGTGCAGGCGCGCGTGCTCCTGAGCGACGGGGGCGCCGAGTACCTGTTCCGGCCGGTGCAGCGGCGGAGCGGCGCGCAGGACCGCTTCCAGCCACCGCACCAGGCGGTGCTCTCCGAGATCCGACTTCTGGCCCGATCGGGGGCCGCGCGCTTTGTCCTGATTACGGATCCCCCCGAGTTCGGCCGCGAGCTGCTCCCCTTTCTGCCGGCTCTGACCCTGGACCCCTCCTGGCGCAGCGTTCACGTGACGGACGCCGCCGAGGAGGCGGCGGTGGACGTGTTCACGGTGAAGATCTCGAACGGCGCCCAACGCCGAAACGAGCTCCAGGACCTGCGAGCCTTCCGCTTCGACGTCGTGACCGCGGACCTCAAAGGCCCACCGGATGAGTGGGCGCCCGAAGTGCTGGATGCGGCCAGCGTCGCCTTCCTTCTGGCCGAGCGCGAAGAGGAGATCCGCGCGCTCGAGGCGGAAGGCGCCCGCTGGATGCTGCGCGTCGAGCGTGCTGAGAAGGATCGGTTGCGCTGGAGCTTGCAGCCGTTGCACCGGTGAGGGCCTCGGCGATTCGCGATATGCGATTCGCGAATAGCCGTACCTAGGCAGCACCATCGAGGAGTCGCGCCATGCCGCAGATCGACCAGTTCCTGAAGGTGCTCGTGGAGCAGGGAGGCTCGGACCTCCACCTCACCACGGGCTCGCCGCCCGTCATGCGCGTCCACGGGCACATGACGCGGGTCAAGTTCCGCGATCTCACGCCCCGGGACATGGAGACGCTCCTCTACGAGATCATGGAAGAGGAGTGGCGCGCCATCTTCCTGGACCAGCTGGACTTCGATTTCGCCTACGAGGTGGCGGGGCTGGCGCGCTTCCGCGTGAACATTTTCTGGCAACGGAAGGGTCTGGGCGCGGTGCTGCGCACGATCCCGTCCAAGATCCTGACCGCCGACGAGTTGGGGCTCTCGGATGCGATCCGCAGATTCTGCATGCTCACGAAGGGGCTCGTGCTGGTGACCGGGCCCACGGGCTCGGGCAAGAGCACTACGCTGGCGGCCATGGTTGACCTGATCAACGACACGCGCGCCGACCACATCCTCACCATCGAGGACCCCATCGAGTTCGTACATCAGAACAAGAAGTGTCTCGTGAACCAGCGGGAGCTGCGCACGAACACGAAGAGCTTCGCGAGTGCGCTCAGGGCCGCGCTGCGCGAGGACCCGGACGTCATCCTGGTGGGCGAGATGCGCGACCGCGAGACCATCGAGCTGGGGATCACCGCTGCGGAGACCGGCCACCTGGTGTTCGGGACCCTGCACACGAACTCGGCGCCGAAGACGGTGGATCGCATCATCGACGTGTTCCCGGCTGACCAGCAGGAGCAGATCCGCGCCATGCTCTCCGAGTCGCTCAAGGGCGTGGCCTCCCAGGTGCTGCTTCGCAAGAAGGGCGGGAAGGGGCGCGTCGCGGCGCAGGAGATCATGGTGTGCACGGCCGCGGTCGCGAACCTGGTCCGCGAGAACAAGATCCATCAGATCCCGTCCATGATCCAGACCGGGAAGAAAGACGGGATGCAGCTCCTCGACCAGCATATTCTGGACTACCTGATGCAGGATATGATCGAGCCCGAGGAGGCGTACATGAAGTCGAACAACAAGTCCGTGTTCAAGCAGTATCTCAAGGAGAAGCCGGCGGAGGAGGTGTTCGCGTAAATGGGCACGCAGGGAACGGACCGGGACATCGTCTTCCTGTCCGGGCGTCGCACGGCGTTCGGCGGCTTCGGGGGCACGCTCCGCGGCTTCAGCGCCACGGATCTTGCCGTGCTCTCGGCGCGGGCGGCGCTCGAGTCGGCGCGGGTGGAGCCGGAGGCGATCGGCCACGTAGTGTATGGGAATGCCCTCCAGACCTCCGGCGATGCGATCTACCTGGCGCGCCACGTGGGGCTGCGGGCCGGGGTCCCGGAACGCGTGCCGGCCCTCACGCTCAATCGGCTGTGCGGCTCCGGATTCCAGGCCATCGTGAGCGCGGCGCACGAGATCCTTGCCGGCGATGCGCCCGTGTGCCTCTGCGGCGGCGCGGAGTCCATGAGCCAGGCGCCGCACGTGGTGCGGGGAGCGCGCTGGGGCGAGCTGCGCCTGGGCGAGGCGGGTGGCTTCTTCGAGGATGCGCTCTGGAGCGCGCTCCGGGACACGCAGTGCGGGCTCACCATGGCCCAGACTGCCGAGGAGCTGGCCTGCCGCTACGGCGTCACGCGGGCATGGGCGGACGAGGTCGCGCACCGCAGCCAGATGCGCGCGCAGGCGGCGTGGGAGGCCGGCCGTTTCGAGGACGAGGTCTTCGCGGTGCGGGTGCGCACGCGCAAGGGCGAGGAGGAGTTCAAGTACGACGAGCACATCCGGTCCGACACGACCCTCGAGGCGCTGGCGGCGCTCAAGCCGTACTTCAAGGCGGACGGGCTGGTCACGGCGGGGAACGCGAGCGGGATCGGGGACGGTGCAGCCAGCTTGGTGATCGCAGACCGCGCGTGGGCGGGGCGCCGCGCACTCCAGCCGCTCGCCAGGCTGGTGAGCTGGGCGTTCGTGGGCGTGGATCCGCGGATCATGGGGATCGGACCGGCGCCCGCGGTACGCGCGGCCCTGGCGCGGGCCGAGCTCCGCCTCGAGGACATGGACCTTGTGGAGATCAACGAGGCGTTCGCGCCCCAGTACTGTGCGGTGGAAAAGGAGCTCGGGTTGGATCCCGAGCGCACGAACGTGAACGGCGGTGCCATCGCCCTGACCCACCCGCTCGCGGCCTCGGGCGCCCGCATCACGATGACTCTCATCCACGGGCTGCGTCGCCGCGGCGGGCGCTACGGCGTAGGTGCCGCCTGCATCGGAGGCGGCCAGGGCGGGGCGGTGGTCGTGGAAGCGCTCTAGCGCCGCCGCCGGGAGCGCGTGAGCCACCCGGACATGGAGCCAGGGAAGAGCCTCACCCGGCGGGAGTTCGAGGAGGTCGTCCGCCGCGCGAGCGAGCTGGCGGCCCGGGAGCCGGACGCCGGCGAGGGGGCGGTGGACGAGGCGGAGCTGTTTCGCATCGCGCGGGAGGTCGGTCTTCCCGAGCGGCAGGTGAGGCGCGCCCTCAGCGAGATGCGGGAGACGCCGGTCGCGCGCGGGCCACTGGACGCCGTCTTCGGACCGTGTGTGGTCCGAGTTTCGCGGGTCGTGCCCGGCCAGCCCGCGGAGCTGGCGCGCACGCTGGACGAGTTCCTGGTCGCGGGCCAGCTCCTCCAGCCGGTGCGCAAGACGGCGAGCCTCCTGCAGTATAGGCCTCCCATGGACTGGTTCTCCCGGATCGCCCGAGCGGCTAGCGCGACCTCCCAGCGCTACTACATGGCGTCGGCGCGGCGTGTGGAGGTGCGGCTGGAAGAGGTGGAGCCCGGGAGGTCGCTCGTCGAGATCGAGGTGGACCCCGGGACCCGCGGCGAGTACGGGGGCGGCGCGCTGCTCGCTTCTCTTGCCGGTGGTGGAGCCGCGACGTTCTTCGCGGCCGCCGGCGCAGCGACGCTCGCCCCGCTCGCTCTGGCCCTGGGCGCGGGCGCGACCGCGGGCGCCGGTATCGTGGGGCTCATCGTTTGGGCGGTGGCGCGGGCCCACCGCAAGCGGCTCCATGAGGTGCGCAGCGAGGTGGAAGGGGTCCTGGACCGGCTGGAGGCCGGAGAGACCCTGGAGCCGCCGCCGGCGTCGTGGCGCCGCTGGATCCGGCGGCACGTCAAGACCATCACGAGCGATCTGTTCGGAACGGGAGCGGGCGAGCGGTTGAGCGGCTGAGGCCGATTGCTCACACTGTCATGGCCGTACTCAGGTAGGAGGGAACCTTGGAGATCCGGAAGCTGGGAGTCGTCGGGTGCGGGCTCATGGGGAGCGGGATCGCCGAGGTGGCGGCCACCGCGGGCTTCGACATCGTGGTCCGGGAGGTCGACGGCGGCGCCGTCGACGCGGGAAGGAAGCGCATTCGCGCGTCCATGGATCGTGCCGTGGAGCGGGGCAAGCTTGCTGCCGAGAGGCGCGACGAGGCGTGGGGCCGGATCGCGTTCACGACCGAGCTCCAGGATCTGGCCGACCGCGATCTCGTCATCGAGGCGATCGTAGAGGATCTTGAGGCGAAGCAGGAGCTGTTCGCGAAGCTGGACCGCGTCTGCGGGCCGAATACGGTCTTCGCGTCCAACACGAGCTCGCTCACGCTTACGGAGATGGCCGCGGCCACGAAGCGGCCCGAGTGCATGCTCGGTCTCCACTTCTTCAACCCCGTGCCCGTCATGAAGCTCGTGGAGGTCGTGCGCACGATCGCCACGAGCCGGGAAGCGTTCGACGCAGCGTTGGCCTTCGCCCGCGCGCTGGGGAAGGAGCCCGTCACCGCAAAGGACAACTCGGGGTTCGTGGTGAACCTTCTGCTGGTCCCCTTCATGCTGGACGCGATTCGCGCGGCGGAGCGTGGCGTGGCGAGCATCGAGGACATCGACCGCGGGATGGTCCTGGGGTGCGGACACCCCATGGGCCCCTTGACCCTGTGCGACTTCGTGGGTAACGATACACTATACCGCATCGCTGAGATCATGTTCGCCGAGTACCGAGAGAGCCGCTATGCGCCCCCGCCCCTTCTCAAGCGCCTCAACGCCATGGGCCGCTACGGGCGCAAGGCAGGCCGCGGCTTCTACGACTACTCGGGCCCGACGCCGGTCCCGCTTCCCCTCTGAGTCGTGATCGCCGCTGCCCTGCCGGAAGGGCGTCTAAGGGACGCTGTGGCGCGCGCGGCGCGCGCGGATGAGGACGTCATCTGCGGGGAGAGCGAGGCGCTGGAAGCCCAGGAGCGCGGATTTCCGCGCCTGGTCGTGACCACAGAGGAGGTGCTGCCGCTCGTGCGCCGGGCCGGCGCCCTCGGCGCCCAACGGGCGCCCGTGCTCATTCTGGCCCCTGCGACGCGCGCTCGCCACGTAGCCTACGGCCCGGATGCAGGGATCGGCGTGGCGATCCTCGGCGTGGACGACCGGCCCGCGCGCCTCGCCGCCCTGATGGGTGCGACCGCATCGCCATCATTCGCCGATGAGATTCTGAGGGGATTGGGCCATGCGAGCGGGCGCCCGCTCCCCGCGGCGTTCTGCGGGTTCGCGCGGCGCGTTCTGGAGTACCCTGCCCGCTACGCCGATCTGAACCGACTCACACGAGTGACTGGCGTGTCGCAGGGCGCCCTCAAGGCGCGCTTCCGTCGGCGCGGACTCCCATCGCCGTTCCTCTACCTGCGATGGTTCCGCATCCTCGCCGCCGGGCACCTGCTCTCCACGCGGCCGCAACTCAGCATCGGCCGCGCCGCACTGCTTCTCGGGTTCTCGTCCGGGGGTAACTTCTGCCGCGCCGTCGCAGGCATGACGGGGTTGAGCCCTTCCAGGCTGCGGGAGCGGCCCGCGCTCTACCGGCTCATAGCCCGCTTCGCAGGCGACGTCCTACCGCACCAACGGCTCGCCGTCTGGGAAGATCTGTATCCGCTGTTTCTGCGAACGGCGGCGTGAGCCGTGGACCGATCCGGGTCCGGGCCCGGCGAGGACGAAGACGGAAACGGCTCCGTCCGGAGCCGTGAGGATCGCGACCGAATGCCTACCCGTGGAGCTGCCTGCCTCAGATCGGCACGTGATGCTGGCGTCTACGCCGACGGCGCTCGCGACGGATCGCGGCCTCGCGCTTCCGCTTCCGCTGCTGACTCGGCTTTTCGTAGTACCGGCGCTTGCGAAGCTCCGAGTAGAGCCCCGACCGCTGTACCTTCCGCTTGAAGCGCCGAAGCGCCCGCTCCAGACTCTCGTTGTCTCCAATGATGACCTCCACTACGAGCACCTTTCCCGCGGGGTTCACGATCCACGGCCACGACCGAAGCTGCATATTTTAGCCGCCCCCGCGCTCTACGACAAGGGCGGCCCGGGCGGTCACGCTGTCTGGCCGGCCCTGTCCCATGCCGTCCTCACCCGAGGCCATCGTAGAAAATCGCTTGCGGAGTTGGGAAACAGATTGCTATCCTTCTAGTCCCGAATCCCCGCCTCCGCCCTCGCTGCCTTGCCGCGCCGACGGCTTCGCGAGCGCGCGGTTTCACCGGGAGGAAGCCTATGAGAGTCGCCGTGCAGCCCAGGCCACGCCCGGAGGCCATGGCGGACGTCCCCGGCGTGTGCGAGTTGCCGCTCACGCGGGCCATCGTTCAGTATCGGGATCGCCACGAGCTCGATCTCCCCGGCGGCCGCATCGAGGACATCGGCCTCGCCCTCGTCCTGGACGGCGAGTACGCGTCGTCGTCCGAGGTGATCGACCTGGGGAGCGCTCAGGTAAAGCGCCTCGACCTTGGCGCCGAGCTCGTGATCCTGGACTGGGTCTACGATCCGACGCTCCGGTACGTGCGCTCTCTCCTGGAGACGCCGCAGACGTCGCGGCTCGCGAGCGGCGGCGAAGTGATCGGACCGCTTGGACAGTACTGCTTCGGCCTGGCTCTCAGCGTGCTGGGACGAACCGGCTTCAGTGCAATCGCGCGGCCCACGCTTCTGCGCATCGGATTCCGGGACGTATCCCGTGATCTCGACCTTCACGAGGCAACGGCGGTCCGAATCGTCACGGGGCCGGAGCGCCTGGCGCGCGCCCACCTCGACTACGACGCGAACACGCTCTTCTTCGAGGGTGGCCACCGTACGGGCCACCCGATCCTCGAAGAGGCGCTCCTTGCGGCGTTCCCCGCTCGTGACATTCGCAGGGCGCACGCCGAGGACCCTGATCCCCTGCTGCGCTACCAGGTGCGCTTCCCCCTCCCCCTCTCTCTGTCGGAGACGATCCGCGAAATGGAGGAGATCCGCGCCGGGTTCGGACGCCTGTACGCGCGCTTCGAGCCCGAGCGCTACCGCGCCCTACGTCACGTGCTCGAAACGTTCGGGGTGCGCCGCACCCTCGCCCAGCTCAGCATGCGCGAGCCGCTGAGCGAGCCCGTCGCGCTCCCGGTCCCCGAGTGGGCAGGAAGCCACACGGCGCATTGAGACGCGGCGCCCGCACGACGCTCTGGACCACGACCCCTGGGGACCCTATGGACCGCGCCCACTATGCTACGGGCCACCGCGCGCCGGGCTCTCTCCCACGCCCGGAGCTCACGGAGGCACAGCTAAAGGCGCGCTACGAACAGTACCGGCGGCGACAGGCCGCCCGGCTTGTCACGCTCATCGCGAGGGACGCAGTCCGGCCGCTCTACCGGACGGCGCGAGCCCGCGCCCTGCAGCGCGCCGCGTTCGACCCAAAGGACCCCGCCCGCGCACTCGTCGAGCTCTGCCTCCAGCTCCTGCCGCTCCCGCCCTTCGAGCGCTGGCGCGAAGATCTGGCCAACAACCCGCTCGCCCACCTCGAAGATGAGGCCTGGGGCGCCAGGCCGCGCACACACCGCCGCTCCACCCTCACGGACACACGTACCCTCGCCCACGGGGGAAGCGTCTGGCATGCCGCCCTAAACGTGTACGCCGACGAGGACGGATGGCGAGGCTTCATCGCCTTCCACTCCCCGGGCCGGCCCGCCTCGCTCCGAACCGCCGACATCTTCCGCGAACCGACCCCGGCCGATGTCCGCGAGCGCTTCCGCTCCTTCGAACCGCATACGCTGGAGGCTTTCCTGCGCTCCGTGCTCCCGTGATCTCGCACGCGTTGCCCGCTCCCCAGAATTCCCAAAAAATCCCGCGGCACCTCCGCGCGCTCTTTCCCCGACTACCCTCCCAAATCCCAGCAACGGCGCCACATCATTCGAAATAATTTCGAAAAACACGCATGGGCTCACCTCCCTGTGAACAAGTGGATACGGGAGGGTGAAAGTCGTAAGTTATTATGTTGAAATTACTTACAGATAACCCCTTGAAACATGTGAGGTTACAGAAAAGGCTTGCGCGGAAGTAATTCGCGGACTATCATGCAACTTCATTCGCCCGAGGATAGCGAGTGGCCGGAAGCCGCGGACGCGGCCCGGGTTGGCGGCGTGAGGAGGATTCGCTGTTTTTCGTAGTACGAGAGCCCTGGGGGAAGGCGATGTGGGAGACGTGTTCCGTGCAGATTCATGTGCGGTTGCCGCGTGACCTGGCGGCGCAGGCGGAGGAAGTGCAGCGCACGGACCCGGAGTTTCTGAGCCGGGTGGTGTTGTACGGGCTGACGCGTCGTTCCATATATCGGCACCTTCGTGGGCGGGGGGAGGGGTCGGAGGAGGAGGTGAGGGGGCAGGGGATCGGGCAGTTTCCGGAGCGGGCCACCTGAGGAACGGGAGGCTTGACGCATGGAAGGGTGGGGCGTAAAGGTAGAGGCGATGCGACTGGGGCGGAGCCGCGAGGTGATGCGGCTGCGCGAGGCGGCGAAGTGGGCCTCTACCTGGGGGTGTTGGAGTGAGCGAGGCCGGGGGCAGGCCTCATTCGGAAGGGACTGGGGAGCTGGACGCGCAGATTCTCCGGGCCAAGTATCACGACTACTGTTCGGCGCAGGTGGCAGAGCTTTTCCTGCTGCTTTCGCCGGATGAGATCTACGTGCTGGCCCAGGAGGCTGCGCGCGAGTCGGGGGAGGAGGGCGAGGTTTCGTTCAGTGGGATGGTAGGGCTGTTGACGGAGCGGATGACGCGACGGCTGGCTCTGCCGCCGTTCGAGGTGTGGGTGGAGGACTACCGTCGGCATCCGGGGCGGTACCACGAGTATCTGCTCGGGCTGTGGGAAGAGGAGATTCGGGTGGAGGCGGTGGAGTAGCGCGGGGCGGGCCTGGGTGGTACGGAGAGGCTGGTAAGCGACCGCGTCCGCGGTCGCTTTTGTCGTTACTGTGGGCCTGGGGGTCGTCCTACGCGGCCATCCGTTGTGCTGCGATCGTCCTGCGATCGCGGGCCCGGTGCGCGATCGGACCGCGCGGTGTCAGCGGCGCGGGGCGCGGGGCCGCTCGGCCCTGTCCGCATCGTCCCCAGTGCCGACCGCGCCCGCGGGGCCCGGGGAGGGAGCATCCGCCGCTAGAACGGAAGGTCGTCATCCACGTCGGTGAGGGCCTCGTTGGCAGCGAGGCGCGACGGCTCCGGGGCAGCCGCCTCGGGTCCCGCGCCGGTTCCCAGCATGACCATCTCGGTGACGACGACGTCGGTCCAGTAGCGAGGGCTCCCGGAGTCATCGGTGGTTTGGGAGTACTCGATCCGACCTTCGACGTAGAGCCGGTGGCCCTTGTGCACCCACTGCTCCACGATGTCGGAGAGCTTGCCGAAGAACGTAAGGCGATGCCAGTCCGTCCGTTCCTGTTGCTGGCCCGCCCGGTCGGTGAAGGTCCGGTTCGTGGCCAGGGAGACCTTGGCGACCTTGGTGCCGCTTGGGGTCATGCGGATCTCCGGTTCCGCGCCTACGTTTCCGATCAGCATCACCTTGTTCAGCGATCGACTCATCGGCTCACTCCTCCCTTGCGGCGGGTGTCGCTCATCCCGTTGCGCCTTCCGTGCCCTGCCCCCGGCGCCCGCGCGGCGGTCGCCGCCGTTACGGCTCCGCGCCACAATGACCTAAGCTAACCCGCCGCGAGTGCCGATGCCATGCCGCCTTGGGGCTCCCGAAGGGCTCCCGGTTCGGCGCCGGCGGATTGGCAACGAGTGGCGAGCCGCCGCCGAGGTCCGTAGCTTTTTCGCCGGGCGCAGCCAGGTAGTGCCGGCGCCCCTACAACGCGCCGTCTTACCCACGAGGACGAGGATGAGCGGGCACGAGCTGGTCACGGTGGAGCGCCGCGACGCAGTCGCGGTGGTGCGGGTGAATCGCCCGGAGAAGCTGAACGCCCTGAACAGGGAGACCATAGCGGCGCTGGAGTGCGCGTTCGCTGAGCTCCGCGATGAGGACGCGGTGCGCGGGGTGATCGTCACCGGAACGGGCGAGAAGGCCTTCGTGGCCGGCGCCGATATCGCCGAGCTCGCCCGGATGGACCCGCTGAGCGGCGTCGAGGTGAGCCGCCAGGGGCAGCGCGTGCTCCTCGACATCGAGCGCTTCCCCAAGCCCGTGGTGGCCGCGGTCAACGGCTACGCCCTGGGCGGCGGCTGCGAGCTGGCTCTCGCCTGCCATTTGCGCATTGCCGGCGAAAACGCGCGCTTCGGTCTCCCGGAGGTGAGCCTGGGGATCATTCCCGGCTACGGCGGGACCGTGCGGCTAGCCCGGATCGTCGGGCTCGGACGGGCCCTCGCCATGATCCTCACCGGCGATACGATCGACGCGAACGAAGCCCACCGCATCGGCCTCGTGAACGCCGTGGCTCCCAAGGCGGAGCTACTCCCGCGAGCCGAAGAACTGCTTCAACGAATCCTCAAGAACGGGCCCGTAGCCGTCCGCCTCGCCATCCACGCGGTCCACCGCGCCCTGGAGACCAGCACGGAAGATGCCCTCTCCTTCGAGTCCCACCTCTTCGGGCTTCTCGCCTCCACGACGGACATGCAGGAAGGGATGCGCGCGTTCCTGGACAAGCGAACGCCGGCGTTTCAGGGGCGGTAACGCGTTCCCGTTTTTCCGAAAACATTTGTTTATCACGCCGCGCACGCGGGGCGGGGGAGGTGGCGGAAAGAGCGTATTTGAGCCGCGGATTCGGAGTGGCGCGCCGGGGGTGACGGTGATACATTTCGGTGTGATTCCGGGGCCGTTCGTCGTCGGTCTGCCGTGGTTCTGAAGCGGCTTGGGCTACACGGATTCCGCAACCTGGGGGTGCAGCATCTGGAGTTTCCCCCTGCGGGCGTGGCAGTGGTGGGAGAGAACGCCCAGGGGAAGACGAACCTCCTGGAGGCGATTTATTACCTAGAGATTTTCCGTTCCTTCCAGGGTGCTCAAGACGGCCAGCTGGTGGCGTTCGGGGAAGGGTTTTTTCGGGTAGTCGGGTGTGTGGAGGACGAGGTAGGGGGAGTGGCGGAGGTGGTGGCGGCGTACGAGCGGCTGGGGCGGCGCAAGAAGGTGACGGTGAACGGGGGTGAGCCGTCGCGGCTCGCGGATGCGCTGGGGCATCTGGGTGCGGTAATCTTCTCGCCGTCGGATGTGGGGATCGTGAGCGATGGTCCCTGGGTGCGGCGCCGATTCCTGGACGTTGGGCTGTCGCTCGCGGAGCGCGGGTATCTGCGGGCGTTGCAGGAGTACCGGCAGGTTCTCTCTCGGAGGAACGTGGCTTTGCGCGACGAGGCGCCGCCCGCGGTGGTGGGAGCGTGGGATCAGGGGTTGGTGCGTGCGGGCTCGCGGATCGTGGCGGTGAGGCGGCGCTGGGTTGGGCGGTGGGGCCCGGTGTTCTCAGCGTACTACGAGGCGATTTCGGGGGGTTCGACGGCGGAGTTGGCGTATGCGCCGGATCTTGCGCTGGAGGGGGCGGCGGGCGAGACGGAGATCGGGTCGGCGTTTCAGGCGGCGCTGGCGAGCTCGATGCGGCGGGAGCGGCGGGTGGGCATGACGGTGGTGGGGCCGCACCGGGATGATCTGGCGCTGACCTTCGCCGGGGCGGCCGGGACGCTCAGTCTGCGCGAGTTCGCGTCAGCGGGCCAGCGCCGCACTGCGGCGCTGGCGCTCCGGCTGGTGCAGGCGGACGCGATCCGCGAGGTGAAGGGGCGGACGCCGCTGCTGCTTCTGGACGATGTCCTCGCGGAGCTGGACGCGGGGCGGTCGGAGCGGGTGCTGGCGCTGCTGGACCGGGAGGGTAGCGGTCAGGTGATCCTCACGGCCCCGAAGGAGCGTGATGTGCGGCTGCGAGCGGACGCGCTGGCGCGCTGGCGGATTCGCGACGGAAGGGTCTACGCGTGACGGGCCCGCGGCGGAGGGGTGGCGTGAGCCGGGTGGGGGAGCTGGTTCCGCGGGTGCTGGAGCAGGCAGGGGTCGCCGAGCAGGTGGAGCGGGTGAAGGCTCTGGCGGACTGGGAGCCACGGGTGGGCGAGGGGATCGCGGCGGTGACGGGTCCGCTCAGGCTTTCGGGATCGACCCTCGTCGTGGGCGTGCGAAGCAGCGCGTGGCTCATGGAGCTGAACGTGATGAGGCGGGAGATCCTGGCCCGGTTGAACGCGGGGCGTTCGCGGGGCCGGATCGACAAACTCGTGTTCGTGCTCGCGCAGGACCCGGGTGCCGGGGAAGAGCGCTCAGGCGCCGCAGGCGCCCCAGGCGCGTGAGCGGGGCGGTGGCTCCCCGGGATCCGGCGGTGCCGCGACCGAGGAGACAGGAGAATAGGACGCGAGATGGCGAAGGCGGGGAAGATCGAGCGGCCCGAGGAGTACACGGCCAAGCAGATCCAGGTGCTCAAGGGTCTGGAGGCGGTGCGGCGGCGGCCGGGCATGTACATCGGTTCGACGGCCGGCCGCGGCCTGCACCACCTGGTCTACGAGGTGGTCGACAACTCGGTGGACGAGGCGATGTCGGGCTACTGCACCCGGATCACGGTCACGCTCCACAAGGACGACTCCGCCACGGTGGTGGATAACGGGCGCGGGATTCCCGTGGACATCCACCCCACCGAGAAGATCCCGGGCGTGGAGCTGGCGATGACCGTGCTGCACGCGGGCGGCAAGTTCGACCGGAGCACGTACAAGGTGTCCGGTGGGCTCCACGGCGTGGGTGTGAGCGTGGTGTGTGCGCTGTCCGAGTGGCTCGAGGTGGAGGTCGAGCGGGACGGCACGCGCTATCGTCAGCGGTTCGGCCGCGGCAAGAAGCTCGCGGCGCTGGAGGAGCTCGGGACGACCCAAGGTCGCGGCACGCGCGTCTCGTTCAAGCCGGATCCGCAGATCTTCACCGAGCTGCGTTTCAACTTCGATACCATCTCGAATCGGCTGCGGGAGCTCGCCTACCTGAACAAGGGGCTCGAGATCACGCTCACGGACGAGCGGGTGGAGGGTGCTCCGCGGGTCGAGGAGTACTGTTACGAGGGCGGGATCCGCGAGTTCGTCGAGTTCGTACGCGGCAGCCGGAGGCCGCTCCACGAGCCGCCCATCTACATCGAGGCGAGCCGCGAGGAGGCGGAGATCGAGCTGGCCATCCAGTACGACGAAGGGTACAACGAGAACACGCACACCTTCGTCAACAACATCAACACCCACGAGGGCGGGACGCACCTCACGGGCCTGAAGGCCGCGCTGACCCGCACGATCAACGACTACGCCAAGAAGAACAACTACCTGAAGAAGGCGGAGTTCACCCTCTCGGGCGACGACGTGCGGGAGGGACTGAACTGCGTTCTCAGCCTGCGGGTGAGGGAGCCGCAGTTCGAGGGGCAGACGAAGACGAAGCTGGGGAACTCGGAGGTGCGAGGGGCGGTCGAGGTCGTGGTGAACGAGTACCTCTCCACGTGTTTCGAGGAGAAGCCGTCCGCCGCCCGGGCCATTGTGGAGAGGGCGGTGCGAGCGGCGACCGCGCGGGAGGCGGCGCGCAAGGCCCGCGATCTCGTGCGGCGGAAGAACGCGCTGGAGGGGAGCATCCTCCCGGGCAAGCTCGCCGATTGCTCGATCACGGATCCCCGCCTGTGCGAGCTCTACCTGGTGGAGGGCGACTCGGCGGGCGGCTCGGCCAAGCAGGGCCGCGACCGCGCGTTCCAGGCGATCCTGCCGCTGCGGGGAAAGATCCTGAACGTGGAGAAGGCGCGCATCGACAAGGTGCTCTCGAACGAGGAGATCCGCACGATCATCGCGGCCGTCGGTACGGGGATCGGCGAGGACGACTTCGACATTGGCAACGCGCGCTACCACAAGATCATCATCATGACGGACGCGGACGTGGACGGTGCCCACATCCGCACGCTGCTGCTGACGTTCTTCTTCCGCTATATGCGCGACCTCATCGAGCAGGGCTACGTCTACATCGCGCAGCCGCCGCTCTACCGCATCCACCGGGGGAAGGAGGAGTACTACGCCTACTCGGACGAGGAGCGGGACGAGTACGTGAAGCGTTTGGGCAACGGCAAGGACGGGACGAAGGGGATGGTCATCCAGCGCTACAAGGGACTGGGCGAGATGAACCCGGAGCAGCTCTGGAAGACCACGATGGACCCCGAGTCCCGCACGATCCTCCAGGTCACCCTCGAGGACGCGGTGGAGGCGGACCAGCTCTTCGGCAAGCTCATGGGCGACGACGTGGAGCCTCGCCGCCAGTTCATCGAGGAAAACGCGCGGTTCGTGAAGAACCTGGACATCTGAGGGGTTCGAGAAACTGTCGCGGCAGCCGTGCTCCTGGCGCAGGTCCACGAAAAGCCGCGGCACCGGTTGCCCCCTTCGCAATCCCTGCGGCTGAAGGGCGGAGGCGAAGTGAGAATCGCTTACCTCGATGGGCCTCGGCTCCGCCGTGCGCTCCTGGCCATGTGCGAGCACGGGCAGCGGTGCCGTGCGGAGCTGAACCGCATCAACGTGTTTCCCGTCCCTGACGGCGACACGGGGACGAATCTCGCTCTGACCCTCCGCTCGATCTCGGACCGGCTGCGTTCGAACCGCGAGCGTGCGCTGGCCGCCGTGGCGCTGGACGCAGCAGACGCGGCGGTGCTGGGCGCGCGCGGCAACTGCGGGATGATCTTCTCGCACTTCCTCCTGGGCTTCTCGGAGAGCGTGAGGGCGCGGGCGCGACTTACGGCCCTCGAGTTCGCGGAGGCGATGGCTGCGGCGGTGCGCCGGCTGTACGCGGCGCTCGAGCGTCCGGTGGAGGGGACGATCCTCACGGTGATGCGGGAGACGTCGGAGGAGGCGGAGCGCGGGTGTCACGACGCGCGGGACTTCGCAGTGCTCGCCGAGCGGCTGGTGAAGCGGGCGCGGTCGTCCCTGGCACGGACCCCGGAGCTTCTCCCGCAGCTAAGGGCGGCAGGGGTGGTGGACGCGGGCGCGAAGGGCTTCGTGCACTGCCTGGAGGGGATCGTCGCGTACATCAACGGCGACCCCGTTCTCGTGCCGCAGGAGTCCGAGCGGCTCCGTGCGCCGGCCGGTGCGGCGGAGGCTCCGGGGGAGACGGAAGACGAGCCACTGGCTGCGGCGCTCGCCGCCTATCCGGCCGAGTCGGAACGCTACCGCTTCTGCACGGAGGCGCTGGCGCGCGGCGACGGACTGCCGGCCGCCGAGGTCGTGAAAGACGCACTGAGCCGGCTCGGGGATTCGCTGATCGCCATTCGTGCGGGGGACGTCCTCAAGGTCCACGTGCACACGGACGCGCCGGACGCGGTCTTCACGTATCTGCGCTCCCTGGGCCACCTGCTGACCCACAAGGCCGAGGATATGCATGTACAGCACGCTGTGGTAGCGCGCGCAGCGGCGGCCCATGTAGCGCTGGCCCGGCGGCCGATCAGCATCGTCACGGACAGCGCCTGTGATCTGCCCGAGGCGGTGGTGCGTGCCCACGGCATCCATGTCGTTCCGCTGTCGCTGGTCTATGGTGATCGGGTGCTCCGCGATGGCCTGGACATCGATGCGGAGGGCTTCGTCGAGCTGCTTCGAGCCGGAGAGCACCCGGGCACGTCACAGCCACCGCCGGCGGCTTTTCTCGAGGGCTTCCAGCGGGCGGCGGCCGATGGCGAGACGGTGCTAGGGGTCATCCTGGGGGCGTCGCTGTCGGGGACGCTCGCTTCGGCGGAGGCGGCTGCCCGCCGTTTCGCGGATGCCCCCATTCGGCTGGTGGACTCCCGCGGCGCCTCGCTCCTCCAGGGGCTGTTGGTGCTGCGGGCGGCCGAGCTGGCGGAGCAGGGGCAGGGCGCCGGAGAGATCGCGGAGGAGCTCGGCCGGGTGCGCGACCGCTCTGGCCTTTTCTTCACCGTGGACACCTTCGACCGGCTTCTGGCCTCCGGCCGCGTGAGCCGCGGCAAGGCGTGGCTCGGCGGACTCCTCGACGTGAAGCCGATCCTGGCGGTCGACGCCGCGAGTCGGGTTCACGCTGCGGGGCGGGCGCGGGGCCGTGCCAACGTGCTTCCGCGGATGCTCGAGCACCTCGAACGCAGCATCCCGACCGCCACGGCCGGGCTCCGTTTCGGTGTCGTGCACGTGGGGTGTCCCGACGTGGCGGAGAGCGTGGGCGCGGCACTGCGGACACGGTTCGGCGAGGTGGAGGTCTTGGCTGCGCCCGCCACGCCCGTGCTGGCGACGCATCTGGGCCTGGGGGCGTGGGGCGTCGCATATCAGGTGACGGGCTAGCATATGCTGTCTTGGCAGGGCCTGCTCACCGCCGGGGCCTTGGACGCGCATTCCGGGTTCCCCAAGAGTTTCCCATACGACCTCCGGGGCACCCGACCGGCCGCACTGTTGATGTATCCTCGCCACATGCGTGGTCGGCGGTCCACCAAGCTCCACACGCCGGCGCGGTTTACGCAGCAAGAGGCGTGCACGGAAGCCCCGTGCCCCGGGCGGCGTCGGCCAGCGTGAGGTAGTGGCTAACCACGAGCCGGTCAACACGATCGGTCCCGAGCGTCCCGAGCCCACGCTCCCCCAAGCTGGAGACTCTCGCCCGGTCTTCGGACTACCTCGGTTTCGCCCTCCAAGGGCACAGCCCTTGCCTCGTTGACGCCTGTCGCAGGCTCACGACAACCAACCCCAGGTATCTCCCAGGATCTGTAGTCCGATGGGCGGCCCATCCCCGACGAACCTCATGGGGACGGTGATCGCCGGGAACTAGCATCCTCCTCGCGGAGTCTCCCGGGCTCCGATCCCGGGGTCCGAGCCCTTGTTTGCGGGGCGGCGGATGTCCATCTTTGAGTACTTTCCCGCGCGCTGTGGGGCGGCGGAGATCGGGTCGAGGTGGACGTTCGAGCGCGACAACTTTCCGGGGCCGCTGGGGTGCAAGCGCCGGAGGGAAGGGTGTGGGCGCCTGGACGCACGAGCCGGCAGAGACCCAAGGAATCCAGGGAAGCAACAGGGATGAGTAGCGCTAGGAGCCGTCGCGGCGGCTGGACGGCGATCGTTCTGGTGGTGTCCCTCGTGGGCGTGAGCCGGGCGGCGGGGCAGGATTCGAGTGATTCGTCGGCCGGCAGTGATGCGTCGTGGGCGGCGCCGGTGGCTGCGGCGGCGCGGGCGTCGCAGACGCCGGTCATCGACGGCAGGCTCGACGAGGAGTTGTGGTCGCTCACCCCGGCGATCGAGGGCTTCGTGCAGTTCGAGCCGCGGGAGGGCGAGGCTCCGACCGAGCGGACCGAGGTCCGGATCGTCTTCGACGACGAGGCTCTCTATGTGGCCGCCTGGCTGTACGACTCCGATCCGGCGGGGATCGTCCAGGGTGAGGCGATTCGCGACGCGGACATCAAGAACAGTGACGCGTTCTCCGTCATCCTGGACACGTATCTTGACCGTCAAAACGGCTTCTTGTTCGCCACGAATCCGGCGGGGATCGAGCACGATGGGCAGGTCTCGAAGGAGGGCGTTGGCGGTGAAGTGCGGCGCCGGGGGATGCGGCAGGAGGCGGGATCGGGAGGTGGGTACAACGTCAACTGGGACGGCAGCTGGACGGTGGCCACGTCCGTGGACGAGCGTGGGTGGTACGCGGAGTTCCGGATTCCGTTCACGACGCTGCGGTACGCAGGGGGGCGGGAGCAGCGCTGGGGTCTCAACCTGTCGCGGCAGATCCGGCGGAAGAACGAGGTGGACTTCTGGTCCCGGGTTCCCCGCAACTTCGACTTCTACCGCTTGTCACGGGCGGGTACGCTGGGGGGGCTCGAGGTCCCGGGCCATCGTACAGCGTATTTGACGCCGTACGTACTGGCGTCCGCGCAGCGCGACTACGAGGCGGCAGACGCGTTCGGGTATCCCACGGAGCTGGGTGGTGACCTCAAGGTGGGGGTTACGCCGAGCCTCACGCTGGATGTCACGTACAACACGGATTTCGCCCAGGTCGAGGTGGACGATCAGCAGGTGAACCTCACCCGGTTTCCGCTTTTCTTTCCCGAGAAGCGCCCGTTCTTTCTGGAGAATGCGGGCCTCTTCTCTGCGGGCACGCCCCAATCCGTGGAGCTGTTCTTCAGCCGCCGGATGGGGATCGGACCTGGGGGCGTTCCGGTTCCGATCCAGGGGGGTGGGCGGCTCACGGGGAAGGTGGCGGGGCTCACGGTGGGGGCGCTCCACATCCGCACGGGCGATGTAGCGGGGGTGCAGCCGGAGAACGCGTACTCGGTGGCGCGGCTCCAGCGGGAGCTGCCGAGCCGGTCTCGGGTGGGGGGCATCTTCGTGAGTCGGGTGACCACGGACAGCTCCGGGGCCTGGAACCGCACGTACGGGTTGGACGGGCGGCTGGGGATCGGGGCCGCCGCCACCATCGACGCGTACGTGGCGAAGACGGAGACACCCGGGCGAACGGGTCACGACGGAGCCTACAGCGTGCGCGCTACGTATGAGACGCGGGCCTGGGAGCTCTGGGCGCGGGTGATTGAAGTGGGCGAGGACTTCAACCCCGAGGCCGGATTCCTGGACCGGCGCGGCTATCGCTTCTACGAGGCTCGGGTCGGCAACAAGGTCCGCCCGTCCTCGCTGCCATGGTTGCGCGAGCTGCGTCCCCACACGAGCTGGAAGGGGTGGTTCGACTTCGATGGCTTCCAGGAGAGCGGGCAGCTCCACATCGACAACCATGTCGAGTTCGCGAACGGCGCATTCTTCAGTCCCGCGGTGAACTTCACGCGGGAGGGGCTCAAGGCGCCGTTCGAGGTCGCGCCGGGCATCGTGGTGCCACCCGGCACCTACGACAACTTCGATCTGGCCTGGCGCTACAATACCAACCCGGGCGCGCCGGTCTCCCTTGATGGCACGCTGGACTGGGCCGGCTTTCTGTCGGGGCGCCGTCGGGGCGCGGGCGCGACGATCACCGTGCGGCGGGGGGCGTCGCTGAGCGGCTCGCTGCGCGCTACGTACGATAAGCTGGATCTGGCCGAAGGGAGCTTCGACGTGAAGCTCGTGGCCTGGCGCCTGGGCTATTTCTTCACGCCGCACATCTTCGTGCAGTCCCTCGTGCAGTACAGCGATCGGTTCGATGCCTGGTCGTCGAACCTGCGCTTCGGCTGGCTGAACACGGCCGGAACAGGGCTGTTCCTGGTCTACAACGAGGCGCGCGGGACGGGGCCGCGTGAGGGTCCGCTGAACCGGGCGTTCATCTTGAAGTTCACCCGCCAGTTCGGGTTGACGGGATTCTAGGGTCCCCAGGAAGCGGACGCTCGCCCGCGCCGATTCGGGGCGCGCTTCTCGCCGCGGCGTTCCTCCATGCATCGGTCGTGAGCGGAGTGGCCGCTGATCGCTCCTCCGCTCCCGCCGGCAGCCCGCGTTCGCACCTCGACGAGGCGGCGACGGCGGCATTGCTCCGGGAAGTCGCGCGCGGCTCATGGCAACAGGGCGTAACGTACCGGATCGAGGCGCGCCTCGAGGAGTCCGCGGCCGCTCTTCAGGGCCGGGCACGGCTGCGCTACACGAACGCGTCTCCCGATACGCTGACCGACTTCTACCTGCATCTCTATCTCAACGCGTTCCGGGCGCACTCGCTCTGGGCGCGCCGTGAGCTCGAGTTGGGCGTGCGGCGATTCCAGGACCTCGGTCCTGACGATCACGCGTACGAGCGGCTGGGGACGGTAACCTTCGACGGTGTAGCGGTGCCGCCACGCTATCCCTATGCGCCGGACTCGACGGTGGCCGCCTTTCGCCTGCCGCGGCCGCTCGCGCCGGGCGAGGCGCTGGTGGTGAATCTTGACTGGCGGGCGCGGCTCTCGACGCTGCCGCGTCGCCAGGGCCGGCGCGGCCGCCATTACGACTTCGCGCACTGGTTCCCGAAAGTGGCGGTCTACGACCGGTTCGGCTGGCAGCCGCATCCGCTGTACCCGCAGGGCGAGTTCTATGGCGAGTTCGCGACCTTCGATGTGACGCTGGAGCTCGCGGACGATCAGGTCGTGGGGGCGACCGGCGTGCCCGTCAGCGGTGATCCGGGGTGGGAGCGCGGCGCGGCGGCGAGGGTGGCCGGGATCGAGCACCAGCGGGAATGGTACGGCGCGGGCGGCGGGCCGCCGTGCGTCGAGCGGGAGGGCCGACGGATCTGCGGTGTCTGGCCGGCACGCACACTCCGACCGGAGGAGCCGTTGGGGCTCCTGCGCGAGGCGCGGCCCTCCGGGACGAAACGCGTGCGTTGGTACGCGGAAGACGTCCACGATTTCGGGTGGTCCGTGGACCCGGCCTATGTCTACGAGGAAGGCCGCTTCGAGGACGTGGTCATCCGGGTGCTGTACCGGCCCGGGGGCGAGCCGGAGTGGGGCGGCGGGATCGCCGTGCAGCGGACCGCGACGGCGCTCGCCTGGCTGGACACCATCTTCGGCGACTACCCCTACCCGCAGGTCACGAACCTCCACCGGCTGGAGGGCGGCGGGACCGAGTTCCCCATGCTCGTCATGAACGGCTCCGCCTCCCAGAGCGTGATCCTGCACGAGGTCGGGCATCTCTACGTGTACGGGATCCTGGCGAACAACGAGTGGCGCGACGCCTGGCTGGATGAAGGGTTCACCTCGTTCCAGTCGGCGTGGTTCTTCGAGGAGCACGGCGGTGGCCGCGGGTGGTGGCTGGGCTCGGAGGCGACCGTCCTGCTCATGGACCTCGCGGGGGTCTCGCAGCCCGTGTCGCTGCCGTCGGAGGAGTACGCGGAGCCGGCGGTCTACAACGGCATGGTCTACACGAAGGGCGCCCTCGTGCTGCGCATGCTTCGTGATCTCGTGGGCCGCGACGCATTCGTGCGGTTCCTCCGCATCTACTACGAGCGGTTCCGGCTGCGGCACGTGGACGAGGACGTGTTCCGGCGGACCGCGGAGGAGGTGCTGCGCCTCGATCTCGACTGGTTCTTCGGCCAGTGGCTGCACGGGATCGGCCTGCTGGACTATGCCATGGGAGACGTTTCGCTCAGCCCCGGGCCGGAGGGCGGATGGAGCGTGGGGTTCGAGGTGCGCCGGCTGGGCGAGCTCGTCATGCCGGTGCCGGTGCGGGTGTGGGCGGGCGGCGAGCCGGTGGACACAGTGGTGCCAGGACGGGCGCGGTCAGAGCGGGTCGTGGTGCGAACGCGGGAGCGGCCTCAGCGGATCGAGCTGGATCCTGACGGCCGCGTCCTGGACTGGAACGCGCTTAACAACCGCTGGCAGCCCCGGCTCTTTCGTCTCTTCCGCTCGGCTCCGCGGACTGGGGGCTGGGCGAGCCCGCTGCGACCGCTGCCCGCGTACCGGGATCGGCTTGCCGTGGGCTACTTTCCGCTGGTCTGGGCGAACGACGCCGGTGGGCTGGTGCTGGGCCTGGAGCGCCGGACCAGCTACATGGGTACGGTGGCCCGCTCCACGATACGGGTTGGCGCCCCCGCGTTGCGGGTGGGTGTCCTCGGCCTGGATGCCGGCCAGGGCGACTTCGGGAGTGCCCACGTGACGATCGAGAACCCGATCCTGCTCGGCCGGCCGCGGCCCGATCTCCGCGCGGAGGGCCTGGTGGGCGAAGGGCGGGTGTGGGCGCGGGTCTCCGGCGAGACCGATTTCAGCCGACCCCCGCAGTCGCGGCTCCGCAGGCGAGGGCGCCTCTTTGCCTCCGTGGCGCACGTGTACGATCCGGACTTCCTGCGCGTGCTGCGCTGGGAGCCGGTACGCGCGACGACCGTCGAGGCGGGAGCCGTCTGGCAAGAGGAGCGGACTCGCGCCGGCGGCGGGGTCGTGCTGGATCTCGGGCTGGCGGCGGGAGCCAGCACGCGGGGAGTGGTCTATGCTCGCGGCTCCGGGAGCGTGGGCGCGGAGCGGCGATCCGGGTCGGGCGCGTGGCTCGGCGGCCGCCTGTTCGCGGGGGTGGCCGGTGGGTTCCGGCCTGACCACGCAGGCGCCGGTGGAGGGGGAGGGCCTCGTGATCCTGCCGTTCCGCGGGAGCGGCTCTTCTATCTGGCGGGCGCGGGCCCGTACGAGCTCGTCGGCAACCCGTGGATGCGGAGCGCGGGATCGCTCTTCGTGGACGGGACTCCCTGGGTCCACGTCCCGGGGGACGGCAACCTGCGTGGCTTCGATCCGGTCCTCGCCGCCGACGCCCTCGTCGCCGGCAGTCTCGAGATGGGCGTTCCGCTCGTGGTCACCGGTGGCATGAAGCTCGGGCCTACCGCGTTCGCGGACGCGGGGTGGGCCGGCCTCGCGGCGGCGTGCCGCGCGGCCGAGGACGGGGCTTCCTGGAGAGGCGCGGGGTCGGTCCCGGCGACCCGCGGCCCCGGGGCTGCCACGCAAGCCGCGCCGTGTCCCCTCCCTGCGCGCGATACCCGAGTGCTGGCGGACGCGGGCCTTGGACTCCGCGCGACGCTGAGCGGCTCCCTTACCCTAGATCTTCGTTTCCCCTTCTGGTCCTCGGACCCCGCGCTTGCCGTCCAGGGGCGCCACGGCGCGTGGGCGACGCGCGCCCTGGTGTCGGTTGGCGGCAGCCGGTGAGCGGCGAACCCTGCCGGGATCCATTCGACAGGGCTCGCTCTTTCGGGGCACCAGGAGCACTCACCCGCTCGCCCGCTCGCCCGCTTCCCTGAGCGTCACGCGTCCGCCGAGCAGGAGATCGCAGGTCGCTTCCTGGGCGGGCGTCATGGTGGCGGGTTGCGCTACGAGCAGAGCGGGCGGGTCGCCACCGTCGGGAAGATGGAGCACGAGGCGGTCCGGCGGGATCGGGGGCACGCAGTCCCGGGCGACGCCGGCGCCGTCGATCTCGACAGTGCGCCCGGGGGCTGCGGTGCGCGCGACGAGGCGCGCGTAGTCAAGCCAGGCCTCGAGCGGCTCCGCTTCGCCCGACGCGGTCGTGGGAACGAGCGTCTCCTCGTAGTAAGCGACAGCCCGCTCGTAGGCCTCGCGGTCCCGAGCCCGCACGTGCCTGAGAAGCGCACGGCACGCGTCCCGGGGATCGCGGGCTCCCCGATCGCGGATCGCTCGCTCGAGCGCAGCGTCCGCCGTGTCCTGAAGCGTCCGATCCACCGTAGCCTCCTTGCCGCGCCGGGGCGGTCTGAGCGCAGGATGCGAAGCAGGATGCGAGGCGCGTGCGCCGCCGTCAAACGGGGCGGCGGTGAGCCGGCGAGGCGCGAGATTCGCCTGACGGTTGCCCCGCCCGCCGCCTGAGGATAGCTTTTACATCCGCTCACCGTCCGAGGCGCGGAGAGAGCCATGGCTACACGGATGCCCCTCCCGGCGGATGCCGCCGGCGAGCAGTTCCTGGACCTGTCCTGGGAGATGTTCGGCGAGCTGTGCCGGGCGCTCGCCTTACGCGTGGCTCGCGATTACAATCCGCAGATCGTGGTCGGCATCGCGAAGGCCGGCGTCATTCCCGGTGCGGTGATTGCGTCGATCCTGGGCCTGGACTTCTTCTCCATCAAGATCTCGCGGCGGGTCGGCGACGATGTGCGCCGGCGGCCTACGCTCCTCTCGGCCGCGCCACCGCAGGCCGCGGGCAAGCGGGTGCTCCTGGTGGACGAGATCTGCACCACGGGCGAGACGCTGCGCCTGGCGCTGGCCGCCATCCGCGAGCTCCGCCCCGCCGAGGTCCGGACCGCCACGAGCTTCGCGCGGCCGTCGGGCTATAAGCCCGACTATTACGCCCTGGAGACGGATGCCACGGTCATCTTCCCGTGGGACCGCAAGGTCTTCGAGGGCGAGAAGCTGGTCGTCAACCCGCGCTACGCGGCGGTGATCAGCGAGTAGCCCCGCCCTTCCTCGCCTCCCCGGTTGTGAGCGGGTGAGACCGCATCCCGACCGCGGCGGCAGAAAACGACGAGCCCTGCTGGAGATCGCTTCGGCAGGGCTCGCTGCTTCCAGAGAGCGGCGCCGCAGTGGTCCCGCGCGCTCGCGCGCTCACGCGCTCACGCGCTGGTGGGGATCCAGGGGACGGGGGCCTACTGGGGGCCTACTGCCCCGTGGCGATGGAATCGAGGAACTCCTTGTTCGTCTTCACCCGCCGCAGGCGGTCCAGCAGGAACTCGACGGCTTCGGCCGGCGGCATGTCGGAGAGGAAGTTTCGGAGCAGGTAGATGCGGTTCAGCTCCATGTCGCTCAGAAGCAGCTCCTCGCGCCGCGTGCCCGACCGGTTGATGTCGATGGCCGGGAAGATGCGCTTGTCCGCGATGTGCCGGTCCAGAACGAGCTCCTGGTTCCCGGTGCCCTTGAACTCCTCGAAGATCACCTCGTCCATGCGGCTTCCGGTCTCGATGAGCGCGGTGGCGATGATGGTGAACGAGCCGCCCCCATCGATGTTGCGCGCGGCACCGAAGAAGCGCTTCGGCTTATGGAGCGCGTTCGCGTCCACGCCGCCGGACAGGATCTTTCCGGAATGCGGCACGGTCGTGTTGTATGCCCGCGCCAGCCGGGTGATGGAGTCCAGGAGGATCACCACGTCGCGACCGTGCTCCACCAGGCGCTTCGCCTTTTCGAGCACCATCTCGGCGACCTGGGTGTGGCGCTCCGCCGGCTCGTCGAACGTCGAGCTGATGATCTCGGCGTCCACGTGCTCCTCCATATCCGTGACTTCCTCGGGGCGCTCATCAATGAGCAGCACGATGAGATGGATCTCCGAATGGTTCTCCAGGATCGAGTTCGCCATCTTCTGTAGCAGGATCGTCTTCCCCGCCTTCGGCGGCGAGACGATGAGGCCGCGTTGTCCCTTTCCGATGGGCGCGATCAGGTCGACCAGCCGCATGGAGAGATCACCTGCCTTGTTCTCCAGCGTGATGCGCTCCTCGGGGTAGCGGGGCCGCAGGTTGTCGAACCCGATCCGATGCTTCGCCTTCTCCGGGTCCTCCCCGTTCACCAGCTCGACCTTCAGAAGGGCCAGATAGCGCTCGCCCTCCTTGGGTGGCCGGACCTGACCCATTACCGTGTCGCCCGTGCGAAGGTCGAACCGCTTGATCTGCGACGGGCTCACGTAGATGTCATCGGGCCCGTACAGGTAATTCCAGTCCTGGGAGCGGAGGAACCCGTAGCCTTCCGGCAGGATCTCAAGCACACCCTCGCCGCGCAGAATCACATCGCTGTCCAGCAGGCTCTGCTCGATGCGGAAGATGAGATCCTGCTTGCGGAGCCCCGAGTAGTTCTGAATGTTCAGCTCCTCCGCCATTTGGTGAAGCTCGGGGATTGACTTGCTCTTCAGCTCGGTAATGTCCACAACACGCTCCGTCGTTCGCAGAGGCACGGTGGAGAATCGGCTGAAACGCCGCCGCTTCCGCGGGCGCTCAGCGGGAATCCGACCATCGGTCTGGCCTCAAGAAGAACCGGAAATGACTTGGGTAGGCGCTCAGGCCTAACGACGCCGATGCGTTCGTCCGGCCGGTTCTAAACCTGTCTGAGGATTCAGCGAGAACTTAAAGGCCAGCCGCCGCAGGGTCAAGGGGCGCCGAGGGGAGCGCGGTGGCGCCCCGCCGCGCGGCGGAGGCCGGGGAGCGGAAGGCGTGCCGGACGCGGGGGACTGGATCGAGCTGTTCGCCAGCTATCGCATCACCGCGGCGCCGCGGGACGAGATCATTCACGGGGAGCTACGCCCGGGGGTCGACCTGGGCGACCCGGAGGTGCGGCGGGTGGTGGAGGCGTGGGAAGGTCCGTGGTACGCGGTGCGGCTGCCGGACCGTACGGAGCTTGCGCTGGTGCGTCCGCTGGGGCCGGACCGGTCGCCGCGGGTGGTCCTTCATGGCGTGCTCCTCCTGCTCACGCTGTTCACGACGCTGGCGGCGGGCGCGTTGCTGGAGGGGGTGGACCCACTGCGAGCCGTGCCGGTAGGGCTGGGTCCAGTCTGGCTGCCGGTCCCGACAGGGGTGGACTGGGTCGCGCTGACGCGGGGCGCGCCCTTCGCGGTCACGCTTCTGGCCATTCTGTTGGCCCACGAGTTCGGGCATTACGTGGCGGCGCGGCGACACCGGCTGCGGGTCACGCTTCCGTACTTTATCCCGTTTCCGCCCTACCTCTCGGTGGTGGGGACGCTGGGTGCCTTCATTCGCGTGCGTTCTCCGGTGATCAACCGCCGAATCCTGCTGGATGTGGGGGTCGCGGGGCCGGCGGCGAGCTTTCTCGTCTCCATCCCCGTGCTGCTGATCGGCTTCCGGATGTCCCACGTAGCGCCGGTGGGCGGCGACCCCGTTACGCCGTTCGTGATCCCGTTCGCGGGCGAGCCTCTCTGGATCGGGAACTCGCTCCTGCTCGCGCTCCTGGCGCCACTGCCCAGTGCGGCCGCGGCAGGCAGCGCCATCGTACTTCACCCGGTGGCCTTCGCGGGCTGGCTGGGCCTCTTCGTGACGGCGCTCAACCTTCTCCCTCTGGGGCAGCTCGACGGCGGTCACATTCTGTACGCGGTAGCGGGCGAGAGACAGCGCTGGGTGGCGACGGCGCTTCTCTTCCTGTTGGTGCCGCTGGGCTGGCTCTGGTGGGGGTGGTGGCTCTGGCTCGCCGTGGCCGTCGTTCTGGGACGCGGGCGGCTCGGCCATCCGCGCGTACTCCAGGACGCGCCGGCGTTGGGCCCGGGACGGCGGGCACTGGGTTGGGTGGCGATCGTGTTTTTTTTGCTCACGTTCGTTCCGGTTCCCGTGCGATTATAACCGCGGATTCCCCGCAGGGCGACTCGCTCCATCCCGCGACGCTCGGCGGCGTTGCGGCCTCCGGCTGCATGAAACTTGACAACAAATCGGGGCGGGTAAACATTCGGGGAGCGCGGCGAAAATTCCCGTTTTTCCCGTCATGCGGAGGCGGCGATGGCACGGCACAATCGTGAGGGTACGGGGACCGACCAGCGCGGGCACCGGTACGCGATCAGCTACCAGCCGGACTGGCTGCGTCTGGTGAAGGTGACCCGGGGATTGGAGAGCGGGCGCCAGTCTACCATGACGCTGTTCAGGAACCCGGCGCCCGGGCGTCAGGCGGACCCTGGCGAGCGCGTGCGCACCCGCATCACCTCTCCGGAGCAGGATCTCGACTTCGAGATCGCGGTCACGGACCGGAACCGCGCGGTGAAGCGAGTGCGGGTCGCGTACACGGTGTCGTCGCCGAATCCGGGGTCGGAGGAGATCGTTTTCACGCTCGAGAACGACATGCCTCCGCCCAACGGCGGCGACACCTGACCGCCGTTGGGGCCATCGCAGCGCGTGGAATGGGAACTCGTGCCGCGCGTTGCCGCGCTGGCAGGGAAGGTCGTGCTGGCGGCGGAGCTCGCGGCGTTGCTCGTGCGCTGGCGGGGGCGCATGGCCGCCCCGCTCCGTCACGCCTGGTTGATCTTCGCGGTCTTCTATGTGCGGACAACGGTCCCGGCCTGACACCGGACCAGGCGCGCTCCGTTTTCGAGCCGTTCGTGACCACGAAGCGCAAGGGTATGGGGCTGGGGCTTCCCATCTGCCGAACGATCGTCGAGGCGCACGGCGGGCGCGTGGGGGCGCGCCGGCGCCCGGAGTCCGGCGCGCTCTTCGCTGTCCAGCTTCCGCTACGCGCGCCGGGTGACGATACGGTTGCGGCGGGCGCGAATTGACCGAGGCGCCGTCCAGCGCCTAGCTTGCGCCGGTTTTCGTGGCGCGGGTTGTCCCGGTTCCGGCTTCGAGTGGCATGGTACGCCTTGGCGATATCGCGTACGCGAATGTGTTTCCGGTGCACGCGGCTTTCCTGGACTGCGGGCCGCCGGCGGGGGTCGAGCTCGTCCAGGGCACGCCCGCTGAACTGAACACGTTGCTGGCCTTGGGCCGCGTGGACGTGGCACCGGCGTCGAGCATCGAGTACGCGCGCCATGCCGAGCGCTACCGCGTGCTGGAGGGTTTCGCCATCGCGTCGGTGGGGCGAGCGTGGAGCATCCTGCTGGAAGCGGATGCGCGGCCCGCGGAGCTGGGCGCGGTGACGGTCGCGGTGCCGACGGCATCCGCCACCTCCGTGGTCCTCACCCGCATCCTCCTCGAGCTGCGCTGGGGCGTGCGCGCCTCCTACCTGTGGTTCGACCAGCGCCGTGAAGATCCGTTCGCCCGAGGCGTGGACGCGGCCCTCTGGATCGGCGATCCGGCGCTGGACCGGCGCGAGGCGAGCCCTCGCCACTTCACCGACCTGGGTCACGCCTGGATGGACTGGACGGAACTGCCGTTCGTCTATGCCCTGTGGCAGACGGGGTGCGGCGAAGAGCGGGACGAGGAGCTCCAGGGACTCGCCGAGCGGCTGCGGGAGTCGCGTGCTTTCTTTCTGGCCCACGCCGAGGAGCTTGCCCGGCGGCACGCGAGCCGCTTGCGCCGCCCGGCCGACTGGTTGCTCCGCTACTGGGGCTCGCTGCGCTACGAGCTGGATGAGGGCGTGCTGGCCGGGCTCGTCCGCTTTTATGCGCTGGCCGCAGAGCTGGGCGAGGCGCCGGCGGTGACGGAGATCCGCTTCGTGGCCGCCCGCCGGGGTACCGCAGGTTAGCAGGTCAGCGACCTGCGAGTGCTGCGCGGCGTAGATGCGCGTGCATGCGAGCGCCGCTCGATCCACTCCAGCAGCGTCAATCCACCTCGAACAGGCGCTGCGATTTCCTCGTCGTCGCTTTTCGCTGGAGCGGCGCTTTGGCGCTCGAATGCGGCCGTACTTGCGGTCGGGTGCACTAGCGACCTCGGCGCCGCGCGTCCTATGTTGCTCGCCATGACGAAGCCTATCGCCGCGTTCTTCGGCTCGGTGGGCCGCTATGCCTTCGATGCGGCCGCGGGGCTGGGCCGGTTCGGCGCCCTGAGCGCGAGCACGGTGCGCGCCACGCGGGACGCGGCGACGTGGGGGCGGCTGCTGGTGGTCCAGATGGCGCGCATCGGCGTGGAGTCGGTGCCGATCGCCCTGTTCATCGCCACGTTCACCGGGATCGTGCTCGCGCTGCAGGCGTCCTACACGTTCACGGGCGCAGTGCCGATCTACTTCGTGGGCACGCTGGTCGGCAAGACGATGATCCTGGAGCTGGGGCCCGTGCTGACGGGGCTCGCGCTGGCGGGTCGCGTGGGCGCCAACATCGCGGCCGAGCTCGGCACCATGCGCGTGACCGAGCAGATCGATGCCCTGGAGACGCTGGCGTACGACCCGGTGGCCTACCTGGTCGTGCCCCGGGTCCTGGCGGGGACGATCATGTTCCCCGTGGTCACCATGCTCGCGGACGCCATCGGCATCACGGCCGGGTGGGTGACCTCGCTTTACATGCTCGACATGTCCACGGAGGAGTTCGTCCGCGGGCTCAAGCTCTTCTTCGAGCCGTTCGACGTGCGCTTCTCCATCATCAAAGCGACGTCGTTCGGGCTGACGGTCACGTTGCTGGGCTGCTACTATGGTTTCGCGACCCTGGGTGGTGCGGAGGGCGTGGGCCGCGCCACGACCCGTGCGGTGGTGGCCTCCAGCATGGTGATTCTCGTGCTGGATGCCTTCTGGGCCGCGGTGCTGCTATGAGCATCCGGCTCGTGGACATCCACAAGTCGTTCGCTGACAAGCAGATTCTCCAGGGGTTCTCGCTGGAAGTGCAGGAAGGCGAGACCATGGCGCTCATCGGGCAGTCGGGCGTGGGCAAGTCGGTTGCGCTGAAGCACATCGTGGGGCTGCTGATCCCCGATTCCGGGGAGGCGTGGGTGGACGGGGAGCGGGTGACCGAGCTCTCGCGCAGCGAGCTCTACGAGCTACGGCGCAGGGTCGGCTATGTCTTCCAGTTCGCCGCGCTCTTCGACTCCATGAGCGTGGGCGAGAACGTGGGGATGGGGCTGCGGCGGATCCCGGGGATGACGGAGGAGGAGATCCGGGAGCGTGTGCGGGAGGCGCTGGCGCTCGTCGATCTGGCAGGCTTCGAGGAGCGCTATCCTGCGGAGCTTTCCGGTGGCCAGAAGAAGCGGGCGGGGCTCGCCCGCGCCATCGCGACACATCCGAAGTACGTGCTCTACGACGAGCCGACGACGGGTCTGGATCCGGTGACGAAGACCGTGATCGACCGGCTGATCCTTCGCATGAAGGACGAGCTGGGCGTGACCGGTCTCGTGATCACCCACGACATGGAGGACGCGTATCGCATCGCGGACCGCATCGCGATGCTGTACCAGGGCAAGGTGCGTTTCGTGGGGACGTCGGACGAGATCCGGCGGTCCGAGGATCCGGTGGTCCGCGGTTTCATTGAAGGGCGGCCCGAGCTCATCGGGGAGGACGTGTGACGCGGCGGAACGAGGTCGTGGTCGGCGCGGTCATCGTCGTGAGCGCGGCGGTCGTCTTGGTGGGCACGCTGTGGCTCCAGGGCGCCTACTGGGGGCAGAGGACGGTGGACCTGCAGGCGCGCCTGCGCGAGATCGGTCAGCTCACCGAGGGGAACAACGTGAAGCTGAGGGGCGTGAGCATCGGGCGCGTGGAGCAGATCGCGGTGGAGCCGGGTGGCGGCGCCGTGATCGTGTCCATGCGCGTGGATGCGGACGTGGAGCTCCCGGCGGATCCGGTCGTGCTCCTGTCGCCCGAGTCGCTGTTCGGCGACTGGCAGGCGGAGATCCTGCCGCGCTCCCGATACCCCCATCTGGAATACGAGGGGTCTTCGGATCCGAGCGTACTGCCCGGCTATGCACTGCCCGACATCTCGCAGCTCACTGCGGTCGCCGAGCAGATCGCCGAGAACCTGGCAGTGCTCACGGACCGGGTCGAGCTGGCGTTCACGGAGGAGACCGCGCTGAACGTCCGGCGGGCCATCGAGAACATTCAGGAGGTGAGCGAGCAGCTCACCCGGCTGGTGGAGCAGCAGGCGACGACGCTGGACGAGCTGGCGACGACGCTCAGGGAGACGACGGGGCAGATCGGCGATGCCGCGGAGGTGGCCAACCGCACGTTCCAGCGACTGGAGGTCACGATCGCGTCCGGCGACGTGGACAGCCTGGTCCTGCACGCCCGCTCCGCGGCGAGCCACGTGGACCGGCTGACATCGGACCTTGCCTCCGCGGTGGACGAGCTGGAGGGCACGCTGGCGACGATCGACTCGACGTTCGCGCGCATCGACCGCCTGACCGCGCAGCTGGAGTCGGGCCAGGGCGGGCTCGGACGCCTGATCGGCGACTCGCTACTCTACGTGCGTGCGGAGCAGGCGCTCGACGAGCTGCAGAGCCTGCTTGCGGACCTGCGGAAGAACCCGCAGCGCTACATCAAGCTGCGCGTATTCTGAACGTGCCGCGAAAGGGGATTCCGGTCCGTCGTGCTGCGGCTGGCCGCCAGGGTGGGGCGCGGGCGTCGTCGCGCTTGGGACCGGGCCGCTGTGCCCCTCTTTGGGGCACGCCGCTACCGCGATGAGCCCGCGCGCGCGGCAGCGACCCGCGCGCCGCGCGGCGCGCCGGGAACGCAGCGCCGGCGGCGTCGTGGCTCGTACCGTGAGCGGCGGCGAGCCGCACGTGCTCCTGATTCGTGACCCGTACCGGAATTGGGGGCTGCCCAAAGGGCACGTGGAGACGCAGGAGGACGCGGCGGCGGCGGCGCTGCGGGAGGTTCGGGAGGAGACGGGGATCGACGATCTGGAGCTGGGTCCCCTCCTGGGCACGATCGATTGGTACTTCCGCGTCGGGGACGAGCTGATCCACAAGTTCTGCGTGTTCTATCTCATGCGCTCGGAGCGCGGCGACCCCCTCCCCGAGGTCGGCGAAGGGATCACGGAGTGCCGCTGGCTTCCGATCCCTGCGGCGATCCGGAAGATCAGCTATGACAACACGCGCGGGGTGCTTCGCAAGGCCGCGAAGGTTTTGGAGCGGGTGAGCGGGTGAGCGGACAGGCGCCGGAGTCGCCGTGGCGGGCCGCACAGGCGGCGGGCGCCGTGCTCGTGCTGGCGGCGTTCCTCTACAGTCTGCGAGCGATCCTTTCGCCGTTCGTTCTCTTCTGGCTGCTGGTGGCGCTCCTTCTGCCCTTCCGGGGCCGGCCGGGCCACGCGCTCGTCATCACGGTGGCCGCCATCCTCACGCTGCTGTGGGTGCTGGACACGACGGGATTCCTGCTCGCGCCGTTCGTGCTGGCCCTCGTCCTCGCCTACATCCTGGACCCAGCGGTGGACCGCATCGCGGCGCGAGGGGTCGCCCGCTCCATCGCCGTGGTGCTCCTGGCGCTCCCTGCCCTGGGCGCGATGGTGGTGGCGGCGCTCGTGGTGGTGCCCGCGCTGGGAGAGGAGGTCGCGCGGCTCATCGACCGGGCGCCGCTGATCGTGAAACGCGTCGGCGACTGGCTGGCCCTCATGGAGGAACGGCTGCTCCGCCTCGATCTGCCGATCGTGGATGAGCGGAGTTGGATCGAGCGGCTGCGCCGCGTCGAGCCCGAAAGCGTCATCGCTTTCCTGGAGACACGAAAGGAGGCCATCGCCCGGAAAGCGTGGGCCGCCGTTCTCGGATTGGGGCGCGGCCTCGGGTCAGCGCTCACCGTGCTCGGCTATGTCGTCCTCACGCCGATCCTCACCTTCTACCTGCTGCGGGATTACGACCGGCTGACCGTGCGGCTCGCGGAGCTCCTCCCCCGGGAGCGGCGGGAGGTCATGGTCGGCTTCGCGAGGGAGTATGACCGTCTGCTGTCCCGCTACCTGCGCGGCCAGTTGACGGTGGCCCTCATCATCGGGACCCTCACGGGGCTCGGCCTCTGGATGCTCCGCTTCCCCCACGCGGGGCTGGTCGGCGTCGTGGCGGCGGCCTTCAACGTGGTTCCTTACCTGGGCCTGATCGCGAGCCTCGTTCCTGCCGTGCTCATCGCGCTGGTGAGCGGTAACGTGCTGCTCTCGCTGGGCAAGGTGGTGCTGGTCTTCGGGCTGGTTCAGGTGCTGGAGGGCACCGTGATCAGCCCGCGCATCGTGGGCGAGTCCGTGGGGCTCCACCCCGTGTGGGTGATCCTCGCACTCAGCGTGGGGGGCTTCTTCTTCGGCTTCGTCGGGCTGCTCATCGCAATCCCCCTCGCCGTGCTGATAAAGCTGCTCGTGATCCGCGGGGTGAAGCGCTACCGCGAGTCGATGCTCTATCGGGGCGGGACCGGGGGGAGCGGGGGTGTGGCGGAGGCCCGGGCGGAATAACTGGCGGCTGTCGGGCGGGGCGGCGCCAGCGGCCTGGCCGTCGAACCCCGTGCGCGGAGCGAGGGTAAACAGAAGTCTATGGCGTGCTGCTTCCCCGGACTGCGAGGATGGCGGCCGCGGCGATGCGCGCCGGGAGTGGAGGAGTCGAGGAGTTGAGCGAACGGATCGAACACGAGCACCGGGACCTGACGATCCTCGGAGGAGGGCCTACCGGCCTGTTCGCCGCGTTCTATGCCGGGATGCGCGGCGTGAGTGCTCGCATCGTGGATTCGCTGCCCGAGCTGGGCGGCCAGCTCACGGCCCTGTATGCGGAGAAGTACATCTTCGACGTAGGCGGCTTCCCGAAGATCCTGGCGAAGGATCTCGCGCTCCAGCTCATCCAGCAGGGACTCCAGTTCAACCCGGAGGTGGTGCTCGACGAGGAGATCCTGGAGCTGGAGCGGCGGGATCGGTCGTTCGTGCTGGTCGGACGCCGCGGCCGCTACCTCACGCATACCGTCGTGATCGCCGTGGGGAAAGGAGCCTTCACCCCTCGCCCGCTGGAGGTGCCGGGCTATGAGGAGCTCCTGGACCGGGGCGTCTATTACGCGGTCCGGGACGCGGAGGCGCTGCGAGGCAAGCGGGTGCTGATCGTGGGTGGCGGCGACTCGGCGGTCGATTGGGCACTCGCGCTCAAGGATCGGGCGTCCCGGCTCACGTTGGTCCACCGGCGGGACGCGTTCCGTGCCCACGAACGGAGCGTCGAGCTCCTCAGGGCGGCGCAGTCGGCGGGCGAGCTCGACGTCCTCATCCACCACGAGGTCAAGGAGATCCAGGGGAACAGCCAGGTCGAGCGGGTCACCGTCTACGACAATCGGCGCGAGAACAGCGAGCAGACCCTCGTGGTGGACGTGGTCCTGGCGCTGCTGGGCTTCAAGCCGGACCTGGGGCCCCTCGAGCGCTGGGGGATCGAGCTGGACGGCCACCGTATCCGCGTGAGTTCCACCATGGAGACGTCGATCCCCGGGGTGTTCGCCGCCGGTGATGGCGTCGGCTACGAGGGTAAGCTCGACCTCATCGCCACGGGCTTCGGCGAGGCGGCGATCGCGGTGAACCACGCGGTCCACTACGTCGATCCCAAGGCGCGGGTGAACCCCGGGCATTCGACGCACCTCAAGATCTTCCAGGGGCGATAGCGGCCAGCGCGTCGGAACCCCGCCCGGTCCCCAGGTGTTGCGCCTCTGGATCGAAGGGGGGGCACGGGTTGTGCGTGGCAGCCCGGGGCATCGCCTCGCGGCGAGCGCCCTTGGCAGGAGGAGCCCCATCGCCGGAGTCCCGACGCCCTGGGGGTGGGGGCGAGACATAGCAAGACGGAAGGGAATGGGATGAGCAAGCGATACGACACGATCGTCGTGGGGGCGGGTCCGGCCGGTCTCACTGCCGCCCTCTACACCGGGCGTTCGAAGCTGAACGCGGTGGTGATCGAGCGGGGACTGCCGGGCGGCGAGCTCCTCAACACGAAGGACATCGAAGACTATCCCGGCTTCGAGCACGTGGGCGGCATGGAGCTGGCGGAGCTCATGACGAAGCACGCCCAGAAGTTCGGGACGGAATTCGTCACGGACGTGGTGACGGCGATCCGTCGCAACCCGGGGGCGTCGGACCCCTTCGAGCGCTGGATCGTCGAGTGCGAGTCCGGCGGCGTGTACCTGGCGCCCACCGTGATCTTCACGGCCGGTGGCACGGCGAACAAGCTGGGTGTGCCGGGCGAGGTGGAGTTGGCGGGGCGGGGCGTGAGCTACTGTGCGATCTGCGACGGGGCGTTCTTCCAGGACGAGGTCATCGCGGTGGTGGGCGGCGGTGACGCCGCGGTGGAGGAGGGCGAGTTCCTGACCCGCTACGGGAAGAGGGTCTACCTTATCCATCGCCGGGCCGCGTTCCGCGCGCAGAAGGTGATCCAGGAGCGTGCGCTGCGGAACCCGAAGATCGAGGTGATCTGGAACACGGTCGTGAAGGCGATCGAGGGCGACGGGACGGGCGTGAAGCGGCTGATCCTCCAGGGCACGCGCCGGCCCGATGGCGAGTACGACTTCGAGGGTGTGGGCCCGACTCGCGAGCTCGCGGTCACCGGCATCTTCGTCTTCGTGGGCTTCTCACCGAACGTGCACCTCATCAAGGAGCATGCGGATCACGATGCCGTGGGCTACCTGCTCACGGACAACCGCATGGAGACGTCTCTCGAGGGGTTGTTCGCTGCGGGCGACGTGCGCAGCCAGCTCGTGCGACAGATCACCACGGCGGTGGGTGACGCGACCACGGCCGTGATGGCGGCGGAGAAGGAGATCACGGAACTCAGGGAGCGGGTCAGCGGGGTGGCGGGAGAGCGGGTGACGTGACGAGCCCTGAGCTCCGCCGCCGCCTCGAATCGCCGCTCTTGCGGGCCATCGCCGGGGGGCGGTCTTGGGCGACGCCGTGGCCGCGGTCCATTCGGCGCCACGCGGCCGCTCAGGTGAGCAGGCGTCCTCCGTCCACCACGACAACCTCTCCGGTGATATAGGGCGAGTCGGCCAGGAAAAGGACGGCGCGGACCACGTCCTCGGGCGAGCCCCAGCGCCCGAGCACGGTGGCCCGCCGCGAGCGCTCGATCTGCTCGGGCGGGTAGCGGTCGGGCGGCAGCACCGGGCCGGGCGCGACCGCGTTGACGCGGATCTCGGGGCCGAGGGCGCGCGCGAGCACGCGGGTGAGGTGGAGCAGGCCGGCCTTGGAGACCGCGTGGTGCGCGAAGTGCGGCCAGGGCTGGAACGCGGAGAGATCCACGATGTTGACGATGCATCCCCGCGCTTCCCTGAGCAGCGGGGTCGCCGCCTGCGCCATGAGAAACGGTCCCTTCAGGTTCACGCCGAGCACTCGGTCCCATTCCTCCTCGCTGATCTCGAGCAGGGGCCTCGCCTCGAATAGAGACGCGTTGTTCACGAGGAGGTCGAGGCGCCCCAGCTCGCGTGCCCGCCCGACGACCGCCTCCACATCTCGCGTGCAGGCCACGTCGCCGTGGGCGAGCTCGGCCCGGCGGCCCAGGGCGCGCACCTCCGCGGCCACCGCATCCGCCGCGCGGCCGGAGCGGTGATAGTTGATCACGACATCGTAGCCGGCGTGCGCGAGCCCAAGGGTGATCGCCCTGCCCAGGCGCACCGCCCCGCCGGTGACGACGGCCACCTTCGTGTCGCCCATGGGTCCTCGTGCTCCCTGTCAGGAGCCTGTAACGCCCGCGGTACCCGCGGCAGCGTCGTGCCCGCCCGGCTCTGCCCCGGCCCCGGCCCCGGCCCGCGAGCCCTGGTGCCGCCTGCCCCGCACGGGCAAGTTCGCTATGTTACCAAACCGCTGCCCGCGCCGGCAATCGCGCAGCACGCGGTGGTGCTCGTTGGGCCGGTCAAGGGTTGTCGACGTGGAGGATAGGATATGCCAGACTTGAGCGGGCAAGTCTGCATCGTCACCGGAAGCACGAAAGGGATCGGACGTGCGATCGCGGAAGCCCTCGCCGACGCGGGCGCCCATGTCGTGGTCAGCGCGCGGACGGAACGCGACGTGAGCGAGACCGCCGGGGCGCTGGCGCGGCGTGGCTTCGGGTCCATTCTCGGGGTGCGGTGCGACGTGCGCCGCCCCGCGGACTGCGACCGGCTGGTGGCGAGAACCGTCGAGCGATTCGGGCGGCTCGACGTGCTCGTGAACAACGCGGGCGTGGGTTACTTCGCGCCGGTAGACGAGATGTCCGTCGAGGACTGGAAGTCGCAGATCGAGACGAACCTGGACGGCGCGTTCTGTTGCGCTCGCGCGGCGGCGCCGCACATGAAGCGCGGGGGCGGCGGGTGGATCATCAACATCGGGTCGCTGGCGGGGCGCAACGCCTTTGCCGGCGGCTGCGCGTACAACGCGTCGAAGTTCGGCCTCATCGGCCTCACCGAGGCCATGATGCTCGACCTGCGCTACGACAACATCCGGGTCAGCGTCATCATGCCCGGAAGCGTGAACACGGAGTTTCGGGGCCGGGAGGTCGCCCCGGAGAACGCCTGGATGCTGCAGCCTGAGGACGTCGCGCGGGCCGTGCTCGACCTTGTCGCCTATCCGGCGAACGCACACGTGAGCCGCGTGGAGATGCGGCCGAGCCAGCCGCCCAGGAAGTGATGCGCAGTGGAGTGCAGGTGAGACGTGGACCGTGGACAGTGAACAGCGACTAGCGAACTAGCGATGAGGAGCCAGTACGCGGTACCCGAGCGCTACCGATCGCCGTCATGGATCACTGAACACTGATCACACGACCGGGGAGGGACGGAGACGAGAGGAGGGGAGATGAACATGGCCGAGGATTATCGCATCGAGAAGGATTCTCTGGGCGAGGTGCGCGTACCGGCGTCGGCGCTCTACGGCGCCCAGACGCAGCGCGCCTATGAGAACTTCCGGATCAGCGGCACCCGTTTTCCGCGCCGGTTCATCGCGGCGCTGGGCATCGTCAAGCGGGAGGGCGCGCATACGAACGCGGAGCTGGGGTTCCTGGACGGCAGGCTTGCGGACGCCATCGCCCGCGCCGCCGACGAGGTGGTGGAGGGGCGCTGGGACGAGCAGTTCGTGCTGGACATCTACCAGACGGGTTCCGGCACGTCCACGAACATGAACGCGAACGAGGTGATCGCGACGCGGGCGACGCAGCTTCTGGGCGGGTCGCCGCGGGTCCACGCGAACGACCACGTGAACTTCGGGCAGTCGTCCAACGATGTGATACCCGCCGCGATCCACATCTCGGCGCGTACGGCGATTCACGAGGAGCTCATTCCGGCGCTCGAGCATCTCCACGGGGCGCTGGCAGCGAAGGCGCGGGAGTTCGATGACGTGATCAAGTCGGGCCGCACGCATCTGATGGATGCGACGCCGGTGCGGCTGGGCCAGGAGTTCGCGGGCTATGCCCAGCAGGTGAGGCGCGGGATCGAGCGGCTGGAGCGGGCGTCGGAGGAGCTGGCCGAGCTCGCGCTGGGAGGGACGGCGGTCGGGACCGGCATCAATACGCATCCGGAGTTCGCGGGGCGGACCATCGCCCGGATCAGCGCGGCGCTGGGGCTCGAGTTCCGCGAGGCGGAGAACCACTTCGAGGCGCAGGGTGCGAAGGACGCCGCGGTCAACGCATCGGGTGCGCTGAACACCGTGGCCGTGAGCCTCATGAAGATCGCCGACGACCTTCGCTGGCTCGGGAGCGGGCCCACGGCAGGGATCGGAGAGATCCTCCTGCCGGCCACCCAGCCCGGCAGCTCGATCATGCCCGGCAAGGTGAACCCGGTAATGTCCGAGGCGCTCATGATGGTGTGCGCCCGCGTGGCCGGAAGCCACACGACGATCACGATCTGCGGCAGCCGGGGCAACTTCGAGCTCAATGTGATGATGCCGGTGCTCACCCAGGCGCTCCTGGAGTCAGTCACGCTGCTGGCCAACGCGGCGCGGGCATTCTCGGACCGCTGCGTGAGCGGGATCCAGGCGAATCGCGAGCGCTGCCGCGAGCTGCTCGAGAAGAATCCCGCCATCGCCACGGCGCTGAACCCCTACATCGGCTACGACGCGGCGGCCACGGTGGCGAAGGAAGCGGCTAGCAAGGGCGAGTCCGTGCGTGAGGTCGTGCTGCGGCGGGGCCTCCTGCCGCCGGACCGCATGGACGAGGCGCTGAACGTACGCAGCATGACGGAGCCGGGGATCGCGGGGCGGTAAGCCGGCTCCAGCCCGCGGCCGGCACGTTGGCGTATCGGGTTCAGCGTGAGACGGCCGCGGTGCCTTCCAGCAGAGCGGGGTTGGAGAGGACCCGGGCCCGCAGGTCGCCCAGGTCGTAACGGCCGTTCCTGTTTCCGTTCAGGTCAAGATAGTGCTGCTCGAGCTCCGTGGGCGGAGTCGCGGGCGTCACTAGAAGCGGCTGGAGCAGGACCACGAGCGGGATGGCGGCGTCGTCGATCCGGAGCGTCGCGGGCGCGAGCGCCGTTGAGCCACGGATGTCCTGGACTCGCACGGTAACCGTGAACTCGCCCGGCTGCAGCGGTGTACCGGCGAACGTGGCGGTGGAGTCCACGAAGCGGACCCCCTCCGGGATCACGCCGGCCGCCAGCTCCCAGCGGTAGGGGAGTGCGCCGCCGCCGGCGCGGACGGAGGCCGCGTACGGGCGCAACGCCGTCCCTTGCGGGAGCGCGGTGCCCAGGACCGCCGGTGTCTCAGCGGTCGAGAGAAGGACACGCGCTCGACCCGCGCCGTTCAGCTCGATAGCATGGAGCGTCACGGCGGTGACCGAGTCGCGGTTCGAACGCGTGGATGGTACGGTCACGTTCGAGAAGGATGCCTGTGCCGTCAGCGCCGCGAAGGCGTCGCCGGCCTCGCCACGGTTTCCTCCCTCCGCCGCGGTGCGCAGGAGGGCGCGGTTCCCGTCTGCTTCCTCCAGGGACACGCGGTAGGTGCGAGGGCAGGCGGCACAAGGCCGGAACGGCGCCGTGGGGTCCACATGGTAGATGAGGACGCCGGCGGCGGGGAGTTCGGCGTCGAACCCGGTGCGCGCCCGATGCTCCACCAGGAAGTACTCCGAGCCGGCGACGGGGATGCGGAGGCCGCGACCCGCAAGCTCTACGGGCTCGAGCCGAAACTCCTGCTCGCGCACGGGGCCCACGGTATCGAGGGCGATCCAGCCCAGGCGCTCCTTGCTCCAGGCGCCCATGTGCGTCGGCCGCAGGGCGTGGGCGTTGCTCGCCCCGTCGCCGCAGCCCCAGGAGCCTGCGGCCATGAGGTCCCAGCATCCCAGGATCCAGCGGCGCTGGGCGGGGAGGATCCCGTCCACGGGGTGGTAGATGTCGGGCAGCCCGAGGACGTGACCGAGCTCGTGGGCGATCGTGGCCGCCGTCTGGATGCGGTCGCCGGCGCACGAGACGGCGGATTGGACGATGTAGTCATTCACGCGCACGGGCGAGCCGTCCGGGCGCTGGTCTTTCGTCGCATATGGAGCGCCCGTCCATCCGGCGACGCGTGAGCGGTGCGGCCAGATCCCCGGACCCCCGCAGGACGCCGCTACTTCCGCGAACTCGAAAGCGACGGCATCCACGAAGCCGTCATCGTCGTCGCTGTTGGGCACGCCGTCCGCGCCATCGTTGTCGAACGCCCCGAAAGCGGTGGTGCTGTCGGCGGCGGCCAGCGCCTGCACCAGGAACTCGCCGGTCCGCGCGTCGTCGCCGAGGCCGTAAGAGGAGCCCACGACCTGCGCGCGGGTGAGCGCAGTCCGGACCCAGGGTACGACGCGCCCGGCGACCCGGAAACGGCGGCCCGAGACCTCGGCGTAGTAGTCCGACAGCGTGCCGTGCTCCGCAGGTCCATCGAAGAGGACCGCCTGCAGCGCCGCGGACGAGAAGGGAGGATCCGGGGAGTCGCTGAAGAGCGCGGGGATGACCAGGAGGGGAAGCTGCCCGGCAACGGCGCGGCTCGCGAGCGCCGCCCGGGTTGCGCGCCCGATCCAGCCCTGGCCGATCTCGAAGAAATGGGGCTGCTGCGCTACGCGCGCGTAGTAGGCCGCCGGGAGTGGCATCCCGCGCAGCGCGGACGCCAGCTCCACGTCCTGTGCAGCGCCGGAGGAGACCGACGCGAGCAGCAACGCGGGCGCGACTGCGAACGATGAAGCCACCAACCGCAACGCCGACTGTACCTCACTCCGCAGCGGGTCGCCCCGGCGCGCGGCGACGAGGAGAACCACCCGCACGACCACGCGCCGGGGCACACAGGGCGGGCCGCCGCCCTGAGCCGATCAAAAGATGCGGCCCGCAGGGGCGGCCGGCCAGTCAGCGACGACGCGCCCGACGCGCCGTGCAGAGCTCGATGCGTTCCGCGCGGCCCTGGCCGTTCAGCCGGCTGACCGGCATTCCGCCGGCCGGACGCACGCGCGTCGTCCCACCCTCCCCGTAGAGCGGGTAGGCCCAGCGACCGCCGTACTCTGCGACCTGGATCAGGACGGGACTCGAACGCGCGGTCCCCTCTACGGGCTCGGTGATCGCGCGCCAGACCGGATCCAGCAGCGTCATGCGCTCGTTCACCGAGGACGCCCACCCGGCCAACCGGATCAACCGCCGCTCGGCAGGGGTAAGCGGCCGCACGATTCGGCGCCGGCCGGGGAACGCATGGGAAAGAAGGAACGAGATCGCCTCGTCTTCGGGCATGGGATCCAGAACGCTCTGGGACGGAGCCGGCGGACCCGGCGTCCGCAGCCTGCGCGGCTCTTCGAGCACGATGAACCCATCAGCACATATGCGCACGGAACCCCCCTTTTCGAACCATCGTAGTGTCGTAGTGTGCCATCCGGGGATCTTGATCTGCCGGCTCCCGGACCCGTCACGTCTTCAGAGAGTGTCAAGACGCATGCCGAGTTCCCTGCGGTGGCGGGCGGCGTGCCTAATATGTTGCACATGAAAGAGATGGGCGTATCGAGCGAACTTCCGGCCGCCGGCCGCGGCTGCTGCGAGTCGATACGGAGGATCGGAAGGACCGAAAACTTTTCGCACCAGCGCCGCCGGGCGAGCCAGCGCGCGGGCCCAGGGCTAGCGCGTCGGCGCGCCGGCGCGCTGGAGACCCATGCTCGTACCTATTTGGAGAACGGGTGAGGTGGTGCGCTTCCTGCATCTTTCACGAGGTGGTGACGGGGTATCCGGTGATGAATCGGGCGGCTGGCCGCCCGGGGAGCGCCGGTTTCGATGAAGTGGAAAGTCGTTGTCGGGATCGTACTGAGCAGTGTGGTGGCGCTTCTTCTGTGCGCGGTGCCGCTGGATCGTTCGGAAGAGCTGCCGCTCGGGCAGGCCGCGCTCCGGCAGCTTCTCCTGGAGAATCGCGCCCTGTCGCGGCAGGTGGCGGTGGTGAACGCGGCGGCGGAGCGGGAGGGGCTGGCGCAGCGGTACGCCGAGGTGCGGCGCGGCAAGGAGGATCTGCTCCGGCGTCTGGAAGAGTTGGAGGCGGCGCCGGAGCTGGAGCCGACGCGGGCGGCGGCGCGCTCGGCGATACAGGCTGAGGTCCGGCTTCTGGGTCTGCTGGCCGAGCGAGCGCGCCTCGAGAAGGCACTGGGCGATGCGCGGCAGGTGTACCTCGCCGCGGTCTCGCGCGCCCGCGGCGTGCCTACCAGGGTGGAGCCGCGCGACTCGACGCGCTACCTGGAACGTCCCGGGGTGCGAGAGGCACTGGAACAGCGGCGGGAGCTCGAGCGGCGCGTCCGCGAGGTCGGGCCTGTGATCGACGAGCTTCTGGTGGAAGTGAGGGCGCGGCACGCGCGGGCGGATGACCTGGCGTTCTCGCGGGGCCTGGTCCCGTATCGCACGGCCCCGCCGTACTGAGCTGTCGAACCGCGGGCGATGAAGGGGCCGGCGTCGCGTGACGAGCTTGGCGCGCACGTATCGGTGGCCGGAGGTATACGGCGGGCGCCGGGGCGCGGGCGCGAGATTGGCGCCTGCGTGCTTCAGCTTTTCACGAAGCAGCCGAACCGCTGGCGCGAGCCGAGGCTCGACCCAGAGGAGCGGGCGGCCTTCAGGGCGGAGCGGCGGAGCCACGGGATCCGCATAGCCATCGCGCACGACTCCTACTTGATCAATCTGGCATCCCCGGACCCGGCGCTTTACCGGCGGTCGCTCGAGGCGTTCATCCGCGAGCTCGAGCGTTGTGCACTTCTCGAGCTGAAGTACCTGGTCACCCATCCGGGCCACGCGACGGACGGCGATCGCGAGAGCGGCCTCGCCCGGAACGCCGACGCCCTCGCTCGCGCCTTATCCCGCGTGCCGGCGCCGACTGTTGTCCTCCTGGAGACGACGGCCGGCACCGGTCACGCCCTGGGGGCGAGCTTCGAGGAGCTGGCTTACATGATCCGGCGAGTGCCGCACCCGCTACGGCGACGTCTCGGCGTCTGCCTCGATACGTGCCACGTTTATGCGGCGGGCTACGATCTGGTTCGCGACTACGACGGCGTGCTGCGCGAATTCGATGCGCTCATCGGCCTGGGCCGCCTTCGGCTTTTTCATCTCAACGACTCCCGCCACCCGCTCGCGTCCCGGAAGGACCGGCACGAGCAGATCGGTCAGGGGTCGCTCGGCGAGCTCCCGTTTCGACGCATCATGACAGACCCGCGCTTCGGCCGGGTGCCCAAGATCATCGAGACGCCGAAAGAAGGGGCTGGCGTGCTCCACGACACACGGAACCTGCGCCTGCTGCGCTCTTTCCGCGGACCGGAGTCGCTCCGGTCGTCCTGAGCGTCCGCGATCCGAAACCGCTCACTCCACGCGCGTCCGCCGGTGCGTCCGCCGGAGCGCCGAGAGCGCGGAGAGCACCGAAGTCAGCTCTTTTCCGCGCTCGGCTGCAGCGCGATGGGGGAAACGATCTGTTCCTCGCGGGCGAGGAACTCGGGCACCTCGATGCCTCGGGCGCGTCCCCGGACAATCAACGGCCGGATGGCGGCCGCGAGGATAAGAGCGGCGCCGAAGGCGCAGACCAGCAGCGGCCCCGTCGTGACGTCCCAGAGGAAGGAGACGGTGATCCCGCCCACGATGGCGACGGTCCCGGACGCCCAGGCCAGGAGCAGCGCGCTCAGGAAGCGGCGGGTGTAGAGGAAGGCGATGACCGCCGGAATCACGAGCACACTGAACACCATGAGGACCCCGGCGACCGGCACCGACATGGTGATCACGAAGCCGAAGCTCGCGTAGAATAGGAAGTCCCAGAGCCGCAGATGCCGCTGGCGTTCCGGCGTGAAGGAGATGGCGAGCATGGGGCGCCGGAACACGTAGTGGAACAGGGTGACCACCACGTAGGCCCCCAGGATCTTGAGGACGTCGGCCCAGGTCACCCAGATGAGGGTTCCGGTCAGCGTCTCCTTGATCTGCTCGGCCCCCTCCGCGGAGAAGCTCGCCAGGAGGATGACCGTCGCCGAGGCGACGACGAAGGTGATCCCGATGATCGCCTCCTGGGGGACGGGCGAGTCCTCCATGCGGCTGAAGCTGAAGATGAGGCCCCCGATGAGCGTGAACGCATAGGCGAACGCGTAGGCGGTGGGGGTGCCCGCGTGGAAGCCGACCATGACCGCCACGGTGCTGCCGAGCGCGGCGATTTGGGCGAGCGCCAGGTCCACAAAGATGATGCCCCGCTTGATGATGTGCAGCCCGAAGTAGGCGTGGGCCAGCAGGATGACCAGCGCGCATACCGTTGGCGTGAGGATGAGATCGAGCATTGGGCGCTTCCTCCGTGGCGGTTCGCGGTCAGGAGCTGAGCTTGCGGAACGCGTCCGCCAGCGCGGCTACCCAGTGGTCGACGAGGGCGAAGTAGTCGTTGACGCCCGTCATTCCGCCGGGGTACAGGGTGACAATGACGGGCACACCGTTCCCGCGGCGGGCCACGGCCTCGACCTTGTTGCGGTCGTAGTAGTTCGCGGCGAGGACGACTCTCACGCCGCGCTGCTGCATCGTCTGGATGACCCTGGCCACATGGCCCGGGGTCGGCGGGATCCCCGGCTTCGGCTCGACGAACTCGGCGCAGTGGATCTGGAAGCGGTCCTCGAAGTACGCCCAATCCTTGTGGTAGCAGACGATCTCCTTGCCGCGAAACGGCGCAGCCGCGGCGAGCCAGCCGCCGAGCCGATGGACCAGCGGCTCGCCGTCGAGGGCGTGCGAGTCGAGGAACGCGAATAGGTTGCCGGACCTGGCGAGCTTCTCGAGCGTCTCACCGCCGAGCGCATCCACCAGTTCGTCGCCGAACAGGCGGCGGTAGATCCGGTCCGTGAAGCTGGCCAGGCGCTGGTCGAAGGTCGGCGCGCGGTCGGGCGCGACTTTCTTCAGGCCCGTCGTGATGTTTCGGGCGATCTGTACGGCGCGGAGCGGATCGGTGTGGAGGTGCGGATTGCCGAAGATGTGGATATCACCCTGGCTCCGGTTCGCCACGGCCGGGATGTCCAGGAGCTGGATGCCCGGGTAGGTCGCGACGTAGCCCGTTGCGCCCTCGATCACCCGCGCGTTGCCCGCCTTGTCCAGCAGCGGCGGCACCCATAGCTCGAGATCGAGCCCCGTGCTCACAAACAGGTCCGCGCGCCGGAGCTCGAGGGCGAAACTCGGCTTCGGCCGCACGAAATGCGCGTCCTCGACGGGGGAGGCGATGGACATCACCTCCACCTCGTTGCCGCCGATCTCGCGCGCGATGGATGCGTAGACCGACAGGGTCGTCACGACCCGCAGCGGCGCGGGTCCCACCCGTGCGGGGGGTTCGGGGCCGTCGGAGCTGTGGACGGCCGGTCGCGCCAGGACCGGTGCGACAGCGGTCAGCAGAACCAGCGCGTAGCTGATCATCGTCGTTCCTTCGTTCCTTCGTTCGTGGTGTGGTTACCGGGCGCGTCCTTTCCGGATCCGCGACCGGCCCGCTCAGTATGTCTCGTGCTTGTGGGGGCCCATGGCGAACGTGAACTGGATCAAGAACTGGCCCATCGTCTGGTCGGGCCCATCCAGCAGATCGTACTCGGCCCGGATCCGCACCCATTCGCTCTGCCACCAGGTCAGCGTCGGCGCGAGCATCCACGCGCTCTCGCCGTCGACGTCGGGGTTCTCCACGTAGTCGTATCGCAGTCCCGCCACCCAGCGCTGCGACAGGCGGTACTCGCCGAGCGCGTACGCGCCGAAGGAGCTCCGCATCTCCACGTCCCCGCCCGGCGCCTCGAGTGGGTCGCGTCGATGCAGGAGGAGCGCCGCGCGCAGCGTGAGGTCCCGGTAGAGGGAGCGCTCCGGGGGGCGCCAGTTGAACGCCGTTTCCACGCTGAAGAGCTGGGCGTCCGCGCGCACACCCTCCTCCTCATAGCGGCCCACCAGGCCGCTCGCGCCGATCTCGAAGTACGTGGCAGGCGAGAGCTCCCAGAACGCGTTCAGGTGGCCGAGCACGTTCGGCTTGCGGGATTCGCCGAACATCGACTCGTTGCCGCTTCGCATGACGTCCATCCAGAGCTCGTAGGTCCCGAAGCCGTGGACCGGCGCAAGCCAGTAGAGCGACGCGCCCGTCTGCGCCAGGCCCTCCTCGCCGAGCCAGGCGAGGTAGGGCAGCGGCAGCGACTGGGCCGGCAGCGCGTGTCGGTGCCAGCGATTCAGCGTGCCCAGCCGCTGGCGGATTTTCCCGAGGGAAAGCCCCAGTCCGCCGGGCAGGTTGACCCATTGGACGTAGCCCTCCTCGACTTCCGTCGCGCTTCCCTCGCCCTCCCCGTGCCCACCGACGCCCTCGACTTCGCCGAACGGCGCCGGCGTGCCACCCTCGGCGTGGTACGAGACGAAGATCTTGGCCCGCGAGTAAGGATCGAGTGGCGCCTGCAAGGAGATCTCAAACTCCCGAGGCACGAAGTTGTCCTCGTCCGGCGAATCGCTCGTGAGGAAGGTGAATACGTCCGTATTGACGCTGATCTCCGGGTTGAGCGCCTGGAGGCTTCGCTCGCGTCCGATGAACTGCGTCTGCGGCGGAGGCGTCTGGGGCTGCGGTTGCGTCTCGCCCGAGCGGGCCGCCGCTTCGGCCGCGGCGCGGAGCTCGGCAAGACTGTCCTGCGGCGCCGCGGTGTCCGCAGCTACTGCCCTGGCCGCCTCCCGAAGCCGGGCGACGGCGCCCGCGGCCGCCGCGGTGTCAGCCACGGCTGCCGCTGCCGCGGCGCGCAGCGCGGCAAGCTCATCGCGAGGCGCTGCGGGCTCACGTGCTCCCCGAGCGCCCAGAGAAAGCGTCTCCCGCAGGCTGTCGATCTGCGCCCGGAGGGCGGCGATCTCGCGGCGCAGCGAGTCCACCGCGGCGGACGGCGCCGCCTGCGCGTCGGCCCGGCCCGCCGCCACGAGGCCCACGGCTGCGGCCACGAGCCCTCGCACGGCCATCCGCCGAACGCATCGATAGAGACTCGAAAATGTCACCGTACTCTCCCCTGGGTGGGAACCGTTGGCTGGCGTGCCTGCCCGAGGATTCCGAGGATTCCGAGGATTCCGAGGACACCCCGGTCAGGCGCGAGACACGTCCGTCAGGACCCGGGAATACGTCCAGTCCCGGACCTGCGCGTCAGGCCAGGGGCGGCGCGCGGGGATGAGGGGAAGCGAGGTCGAGCCGGGCGAGCGTCGCGACGTCGACGGGGGTCCGCAGCAGGAGGCGAACTTCCTCCGGAACGTGCGCGATCGGCCGCGAGTGCGACGCCACGCGGAGCGAGCCCCACGCCGTGCACAGCGTGTGGTCATGCGAGCGCACACAGGCGCCCGGATGGTGGTGTGCCTCCACAACCGGGTGCTCGCGCACGAGATCGCGGTCGAGGATCGGCACGCCGACGGGCAGTCCGCCGAGCACGCCGATGATCGTGATGGCGATCGCCTTCCGAATCACGGCGATAGTCCCGTCCGGCCGTCGGGCCCGCTGTGGATACATGAGTGTACGCTAGAGAGGGTTCGGGGGTCTGTCAACCTGTGGGCGCATGGCGTGCCGGAAGGAGAATGTGTGGCGGTAAGGCGGGCGCCCGAGTGCAGCGGGGCGGGTCTGCGGAGGGGAACGGGTGAGCGCGGGTCGAGGGCCAGGAGCAGCGGCCAGCTTGCGCCGGCCGGGAGCGTGGCGCAGGATCTTGCGCGGGGGGGGGCTGGGCGGGAGCGGATTCGAGGAAGGTGAGGCCGAGGAGACGCCCGCTGGAGGGAATTCGCAGGTGGGTGCGTCGGCTGCGTCGGCCGCTCATGGGCGCCGGCCTGTGGGCGGCCTGTGGGTCGACGCCGCTGGTTGCGCAGGCGCCGGTGCTTCGGGTCGAGGCGCGGGCGGGGGTGGCGCTATCCACGGTACTGGCGCAGGCGGACGTCGTGCACGAGGGGCGGCTCGAGGCCGGGAGCGCCACGCTCCGGCCCGGGCCCTCTCCGTTCCTGGGCGCGGCGCTCCTTCATCCGGTGGACGAGCAGCTTTCGCTAGAGTTTGTGGCGGCCCTGAGTCGGGGCGGCCTGGATGGCAACGGACCCGGCGGCCGCTGGCATGCGGGCGAGGTCACGGTGGTACACGGGACCCTGGGACTACGCTACCGTCCGCGGGTCCGGTGGCTGTACGGGCGGGCGGGCGCAGGGCTCATCGCGTACCATGGTTCCGAGCTGGCGATCCTGCGCGAGGGGAGCCACACGGGGCTTCTGCTCATGGGCGGAGCGGGCGTAAAGCCTCCTGTCGATTTGCCGTTGCGTATCGAGCTGGAGCTGCAGGGGCATTCGTTTGGCTCGGTAGCGTTCCGGCGTGAGGGCGGCGTGGATGGAAGCGTGGCGAGGCTGCTGGTGGGGGTCACGGTGGGGCCGGGAGGTGAGAGGTGAGGGCGGTAGAGCGACTGTGCGGGCTGGCGGCCATTCTGCTGGCGCCCGGCTGCGAGACTCCGACGCTGCCGCTTTCCCCGAGTGAAGCGGACCTCCCGTACGACTTTCGGCTGCTCCTGCCGGTAGCAGTGGGCGACTCGGCTGCGGCGGACATGTTCACGTTCCACTGGGGTCTGGGCGCCACCGTTCCCGTTCTCGTAATGGAGGCGAGCGATCCCACGCGTCCGTCGCTGGCGGAGGCGCTGAGTGACGCATCTGCGGCCTGGAACCGGGCGGCGGCCCTCGGCGAGGTACGGCTGAGGGAGGCGGCGGATCCGGGGCGGGCGGGGGTGCTTCTGGTTTGGGCGGATGGGCCCCGCGCCGTGCGTGTGCCGGATGACTGCGTAGGGCCCGCGACATCGGGGGCCGCATCGACGCAAGGCTGCATCGAGGAAGGCCGGGACGAAGGCGGTGCGCCCGTGAAGCGGCTGAAACGGTGGCCGCGTGCGGATGGCGACTCCACGCGGATTGCGCTGGTGGTCACGATCTCGTCGCGCCCCGGGACGGACGCGGTGCGGCTGCGGCGACTGGTCACGCACGAGATGGGCCACGCCCTGGGGATCCTGAGCCATTCGCCGAACCCACGGGACCTGATGTGGTCGGGGCTCATCCCGGGCGACACGCTCACCCGTGCGGATCGCGCCACGCTTCGGGCGCTGTACCACGCGCGACGCGATCTCGTGCCGCCCTGAATCGGGGGCGAGCGCGGAGCGTGCGCGCTCGGGGAGCCCGAGCGCGTGCCGCGCGCGCAGCGCGTGAATCGCGCGAAGTGCCTGAGCGCCTCAGCGCCTGAATGCGCCTGACGCGCCTGACCCGCGTGCTAGACTTGCACGGAGTGGCAGCGTATATTGCGATTGGACGTGCTGGAGGGATCCTGTTTTTGAGCCAGCACTGCGTGAAGCCGGGGCTGACTCCCGACGCGTACGTCAGGCCCTCATCGCGGGGAAGGCGGAACCGTCGGGGGAGTCACCGAGAGGTTGATGCCGGGCTTCATAAGACCACCCTCCAGCGCGTCCGTTCTTTTCGAGCGATGAGCGCTTGGCTGGGCTTCGTCACGCCTGCTCGCGAATCACGAATTGCCCTCCGCCACCGCTTACGGTCGCTGACCCAGGGCGTCTCACCGATCTCCGGTCCGTAGGCTTCGCGTTGCGCGGCCGGGAGGCGGCGGGCGCAGAGCGCGCAGACCCCGGAGTTGCGGAAACCGCCGCCGCGAGTGGGGTATCTCTGGTGCCCCGCCCGCGAGGGTGCGGCCGCAGTTGCGTCCTCGGGCGGAACGGATCACCTTCGCTTCGGCGCTGGCGCAGGGGTCGAGAATGGGGATCGCGAATGCGAGAAAGGCAGGTCTCGAGGTGGCTACGACCGAACGCAAGCTTGCGCGGATCGATCTGAGCCAGGTGCCCTTCCAGGAGCTGGTGGCCGAGATGCTGCGCCGGCTCGGCGAAGACCCGACGCGCGAAGGGTTGCGGAAGACGCCGGAGCGAGTCGAGAAGAGCTGGCAGTGGCTGACGCGCGGCTACCGGCTCTCGCCGGGGCAGGTGGTGGTGGATGCGCTGTTCGAGGAGCCGCACCACAATATGGTACTCGTGAAGGACATCGAGGTCTACTCCCTCTGCGAGCACCATATGCTGCCGTTCTTCGGCAAGGTGCACGTGGCCTACATCCCCAACGGGAAGATCCTCGGGCTCAGCAAGATCCCGCGGCTCGTGGAGGTGTTCGCCCGCCGGCTTCAGGTCCAGGAGCGACTGACGGAGCAGGTGGCGCAGGCGCTCTGGGACGCCATCGAGCCCCAGGGCGTCGGCGTCGTCATCGAGGCCTATCACCTCTGCATGATGATGCGGGGCGTCGAGAAGCAGAACTCGAAGACGATCACGTCCGCCATGCGGGGCGCGTTCCTGGAGGACCTGAAGACGCGGGAAGAGTTTCTCAGGCTCTGCCTGGCACATCCGATACTGACGTGAGAGGGTTAGAGGGTTAGAGGTTTTCTAACCCTCTAACCCTCCGGGGCAGGGAAGGAGAGGCGGGGGCAAGAATGTACATCGTGAGCGTACAGGCCCATTACGACGCTGCCCACTTCCTGCGTAACTACCGCGGGAAATGCGAGCGGCTGCACGGGCACCGCTACGTTGTGGAGGTGGCCCTGCAGGCGGAGGAGCTGAACGAGGCGGGGATTGCCTACGACTTCGTGGACGTCAAGCGTTACCTGAACGAGCTGGCGGACGCGTTCGACCACCGCAACCTGAACGACCTTCCTCCGTTCACGGAGATGGAACCGAGCGCGGAGAACCAGGCGCGATACTTCTACGAGGAGCTGAAGAAGGGCTTGCCGCCGAGGATGGCGGCCGCGCTCCTCTACGCGCGGGTCTGGGAGACCCCGACGCAGTGGGCGCAGTTCGGCGCGGCGCCGTTCCTGCCGCCTGGCGGAGCGGGACCTGCCGGCGCCGAGTGATGCACATCCTCATCACCGACATCCTGCGCTGTCCCCGCTGCGGTCCGGAGTTCGGGCTCATCCTTCTGGCCCGCCGCGTGGAGTCTCGGCGGGTGCTCGAGGGCGAGCTGGGGTGCCCGAACTGCAGGTTGAGGTACCCGGTGGTTGAAGGCTTCGCGGACCTGAGAGTGCCGTTCGGCGGCCCATCGCCGCCGGAGGAGGCGCCGCTGGAGCCGGGCACGCCGGACGACGCACTGGGGCTCGCTGCGCTGTTGGGCGTGGCGGAGGGGCCAGGGTACATCGTTCTGGTGGGTCCCCAGGCGCGCTTCGCGCCGGCGCTGACGGCCACGATCGCGGGGATCGAGGTGGTGGCGGTCGAGGCGCGGCTCCGTGCCTGGCCGGAAACCCCGGGCGTGACCCGGATCGCGGCGGCTCCGGGGCTGCCCCTCCACTCCGGCGCGCTCCGCGCCATCGCCCTTTCCGGACCCGACGCCGATCGGTTCGTCGAGGAGGCGGTGCGCACCGTGGCGCCCCTGGGGCGGGTGGTGGTGCTGGACGCGCCGCCGCACGCCCGCGATGCGCTCGCGGCCGCCCGGCTCGAGCGGGTCTTCGAGGCTGACGGTATCCTGGCGGCACGCCGGACGTTCTAGCGAGCGAGCGGCTGGCCGCTGACGGGGCGACGGGAGCCAGCGTTGCGCGGGTCTGGGGGCCGGCTTAGTTTGCGTCCGGTCGCTGCTTGGCATCTCCGCCCTGCCCAAACTCTCCTGTCCCATGGCCTGGTGGAAGAGATTGTTCAGCGGGCGCCGCGCGGAAGCGCGCGTCGACTACTACCGGGAGGGGATCGAGCTCATGGCCGAGGGGAAGTATCACGAGGCCCTGACCTCGTTTCGCCTCGCGCTCCGCGAATTGCCGGGCGACGCGACGGTGCTCCAGCAGATCGCCATCGCGTACACGCGGATCGGGATGACGGACGAGGCGGCGAAGACGTACCGGCACGTGCTCCAAAGGGATCCCACGCTCGCGGGCGCGCACTATGGGCTGGCGTTCCTGCTGCTCCGGGCGGGGCTGGACGAGAACGAGGTCGTCGCCCATCTGCGCGCGTTCCTGCAGTACGCGCCCGCGGACCCGGAGGCGGTGCGCCACGTGGAGCACGCGCGGGAGACCCTGGTGGCTCTGACGGGCGACGCCCCGCAGCAGCTTTTCCCGGACAGCCACGGCTAGCAGTGCTTCAGTGACCTGTCAGGGCGTGGGCCGGGGCACCCGCGGCGAGTGCCTATGGGGCAATTGAGGAGGATCGGACTGTCGTGGACGGGCGGTGGAAGGGTGTTCCGCGGCGAGAGCCAAGGCGGAGCACCCGTCACCATCGACGGCGACTCGAAGGCGGGCCCGGGGCCCATGGAGACGCTTCTCTTCAGCCTGGCGGGCTGCACGGGGAGCGACATCGTGGACATCCTCGAGAAGATGCGCGTGCCACTCACGCGGCTCGACGTGCAGATCGAGGGCGAACGCGCGGAGACGCAGCCGCGGCGCTACGTCCGGATCCTCGCCCGCTATGTCACGGAGGGTGTTGCGGAGGCGGACGAAGCGAAGCTTCGGCGCGCGGTCGAGCTTTCGGTGGACCGCTACTGCAGCGTGCTCCACTCGCTGCGCCGCGACATCGAATTCACCTCCGAGATCGTGCGCCGCTGAACGCGGCCGTGACACGGGATGCGACGAGAGACCTGGGTGGCGCCGCGAGACCACGTGTCAAATCCGCTCGAGGTGCCCCGCGGCACGCTGATCCGGGTCTTCCTGGAGGCCGTGGATCGCCACGGCGCGGCGCCGGCCTTGTCCTACTGGTCCGGCGGCGCGTGGCGGTCCATCTCCTACCTGCAGGTCTTCGACCAGGTGAGGCGGCTGGCCGGAGGGCTCCGTGCCCTCGGGCTCGAGCGCGGCGACCGCGCAGCGATCCTGAGCGAGAACCGGCCTGAGTGGGCGCTGGCGGACTACGCGTGCCTGTGCGCCGGGATCGTGGATGTGCCCATCTACGCGACGCTGGTTCCTGAGCAGATCGCCTACCTCCTCCGCGACTCGGGGGCCCGCCTGGTCTTCGTCTCCACGTGGGCGCAGCTCGAGAAGGTCATGCAGATCCGGGATCGCCTTCCGGCGCTCGAGCACATCGTGGTGTTCGATGTTCCGAAAAGCTTGCCGCCGGGCGTTCGCACGTTCGAGGCGCTGCTCAGCCTCGGAGTGCAGGAACCGCTGGGCAACGACGACGGACATTTCCGGCAGGAGGCGCTGCGGGCCGCGCCCGACGACGTGGCGACGCTCATCTACACGTCGGGCACGACGGGGGAGCCGAAGGGCGTGATGCTGACTCACAACAACATGGCGTCCAACATCCACGCGTGCGAGATCGTGCTGGCGATCGGCACCGCGGACGTGGCGCTCAGCCTGCTCCCCCTCTCCCACGCGCTCCAGCGGATGGTCGATTATCTGCTCTTCCACGTGGGGTGCTGCATCGCGTACGCGCGCTCGCTGGAGTCTGTGCCCCAGGACATGGTGGCGGTCCGGCCGAGCCTGCTGGTGGGCGCGCCGCGCCTCTACGAGAAGTTCTACGGGCGGGTCATGGCGACGCCGGGCGTCAGAGGCAAGCTGGTGCGCTGGGCCAAGCGGGTGGGCGACACTTGGGCGGAGGATAAGCTCGCGGGCCGCCGTCCGGGCTTCTTCCTCGCGCTGCGGCACGCGGTGGCCGACCGACTGGTCTTCCGCAAGGTGCGTGCGGGCGCGGGCGGGCGGATCCGCTTCTTCGTGAGCGGCAGCGCGCCGCTGGCCCCCGCGATCATCAAGTTCTTCTACGGCGCCGGGATGACCATCCTGGAGGGCTATGGGCTGACGGAGACGAGCCCGGTCACCAACGTGAACACGTTCCAGGACTACCGCATCGGCACGGTGGGCAAACCGATTCCGGGGACCGAGGAGCGGATCGCCGAGGACGGTGAGATCCTGATCCGGGGCCCTCAGGTCATGAGGGGCTACTACCGCCGCCCGGAGGACACCCGGAAGGCGCTGGATCCGGACGGCTGGCTGCATACGGGGGACATCGGCGAGATCGATGAGGACGGCTTCCTCCGCATCACGGACCGGAAGAAGGACCTCATCGTGACGGCGGGCGGCAAGAAGATCGCGCCGCAGCCTGTTGAGAACCGCGTCAAGCGCAACCGCTTCGTCGACCAGGTCGTCATGGTGGGCGACAGGCGCAAGTTCGCGGCGCTCCTGGTGGTCCCGAACTTCGAGACGCTCGGTGAGTGGGCGCGGGCGCAGGGGATCTCCTACTCGACGCGCCGCGAGCTGATCTCGGATCCGCGGGTGCAGCAGTTCACGGAGCAGGAGGTGCTGGGCGAGCTCAGCCACCTGGCGCGCTTCGAGATGCCGAAGAAGATCGCGCTGCTCGAGCAGGAGTTTACGATCGAGCGCGGCGACCTCACGCCGACGCTGAAGGTCAAGCGTCCGGTGGTCGAGGAACGCTACGGCGAGCTGATCGACTCCTTCTACGAGGCGGACGAGGCTCAGACGGTCTTCGTGGGCTGAGACCGGGAGCTTGGCTAGTTTAGTTTAAGTTAGTTGGTTCTTCGTTGGTTCTTCGGCGATCTGCCGCGGATACCGAAGCGGAGTGGAGAGCGGCCATGGCTGGCGGGGAGTACGCGACGCGGGTGGTGCTCACCACGCTGCCGGATGCGGACGCCGCCGAGGCGTTCGTCCGGTGCCTCGTGGAGGAGCGGCTCGTGGCGTGCGGGAACATCGTTCCCGGGATCGTCTCCCTGTACTGGTGGAAGGGCGAGGTGGAGCGGGCGTCCGAGGCGCTGGTGATCCTCAAGACCACGGAGGGCGTGCTGCGCGACCTGCTGACTCGCCTGCCGGAGCTCCACCCGTATGAGGTGCCGGAGCTTCTAGCGCTTCCCGTGGGTGCGGGTCACCTGCCCTACCTCGCCTGGGTTGCGCAGGAGACACGGGGAGGCGAGAGCCGGTAATGGGCAGGTACAGGCGGCACCGTCGGCATCAGCGCCCTCGGCCAGCACTCCCGGAGGGCATGAGCGGCGAGCGGCCACGGGGCTCGCTCGGGGGCCGGGTGCTGCCGCAGGAAGGAGCGGCGTCGGGCCTGGGCGTCGAGACGAGCTCGGGCGGCACGGGCTTGCCGCCGGGCGCTATGAGCGGCATGGGAGCTATGGGCATTGACCCGACAGACGACCTGACGGCGGGGCACGGGGAAAGGGGGGCGCGCCCTGACGCGGCGCCGTCATCGCCGGCGGACCCACCGGCGGACCCGCCGGCTCTGACGCTGCTGGCTCCGGATTCGACCTCGAGCGGCGCGGCCGCCGCCCCCGGGTCGGGGGATCGGGCCGGTGCCGGAGGCGCCCCGGGCGGGCAGGGGGAACTGGGGTTCGGCGAGCCTCGCCTGGACGCGGGCGGTGCCGAGGGTGAGGGTGAGGGCGCGGGGCCGGCCGCGGAGGCCGACGAGGGTGAGCCGGCGCCGGCGGAGGCTTCCGGCGGCGAAGGGGATGAGGCCGGCGGCGAGAGGAGCGCCGAGGCGATGGTCGTGCCGGAGCCGCAGACGGGCGGTGAGCGGCTGCTGGAGGCCCGGGAGCTCGAGAAGGGGCGGCGGTTCGCGGAGGCGATCGAGCTCTACCTCCAGGTGATCGGGGAGACCCCGATGGATCCGCGGCCGCGAAACAACCTCGGCGTGCTCTACGATCGCATCGGTGCCCACGAGCTGGCCATCGAACAGTACGAGGCCGCCCGGGAGCTGGATCCGGACAACGTAGAGATCCTTTCGAACCTGGGCGCGGCGTTGGGCGCGCTCGGTCGCTTCGAGGCTGCGGATCGCGAGCTGCGCAAGGCGGTTCGCATCGATGCGGACCGCGTGGATGTGCGCACGAACCTCGGCATCCTGCATTTCAAGCGGGGGCTCTACTTGCAGGCGGAGGCCGAGCTTCGGTGGGTGTGCGACGTGGATCCCGACCATGCGGCCGCGCACTTCTATCGGGGGGAGGCGCTGAACCAGCTCGGGCGTATCGACGAGGCGCTGGAGGCGCTGGAGCAGGCGTCGCGGATCCAGCCGAACAACTCGAGGGCGTACTACACCATGGGGATCATCTACGACAAGAAGCACCTTCCCGAACAGGCGGCGATGATGTACCGGAAGGCGCGGGAGCTGTCGGGCCGGTGATCGAGGTTCGGGTCGACGACCTGTTGTTCGTGGAGGCGGGAGCGGTGCTGCGCCCCGTCGGCTCCGACGGGCTCGCCATCACGCCGGTGAGCCGGCGGCTGGAGCTGCACATGGGGCCGGTGGCGCGGGGGCGCCTGCAGGCGATGGGCGAGCTGCCGGTGGGCGGCGCGACCATCACGGAGGGCGGCGAACTGGGCGTGTCTTTCCTCATCCATGTCGTGCTCCGGTCGCCGGAGCAAGAGACTACGGCCGCACTCATGCGGCTCGCGCTCCTGAACGGGCTGCGCCGCGCGGCGGAGTGGGGGATCGAGACGCTGGCGCTCCCGCCGCTGGGCACCGGGGCCGGCAATCTGGAGACCGAGACGGCGGCGGCGGTCATGATCCCGATGATCCTGGAGCACCAGGCGAGGTATCCCTGCCCGCGGGAAGTGCTCATCATCGTGGAGAGCGAGTACGAAAAAAGCGTGTTCGAAGGCATGCTGAAGCCCGTTGGCTAACAGAGGAGCCACGCGATGCTGGCGACCCAGATTCGGCAGAAGGATGGCGTCTTCTACTTCGTTGCCCACCGGGCGGAAGACCTGCTCGGCAAGGTGCGCTTCATCAGCCGCTTCTACGACGAAGGCACGCAGATCGCGCCCGAGAAGGTGCCGGAGGGCGACGAGATCGCGAAGTTCATCGCCCGCATCGAGCGGTCGGACAAGGCGTTCCAGCGGCAGCTCTCGCGCAGGAAGGTGGGCGCCATCAAGAATTTCTACGAGACGGTGGTGAGCCAGCCGCCGATTCCCGGGCCCGTGTTGCTCTTCACCGCCGAGACACTCGCCTTCGAGCCGATCGGCGACCTCGCTCAGGTGGGCCACCTGGAGGAGCCGCGGGGCAAGTACCTGGTCATCGACGGCCAGCACCGGCTGGCCGCGCTCCACTTCTACAGCGAGAGCCGGCCGGACGAGGCCCGCGCCCTCTATGTGCCGTGCGTCATCTTCGACGGGCGCAGCGGGGACTTCGCCACCGAGATGTTCGTGATCATCAACTCGACCCCGACGCGCATCAACAAGAGCCATCTCGTGGACCTCTACGAGCGGATCTCGTGGACCACGCCGGACCGCAAGCTGGCGGCAGCCATCGTGCAGAAGCTCTACGAGGAGCCGGACAGCCCGCTTCGCTACCGCATCAACCGGCTGGGCGGGCGCAGCCAGCAGCCAAAGTGGATTCTCCAGGCCGAGCTGTTCAACGAGGTCCACCGCTGGCTGCAGGGCGACCCGGCAGCGCTGGAGGCGGGGGCGGGCGCGCGCGCGGCCGAGCGCTTCTACCACGTACTCCGCGATTTCTTCAAGGCGGCCGAGCGGGTCTGGGAGGACGCCTGGGACAGTCCCGCCTACATGGTGACGTCATCGGTCGCGCTCAAGGCGATGGTGCGCGTGTGCGCCGACCTGGCCTTCACGGATGAGCGTCCGGAGGACGGGCGCGTGGCTCGCTGGGAGCGGAGGCTCGAGCCCTGGCGCTTCCTCAAGCGGAGCTTCCGGGCCGACGGCTTCTACGAGCGCTTCCCGGCCAAGGGGCAGGTCGAACGGGTGGCCCGCGTTCACCGGGAGCTTGCCCGCACGGCGTCCATCGAGCCTCGCCGCATGCTAGTGCGGAGCGCGAGAAGGGGAGGGGAAGCCTAGCGCTGCGCCGGGGCTGCCCACGCCATCCACACGCCCGCGCCGTCCACGCGGTAAACTGCCGCTGTTACCCGCCCGGACCGAGTTTGCTAGATTTGAAGTAAGAGGTTTTCGCGACCCTCGGGCGCGATGGGCATGGCATGCGTGTGCACCGGCGCATCATCGGCGGGCTGATCCTTCTGACCTGGCTGCTCACGGTCGGCTGGCAGGTGCGGCGCGAGTATTTCCAGCCCGAGGTGACTCGGCTGGCCGAGGCGGCGCGCGCTCTGGCGCCGGGGACGGAGTTCTATGCCCTGCGGATGGGCGGCCGCTCCGTGGGGCTCGCCACGTCGCGGCTGGACACGGTGCCGGACGGCTTCTTGCTGGACGACGTGATGACGCTGGAGCTGCCGGCGCTCGGGCGTACGGGCCGGGCGGTGGTGCGGACACGGGTGCGTCTCTCACCCGCGCTCGTGCTCCAGCGCTTCGAGTTCTCCCTCGACTCCGATGTCGGGCGCTTTCAGGCGACCGGCGCGGTGGCGGGTGATACGGTCCTGGAGGTATCCGTCGAGGCGGGCGGCGAGCCCCAGAAGCTCTCCTACCGGTTGAGCGAGCCGCCCATCTTCGCGGCGGTGCTGCCCATCCGCGTCGCCGTCGGCGGCGAGCTCGAGGTCGGCGAAACCTACCGGCTACCCATCTTCGACCCGTCGGCCCTCGCCATGCGCACGGTCGAGGTGCAGGTGGATGCCCACGATACGATCGTCGTCCCGGACAGTGCGGCCTATGACTCGGTGGCGGGCGCCTGGGTGGCCGCACGCTTCGACACGGTGCCCTCCTGGCTCATCACGGAGCGCTACGGCGGCGTCGAGGTCTCGAGCTGGGTGGACGAGGACGGGCGGATCGTTCGCGCCTCGAGCCCGCTGGGCTTCGCCATGGAGCGCACGGAGTACGAGATCGCGCGCTGGGAGCTCGAGCAGGCACGGCTGCTCGCGGGTTCGCCCCTCGACAACGACATCATTCTGAGCACGGCGGTCCAGAGCGACGTGGACCTCGGGGACGTCGAGCAGCACGACGTGCTGCGCTTCCGCTTGAGCGGCGTGGAGCTGTCCGGCTTCGAGCTGTCGGGCGGGCGCCAGGAGCTGCGGGGCGACACGCTCATCGTGCGGCGCGAGCGCTGGGGCGAGCTCGAGCCGGGGTACTCGCTCCCCTACAAGAAGATGGATCTCAAGGACGCGCTGGTCGCCGAGCCGCTCATCCAGAGTGACGACCCGCGGATCATGGGGCAGGCGCGGCAGATCGCCGGGTGGCGCATGTCCTGGCAGCTCGAGCCGAAGCGCGTGGCCCAACGGCTGACCGGCGCCGTGAACGCCATGCTGGAGAAAGAGATCACGTTCAGCGTTCCGAGCGCGGTCCAGGTGCTGGAGGCGCAGAAGGGCGACTGCAACGAGCACACCGTGCTCTACGTGGCGCTGGCACGCGCCCTGGGCCTGCCCGCCCGCACGGCCGTCGGGCTGGTCTACGTAGACGGCCGCTTCTTCTACCACGCGTGGCCGGAAGTCTGGCTGGGCCAGTGGGTGGCTGTGGACCCGACGTTCGGCCAGGTGCCGGCGGACGCCGGCCACCTGCGCTTCGTGACGGGCGGACTCGCGAACCAGGTGGAGATCGTGCGGCTCATCGGCAAGCTGAACATCGAGGTGCTGGAATGAGCGGAGCGCGCGAACCGGCGGGCGGCGAGATCATCCGCTTCGAGCGCGTCACGAAGCGCTACGGCCGCTTCACCGCCGTGGACGCCATCGACCTCAGCGTGCGCCGGGGCGAGATCTTCGGATTCCTGGGCCCGAACGGCGCGGGGAAGACGACCACGATCCGCATGATCGCCGGAGTGCTCCAGCCCACGGAAGGGCGGATCCTCATCGGCGGTGATGACGTGGTCCGCGATCCGATCCGTGCGAAGCGGCGGATCGGCTATATCCCGGACCGGCCCTTCGTCTACGAGAAGCTCTCCGGCTCCGAGTTCCTGCGCTTCGTGGCGGGGCTGTGGGGCCAGGACGGCCGCGAGACGGAGCTGCGCGCGGACCACCTCCTCGAGATGTTCGAGCTGGCGGACTGGAAGCACGAGCTCATCGAGAGCTACTCCCACGGGATGCGCCAGAAGCTGCTCATCAGCTCCGCGCTCATCCACGAGCCCGAGCTCATCGTGGTGGACGAACCCACGGTGGGGCTCGATCCGCGTTCGGCGCGCCTGCTCAAGGATCTGCTGCGGAGGTTCGTCCGGGATGGCGGCGCCGTCTTCCTCTCCACGCATACCCTCGAGGTCGCGGAGGTGCTTTGCGACCGCATCGGCATCATCGACAGCGGGCGGATCGCGGCCCAGGGATCGATGGAGGATCTGCGGTCGCTCGTGCATCGGGGGGAGGCGCACCTCGAGGACATCTTCCTGGCGGTGACGGGTGGGAGAAGGTGGCGGAGCTCGTGGCCAGCCTGCGGGAGCCCTCCGGGACCTGACGATGATGGAGGCGAACGCTGCCGTACGGGCGGCAACGCTCCCATCGGCGCAGCCGAGCCTCTTCTGGCTCGTGCGGCCAAAGCTCGTCCAGAAGTGGAACCGCGCGCGCCGCGACGAGGCGCGCTTCTTCAAGTTCGTCGTGCTGGGCGGCGTGGCACTGTTCTTCTGGGCGTTCCTCTTCGCGATCCTCTTCCGCATGCTCCTCTACTTCCGCGCGACCCAGGGGATCGGCGACCTGCTGGCGGCGAAGCTCTTCGGTCTCGCACTGGTCACGTTCCTCATGATCCTCCTCCTGTCGAACGTGATCACGGCGCTTTCCACCTTCTTCCTGTCCCAGGACCTGGAGCTGCTGGTCGCGGCGCCCGTGGACACGATTCGCCTCTACGGGGTCAAGCTGGGGGAGACGGTGGCGAACTCCTCGTGGATGGTGGGGCTCATGGTGGTGCCGCTGGTCGCGGCGTACGGGGTCATCTATGCGGCGGACGTGACGTTCTATCTGCTGGCGCTCGCGACGATGGTGCCCTTCATCGTGATCCCCGGGGTTGTCGGCTCGGCCACGACGCTGGTGCTCGTCAACGTCTTCCCGGCGCGCCGGACGCGTGATCTGCTGGCGCTCATCGGCCTCTTCGCCGCCGCGGGCGTGATCTCGCTCTTCCGCTTCCTGCGTCCGGAGCGGCTGGTGCGTCCGGAGGAGTTCCGCGACCTGGTGGACTTCATCGCCGTGCTCCGCACACCCACGTCGCCCTGGCTCCCGAGCGAGTGGGCGTCTGAGACGCTCATGTCGTACCTCACCGGCGAGGTGGAGCTCTTCCCGTTCCTCCTGCTCTGGAGCACGGCGGCGGCGTTCGTCGTGCTCGGCGCGTGGCTCCACGGCCGCGGCTACGGCGCGGGGTTCACGCGCGCGCAGGAGGGCGCGGAGCGCAGGGCGGGGCGGGTGCGGCGCCGCGCGGTGGAGCGGGTCCTGGCCTTCGCCTCCACGCGTACGCGGGAGCTGGTGGCGAAGGAGATCCGGGTCTTCTTCCGCGACACGACCCAGTGGTCTCAGCTCATCCTGCTGGCCGTGCTGGTGGTCGTGTACGTGTACAACATTCGCGTGCTCCCGCTCTACACGGGTGAGCGCGTCTCCTTCTTCCTCATCCACATCGTGTCGTTCCTCAACATGGGGCTGGCCGGCTTCGTGCTCGCCGCTATTGCCGCGCGGTTCATCTTCCCGGCCATGTCCATCGAGGGGCGGATGATGTGGCTGCTCCGGTCGTCCCCGCTGGATGTGCGCTCGGTGTTCTGGTCGAAGTACTGGGTCGGGACGGTGCCGCTCCTGGCTGTGGCGGTGCCGCTCATCGTGACGACGAACCTGCTCCTCCAGGTCTCGTCCTTCCTCTTCTGGCTCTCGTCCGGCACGGTCATCGCCGCGACCTTCGCCATCTCGGCGCTCGCCCTGGGGTTCGGCGCGCTGTATCCCCAGTTCGAGACGGAGAACGTCGCGGAGATCCCCACGTCGTTCGGCGGCCTCCTGTTCATGATGGCGGCCGTCGCCTACCTGGCGGGCGTGGTGATGCTGGAGGCGTGGCCCGTCTACCTCTTCCTGCGTGCGCGGCTCCAGGGCGCGCCCTTGGCGCAGGCCGGGCTCGCGCCGCTCGCGCTGGGCCTGGGCGGCGCCCTAGCGCTCACGGCGCTGGCAGTGGCCTGGCCGCTGCGCGCGGGCGTGCGGAAGTTCCGGGAGCTGGAGTTGTAGTCGGCGATTCGCGATTGGCGATTGGCGATTGGTCGTCACCATTCGGCCGCTACAGCACGAGGCAGAGCCGCGGCCCGCGTATCCGGTGCGAGGAGTGGACAAGCGGCGGGCCGGAGCACAGATTACGCCGGCGGTCGGCGTGGCGGTCGGCGCGCGCTCGGCGCGCGGGCGTGGCCGCTTCCACGTCACGTGACGGCGAGCGCGGCCGCGGGCCCGAAGCGGGAGCTCAGGAGACCTCAGGAGACGCGATGCTCGGAAACCTCTTCCCCGGCGGCTACGTCTTCTCGACGATCGTCATCTGGACTGTGATCGGTCTGGTGCTGGTGGGCACGAACCTCGTTCCCATCTTCCTGACGATCGGCGCCCTGCTCATGGCGTACGAGACCGTCACGGGCCGGAGGTGAGCGGTATCGCCCGCTCACGCGCTCACCCGCTCACCCGCTCGCCCCGCTCGCGCGCCCGCTACCTCGGCAGATACTGCTTCGGGAACTTGGCCACGACCGTGTAGTTCGGGTCCACGATGTTGGCCACGGTGCTCTCGGCGAGCTGAGCGAGCACCTGGTACGCTTCCCAGCGCTCGAACCCGTAGTCCTGTTCCAGCCATTCCACGAGCTCGACGTGGGCGAGGCGGAAGGCGTCGATGAGGGGCCGACCGCTGCCCGCGACCATGATGTACTGGTCGTCCTCGAGCCGTGGCCAGTCGATGCGCTTGCCTTTGACGAGGTCGACCTGGAGGACCACGTCCATGGTGGTCTCCAGGCCCGTGCCGGCGATTTCGCCCTCGCCCTGGCGCGCGTGCCCGTCGCCGAAGTAGAGGTAGGCGCCATCGTGGAAGATGGGGAGGTAGACGGTCGTGCCCTCGCGGACCTCCGGCGCATCCATGTTCCCGCCGAAGCTTCCCGGCCAGAGCCCGCTGAACGCCTCGTCACCCGCTGGCGCCACGGCCACCCTGCCGAGCATGGGCTCGAGCTCGATCTCGATGCGCTGCATGCGGCTGTTGGGCAGGTCGAGGGTGCCGACACCGCGTTGCCGGTCGAGACGCCAGAGGAAGCGGCGGTCGGGAATCGGCGGGTTGAGGAAGCGGACGCGCGCGTCGGCATTGAGGCCGCCGAACTCGGGGTTGATGCGGGCGGGCGCGAGCTCGCGGTTCGGGCGGACTCGCAGGATGCGGACCGCGAGCATGTCGTTCGGGGTCGCGCCCTCCACGTAGATTGGCCCCACCTCGCCTGGCCAGGCGCCCCCCTCCTCCGTGTAGTAGGGCCCCATGAGCGTCTCCGTAACGATAACGGTGCCGGGCTTCACGCTCAGTACGGGTTCGCGCACCGCGAACGTCTGGTAGCCGATCGTCGGCTTGAAGACGACGGTGTCCGGGGCGTTGGCGGCCGTCGTGCCGGCGGCCGCGGGCGGTGCCGCGAGCGCCATGAGGGGGATGGGGAGGAGCGCGCGGCGAAGCCGCGGCGTTCGTAGCGTCGGGCGGCGAGATCCGTGGAATCTGTGCGTCTCGCCGGGAGCCAGGGACGTCAGGATCAGCCCGAACATGTGTCCTCCTGTGTGCGGTGAGGGGATGCGCGGCCGGAGTCGGTGGGCGTCCGGGCGCCGCTCGGCCGTTCGCCGGTTCGCCGGTTCGCCGCGAACCTCGGACGCCACGGAACGAATCCGCGCCAGGGGCGTACAAAGCGGTCGCCATGTTTCTCGAGATCATCGGTGCGATTCTGGCGCTTGCGATCGGGATCTATTGGGGATTGGGCGCGCCGGGCCTGCCGGGTCCCCGCGACCGGGTGCTCCCTCCGGGCTCGCGCCGCCAGCGGACGCGCGCCTTCACGCCGCTCGATTGGCTGCGCCCGCGGGAGCGGCCGTCGGTCGCGCGGCGGCGGGGTGGCGGTCTGTTCCGTTAGCGGGCGGCTGTTCATCCGATCAGGGCGCTGACCCCCAGGAGCACGGCGCCGACCACGGCGCCGAGAATGTAGCCGAGCTGTACGATCGTCCGCAGCTCCCGCTCGGTGACGCCGCGGATGAGTGCCTCGAGTCGTTCCATCGGGAATCCCATCACTTTTTCCTCGACCCGGGCCGCGATGTCGATTCGCTGGACCACGGCGGGCACCTGGGTCTGGAGCCACCCCCAGAGCGGGTCCGCGAGGGCGTCCTCCATGCGCTGGGACGCGCGGGACGGCAGCCAGTCCGCGGGGACGCCGATGGGTCGGTCGAGGATTCCGCTCGCGAGGCGAGTCGCGGCCTCGTGGTAGATTCCCCGAGCGCGCTCGCTCCGGGCGGCGGCCACGATCCACTCGGTCAGGCGCTCCGGCGGGATCTTCTCCAGCACGTCACCCCACGTGCGCGTGCCCGCGCGGCGCATGGCGGCCTCGAGCTTCTCCACCAGGAACGCGCGGCTCGCGGGGTCGCGAGCCAGGCGCACGGCCCAACCCACGAGCGTCTGCTTCGCCTCCTGCACGCCCGCGTCTTCGGGCTCGCCGAGCACCGCGCGCACCGGCTTGCGTAGGAACTCGACGATGGCGTCGTTCACGCCGCGGGCCATGGCATCCTGCACGATGGGGTCGCGCAGCATCTCCGAGAGATGCTCGGCGCCTTCCGCCTCGATCGTATCGAGCACCCGGTTGACCGTGTCCTCCGTGATGATCAGCGTCGCCACGATCCGCTGGTAGAACTTGAGGTCGCGGAGGAAGCGGTGGAGGAGCTCGTGGATCGCGCTCTCGAAGCGCTCGCGGGCGCGCGGGTCTTCCAAGAGGCGGCCCAGCCGATGAATCGCCAGCGGCAAGTATTGGGCTATGGCGCGCTCCAGGGAGCTGACGAGCCCTACGGGCAGCACCTCCTCGAGGGTGCGGCCCGGACGCAGGAGCGCGGCGAGGGCCCGCTCGACTGAATCGGCGACGGCGCGCTCGAATCCCTCGCTTTCTACTGCGCCGGCCAGCCACGAGTCGACGGCGCCCGCGACCGCCGCCTCGCGCTCCGGTGTGAGCACGCCGGCGACCGGCTCGTCGGCGATCGCGGTGGCCAGGCTCTCGGTCCGTCGTTCCACGGCGGCCTGGAACTCGGGCGATGCCAGGAACTCCGTGAGTCGCTCGAGCGCGCGCCCCACGATCTCATCCACGAGGCCCTCGACCTCCGCGCGGATGGGCGCCGGCAAGGTCTCGCGGAGCGAGTCCCGCTCCCGGTGCAGCAGCGCGTCGATGAAGTCGCGCAGCCGCTGGTCGAACGCCTTCCGGAACGCGCGGTCGCCCACCGTGCGTGCGACGTCACCGGCCGTGAGAAGCTGCGTGCCCACGGTGCGGCCGATCGCCTTCGCGAGGCGCTCCTGGTTCTTGGGGATGGCGCCCTGGAACCCGCGCAGCCGCCAGCGGCCGAGGCGCGGCGGGGTGTAGGGGTGAAACAGCATCCAGATGGCGATCGTGTTCGTGATGCCGCCGGCCAGCGCGCCGAATGCCAGGGTGAGCAGCCCCCGGACGAGCCCTTCGCTCACGGCTTCGATCCGCGGATCAGCGTTGGATGTGACGGGCGAGGCCCCGCACGTCGGCGTAGGCCTGGCCGATCCGCAGCCGGCCGTGCACGTCGAACAGCCCCTCCACGGGGAGCACCGGCCCGATCCCCTGGCCTACGACCAGGTGCGGCGTCCCCGCCTCGAGGGCGCCCGCCAGCGCGTTGTCCTCGGACACGAACTCCCAGTTCAGAGGGACGTCGCGGCGCGCGCGCTCGAAGGGGCGCACCCGGCTCCAGGTCACGTGCACCGTGGGCCATTCGTAGTCGTCGCTCCGCAGCCGCGCCCAACCGTGGTACGTGGAGTCGGAGTGCTCCGTCGGGTTGGGGTCCTCAAGCAGGAGTTGGAGCGTGTCGCCGGCCACCAGGAAGATCCAGTCGCCGGGCGCCGGATCGTCAGCCGCGCGCGCCCTGGTCATATCCACCAAGGTGCCGGCGAAGCTGCGGCCGGCGAGGCGCGCGGTGGCGCGTTGGACGCGGTACCATTCGCCGCGCTGGCCCGTCCACTCCGTGACGCCGAGGCCGAAGACGATCTCCAGGTTGCGCGCGCCCTCCTGGTAGAGGATGCGCTCGAGCGCGTCCTCGGGGCCGACCACGAGGCGCAGCGCGCGGTGCGGCAGGATGCGCCAGGGTGTGCGCGTCGCGGGACCGTGCCACTCGGCATCGAAGAACGGGTCCCAGACGCCGCTCATCGCGATCCACACCCGGAACTGCCGGTCCACCCGGTCGGGGCTCGTGCGTGCCGTGAAGAAGACCGGGATGAGAATCGTGCTGTCGCGCTGGACCGCGACGACGGCGATACGGCGCTCGTAGATGCGCCCGCGCAAGGCGGCGGCGCGCGGGGCGGCGGAGGTGTCCGCCGGCGCGGGCTGGCGCTCCGCGGCGCGTTCGCCGGAACAGGCCGCGAGCGTCGCGGCCTGCACGGTTAAGCTGAGAACGAGCGCGTGGCGCATGAATCCCTGCCCTGAGCGAGCGTCGCGCCCCAAGCTACTGTTCGGGTTGCCAGCGGGCGAGATGGGATCGACCACGGTTCCGCCCGCGACGGGCCCCGACTGACAGGGAGGCGAAAAGCCGGTCATGCACTTGCGGCGGGAGGGGCAGCGCATGACCCGCTCCGCTCAACTCTCCGCGCCGCCCCGTCGCTCCCGGCCCCGCCCGCGGCGCTCCGCGATATCGCGTCGGGGTCATGCGCTGCCCCTCCAGAGCGCTCGGCCGGGTTTTCCAGCAACGCGCTGATCGCGGTCCTGCCGGAGTCTCGCCCCCTACTTCCGCGCTTCCGTGGCCGTGCGCGCAGATGCAGCGCGGGCGGGCGGCGCGGCCGGGAGGATGTGGGCGGGGGTCGCGCGCACAGCCGCGTCGAGGCGGCGGCAGAAGCGGCCGATGCGGCGGGCGTTCATGCCGAGGTCGACCCAGCCCCTGCGGGACCGCGACCGCAGGTCTAGCCGCGTCTGTCCGTTCAGGTCGAGCCCGATGTGGATGACCACGTCGTCCACGAAGCGGAAGACGCGGGTCCGCGCCTTGGCACGGATCACGCCCTCGCGATCGTCCGTGTGGACCAGCCTCCAGCGCGGCAGCGCGCCGCCCGCGAGCTTCAGGGCGGCGTTCCAGATCTCGTCGAAGGGGATCGCGTACGTCCGGCCTCGCAGCCGCGGGTCCGGCTCGCCCGGGTGCGTCTCGGCCACGTTCCGGGTGAGCGCCCGGAAGAGACGCCGGGGGAGCAGCTTCACGAAGCTCAACGCGCCGCTCCGATCCGAAAGCGGAGGGTCACGGTGGCCCGCACGGTGAGCGCGCCCGGCTCGATGGGCGTGGGCACCGCGGCTGCCACCGCCATCTCCCGTGATTCGGCGCGCAAGATGGGCGGGACCGGCGGCGATTCGGTGCGCGCGTCGAGCACGGGGCCCAGCGGCACGCCCAGCGCATCCGCGATGGCGCTGGCCTCGCGCCGCGCCTTCTCGACGGCCTGGCGCAAGGCCTGCTCCCGGTGGGGCGCGGCGTTGGCGAGCGCGAACTCGATGCCCGCCACGCGGTTCGCGCCGGCGGCGAGCCCCGCGTCGATAAGCTTGCCCACGGAATCGAGGTCGCGGGTCGTGGCGGTAACCTGATTCACCGCGCGATATCCGATGATGCGTGCCTCCGCCCGCTCGACCTCCCGGTCGTAGCGGTACTCGGGGTACACGGTGTAGCCGCTGGTCTCGATCCGGTCGTC
>JACQVF010000029.1 GCA_016209885.1 Gemmatimonadota bacterium | reverse complement strand
GGCCCGGGTCCACCGCGATCACCACATCGTAGCCGAGACTGCGGGCCACGTCCACAGGGGCCTGGTCCGTGTAGGCCCCATCGGCCAGTAGCAGCTCACCCGACGGCAGGGACGGCACGATCCGCTCCGCCGCCCCCCAGCACGAGCGCGAATGGCCGCTGACGGCGCGGCTCGCGGCTGGACGCGGCTGGACGTGCAGGCGAGATCGACACAGACTCGGGCGGTGCGGTCATCGCTCGGCCTCCGTGGCCGAATGAGTCGTCTGCTCTCGATCTCGCGTAGCTCCCTGATCCTTGCAATGACCACCTGCACCGGCGGCACCGCCTTGCCCATCCAGCAAAGCGCTCGCTTCCGTGTGTGAGGACACCTGCGACTCTCCTGCCGGCGGCACAGAGTCGGTCCGTCGCCCGGTAACGATCGTCGCTAGGCCTCCCAGTGCGGGATGCCGCCCGGAGGGCTCGATGCCGGCGCTCTCGAGGAGGGCGTCGAAGTCCGATTTGACGAAGCCCGCGTAGGGGTCACGCTCGACCAGCTTGACGAGGTGATAGGCGAGTGAGCTGGCGATGGGATTCCAAGGGAGCGCGTAGTCCACAATGATGATCGATCCCCCTGGTCTCGTGACTCTCGCCATGTCGCGAATGACTCGTTGTCGCACGCTAGTTGCCGCGAAAGTGAAGAAAGGATGAAGGCTCTATTAGGAAGCTATTACATTACGCCAATGGCGGATCGTAATTCCCCGGAAGGTGACGCTCTGTCGGCCGCGCCCAACTCCCGACACTCGCGGTCCTGACCGAAGCGAGCGCCTCAGGCCTGATCGCTTCCTAATCCAGGCTTCATGCTCTCTTCACCTTTCTTCACCGTCGCGGCACCCTGCTTGCAAAACTGACGGATAGGCATGCGGGTGTTTCTGGAGAGCGCGTGAGGCGGCCGAAAGGAGGTGCCCCGGTGAACGAGCGGAAGGCGGGCAACGGCGGTGGGAGCCGAGAGGTGCGCGCTGCCGGCTGGACTGAACGGGTGGCGCTCTCGATCCGCGGACTGACCTGCGGTGGAGGGGAAGCCCTGACGGTTGAGTGGGAGCTGAGTCGCCTCGCGGGAGTCGTCGGAGTCTACGTGAACCCCGCTACCGACACCGCTTACGTCGAGTTCGATCCCGTCGCCGTCGGGGTCGCAGAGTTGCCTGAAACGATCTGGCGCTGCGGCTACGCCGTTGGCGGCATGCGCAGCGCGTAACGCGGGGGCTCACATGATGATCAACGCGAAGGCTCTGGGCTGGGCGGCCGTCGCGGTTGCCGCGGCTTCATTCTCCATTTGCGCTTTCCTGGTGGCGATAGCGCCCGCGACGACGGTGGCGGCGTTCAGCTTCGTGATGCACGTGGATCTGTCCCCTATGGCTCGGTCCGTAACGTGGGGCAACTTCCTCGGCGGCGTCCTGGTGTTCAGCGTGGTGGCCGGCGTCCACGCGTGGGTCCTCGGCTGGATGTACAACACGCTTGTTGCGCGTGGGCGAGGGGCCGAGCGCGGAGTAGAAACCGGGCACGCGTAGCGCATGGTTGCGGCGCGGTGGTTCGTTCAGGCTGGCCGCCGAAGAGCCCTCGCGAACCTCGCCAAATGCGTGGATGAACGAGGCGGACTGAGCGAGGAGGAGCGTGCGTACCACAACACGCTCAACAGGCGCGTCTACGGCCGGATCTTCGCGCTGCTATACGACGTGGCCTTTCGGGCGCGCCACTTAAGGTGTGAGGTCGTGCGCATTACTGATCTAACCGTGCTCTAGGACCCTCGATGTCGCTACCGGGACGGGGGCCCAGGCGTTCGCGTTCGCTGAGATAGCGAAACAGGTCCTGGGCATCGACCTTTCCGAGGCGATGCTCCGCATCGCGCGGCGGAAGAAAGGCTTTTCGAATGTCACGTTCGGACAGGCAGATGCCGCGTACCTCCCCATCCAGAATGGGAGTTTCGACGCAACGTGCATCTCCTTTGCTCTTCACGAGATGCCGACTAGCCCTGCCTTGCGATACTCACGCATAGGCGCGGCGGAAGTTTCACGCACGGGCGGGACACGGCCAAGAAGAGGCGGTGGATGTCAACGATGAGGAATGGTGAGGAGGGCCTGAACATGGCACACGATCGACGGGGCTGCGCGTTACTTGCTTTCGCGCTCTCGGTGGCGGCGTCGCTCGCGGCGCCGGTTCCGGCCGCGGCGCAGTACTTCGGGCGGAACAAGGTCCGCTACGACGATTTCGACTTCAAGGTTCTGCCGACGTCGCACTTCGACATCCATTTCTATCCCGAGGCCGGCGATGCGGTGGGAGACGCCACGCGGATGGCCGAGCGCTGGTACGAACGGCTGGCGCGCACGTTCCAGCACGAATTCAAGGACAAGAAGCCGCTGGTTCTGTACGCGGATCATCCCGACTTCGAGCAAACGAACATCCTGGAGGGCCAGATCGACCAGTCCACCGGCGGCGTGACGGAGTCGGCGAAAAACCGGGTTCTCCTGCCGATCACGGGCTCGTATCAGGACACGGATCACGTCCTTGGCCACGAGCTGGTACACGCGTTCCAGTATGACATCGCGCTCTCGAACAACGGAGGCGGACTCGGCCGCATGTCGCAGCTGGGGCTGTGGTTCATCGAGGGGATGGCCGAGTACCTATCCCTGGGGCGCGAATCGCCGCTCACGGCCATGTGGCTGCGGGACGCGCTGCTGCGGGACGACTTCCCCACCATCGACAAGCTGAGCCGCGATTACCGCTATTTCCCCTACCGCTTCGGACAGGCCCTCTGGGCTTATGTCGGCGGCACCTACGGCGATGACGCCGTGATCACGCTGTACAGGGCGGGGTTGGCGCTCGGGCCTGACGTGGCGCTGGAGTCGGTTCTGGGCGTCAGGAGCGACAGCCTCTCGGCCCTGTGGCGGCAGGCGGTCGAGTCGGCGTACCGCCCTCTGATGGAAGGCCGTACGGCGCCGGCGGACCTCGGGCGCGTGCTGGAGTCACCGGCCACCGGCTCCGGCCGCATCAATCTGGCGCCATCGGTCAGCCCGGACGGTCGATACGTGGCCTTCCTCTCCGAGAAGGACCTCTTCGCCATCGACCTTTTCCTGGCTGATGCCCGCACCGGGAAGGTCATCCGCAAGCTAGGGCGCTCCGGGGCCGACCCTCACTTCGACGCGCTACGCTACCTCGACTCGTCGGGATCCTGGTCCCCCGACGGCCGCAAGCTCGTCTTCGTCGTGACGGCCGGCGGAGACATGAGCTCGCCATTGTGGACGTGGCGAGCGGTGACATCGAGCGGAAGATCGCCGTCGAACGGGTCGGCTCCATCGCGGGGCCCGCCTGGTCGCCCGATGGCCGTTCCATCGCGTTCTCGGGCTCGAGCGGCAGGATCAGCGACCTGTACATCTACGATCTCGAAGAACGATCGGTTCGGCGGCTCACGAACGATCGTTACGCGGATCTACAGCCTGCCTGGTCTCCGGATGGCCGCACCTTGGCGTTCGTGAGCGACCGTGGCCCGCAAACGGACTTCGGACGCCTCCGCTACAGTCACTACCAGATCACCCTGCTGGACGTGGCGACCGGGGGCCTGCGGGCGCTCCCCCTCTTCGCGAACGTGGATCACATCAACCCGCAGTTCTCGGCCGATGGGACAGCGATCTACTTCCTATCTGACCAGGACGGCTTCAGCGACGTCTATCGCGCCCGGCTGGACGGATCCCGGCTGGAGCGGATCACGCAAGTCGCCACCGCGGTGAGTGGCGTGACGCGGCTGTCGCCGGCGTTCACCGTGGCGCGCGACACCCCGATGCTGGTCCTCTCCGTATTCGAGGAGCGGGGCTTCAACATCTACGCCGTCGACGAGCAGCTTGCGGGTACCCCCGTCCAGCGCGTGGCCGCGCCGCCACACGCCGTACTGGCCATGGCCGGCATCCCGTCCGGGGCCACAGTCGACGCAGCGGGCCCGCCCGGGGAGACCGTATCCGCCGAGCCAGACCCCGCAGAAGGGCGCATGCTGCCGGCCGCGTCGCGCGCCGTGAGGTAGGGGCGGCAGCGTTCTGCGGACCCGCTATTCGTCTGGTGACTCCAGGATCCGCGGCAGCACGCCACCGGGCCTGCCGAAGTGACGTACCACCCGATCCACGTCGTGGCGATTCGGGTCGACGAAGCGCTCGAGAGCGGGGGCGTAATACAGACACCCGACTTCCTCAGGTGGCCGGCTGCGCACGAAGACTTCGGCGCTATCCAGCGCCGCGAGCCAGTCGGCCTTGAGCTCCTTGACATCAACCGGCTCCACCAGGTGCAACCGCGCCAAATCCTCGGGCCGGACCTTGCCCCGGCGGCGCAACAGCTCTAGCAGGGACAGAGGCGAAAAGCCCGGATCCTTGCCCACCGCCGCCCAGACCAGTGGGCCCAATTCCAACACATGGTGGTGGACATGCAACGTGTCCAGCAGATCGCGCGGCTCATCGCGACCGGCCAGCGCTAATACCTTGTTGGTGGCCAGATCGATGGGGTGCAACTGATAGCCGAACTGGTCGCTGCGGATCACGGGCATGAACCGCCAACTCGAATCGTATGCCCATTCTACCTTGGTTGCATGGTCAGCGCGCCGAACGACAGCGCGGATGTAACCGGGCTGCATCAACTCGGGCTCGACGACATAACCCTGATCAAGCAGCGTCTCGCGGTCGGCCTCGTACGCCGACGCAACTCGCTCCGGCGTGTCGTGGAAGTAGTCGAGGTCCTCGCTATAGCGCCGGGTGTTGGGCTCCGCCAGGATCGCCGCCCCGCCAGCCACGTAGCTGTCCTCGCTGCGATTCGCAGCCAGGAGGCGACCCAGCTCGGCTTGGTACGCCGTCAGCGGCACAGCCTGGCTGCTACCTGCCACGCCTCACGGCCACCGTGCTTGCGTAGCTGCTCGGCCACCCAGGGCAGATCGACCGCCCTGATCTTCAGCTCGGGAGCGCAGGACCAGAAACATTGCGCGTAAAACCTCCGATAGGCGCGCCGGGCCTCCCGCACCTTGACCATGTCTCGCGCGGCGCCAGGGCTCAACTTGCGCTTGCTGATCCTGCCGCCGCGGCGGCCGATCATGGCCAGATATTCCCGAATCGTGGTATTCATGGAGCTATCATAACCGGCTTACGATCACACGTCAACCCTTGAGCCCGCGTAGCCGCGCACCCGGGCCGTCACGAAGACGTGGGGCCCCTCACCCGTGCGCTTCAGGGCCTGCACGCGTTCTGCCGGCAGCAGGCTATCCAGGCCCTGGATGTCGATGGTCTCAGCCATGGTCTGGTCGTGGATCACCAGATCGCTGAATCTCCCTTGCTCGACAACCGCCTTGAACTCAAAGCAGGGCTTCGAGCCGCGTACGCTGTTCGTGAACGGCCCGGATGCCGGCGGCGACCCAGCCCCGGCGCGCGCTCGAGATAGATCTTTTCGCGGTGGAAGTCCTCGAAGAAGCACGCGGCCACGGTGCCGCGACCCTCATGGATGATCGCGTACGAATACGCCTTCGGAGCGACAGTGTCCGAGAGGACGCCGAACAATAAAGCGACGTACGGCGCAAGCTACCGCTCCTATTCTGCGAGAAACGAGCCACATTGCCGCGCTCGCGGGGGCGGCATCGTCTGTTCCGCGATCGTGACACGGGTCGGGATTCCCGCGACCCAGACCTACGGCTTGGGTGAGGGCCGGGTGGTGACGCAGCAGACCTGAACGTACTCCCAACCCCATTGACCGCAGGCCCGGCGGTATAGTATCATATCATCAGACTAAGATACTACTACCGTGCTTGATCTTGATCTCCCATCGGGCCGGTTCGTCCTGAGGATCGACCCGGGGCTACATGCGGCGCTTCGTGAGGCGGCGCGAGCGGCGGGCACTTCGCTGAATGAGTACTGCGGCCGGAAGCTGGCGCTTCCCGGAGGCGATGCGACGGGATTGGGCGCGGACGCGGTACGGCGGGCTGCCGCGCTGGTCGGGGGCGGTCTGATCGGAATCGTGGCCTTCGGTTCGTGGGCTCGAAATGAGTTGACGGAGAGCTCGGATGTGGACCTCATGATCATCGTGGATGACGAAGTCGAGATCACGCGCCGGCTCTATCGGCGGTGGGACGAGTCTCCGCTCCTCTGGGACGGCCATGCCGTGGAGCCCCACTTCGTTCACCTGGTGCGGCCGGGCGCGCGTGTCGGCGGGATCTGGGCCGAAGTGGCAGTGGACGGCGTGGTATTGTTTGAGCGGGGGTTTGCCGTGTCGCGGCGGCTGGTGCAGCTTCGCGAGCGGATCGTCGCAGGCCGGATCCTCCGGCGCCGCGTGCACGGCCAATCCTACTGGGTGGAGGCGGCCTGAAATGCACAACGTGGATCTGGCGGTCGACTACGTGCGGCGCGCCGAGATCCGGCTTCGTGCTCTGGATGTCCTGTTCGAAGGCGAGAGCTGGGCCGACGTCGTGCGCGAGGCCCAGGAAACCGTGGAACTGACGCTCAAGGCTCTGTTGCGTGCCTGCGGGATCGACCCTCCACGGGTCCACGACGTCTCCGGGCTTCTGGTCGCCGAGCGCACGCGCTTGCCTCCCGCGCTGGCTGAGGAGATCGAGACGCTCACGACGATCTCGCGCGAACTGCGACGCGACCGCGAGCTTGCCTTCTACGGCGCGGAGGACCTCACCCCATCGGGCTTCTATACGAGAGAAGATGCGGAGCAGGCCCGAACGGGGGCTCGCAGGACCGTCGAGCTTGTCAAGCCGCACGTGCTCGCTAGCGCCGGTTGAGGGACCTGGATAGGCAGTTGCATATCGTCGACTCGCCCGACTTCCACCCACAGCAGCTCCCACCGCCGGAAAGCCGGAAGGGCGAAGAAGCGAGCCAGGGGCACGCCGTTCCGCGCTGTTCTTTCATGCGACACCGCGTCACTCCTTTGCCGCGTGCTCGAGAAGTCTCTCTCTCCGGCGTGCCGCTTCGTGCTGACAGCGGCACCAGGTGCAGTCGCACCCTTCCATAAGGCACTCGGCCTCCTTGCGGCTCGAGCGCACGGCCCGCCGGGCCAGGGGGAAGGCCAGCGTCTTCCAGAAGCTCGGCGCGTAGTGCCGGCGTAGCCACGTGCGTACATCGTCGCCAGCCGCAGCCCGGCGCATGAGGAGGGCGTAGCCGGCATCGCCCAACCGTTCGTAGGAGTAGCGATTGACGAGGGATGCGCGGATGCGGCCCCCGAGACGCCGCTTCCAGAGCCGGTCGTAGTCGTCCTCGCGGTGTTCGGCAAACGCGCGGCCGGCCAGGTGACCGGAAAGCATCGCGTAGCGCATGCCGAATCCCCAGAGCGCATCCTGGAAGCCCGCCGCCTCGCCGGCGAAGAGAATCCGCCCTCGGCGGGCCGTTCGCGGGTAAGTGAAGTTCCCCATCCCCCCGAACCGCCGTGGATTGCGCATGCGCAGCCCGGCGTTCCGCGTGAAGAACTCGACCGTGCGTTCGAGGTAGATCTTCTCGCGGTGGAAGTCCTCGAAGAAGCACGCGGCCACGGTGCCGCGACTTTCATGAATGATGACATAGGAGTACGCCTTCGGGGCCAGGGCATCGGAAAGAACCCCGAACACTGCGTCAGGCATATCGGTGTCGAAGACGTAACCGACGGCGATGGCGTCGGCGCCGCGGGGCCCCAGGGCTACGATCCCGCCCTCCGGCAGCCGGCTCACACTCTCGCCGAACCGAATCTCGACGCCGGCCGTGAGGGCCTGCTCCTTCAGACCCTGGTCGAGCGTGCCCGCGGCCGAACCCCGGCGCACGATATAGAAAAGCGGGTCGGGCGACCGGTACCGCCATTCCCGCCCCCCTGGATCGAAGAATACTCCTTCCCGGATCGGTGTGTGCGGGAAGCTCGGCTCGATCCCGATGCTCGCCAGCTCCTCAAGCGCGTCTCCGCTCGTCGTCCAGTTCTCGATCCCCTGGAAGTCGCCGTGAAATCGGCCGCCCACGTCGCTGCGCCGCTCGAAGAGAACGGCCTTGCCGCCGGCTCGCGCGACGGTGATGGCAGCGGCAAGTCCCGCCGGACCGGCTCCGCAGATAGAAACGGGCCTCTGAGGAACGGCCATCGTCTATTCCTCCCGCAGGGAATGAATCAGATCTTGCCCCGACGCGTGCTCTCCTTCCGCTCCTGAGCCTTCGCCCCACTTCTCGAGCAGCGCGAGGATCCCCAACCCCGAATCCTTGATCTCGACATGGCGCAGCACGCCCCAGTGCTGGCGCAGGTAGCTCCTTAGGAACTCGACGACGTGCCACATGGACACACTGGTCCGGCGACCGCGTCCCCTGGGGTCCGGCGCCGCGCCGCCAGGCGGTCGCCGTTAGCTCGCAGGCGCGTCGCGTGGTCGCGAGCCCCCCTCCTTCTGCGCGTGGTAGGGCGCGCGCCGCGCGGCCGCCAGGAGGAAAAAGCCGCCCACGATGAGCACGTTGCTTGCGATGTGAATGGGGTTCAGGTGCGGATCGCCCGCGAACCCGAGCAACGTGTACCAGAGGTGCCCGGAAGCATGGCCGAGTGGATCGATGCCCGGAAACCTGCGAGCCAGCCAGGGCGTCAGGAGGTAGATCGTCAGGGGGAAGCCGTACATCTCGAGGAAAGGCGCCACGATAAACGCGGAGAAGCCCGAACGTCCTCCAGTCGCGCCGGGTCTTCGGCTTGAAGAAGCTGAACGCAAAGATGATGAACACCGCCGAGTTGATAATGACGATCGACCAGAGGCCGTAGACGGGCAGATCCGATCCGTTCCCCATGAGGGCTCCCTATTCTCCGCGGCCGGGCCGCGCGTGGCCCACATGTCCGGACCCGGCCCGGCCATCGCCACCGTGCCGCCCGTGCATGAAGAAGTGAATGATCGGGCAGAGGAGTAGCAGGACGTAGGGAACCGCGCCGCGGATATGAGCCCTGCGTTCCTCCCAGAGGAAGAACACGGCGATCGCCAGGAACAGGCAGAAGCCCAGCCAGAACGGGATCTGGAAAGGCGAGCGGTGCATACGCGATGATCGGCGAAAGGGGGAGTCTGAACGGGGGGTGGAGCACCCCTCCCTGCGTCTCGCCCCCACGATCTTCAGCGCATCTCGGGCACATGCGACTCCCGAAGCGCGCGGAGTCTGGCCGCGAACTGCTCCTCGTCGATTTCTCCGCGGGCGAGGCGCTGCCGCAGTATCTCCTCCGCCGCCTCCTTGCGCATCGCGTCGCGTCGCTGCTCCCTCTGCTCTGCGCGCAGGCGCCAGAAAGCCCACCCAACGATCAGGACCGCTGCGATCCAGAAGATCCACCACCCCCAATGCATGCCCAGCGCGTAGAGGCCGCCGTGGTGCCAGGATCCGGGCACCTGCGCCTGCATCATCTGTGCTTGTAAGAATAGCGTCGTCATCGGTCGCGCCTCCTCGACCCTACGAGATACCGGCAAGCCGCTTCCGAGCGACACGGTCGCATTCCGCCGCCGCCGGGTTCTCACGCGGCACGGGAGAGGGCAGCGAAACGGTGCCGAACCCCCGCCCAGCCCGCTCCCGATCAAAGCAGCGCGACGGCGCCCTCGTCGCCCGTGCGAACACTCACGATCCGGTCCAAGTCCGTGACCACAATCACCCCGTCGCCCCGGTGCCCGGTCGCTCCGTGTGTCCGCACCGCGTCGATAGTCGTCGCTAGCTCCTCCGCTTCACAGAAGACCTCGATCTTCGCCTTCTCCGTGTACACGTCCAGCTCTTCCAGCGAAATGTGGGAGTTGGCGGGGTCCACGCCGGCACCGAGAACGTGCACATGGGAGACGTAGATGCGCGAGAGCCCCGCCTCCAGGAGCGCGTGCACCACCCGATCGACACGCTCCTTGCGAACGATCGCCTTGACTTCCTTCACGGGTTCCTCCTCTCAACGTCTCGCGGGCGGGGGGGTTGGATAGATGTTTGGCCTCGGGTCCACACCGCCGCGCCTCAGAGCCTCATGCGCCAGCTCACGGCGAGCACCACGTCAGGCGCCCCGGCGCTCAACCCGAAGCTCGCCGTTGCCCCGATGCTTCGGCGCGATGCGAACTGGTAGTTGACGCCAACTCCCAACTGACGCGGTGCGGGCAAGGATGAAACGAGGCTCGTGAAGCCAGAGAACGAGACCAGCCCTGCGACCCTGCCGTCCGCGGTGAGGGGCCGACCCAACGCGCCACCGTAGGCCACCGCGTTCTTCAGCTCCAGCTCCGGGAGATCGCCCATCACCCAGTAGGCGGCGTCGGCGAGCACGTAGGTTCTGCCCACAAGCTTGCTCGCCGAGAGCCCGAGTCCGTAGTCCCACGCCCCGGTCCCAAAACCGTGCGCCGGACTGGCAACCGGACCCTTCGCGCCGAGTGTCACTCGGACGCTCGGACGCCGCTCCGACTCCCTGAGGGCCTCGACGCTCAGTCCTGCCGTCGGATCACCGACACCCGCGGTGACGTACGCGCCCGTGTCGGGCATCATCATTCCACCACGGCGCATCATGCCGCCGGTAGAGCTCTGCCTTCCCATCATGGCGCTCTCGGTTCCCCCCGACGGGACCATCCCGGTCCCGGTGAACGAAACCCAGGGAGTGTTCTGCACGATGATCGGAACGTTTGTCCAGAGACGAATCCGGGGTGTGGCGAAGTCGAGGCCGCTCACGATCGCGAGACTGTTGGTCCGTTCCCGAAACACGTAGCTCCCGGTGGCGAGCTGCACCGCTCCCGCATACGCCACTTGCTGCGCGCGTGCCGCGCGCCCGCCGCTCCCCGTCACGAAAAGCAGGCTGGCGACGGCCAACCACCGCGACCTCGTCATTGGACTGCACCGGTCACGACGCGGTCGGCGTCGTCCTTACTCATCGGGCGGGGGAGCGCCCTGCTGCAACCGCTTATGCATCCGCTCCACGATCTGGGCCATGTCCTTCATCCGGTCGCTCACTTGCCCCATGCGCTCCCGCATCCGTTCGATGTCCTGTTGCATGTCGCGGCGTTGCATCATGGTCTCGTTGCCCATCATTTCCCGCACCCCGCCGATCATCGTCCTCATCTGCTCGGCCATGACGCCCAGCGCCTGCTGCATACCCTGCACCATCTGATGCTCTTCCATCATGGGCCCCTGCATTCCCTGCATGCGGCGCATCATCTCCTGGGAGAGCTGCTGCATCCGCTCCTGCATCTGGTCCAGCTGCCCCATCATGTCCTGCATCTGCTGCATGTGCTGCATGTGCTGCTGCATCGCGCCCTGCTGCATGTGCTCCGCGCCGTGCTCCATGTGCTGGGCTTGCGCGCTGGCTGCCGCACCGAGGTACAGCATGCCTAGCGTCGCCACTGTCGCAACCATCGTCTCAACTCGCATCGGGAGCCTCCCTTTCAGTACTTCTCGGTTCAGTAACGCTTCGGAGATTTCCTGCATTTCATGCCAGCCCACCCGTTCCGCTACACGCGCCCGCGCGCTCGTCGCAGCGCCGCCTCCTGCCACAGGGAGTAGATCGCCGGGATCACCATCAGGCTGAGCACCGTGGCGGACACCATCCCCCCCACCATGGGCGCCGCGATGCGCCGCATCACGGTGGCGCCGGTGCCGTGCCCCCAGAACATGGGGAGGAGGCCGCCGATGATGGCGCTCACCGTCATGATGATGGGCCGCACCCGCAGGCCGGCGCCCCGCATGACCGCCTCGTGCAGGTCCGCGGGCATCGCGCGCCCCGCGGCTTGCCTCGGCCGCCAGGCGTTGTTCAGGTACAGCAGCATGATGACCCCGATCTCGGCGGCAACTCCCGCGAGGGCGATGAAGCCGACGCCCGTGGCCACCGACCAGTTGTAGCCGAGCAGCGTCATGAGGATGACACCGCCCACGAGCGCGAACGGGAGCGAGAGCATGACGATCAGCGTCTCGCCGACGCTCCTGAAGTTCAGGTACAGCAGAATGAAGATGATGAGCAGCGTGGCCGGGACCACGATCTGGAGCTTCGCCTTCGCCCGCTGCATGTACTCGTACTGCCCGGACCACTGGAGCGTGTAGCCGGCCGGCAGCGTCACCATCTCCTCGACGACCTTCTTCGCGTCGGCCACGTAGCCGCCGATGTCGCGGCCCTCGACGTCCACGTAGACCCAGGCCGTGGGGAAGGCATCCTCGGTCCGGACCACCATGGGTCCGCTCACCGTGCGGATCGTGGCGACCTGCCCGAGTGGAATCTGGGCGCCGCTCATGGCGCCGCCGCCCATGGAGCCCGCGCTCATGGCCATGTCACCGGCGGCCGCCTGCCCGCCGCCCATGCCCCCCATCCCCTCTCCGCCACCCGCGCCGCCACCCATCCCGTCGTCGGCCCCGGCCATGCGGGGAGCCGCGCTGCCTGCACCCCTCGCGAGCCTACCATCGATGTTGCCGCGGCGCCGGCCGACCGGGATCAGCACTTCGGCCAGCTTCTCGGGCTGGTCACGCAGCTCCTGGGGGTAGCGTACCCGCACCCCATAGCGCTCGCGCCCCTCGACCGTCCGGGTGATGGCCATCCCCCCGATCGCCGAGGTGATGACCATCTGGATGTCCTGCACGTTGAGGCCGTAGCGGGCCGCGGCCTCCCGGTCGATAGCGATGTCGAGGTAATAACCCGAGACGGCGCGCTCGGCGAAGGCGGAGCGCGTGCCCTGCACCATGCGCACCGCCGCCTCGACCTCCTTCCCGATCCGCTCGAGCTCCGCCAGGCTCGGGCCGAAGATCTTGATCCCCACGGGCGTGCGGATCCCCGTGGCCAGCATGTCGATCCGCCCCTTGATCGGCATCGTCCAGGCGTTGGTGAACCCGGGCACCCGTACGGCCCGGTCCATGTCGGCCACCAGCTTCTCCGGCGTCATCCCCTCGCGCCACTCCTCCTCCGGCTTGAGCGTGATCGTCGTCTCGAACATGTCGAGGCCCGCCGGGTCCGTGGCCGTCGTGGCACGCCCCGCCTTGCCGAACACGCTCGCGACCTCGGGGAACGAAGCCAGGATGCTGTCCTGGCGCTGGAGCACTTCGCGCGCCTTCGCCACGCTGATGCCGGGCAGCGTCGTCGGCATGAAGAGGAACGTGCCCTCGTCCAGCGGAGGCATGAACTCGGAGCCGATCCTCCGGAACGGGATCCAGCTCAGGATGAGGACGGCGACAGCGCCCGCCACGACCGGCCACCGCCAGCGCAACACGAACGCGATGACCGGCCGGTACAACCGCACGAGCGTGTGGGACACCGGATTCCGGTGCTCCGCGGAGATCTTCCCGCGGATGAACAGCCCCATGGTCACGGGCACCATGGTGACGGAGAGCAGGCTCGCCGCCGCCATCGCCAGCGTCTTCGTCCAGGCCAGCGGCTTGAAGAGCCGGCCCTCCTGCGCCTCCAGTGCGAACACCGGCACGAAGGAGACCGTGATGATGAGAAGCGAGAAGAAGAGGGCCGGGCCCACCTCCTTCGAGGCCCGCACCACCAGGCTCCACCGCTCCCTTGGCGTGAGCAGCGCGGTGTGCAGGGCGTGCGGGTCACCGGGGAGCGGCACGCCGCTCGCCTCCGCCTGACGCCGTTTCTCCCCGATCGCCGCCTCCAGGTGCTTGTGCATGTTCTCGATCATCACGATCGCCGCGTCGATCATGGCGCCGATCGCGATGGCGATCCCGCCCAGACTCATGATGTCGGCGCCGATGCCCAGGACCCGCATCGTGATGAACGCCATGAGGATCCCGAGGGGGAGCGTGAGGATCGCCACCAGCGCGCTACGGACGTGGAGCAGGAACACGAGGCAGACCAGGGCGACGACGATGGACTCCTCGACGAGCTTCTCCTTCAGCGTCGCAATCGCCCGCTCGATCAGGCTCGAGCGGTCGTACACCGGGCGCAGCACGACGCCGGGGGGAAGCCCCGCCTCGATCTCGCGGAGCTTCTCCTTCACCCGGTGGATCGTGGCCAGCGCGTTCTCGCCGAAACGCATGACCACGATGCCGCCCACCACGTCACCCATTCCGTCGAGGTCGGCAACCCCGCGCCTCACGTCCGGCGCCGTCTGCACGCTGGCCACATCCGCCACCCGGATCGGGGTGCCGTTGGCGGTCACGCCGACCACCACGTTCTCGATGTCCGGGATCCCCTTCAGATAGCCGAGACCCCGGATCATGTACTCGCGCTCGGCCATCTCGACGACCATGGCGCCGACGTCCGCGTTCGAGGAGCGGATCGCCTGCATGATGGTGGTCACCGGGATGCCGTAACCCCTCAGCTTGACGGGGTCCACCCGCACGTCGTAGACGCGCTCGAAGCCGCCCACCGAGGCAACCTCGCTGACGCCGGGCACCGCCGTGAGCTGGTAGCGGAGGTACCAGTCCTGAAGCGTGCGCAGATCGGCCAACGAGTACTTCCCGGCCGTGTCCATGAGCACGTACTGAAAAATCCAGCCCAGCCCGGTCGCGTCAGGCCCCAGGGACGGTTCCGCGCCCTCGGGAAGCTTCCCGCGGATCCCGGACAGGTACTCGAGGACACGGCTCCGCGCCCAATAGAGGTCCGTGCCGTCCTCGAAGATGATGTAGACGAAGGAGACCTCGAAGAACGAGTAGCCCCGCACCGTGCGCGCCCCCGGCACCTTCAGCATCTCGGACGCGACGGGATACGTAACCTGGTCCTCCACGATCTGCGGCGCCTGCCCGTCGTAGTTCGTCTGCACGATCACCTGTACGTCCGACAAATCCGGCAGCGCCTCCAGCGGCGTCCTCCGCATGGCGAAGATCCCGCCCGCCGCGGTGAACGCCGCGAACAGGAGAACCAGGAACTTGTTCTCGACCGACCACTCGATGATTCGCTTCAGCATGGCTTCGTCCTCAACGCTCCGTTTCCGGCGGTGTACCGGACGTACCGTGCCCCTCGTGGCCTTTCGCGGCCGCCGGCTCCGGCGCGGGCATCTCCATCCCCTCCATCCCCTCCATCCCCTCCATTCCCGCCATGGTGGCCAGGGCAGCACCCAGGTTCGATTCCGCGTCGATCAGGAAGTTCGCGGACGAGACGACGACCTCTCCTTCCTGCAGGCCGTCCAGCACCTCCACCGCGTCTCCCGCCAGGAGACCCATCGTGACCTCCCGCGGCACGAGCGCCCCATCCTCGGCGCGGACGAACACGATCGTCCGCTGGCCCGTGATCAGCACCGCCGATCGCGGCAACTGGAGCGAGGTCCGCGGCGCCGTTACCCGGAGCTCCACGTTCGCGTACATCCCGGGTCGCAGGCGAAGATTGGGATTCTGAAGCTCGAGCCGGATCCGGCCCGTCCGGGCATCGAGCGACACGCTGGGGTAGACATAGGTCACCACGCCATCGAAGGCCTCGCCGGGATACGCCTCGAACGTCACCCGCCCGTGCTGGCCCAGATGCACCAGCGAGAGGTCCTTTTCGAAGATCTCGGCCTCGACCCAGACCCGTGAGAGATCGGCGATCCGGTAGACGTTCATCCCTGGCGCGATCATCGTGCCCTCGACCACGTTCTTCTCCACCACGATCCCGCTGGCCGGGGCCCGCAGCGTGAGTGTCTTGCTCACCTTGCCCGTCTGCTCGATCCGCACGATCTCATCCGGCGGAATGTCCCAGTAGGCGAGGCGCCGGCGCGCCGACTCCAGGAGCTCCTGCGCCGTCGTCGCGGCGCGCGTCTCCGGCCCGGTGGCCGGGTCCTCCGCAAGCCGAAGCGCCAGGATCAGCTCCTCCTGGGCCGAGACGAGCATGGGGCTGTAGACATCCAGGAGCGGCTCGCCGCGCCGCACCGGAGCCCCCGTGAAGTCCACGTACAGATGCTCGACCCACCCCTCGATCTTCGGGTTCAGGCTGGCCAGCCGCGTCTCGTCGTAGCTCACGATCCCGACCGCCCGCACGCTGCGGGCCAGAGGCTTCCTCTCGGCAACCGCGTAGGTGACGCCGATGCGGCGCGCACTCTCTTCCGTCAGCCGAACCGGCATCGCCTGCCCGCCGGCCCCCGGCGCCGCGCCGTGCGCATGCCCCTCCACCGCCGCCGCCTCCTCGCTCGCCCCGCCCACCTGCGTGTAGACCACGACCACGGCCGCGGCTACTGCGACCAGCGCCAGCGAGAGCGCGATCTGCTTCCGCGTATTCATCGGTCCTCCGTTGCGAGATTCCCGGCGAGCGGCAGCGTGCGCCCCACCGTCATCTCCAGTTCCGCCACCGCCTCTCCGTACTCCGCCAGCAGCGCGTAGAGCTCGCCCTGGTACTGGTTCACCGTCATCTGCCCGTCCACCAGCGTCATGAAGTCCACCGTCCCCACCCGGTACGACGAGAAGGCCGACTGGACGTTCGCGCGCGCCTGGGGCAGCACCTCCCGCCGGTATAGCGCCACGAGCGTGCGCGTGCGCTCCAGCGCCGCCACGAGCTCGCCGATGCGGGCGTCCACCTCGACACGCAGGTCCGTCAGCTCCGCCCGGGCCGTCTGCTCCATCGCCGCCGCCTCCTCCCGCATGCGGAGCTGGCGGCGCCCGGCGAAGACGGGCAGGCTGAACCCGATCATGGCGCTGCCCATGCGCTCGACGCCCATCTCGCCGCTCCGCTGCCCGTACTGGAACCCGAGGGTCAAGTCGGGCCAGATCTCCTTGCGAGCCAGGGAGAGCCCGCTCCGGGCCCGCTCGACGCCGAGCCGGCTCCGGGCGAGGGCCGGGCGAAAGCCTTCCGCCCAGGCGCGCAGCGTGTCGGCCGCCGGGATCCCTTCCGGCAGCGATTCGAGCACCGGCGACGGGACCGGAGTGTCGGCCGAGCGGTTGAGCAGCCCGTTGAGGCGCGCCGCCATCGCCTTCCGCATCGCCTGCATGCGCACGATGTCCGCCTCCATGCGCGCCACCTCCACACTCGCCCGCAGGGCGTCGCTCTGCCGCCCCGTTCCGGCCGAGTACATCGCCTTGGCCACGCGCTCGAAATCGCGGAGCAGTCCCAGCGTCTCGCGCATGACCCCGATCTGGCGGTCCGCGGAGTACACCTCGTAGAACGCCATCGCAACCTCGGTGCGCACATCCCACCACATCTCCTCGGCCTCCGCCCGCGCCATGCCCGTGGTCTGCTCGGCGATCCGCCCGCTGAGGGACAGCTTCCCGGGGAACGGCAGCATCTGCATCGCCTGGACCGACGGCACCATCGAGCTCGGCATGTCGCCCGCCAGGCTCGGGAGCCCCAGGTTCATCACGCCGACCTGGAGCACCGGATCTGGTAGAAGCCCGGCCCATCCTTCCCGGGCGCGGCTCGCCTCCGCCATCGAGCGCGCCGCCAGGAGCCGCGGGCTACGCTCCCGGGCGAGCACGAATACCTCGTCCAACGTCAGACGCGCTTCCTGGGCCATCGCCGATGGGACCAAGCCCCCGGCCACAAGAGCCACCAGCGCTGCGCTGCGCAGCGCAAACCGGCGCCGTCGTTCGTGCTTCATCATCTCCGTCCTGATCTCCGTCCTGTCCACGTCGTTCTTCGCCCTTGCATCCTTCCCCACGCTTCCCGGGCGCCCGCCCGCCCACCTACGGATCACGCGGACCGAGCCCCTTGCCCCTAAACCTCCAGCACGCGCCTGAAACGGCTCTGAAGGGTTCGTGAAGCTTTCTTCACGAATCGCCCACGCTAGGTCCCTCGGGCCGCTCTGCGCCGCTCGGGGGCAATCGGCCCTCCCCGCGCTTATGGCGAATGGTTCACCATCCCCGCGGCGCCCGTTCCTCAGCCGTCGGCGGGCAGCGGTTCGGGCTCCCGGAGGACGAACCCTTTCCCTCGCTCGGTCAGCAGGATCCGCGGGCTTCCGGCGGCCTCCAGCTTGCGGCGGAGATGGCTCACGTGGACGTCCACGACGTTGGAGGCGAGAGCCGCATCGGCGCCCCAGATCGCCTTGCGAAGAGCCTCACGCGGGACGACCGCCTCGGTGTGAAGGAGCAGGCACTCAAGAAGGCGGTATTCGGTGGGCGTCAGCGAAAGCGGGCGCCCGCGGTACCAGGCGCGATGACCCAGCCGGTCCAGCTCGATCCCGGCATGGGCGACGCGCCAGGGGGGCTCGGGGCGCCCCTCGAGCAGTGCGTCGATCCGCGCCGACAGTTCGTGGAGGTAAGAAAGCAGGCTGTAAGCCACATCCGTCTCCACGCCTAGCGGCCCCAGCGCGTGACGCTCGCTCCCCATGAGGACTGGGTCCCCGCCGCTCTCCGCGACGCTGCGGCCGTCCCGACCGCGGTGGGCGCCCGGACCGCGCACGCTCAACTTCCGAAGGTGTGGTCGATCGCGTCCCGGATGTCGTCGAGGCTCCGCCGGTCCCGGCTCATCTGGTGCGCCATGGCCGCCTCGGAGAGGCAGACATCGCACGCCGCCGCGTGATCGCTCTCGAAGCAGTCCAGCAGCGAGCGGTGGCCCGCGTGGCGGGAGCACTCGCAATAGCAGTAGAGGCCATCCAGCGCGGCGGGTACCTGCGCTGCCTTCCGGTACACGTCGGCGATGCGGGGATAACGGTCGTACCGTGATGCCGGCATCACGTGCTCGGCGGTGATCCCGGGGCGCGGCTCGGGGTGCTTCCCCGGATTGGCCCGCGATGCGTAGACCCCCAGGCCCAGCGCTGAGACCAGCACCGCCCCCACGACGTAGACACGGAGCCGCCGGCCCGAGCGGCGCCGGAGTCCCGCCGCCACGCGTTCCCGGCGGGCACCCTTCTTCCCTCCCTCGCTCTTGGGAGACCTGGACATTCCGCCTCCTCCTCTTACCAGATCAGGGGATCCTCTCCACTCCTCCCTCCCTGGCTCCAGCCCCGCCCACACGGCATTCACTCGCAGGAGCTGTCCTACATCCGCGTGCGCCGTCGCCCGGACTGCGGCCAGGCGCTCACAGCGCCAAGATGTCTCTCGGAAGCTGAAACCCGGCTGAAGCTCGCATGAAGCTTGCTTCACAAATGCGGGTTGCTTCGCCTACCGCACCACACGTCCGGTCGCCTCCCGAACGTACGTGATCAGATCCACCACCTCGTTGTCCCTGAAGGTGGGCCACGCGAGGCCCAGCTCCCTCCGCCACCCGCAGCCTGGCCAGGAGGGGGTCCACGGTCCCCTGGCGATTCCGGCGAG
>JACQVF010000027.1 GCA_016209885.1 Gemmatimonadota bacterium | reverse complement strand
GCTGCCGGACCCGGCGCAGGCGGGGATGGCGCTGGGGACGGTGTACGTCGCGCCCCGTGACGAAGTGGAGCGCTCGCTGGCCGCGATGTGGGAAGAAGTGCTGGAGGTGGACCGCGTCGGCATCCACGACAACTTCTTCGACCTCGGCGGCAGCAGCCTCAAGGCTCTGTCTCTGATGATGCGGATCGAGAAGACCTGGGGCGCCGAGATTCCGCTGGCGGAGGTCTACTTGAAGCCCACCCTCACAGAGCTGGCGAATGTGCTGCGGCACGACGCACAGGGAGCTCGACGAACGGGCAGGTACGGATACCTCCTGAATCCGCGGAGGGCTGAAACGGTCTTCTGCTTCTCTCCTACCATCGGGTTCCACTGGACCTTTGCAGAATTGGCCAGTCAGCTGGACGCCTGCTCGATCTACGCCTTCGATTTCGTCCAGAGCGACGATCGTTTGAACCACTACGTCCGATCCATGCGATTCTTTCAGCCACACGGACCCTATACCCTCGCCGGCTATTCCGCCGGCGGCAATCTGGCCTTCCAGGCCGCCAAGGAGTTGGAGCGAAGGGGAGAGACTGTATCGAAGTTGATCATACTTGATTCGGCGAGGAGAAGCGAAAAGCCAGAGTTCTCCGAGCAGGCCGCAACTGAACTGGCGAACCAATACCTGAGCGATCCCAGGTTTCGACAGATCTCGGCGGACAAGGAAACGGCCCGCCGCTTTTTCGACTGTTTCATGGCTTATAGCCGCTATCACGCCAGTCTCGCGGACGAGGGAGCGATCGACGCGGACATACACCTCATCCTCTCCGAATCTTCCGACGAGACCCAGGCTGACGGCTGGAGAGAAGTAACGTCGGGCTCCGTACGCATCTATCGTGGCAGCGGCAGGCACGACCAGATGCTGGATCCGGAAAACGCGCAGATCAACGGTCGCATTTTGGAAGAGATCCTGTCCGGGCCTCAGATCTCGCAACGTGGTGTGATCAGAAGGCCCTTCTCATCGACACCGCCGATACGATGAGTGAAATAGCCTATCATTGACAATCGCGTAATACCGTCACAGGCAAAACGGCGTGCGCTGGATAGCTATAGTAGACGAAGATCAATAGCCCCAGCGATTGGCGCATTTGTCACCCTCCCGAGTGCCGGAGGACGTACCGTTCCCGGCGCTACGTTAGGCGTCCGCAGGGATCCAGAGACCACGGCGTGGAGAGAACGATGACGTCCAACGCCCGCGAAGGTGCAAACTCGTCTCTCGCTCATAGGGCCACTGAGACTACGACGGAGATTGAACGGGTGTCCTTCCCCGGTCGAAGGACATTCAATCGGAACTATGCCTCGACCGGGACGCCCGTATTGATCGCCGACCTAGCGAGACAGTGGCCGGCATATTCGCTATGGACGTTCGAGTGGTTCCGGAAGAATCATGGAGGCTTGATCGTGCCGGTCGAGTTCTCGCAGGTCGATCCTGCGCGGGAGTCGATCCGTTTTGAGAAGAATGAAGTGCCCTTACGCGAATATATCGACACGATCCTCTCGGATACACCAGGGGAGAAGGGTTATTTGGCCGAGCTGCGGGTTCGACGCTCCATGCCGTCGCTGATGGCGGACATCGCGTTTCCGAAGTGCCACAAGTGGAGCTACGCCTTCGTGAACCTGTGGATCGGTCCACAGGGGAAGGAGTCACAGCTTCACTTCGACTACCTGGACAACTTTCTGGCGCAAGTTGTGGGACGTAAACGGGTGAAACTGTACTCTCCCGAGTCGGCTGTCTCTCGCTATCCGACGATGTCTCCGTTTTCCCACTTCAGCATGATGGAGCATCTCCATCGAGCGGCGGCCGGAAGTGGATGGCAACGTCCGCGCGAGGAGGTGGCGCCGGATTATGATGTGGTGGTCGGGGCGGGCGACATGCTCTTCATCCCGGCCCGCTGGTGGCACAAGGTGATCAGCCTGGATCCCACGGTTTCCGCGAACCAGTTCTATGTGCCGGTGACGCGAATACCCATGAGGCTCGTCTCCGTCGGTGCGTATATGGGAAGCCAGAGACTGAAAAGATGGAAGCGGTTCCGGTCGAAGAGTCGTGCCGGCTTGGGAAAACCTACGATATGAACGAGCAAAGGCGGTGGTGGGCGCAGGTCGTAGCTGCCCGCCGTGAGCGTCGGGAAACCTGCCGCGCCGGCGATGATGACTGGAAGTGGAGCGATGGGACGTGGCGGCAAGGCGGCACATAATCAGGACACCTCCCGCATGATGTTATACACATGCAGGAAGAGCTTTATGGACTCCTTGACGAAGACGAACGGGTTCACTCTTCTTGTCGGATCAACGTGTTGGAAGAAGGAGAACTCGGTGTAGTAGACGTCGCTATCGGATCCGAGGGCCTCGACCAGACGCCGGGACTCCTCGGAGGGAATCAACTCGTCCTCTCTATCGTGCATCGCCAGAATACGGGCCTTCAATTCGTGTACGTGCGCGCTGGGTGAGATCCGGCGGAGGTGCTCTTGGGTGTTCCGAGAGAGGCCCTTCACGAGTTCGTCAGCGGCGTCGAGGTCGGGCCCACTCAGGAGCTCATAGACCGCCCGGGCCTCCGGGTGGAGGCCGCTCAGATCGCTGCTCGCCAGCATTCGACCCTCGGAAAACAGCTGCCTCAGCAAGGTCCTCTCATTCTCGTTGGCCACGCCCTCGACAAGGTGATGGGTGACCACCTCGATGCTCAGCGGGTCGGGAGTCCAGCTCCGCGACTGCCCGTCATAGAAACGGGTGCGGGTCACCACCGCTTTCACCAGGTCGGCGGCATCGTAATACCCTCCGAACAGATTGACGAACCTGACCCGGTCACGGATTCGCTCGTCCGCGGCCGCGACTGCCACCAGCGAGGAGCCCACGCAGAAGCCTCCGACCCCCATCCGGTCGGGGTCCACGAATTCCAGCGTGCTGAGGTACTGGAAGGCGCGCACCAGATTGTCGAGCTCCCCCGCGTCGATGCGCTTCTGGATCATGGACTCCGAACATGGAAGCATCACGACCAGTCCGGAGCGCGCCAGGGCCGAGGCGAAAGCCGTGACCCGTGGGTCTTCGCAGCCACCGGGATTGACACCAAGGAAGAACAGTGTAGCGGCATGCTTCCCCTGGCCGGCCGGTCGAAAAAGGTCCGCAGCGCCCTCACCCTCAGCCAAAGGATAGATCACCCTCCCCCGGATGGGTGGCCGGGTGAACCACTCCTGGGGCTTCACCGGAATCCCCGGCAACACCTGGGGGATGAACAGCGCCGTCCGGACCGCCGTTCGACCCTGGGGTGTCGCAGCCGCCAGAATGACGATCAGCAGAAGGAAGGTTGCGATCGCCAAGAGGACTCGGAGGACCGGCGAAGCGGTCCGAACCCGCATGGTTGCATCCTTTTCCCTACACTCGCTGTCCGGTTCCCGCCCCGGCCTCGGTCTCGAACAACGGCCCTGGGAGGCATGGGTCGGAAGATCGAGAACCGTATTGTCCCACCACCCAAAATGCCCGATGTCGCTGCTGTGTCCATCCGCACATCGGGTAGGCCAGCCTTCCGAGCAAGGAGGTAAAAGCGCGCCGCGCACCGGCCGGAGGACCCGGAGGATTCTTATTCGAGACGCAACCCGATCGATGCCAGCTTTTCCGCCGCACCGGGCCGTGTCTGTTCCGCCACACACGACGTCAAGCGAGCCCATCCGATGGTGCGCTCATCGGGGGCGGTCCCTGCCTGAACCAAGATCATACCGGGGGAAGGCGCGCTGGGGAAAGGGGGAACGGCCAGGAGGGCAAGGACGGCAACGGAACGCCGCAGCGAAGGAGCGACCGGTGAGGCCACGCGGCTCGCGAGTCGGAGCGACCGCCGCCCGCCGGCCATCACCTCTCAGGGATCTACCGGGATCTCCACTCGACCTTCACCCGAAGGTATCCTCAAGATCCTCGATCATTGCGTCCAAAAGGAGTCGCCGGCTCTCCCGCAGGATGAAGTGACCTCCCGGGAGAACGCGGGGGATGAAGAGTCCGGACGTGTAGCGCCGCCATTCCAAAAGGAGGTGGGGAGGGAGCTGCTCGTCCTGGAGACCCGCGAAAGCGGAAACAGGACAGTCCAGTTCCGGCGCTTCGTGGTGCTCGTAGTTCTCGATCATCTCCAGATCGGCACGCAGGGGCGGCAGAAAGAGCTCCTGAAGCTCGGGATCCGTGAGCACCTCCTCGGGTATGCCCCCATAGCGGCGATCCACTTCCTGAAGTAGCGCGCCGTCGTCCAGGTAGGAGAGGGGCTCCAGCGAACAGATAGCGTGCGGCGGCGGGCTGGCCGCAACAAAGAGATGTCCGGGTCGTGGAGCTCCCCGGGCGCTCAGGCAACGACCCAGCTCGAAAGCCGTCAGTCCGCCGATGCTATGGCCACAGAGCGCGTACGGCCGGTCCAGCAGTGGCTCGATCGCGCTGGCGATCGACTCGACCAGCGGCCTCAGGCGACGGAACAAGGGCTCATTCACTCGGTTCTCCCTCCCAGGCGGCTGAATGGCGCAGAGATGAATGTGGGGCGGAAGATGAGCCCTCCAGGGCATGAAAGAGGAAGCACCGCCGCCCGCGTGCGGCAGACAGAAGAGGCGCAGCTTCCCTCTAGCAGGGTTGCCTGGCCCCAGGATCCAATCGTCCATCATCGCTGCCGCGGCAACCCACAAGCGGGATCGGGCTCAGAATCTTCCCCGTGGCCCCACGTTGGCCATCGGGGACGGGAGTCCCGGACGAGTCGGCTCGGACCGACCCAAGGACGCCCCGCCTCCAGAGACACGTCAGAGTCTCGGGCCTCGCAATGGGGCACTCGGGATCGCGGCAAGGCGACTGAAAGTAGGCGTCCGTCAGCGGCGCTGCAAAGATCCATGGCGGTCGCCGCCCGCCACCGGACCTCGAGGGACTGTTCGAGAAAGCAGGCGCACCGGGGAAACCGGCGCGGTCGGCGCCGCCTCGCCGGGGGCGTGGAGGGAGGCAAGAAACGGCCGGATGCCCCGATGCGACCAGTTGTCGTGCCTTCGCCACCAGCCGGAACGGCCGGCCCAACTCCCGCATAGAATGGTGCTATCCTTCCAGTCGCCGTACAGGCGTAGCGACGTCAATCCCCCGTCCGAGGTGCAGACCGGCCCTTTCGATCTGCGGGAGAACCAAGTCCACCTCTGGACCGTTCGCCTGGACCGGACGGAGGACCGCCACGAGGCCGTCGCCCGTCTCTCAGCAGAGGAGCTGAGGCGCGCCGGCACCTTCCACTTCGAGCGACACCGAAGGCGTTTCATTGTGCGGCACATGGCCCTTCGCGCCATCCTCTCCGCATATCTCCGCGTCGATCCGGCGAAGCTCCGGTTCACGACCGGCGAACGCGGCAAACCCGAGCTGGATCCCCGAGCGCGTGAGGAGCCACTTCACTTCAACTTGTCCCACTCCCACGAGATGGCGCTCATCGGTGTGACCCGTTCCGCTCCCATCGGCGTCGACATCGAACACGTCCGTCCGATACCGGACCTGGATGCACTGGCGGCTCGCTTCTTCTCGCCCTTTGAAAGAGCGGTCCTTCGCGACGTGGCGCCAGATCGGAAGCTGGAAGCCTTCCTCCGTTGTTGGACGCAGAAGGAGGCCTTCGTGAAGGCCACCGGCCAAGGACTCTACTTCGATCTGCATCGCTTCGATGTCTCGGTGTCCCCCGATGCGCCTCCGGCGATCCTCCGCGTGGACGACGATCCAGATCTCGCTCGATCCTGGAGTGTGCACCCGCTGCCTTCCGACCCCCACTATGTAGGGGCCGTCGTGGCCGAGGCGAATCCGATTCGGCTCTCGGTCCGCTGCTGGCCCTGGCAGAGCTTGCGATGAAGGCGAAGTGGCGGAACTCGATGGGTACCCTGGCCGCGCGGCTGGCGCCCATCTTCGTCCTGGCCTGCGCGTGCGGGGCGGACGTAACGGGCGGCGAGCCGGATACCGATGCTGGGCGGGACACCATAAGGCTCCCCCTCGTGGACATGGGCGGCCGCACCTACCTCGGCTTCACGGGCGGGCTGTATCCGGGTGCGGACAACGCGCTGGCGGCTCCGCACCACGAAGCCGGGCTCGAGCGTGCCCGTCGGATCCGGCCGCTGAACGTCAAGGGGGATCCCGACCCGAACGGCAAGTATGTGCTGGTATCCATCGGGATGTCGAACACGACCCAGGAGTTCTGCTCCGGCAGCTCCGCGCCTCCCTGTGCGGCCTGGTCGTTCACGGGCCGCGCCTCGGCGGACCCGCAAGTAAACCGTACGGCGCTCGTAATCGTCAACGGCGCCAGCGGCGGTCAGGCCGCGTCGGAATGGACCTCGCCCATGCAGCCGAACTACGACCGGATCCGCGCGGAGCGGCTCGCGCCCCTCGGGCTCAGCGAGCGGCAGGTCCAGATCGCATGGGTGAAGGTGGCCAACGCGGGCCCGAGGACGTCGCTCCCCGTCCAGGACGCGGACGCCTACCGGCTCGTGACCCAGATGGGACAGATCGCGCGGGCGCTCAAGATCCGCTACCCGAACGTGAAGCAGGTCTTCCTCTCGAGCCGCATCTATGCCGGTTACGCGACCACGACGCTCAACCCGGAGCCATACGCCTACGAGTCCGGCTTCGCGGTGAAGTGGCTCGTGCAGGCGCAGATCGACCAGATGGCCAGCGGCGGCCAGGCCCGCGACCCGCGGGCCGGCGACCTCAACTACGACAGCGTGGCGCCCTGGATCGCCTGGGGCGCCTACCTCTGGGGCAACGGGCTCGAGCCGCGCTCCGACGGGCTCGTCTGGGAGCGTGCTGATCTCGCGTCCGATGGCACCCATCCGTCGCAGTCTGGGCAAGCGAAGGTGGGCACGCTCCTCCTCCAGTTCTTCAAGACCTCGCCGTACACGCGCTGCTGGTTCCTGGCCGGCCAGTCCTGCAGGTAACGATCAGCACTTCATGATTCGCCACCGGGCTGGGAGGCGGTCCGTGATGGGCCCATCGCAGCGGTCACCACCCGAGAAGCCGCTCAGCGTTCCCGCCCAGGATCTTCTCCCTGTCCGCCTCGGGAATATCCAGTCGGCGCACGCTCTCCAGCATCTGTTGGAGGCTGCCGATCCGGTGGGGGAAGTCGCTCCCGGCCAGAACGTGGTCGGCGCCGGAAAAGTCGATGGCGAGGCGCAGGGCCGCGGCATCGAAGTTCACCGTGTCGTAGTAGAACGCCTTCAGGTACTCGCTCGGCGGCTTTGTGATGTGCTCGCGGCACTCGCGGAACGCACCGTATCCGCGATCGAGCCGCTCGGCCAGATACGGGATCGCGCCGCCCAGGTGCGCGAGCACCCAGCGGATCCCCGGGAACCGCTCCGCCACCCCGCTGAACACGAGCTTCGCGGCCGCCAGCGTCGTGTCGAACGGGAAGCCCACGAGCGGCATGAGCCAGTATTCCTCCATGGATTCGACGCCCACGGGGTGGATCGGATGGATGTAGAGCACCGCGCCCCGCTCACTCGCCCGCTCGTACAGCGGCCAGTAGCGCCGGTCGGCGAGCGCCGTGCCGTTCACGTTGCTGAACAGCATCGCGCCCTTGAGCCCCAGCTCGTCCGCGGCGCGCTCGAACTCGCGCACCGAGGCGGCCGGATCGTTCAGCGGAAGCGTGGCCAGGGCGGTGAAGCGATCGCCGTGCGCCCGGCACACGCGGGCCAGCGCCTCGTTCACCGTGCGCGCCAGGGCCACGGCGCGCTCCACCGATTCCACGTGCGTGCCCGGCGACGTGAGGGTCAGCACCTGGCGGTCGACGCCCGCCGCGTCGAGCGCGCTCAGCCGCGCCGCGATATCCCGATGCTGCGGCACTGCGATGTTGTAGTCGCCCGGGTAATGGAGCACCGGGTTGCCTTGCGGATCGTACGTCACGCGGACGTGACTCGGTCCGGAGCGCAGCGCCCGCAGGTACTCCGGCGGATAGAAGTGGTTATGGAAGTCGATCACCCTCATCGTGTCCCTCATCGGTTCACCCCCCCTGGACTGCCCGCCCTACGGGCGCGCGTGTCGCTACAGACGCTACACCGCGAGTCCCAGCGGCACCAGCGCCAACCCGAACAGGCCTTCAGCCGGCTCCGAGACGATCGGGTTCGCCGCGTTCCCTAGGGCCCCCCGTGGCAACGGCGGAATCGCAGCCGAGGAGCCCGATCCGAAGCCGCGTGCGAGTCGGCGTGCGCCGCGCCGCTCGGCAGGGGCACCCCGGCCCCGGGGCACGCCGCCGCGATTCCCGGCGAGGAGGATTTTTCTTGACAGCGCCTCGGCCGCGCGTCGTATTAGGGTGATCCAGCCGGCCCGGCTCATGCGCCCCGTGCGGGGAAGGAGGGTCGTCCATGGCGTTCAGCGTGAAAGAGCTCATGATCTATGCCCTGCCCCGCCGCACGGACGCGGGAGCGCAGGGGGAAGCCGCCGAGTGCAAGGTTCCGGACCAGCCGACCTGCCAGATCTGCTCGCCCACGCCGCAGCGGCCCACCCAGTGCAGCGAGGACCCCGACGACCGCACCCGCTGCCGGATATGTTCCCCCACGCCGCAGCGGCCCACCCAGTGCAGCGAGGACCCCGACGACCGCACGCGCTGCCGCATCTGCTCCCCCACCCCTCAACGCCCGACCAAGATGGGCGACGAAGACGACACCTCTGACGAAGACGACAAGCCGGACGACGCCCGCGACGAGCACCCGCTCGCCTGGACGGCGCACCGGGCGTGCGAGCACGATCTGGCGCTGCTGAAGGAAGAGCTGAGAAGGGCACTCGCAACCACGCTGTAGCCGGTCCATGGGTAGCCGGGAGCTGTCTCCGCTCGAGGCGGCGAATCTCCGCGCGAATCCGTCGTATCGCTTCGTAGCTTTCGACCGTCTCACTGCCGGACAGCGGCAGCTCCTGGGCGACCTCTGCAACGACCCCGATGCTTCCGGCATCCTGCTTCCGCGGAAGCGGTCCGGGTTGACCATCAAGGCGATTTCGCGCCCGGTCGCGGAGCTGGTTCGCGCGCTTCGGCGCCCGACGGCCTTCGCGTCGCTCCTCCCCCTTGTGCCGGCGTCCGGCCGCGAGCAAACGCTCTGGACCCTTGTCCTGGACGGCATTCTGGAGGCCGAGCGCGAAGGCGCCTTTGTCTGCGGGCCGGCGGCCTACGCTCTCTTCGCCGCCCACGATCCCGAGCCGCAGCCGCGCACGCGGATCGCCCGCCTCTCACTCGCTGCGCTCCGGTACGGGGAAGCCCTCGAGGTCGAATCGGTCTACAAGCTCTCGGCGCGCCTGTACTTCTACAACCGCCAACCCGTGACTCCGGCGTGGCTCGCCCGGCTCCCGGATCCGGAAACCGTGGCCCGGCATCTCGGCGCGGACGCGCGGGGTCGAATCGCGACCGCGCTGCGCCGGAACTGGCTGAGGGCCGATCGCGACCCGCGGCGAACCGGCTGGCTGGAATGGGCCGAGCGCCAGCCGCGGCCGACGAGCGAGCCGCCCGCACGGGCCGCCCCCGCGTACAAGCTCTACGTGAGCCCCGACCCCGCGTTCGTGCGCGACGCGTTCGAGGCAGCGGCCGCGGGCCTCTGCGGCCTCGCGCACGCGTTCAAGGTCGGGAAGGACGCGTTCGGGATTCTCCGGCCCGACAAGATCGTGGCGTACTTCTCGAGGTTCGATGAGCTCCGCGAGGCCGCAGACCGGATCGCGCGCCGGCTGCACGGCTGCCCCGCGCACGGCGTCCCGTTCACCGCCGAGATCGAAGGCGATGGCCTGCTCTCGTGGGGGGTCGACCCGCCACCGTCCGCCCAGGTGCTCGGCTGGCGCGAAGGCGAGAGCTGGCGCCTCTGGGTCACGAACCGCCTGGCGACAGCGTTGTGGTCCGCGAGGACCGCACGAACGGAAGCCGTCGCACCCTGGCGCTTCGCCCTCCTGCGGCTGCGCCTCGACGGCGTCGACACGGACGCGTGGAGCGCGCCGCTGACGCACTGGCACCCGAGTCGCCCCCACGAAGACCCGCCGCCATGAGGATCACCGACCGCCTGGTGCTGCCCGCCGACGTCGTCCTGGTTCCCGTGACGGAGCTGCCGGCCAGCGTGCGAGCCCGCGTGGGCGGCGAGGACGGCGACTACGCCGTGACCCGTCCCCTCGCCCGCACTCCGAGTCGCATCGTGGACTCCGAAGGAGCCGGGCTCCTCCAGGAGTTTCAGACCCCGCAGACCATCGTGGAGGCGGTCCTCCGTTACAGCCGCGCCCGGGCGCGGGACGCGGAGCGGACGCTCGAGGACGCGTATCCCCTGCTCCTCGCTTTCATCAACGCAGGACTGCTTGTGCCGCCGGACTCCGAAGGGTCACGCCACATCGCGCCGTCGCTGCGCGAAGGCGACCGGCTGAACAGCTTCGAGGTGGTCGCGAACGTCCAGGTCCTTGAGGACACCGAGCTCTACCAGGTTCGCTGCCCCGACGGACGCATCGCCGCGCTAAAGATCGTGCGGCCCGGATTCGGACGGGGCATGGAGCGTCTCATCGAGCGGGAGGCCAGCATCCTCAGGCACCTGGACGGCACGGTCACCCCGCGGGTCATCGAGGCCGGCAGAACCGACGGGCGCCCATTTCTCACCATCGGGTGGTGCCCCGGCGTGCACGCCTCGGAGACCGCCCGCGAGCTTCGACGCGAACCGGGGCGCACCGGCCGCCCGCGTCTGCTCGCCCTGTGCCTCCGGATCCTCGACGTGTACGCGCGCCTGCACCGCCAGGGCGTGATCCACGCGGACGTCCACGACCCGAACCTCCTGGTGGACCGCGACGGATCGGTCAGGATCGTCGACTTTGGCCTCGCAAGAATGCCCGGCCACCCCGGCGATCTCGGGACGTCGCCCCGGGGCGGCGTGGGTTTCTTCGCAGAGCCCGAGTACGCCCGGGCCTGGCTCGCCGGATCACCGCTGCCTCAGCCGACGCCCGCGGGAGAGCAGTACTCCCTCGCCGCGCTCCTCTACTTCCTCGTCACCGGCAGCCATTACCTGAGCTTCTCCCTGCACACCGAGGAAATGGTGCGCCAGCTCGGGGAGCAGGGCCCACTTCCGTTCCCGAGCGTGGGCGCCCAGGCATGGCCGGAGCTGGAGACCATCCTGGCCAGGGCGTTGAACAAGGATCCGGACCTGCGCTTCAGCGAGGTCGCCGAGTTCGCGGCGCATCTCGCCGCTCTGCCGGCGGCGCGCGCCCGCGTCAAGCGCGGGGCGGTGTCGGCGCCCGCTCGGATCCCGCGTCCCCTCGAGCGGCTACTGGCCGCGAATCTGGAGCGCCTGGGCGCCGAGGGCCCGCTCCTCTCCTCCGCGTGGACGGTGGCCCCGACTTGCTCCGTCTACCTGGGCGCCGCCGGGGTCGCGCACGCGCTCTACCGCATCGCCTGCGTCCGCGGGGACGCGGCGCTTCTCGCTGCGGCTGACCTCTGGGTCACAAAAGCGAGCGCTCACATCGGCACGGCGGCCGCGTTCCACGATGCCACACTCGAGCTCACTCCCGAGAAGCTGGGGCCCAGCTCCGGCTATCACACGGCGAGCGGCGTCCACGCGGTTCAGGCACTGGTCAGCCACGCCATGGGCGACGTCATCTCCCGGAACGAGGCGGTGGAGGCGTTCCTGGCCGCGTCCCGCGCGCCTTGCCCGAACCTCGATCTCACGCTCGGCCGCGCCAGCACGCTGCTCGCCGCCTCACTGCTGCTGGACACTGCCCCGGGGCATCCCGGGCTCCTCGCCCTGGGCGGGCGTGTCATAGGGGAGATCTGGGACCGGATCGCCACGCTCCCGCCCGTTCGCGACTGCCGCGAGATCGAGTACCTCGGGATCGCCCACGGGTGGGCAGGAATCCTGTACGGGACCCTGCGCTGGTGTGGCTCCGCCAGAGCGCCGCTGCCGGGCACCTTCAAGGAGCGCCTCGAACAGCTCGCGCAATGCGCCGAGCCCGCAGGGCGCGGGGTGCGCTGGAAGATCACGCTCCCATCGGGCGGATACATGCCCGGGTGGTGCAACGGGAGCGCGGGCATGATCCACCTCTGGACGCTCGCACACCGCGTCCTGGGCGACGACGCCTTCCTGGCGCTGGCGGAGGGTGCAGCCTGGAACACCTGGGAACAACCCGACATGACCCACGATCTCTGTTGCGGCCTGGCCGGCTGGGCCTACGGGCTACTCAACTTCTACAACCACACCGGCGATGGGGACTGGCTGCGGCGGGCCCGGGAGCTGGGCCGGCGGGCCGCGCTCGGGATCGGCACGTCCGCCTTCCGCAGGGAGAGCCTCTACAAAGGCGAGGCGGGGGTCGCGGTACTGGCCGCCGACCTGAGTGCACCCGACACGGCCTGCATGCCGTTTTTCGAGGCGGAGCGCTGGCCCGCGCGCCCGCCTTGAGCGTCACACGCCGCCGTCGCCGGCCACCTCGGCGAGCAGACGCAGCAGCTCGTCCATCTCGAACGGCTTTTCGAGCCACGGCGTCGCGAGCGAAGCGAGGAACTCCCGCGCCCGGAGCGTGGCCGCCCCTCCCGTCATGAAGATCGTGCGTCCAGCCAGCATCGGGTGCTGCTCGCTGAGATAGGCGTGGAGATCGATGCCGTCCACATCCGGCATCAGGAGATCGCTGACGATGGCGTCGAACTGCGTACCCGAACGGCTCAGGATCTCGATGGCCTGCCGCCCGCCGAGAGCCGCCGTCACGTCGTGCCCGCGTCCCAACGCACGCTCGTAGGCTTTCAGCACGTAGGCTTCGTCGTCGACGAGGAGAACCTTCAGCCGCGAGCGCGCCGCTGGCTCCGGAGCCTCCCGCGGCGCCGGCAGCCGCCGCCCCGTTTGCCGCGGCAGCCGAACCGTGAACGTCGCGCCGCGGCCCAGCTCGCTCTCAACCTCGATCTCGCCTCCATAGCTCGCCACGATCTGGCGCGTCACGTACAGCCCAAGTCCTGTCCCCGTTCCTGCCGGCTTGGTGGTGAAGAACGGCTCGAAGAGCCGCTCTCGCACGTCGGGCGGGATCCCTCGGCCGTTGTCGGCAACGCTGACGTGGAGCCACTCTCCCTCCAACCGGGTCTCCAGGCGGATGCGGTTGCGCTCCGGCCCGCCCTCTTCGACCGCGTGGGCCGCGTTCACCAGGAGGTTCACCAGCACCTGCTGCAGCCGGCTTCGACTGGCCACGATCCTGGGGAGCTCCGCGTAGTCCTTCTCGAGCGTCGCCCGGTACTTGATCTCGTTCCACGCGATGACCGCGGCGGACTCCGCGCACTCGTTCACGTCAACCTCCGCGAGATCCTCCTCGTCGGCACGTGCAAACGTCTTCAGGTAGCGGACCACATGGACGATCTGTGCCGTCGCCTGCCGCATCTCCCGCGCGGTCCCGAGGACCTCTCTCGCTTCTGTCGCCAGCCGCGGATCCTCCGCCGCGACGAGCCGCTCCGCACACTCCAGGATTCGGTCCAGGCTGGTGGCCAGGAAGCTGATGGGGTTGCTGATCTCGTGGACGATCCCCGCGGTCAGCATCCCCATGGTGGCCAGCCTCTCGAGCTGGATGGTCTGGCGCTCGCGGGCGACGCGGTCCGTGGCATCTCGCAACATCGCCAGGACGAGCTCATCGCCGTCGCCACGGGTAACCGATGCCGAGAAGTCGCAGCGAACCCGGCGGCCGTCTGCCCGCACCACGTTCAGGTCATTCGCTTCAGCGGAACGGGACTCTGGCAGCTTCGCGAGCTGCACCCGGAAGTACTCGAGGTCGTCCGGCGCCACGAAGGCTTCCAGTCTCTGCGCGGAAAGAGCCTCGAGCGGACTCGCCAGCAGCTCGCCGGCCCGCGCGTTCGCCTCCAAGATCCGCCCCGCAGCATCGAGCACCAGGATCGCCTCGCTGGCATGCTGCATGAGCGTCCAGTACTTGCGTGCCGAGACGCGCGCCCTGCGCTCGAGCTGGCGCGCGTACGCCTCGAGCTGAGCTTGTGCCTCCCGCAACGCCGTCTCACTGGCCTCCAGTCTCCCATTCGCCCGGACCACGTCCTCGAAGCTCGAGATCAGAAGATCGAGGATCTGCTCCCGCTCCGAGGTTATGGTGAACGAGTTGCCCAGGAAGTTGACCTGCACGGCGATCCCCGCCTTCGCCCTGGGTCGCAGCACGCGGTTCGCGAGGACGTGCCGAACCCGCAGGATGAGCTGGTGCGGCTCGAACGGCTTCATGATGTAGTTGTCCGCCTCGCACGCCAGGCCGCGGACGATGTCCAGAGGATCGCGGAGCGCGGTGAGGAGGATCACCGGGCGCTCACGCCACGCCGGCTCCGCCTTGATGCGCCCGCACAGCTCGTAGCCGCTGATGCCCGGCATCACGATGTCGGTGAGTACCAGGTCGAACTCGTGAGCGGCCAGAAGCTCGAGCGCCTCCTCCCCACTCGCCGCCATCGTCGCGGAATAGCCCTGCTCCTGAAGGAGCAGGCCCAGCGCCTCCGCCTGCGTGGGGCTGTCCTCGACCACCAGAATGCGTTCGCTCATGAGTCCCTCAGGCGTCCAGGGCGCGGCGCACCGCCCGCGCCAGCTCGCTCAGGCCGTACGGCTTGGGAAGGACCGGTCCCGGTAGTCCCGCGGAAGGCGCCCCCGGATGGAGACCGGGAGCGTATCCCGTGGTGAAGAGGAACCGCAGACGGTGATGGCGGGACGCGACGCGCTCGGCGACCGCCGGCCCCCCGATCCACGGCATGACCACGTCCAGGAGCGCCAGCTCGAACTCGGCCCCACGCGCTTCCAGAACCTCGAGGGCCTGCCGCCCGTCGGCCGCTGTCGTCACCCGATACCCCAGCCGCTCGAGCAACCGGCTCGCCGTGGCCCGGAGCGCGTCGTCGTCCTCCGCCAGGAAGATCGCATCGTTGCCGCCGACCACCTCGGGCGCCGGCTCGCCCACCACCGGGGCCACGGCGCCCGCGTGGAGAGGAAGATAGATCTCGAAGCGGCTGCCGTGGCCCCGCTCGCTCTGCACGTGTATGAACCCGCCGTGCTGCAGCACGATCCCGTAGACGACGGCCAGCCCCAGCCCGGTCCCGCGCCCCCGCTCCTTGGTGGTGAAGAACGGCTCGAAGATCCGGGCCTGCGTCGCCGCGTCCATGCCGGCTCCGGTGTCGCTCACCGTCAAGCGCACGTACTCGCCGGGCTGCGCCCAGAGGTGCGTGGTGCAGAACGCCGGGTCGAGAACGATCCGCTCCGTTACCATGGCCAGCTCGCCGCCGCCGGGCATGGCGTCCCGGGCGTTCGCGCACAAGTTCATGACCACCTGCTCGAGCTGGGCCGGGTCGGCGAACACGGTGGTGGGGTCGGGCGTCTGGTCCGTGATCAGCCGGATGTCCTCTCCGATGATGCGCCTGAGCATGTTGTTGGTGTCGGAAAGCAGCGCGTTCAGGTCCAGCGCGCGCCGCTCGATCATCTGCTTCCTGCCGAAGGCCAGGAGCTGGCGGGTCAGCGTCGCGGCCCGATCAACGGAGGCCCGGATCTCGTTCACGTACTCCCGTACCGGGCTCTCCGGCTCCAGGTCCAGGAGCGCCAGGTCGACGTTACCGCGTATGGCGGTGAGCAGGTTGTTGAAGTCGTGTGCCACGCCGCCGGCCAGCGTGCCCACCGCCTCCATCTTCTGGGCCTGCCGGAGCTGCTGCTCGAGCTGAACGTGCCGGGTCATATCCCGGGCGATCGTGGACAGGAAATTGACGGCGCCGCCGGGCCCCTTGTGCGCCAGGATCACCTGCCACACCGGGATCTCGCGCCCGCCCGCGGAGAGCAACGCGGTCTCGCCGCTCCACACGCCCTCCCGGATCGCCGTCGGGATCCCCTCCTTCAAAACGAGATCCCGCGCCCACCCCGGGTGCCCTTCCGCGATACGGAAGCCGGAGATGTCCTCGTCCTCGCCGACCGCCACCATCTTCCGGCCACCGCGATTCAGGTAGACCGCGCGGCCGTCGGGGTCCGCGATGGCCACGAAGTCCGGCGTGGCCTCGATGATCGCGGTCAGGCGCTCGCGCTCGCCGACCTCGGCCGCCAGAGCCGCCGTCCGCTCGGACACCCGCTCTTCGAGCCGCTCGTGCAGCCGCGCCCGCTCGAGCGCGATGCCCACGTGATTGCCCACCCCGTTCAGGATCCTGAGAACATGCTCGTCGAACACACCCTCTTCCGACGCTGCCAGGTTCATGAGCGCGACCGTGCGCTCATCGACCCATAGAGGCACCGACGCGTGGTAGCGGACCCCCCGCGTATCCGCGCGGGCTCGATGGAGCCGCTCGCATTCCAGGATCGTCGCGCTCCGCACGAGCTCGCCCGAACGGACCATGCGGCGGCACCGGCAGTCGCCTTCCCAGGCTTCCGGCCTCTGGAGCGCCGGCGGCAGAGCCTGACCCGCGAGAAGCTGAAACGCGTCCCCTTCCCGCCTTACGACCCACCCGGCTTCTATCCCCGGCAGTTCCAGAGCGCCCTCCAGCGCCGTCGTGGCCACGGCCGCTTCGCTCGTGGCCTTGCCGAGCGCCACGGCAATCTGATAAAGCGCATCCAGGTACCGGTACGAGCGCTCGAGCTCGCGCTGTCGCGCCTCGAGGTCCCGGTTCAGGTGGAGCGCCTCTTCGTACGTCGAGATGAGAAGGTCCAGGATCTGCCGCCGCTCCGAAGTGATGAGGTGCCTCTCACCACCGAGCTGGATCTCGATCCCCGGGCCCACCTTCTCGCTCGCACCGACCTCCCGGTTCACCAGGAGATAGCTTACGCGCGAGAGGAGGTACTTCTCGTCATACGGTTTGCGGATGAAGCCGTCCGCGCCTCGCTGCAAACCCTGGATGACGTCTCCGGGGCCTGAGAGCGCGGTGACGAGCAGGACGGGGGTATCCTTGACTCGCGCGTCCGACTTGATGGCCCCGCAGAGGGCGAAGCCGTCGATGCCCGGAAGCATCACATCGCTCACCACCAGGTCGAAGCGATCCGCCGCCAGGCGCCCCAGCGCCTCCTCACCGGAGGTGACGAGGATGGCCTCGTGGCCGTTCGCCTCCAGGAGCAGCCGGAGCGCGCTGCCCTGGGTGGGGCTGTCCTCAACGACCAGGATTCGCGCGGACATCGTCGCCTCCTGTGACGAGATCGGTCAGCCACGAGGCCACCTCATCGATGGACAGCACCACGTCCGCTAGCTGCGCTTCGGCCGCTTCCCGTGGCATCCCGTAGACGACGGATGTGGCCTCGTCCTGGGCAACCACCTGTCCCCCCGCGGCCCGCACCGCCCTGAGCCCCTCGACGCCGTCGCTCCCCATTCCCGTCAGGATCAGCGCGGCGACGCCCGCGCCGTACGCCCGTGCGGCGGACTCGAAGAGGTATGTGGCCGACGGACGGAAGCCGCCCACCGGCGGCCCGGCGGACACGCGTGCACGGGCCCCGTCGCCCACACCCAGATGACGATCGTCCGGGGCCAGGTACACGGTGTGGCTACGCAGCAGCTCTCCGTCCGTGGCGACCCGCACGTGAAGCGCACAGCTCGCTGCCAGCCACTCCGCCAGCCCGGCTACGAAATCCGGGGCGATGTGCTGCACCACGAGGATCGGCACTGGAAAGTCGCCGGGGAGATCCCTCAGGATGTGCTGCAACGCGGCCGGTCCCCCCGTGGAGGCCCCGACGGCGACCACGCGAATCGGGCGCCGCACGTCCGCACGGGGGCGCGGGGCCGGCACCCTTCGCCTTCCGGGAGCCCATCGCCGAACCACCTTCACCTGCGACATCGCCTTGACCATGCTCAGGAAGCGGTTGCGCCGGCCGTCAAAGCGCTCGGACAGCGGGTTGTCGGGCTTCGCCACCACCATGAGAGCCCCGACGCGCAGCGCGTTCAGGGAGAGCTCCACCTCGCGGCGGCTCGCACTCGAGGAGACGATGAGGATCGGCGTCGGCGCTTCGACCATGATTTCCTTCGTGGCCTCGAACCCGTCCATCACCGGCATGTGGATGTCCATCGTGATGAGGTCGGGCCTCAAGCGCTTAGCCAGCTCCACCGCCTCCTCGCCGTGCTTCGCCTGACCGACCACCAGGATCTCGGGGTCGCTCTCCAGGATGCTCACGAGAAGCTCGCGGACGGTGAGCGAATCCTCGGCGACGACGACGCGGATCATGCGCGCTGCCTAGCCCACGAGTTGGCGGATGGTGTCCAGCAGGTTCTGCTGGTCGAAGCTGGATTTCCCGATGTACGCGTCGGCCCCCACCTCCAGCCCCCGCGCCCGGTGCTCGGGGCTCTCGAGCGCCGTCACCAGGACGACGGGCAGCGTCCTGAACCGCTTCGACGCCCGGATCGCCTCGCAGAGCGCGAAGCCGTCCAGGCGAGGCATGTCCACGTCCGCGACCACGAGGTCGGCGGCCTCTTCCTGAAGCAGCCTCCATGCGTCTGCGCCGTCCACCGCGGTGGTGACCTCGTATCCGGCGGCTTCCAGGATGCTCTGTTCGAGCGTCCGCGTGGTGATCGAATCGTCCACCACCAGGATTCGCGGCCGGTGTCGGCCCTCGGGCGCCTTCTCCGCCAGGGCGAGCCCGCGAGCTCCACTCGGCGCGAGACCCGCGGCCACCACGGCGGGCGTATCGATCACGAGCGCGACGCCGCCGCTCGCGAGGATCGCAGCTCCGGCCACGTGCGGAAGGCGCTTCTCTCCGCGCTCGACCGGGCGCAGCACCAGCTCCCGTTCCGCAACGAGCTCGTCCACGGCCACGGCGAGCCGCCGCCCACCCGCCGCCAACAGCACCATCGGTATGGCTCCCGTGAACGGCCTCTCGACGAGTGGAGGCAGCAGTCGCGCCAGCGCCACGACGGGCACCGGCCCGTCCGGGTGCGGAATCACGTCGCGACCCTCGCTCCGTCGCAGCCCCTCCGGGCTCAGCCTCAGCAGACGCTCGACGTGCGTGGTCGGCACGCACACGATCTGCGGGCCGACCGCCACCAGAACGGCCCGCAGCGTGGCGAGCGTCAGCGGGCACTCCAGGGTGAAGGTCGTGCCCGCGCCCTCGACCCAGCCCACCTCCACGCGGCCCCCGAGCCGCTCGACGGCGGCCCGCACGGCGTCGAGCCCGACCCCGCGCCCCGAAATCGGTGTCGTCTCCGCCCGGGTCGAGATCCCGGCCCCGAAGAGTCCCCGCGCCAGATCATGGTGGCCGGTCGGAACAGGAAGGCCGCGCTGGCGGAGCCGTTCCCCGATGGCCGCCACGTCGAGTCCGCGGCCGTCGTCCGCGACCGTGACGACCACCCGGTCTCCCCGGAGCGCGGCACCCACCTTGATCGCGCCTCTGCGCGACTTCCCCATGTCCTCGCGCTCCGCGGGCGGCTCGATCCCGTGGTCCACGGCGTTGCGGACCAGATGCAGGAGTGCAGTCCGAATGCCCTCCAGCACCGCCCGATCCGCCTCCACCTCACCGCCCTCGATCTCGAGCCGCACCTCCTTGCCCGCGCCGGTGGCGAGGTCGCGAACCAGGCGGGGCAGCGCCTCGCACGCGTCCGCGAACGGGCGCATACGCAGCCGGCGCACGCGATCCGCGAGACCGGCCGTCGCCTGGACGAAGAGCCGGGAATCCGCCGATGCACGTTGGGCGATCCGCTTCGTCTCGCGGACGAGGCGCCGGAGATCCTCTTCCAGGGTTCCGAGCGACTGGGTCACCGAGGGGGGCGCCGCCGCTCGCTCGAGAGCCAGGCGAACGCGCCGCCCCGCGCGCCGCCACTCGGCGGCCCAACGGGCTATCTCTTCGTGTTGCGTCTCGAGATCCGCGGAGCCCTCCGCCAGCCGCCCAGCCGTCACGCCGAGGTGTGCGCTCGCGGTGAGAAGCTCGTCGAGCTTCTCTGTCTGAACGCGGACATGCCCGTCGCCCCGTTCCGCCGGGACCGCGAGGCTCGGCGCAGCCGCGCTCGGGGCCCCTTCCTCGCGGTCCGGGGAGCCGCCACCCTGGAGGCGCGCCAGGAGCTCTGAAAGCGGCGAGCCCACGAGCCCGCTCCCCGCCCGCAGCCGCCGGCCCGCATCCGCCAGCGCGTCCACTGCGAAGAAAAGCAGCTCGAACTCGTCGTGTCCCAGGACGCGCTTCCCGTCGCGCACGTCGGCCAGCAGCGTCTCCAGCGCGTGACACGCCTCCTCGACGGGCCGCGTGTTCGCCGCCCGCGCCGCCCCCTTGAGGCTGTGCGCCACCCGGAAGAGAGCCTTCAGTTGCTCGGGGTCGGCAGGCTGTCCCTCCAGCGCCAGCAAGCCCGCGTTCAGCACGCGCACCTGCTCCTCGAGCTCGCCCAGAAAGGTCGCGAGCAGGCGGGCCGCGAGCTGGTCTTTGTTCATGCGCGATTCGCGTCCTGTGGGACCCCGCGCCGGTTGCTGCCTACCAGATCGAGCAGCCTCGTACCCAGGGCGTTCAGGTCCCGGGCCGCGCGCTCCGCCTGACGGGTCGAGGCCACATTCTGCTGAGTCGCTTCCTGAATGCTCGCCATCGCCTGCCGGATCTGCGCCATCCCCGCCGACTGCTGGCCCGCGGACGCCAGGATCTGGACCGATGACGTGGCCGCCTCTGCCGCCGCATCGGCCAGCGCCCGGATCGTCTCCCCCGCCTCCGCCACCTGCTTCGCCGTGGCTACGACCTGTTTCGTCCCCTGCTCCGTCGTCATGACCGCCGCGCTCGTGGCCCGCTGGATCTCCCCCAGGATCCGCCGGACCTCGACCGTCGCCTTCTTCGACTGCTCCGCCAGCGCCTTCACCTCCCCCGCCACCACCGCGAAGCCGCGGCCCTGCTCGCCGGCGCGCGCAGCCTCCACCGCCGCGTTCAGCGCAAGCAGGTTCGTCTGCTCCGCGATTTCGTTCACCGTGGCGATGATCTCGCCGATCGCCTGGGCCTGCTCCGCCAGCGCCAGGATGCTCTCCGCGATGGATTCCACCTGCTCGCGCACCGTCCCGATCGCCTCCGTCGAGTCCTCGACCGCTTGACGGCCCGCCTTCCCGATCTCCGCCGTCCGCTGGGCCGAGTCCGCGACCGACCGCGCCCGCTGCGCCGCCTGCTCCGCCGTCTGCGCCACTTCATCCACCGTGGTCACCGTCTCCGTCACCGCCGCTGACGTCTCGCTCGCACCCGACGCCTGCTGGGTCGTCGCCGCCAGGATCTCCGCCGCGCTCGAGGCGAGGACAGCGCTCGTCTCCTGGAGCGGCCTCGTCACGGCGCGGCTGACGACCAGGGCGGAAACCACGCCCACCAGGAGCGCCACGAGCGCGCCAGCGACGAGCACGCCGCTCATGCGCCCCGACCTCGTTCGGGCAGCCGCCACGGCGGAATCCGTGCGCTGTCGGACGCGTTCAATCCCCCGCTGCATCGCCGCGTCCAGCGCCTCGCGAGCCGGCATGACGCGGGTGTCGCGGATACTCAGCGCCTCAGCCCCGCGCCCAGCCTGCATCGCGGCGACCGACGCCCGAGCCGCTTCATCCCACTCCGCCAGGGCCCCCAGGGCTTCCGTCCAGAGCGCGCGGCTCTCGGCCGTCAGCGCCGAATCGCGAACCTGCTGGAGCCGCGCACGGCTCAGCGCCACCGCACTATCACGGCTGCGCGCATATCGCTCCTCGGGAGCCACCAGGAAGCGCAGCAAATCCGTGACGGCTCTCTGTGCGTCGTCCTCGGCCTCAAGCGCGGGCAGGAGAGAACGGCGTTCCTGCGCCACCGCAGCCTCATACGAGCGCGACGCCCCGCGGAGTGCGATGGTCCCCACTACCGCCACTACGACGACGAGGCTCAAGCCCACGCCGAATCCCGCCGCTACGCGGCGACTCACGGTCCAGCGCATACCGCCCTCCTCACTCACGCGTGACGCTCCAGCAGCGCCGTCGCCTCCAGGACGATGACCGCGTCGGCCGTGACCCCCCGCAGGTACTCCCGCTTCACGGCCACCCCCGGTGGGGGCTCCCGCACCGCCGCCGCGTCCAGACGAACCAGATCGTGAACCGCGCCCGCCAGCACCCCGAACGCCGGCCGATCCTCGCCCAGGACCAGCACCAGGCTCAGGTCATCGAGGCCGCCAGACGCGAGGTCCAGCACCGGACGCAGGTCCAGGATCGTGAGCAGCTCGCCGCGCCACGCCGTGACACCGAAAACCGGCGGCTCGGCCGCCGGCAGCGCGGCCAGCTCCCGGAGACGGAACACCTCGACCACGTAGCGCGACTCGACCGCATACACCTCGCCCGCGAGCGTGAAGGTCAGCAGCTCGAGCGCGCCGGCACGCGGCGCCTCAGGCGCCCGGGCCAGCATCCGGGCACGTTCGTCGAGCATTGCCCGCGCGCGCTCGGACGAGAGCTCCGCCTGTCCCGCCAGAGCCCGTCCGGCCGCGTCCACCCGCCGGCGGATCTCGGCCCAGTCTACGGGTGCGCTGACCCCCTTTCGCCCGCGGGCCATCACGCTCGCTCCTCGCTCAGCAACGCGCGCTGCACCCGCGCGATCTCCGCCAGCCGCCCGGCCGGCTCTCCGTCCGCGGCCGGCACGATCTCCCTCGGCGGCACAGCCTCCAGCAGACGCTCGGCGTTCCGGAACGCACGGCCTGCTCCGTCCCGGTCCCCCAGCCGCGCGAGCGCGCCGCCCAGCGCCAGGTGCGCCACCACCAGCCTGCGGTCGAGATAGAGGGCGCGGCGGGCCGCCTCGGCCGCTTCTGCGTCCCGGCCCGCCTCGCCCAGGAGCACCGCATGCAGATAGGTGAGCTCCGCCGATGCGCGATGGCGATCCAGCGCTGCGGCACAGGCCCGTCCCGCCTCGACCAGGTCCCCGCGGTTCGCCAGTGCCCGCACGAGCAGGATCCAGACGCCCGCGTCACCCCCGTCACGCGGCACGAGCCGGCGCGCCAGCTCGGCGGCGCCCGCGTAATCCCCCTCGCGGTAGCGCCGCACCACCTCCGTCGCGTCTTGCGGCACCCCGCCCGTCTCCGCCTCGCTGGCGGCCGGCGGTGTCGGGGCCGACTGCCGCGGGCGGGGCGTCAGCTCCGGGACCCTGATGCCGCGCCGGCGAGGCACCTGGGGCTCGTTCGCCGCGCTCCCGTCGCTCGCCGCCTCGACGGGCCGAAACGGAAACTCGTGGCGCGCCTCCGGGCCGCCGCTCCGCCAAGCAGAGGGCAAGCTCACCGACCTGCCCGCGCTCCGGCGGTACGCGAGCCCCGCACGGGTCACCACGACCTGGCAGGGCACAATGTCACCGAGCGGTGGGTCGGCGGCGCCCAGCAGCAGCCAGCCGTCGTCGCTCAGCGAGTCCAGCAGCCGGCGCGCGACGCGCAGGATCGCTTCATTATCGAAGTAGATCAGCACGTTGCGGCAGAGGATCAGGTCCATCCCGCACACGCCCGTCGCCAGGGACGGGTAGCTGTCCTCCACCAGGTTCAGGTAGCGGAACTCGACCGCCGCGCGCAGCGACGGAATCAGCTCGAACCGGTCGCCGACGCGCTCGAAGTACGCGCTCACCACCCGATCCGGCACGCCGCGCAGCGACCAGCGGCCGTAGCTGGCGCGCCACGCCCGGGCGAGCGCGCCCGTCGAGAGATCCGTGCCCAGGATGTGGGCGTCCCGCGCCCCTCCGTGCTCCCGCACGAGGATGGCCAGCGTGTACGGCTCCTCGCCCGTGGCACAGCCGGCGCTCCAGATGCGCAGAGGCCGCGCGCGACGCGCAACCATCGCTGGAAGGATCTCGTCCCGGATGAGGCTGAACTGGTCGGTATCTCGAAAGAAGTACGTCTCGCCTACGGTGAGCTCCGCCACCAGATCGTCGAGGAGCGTCGGGTCCTCGGCGAGCGCCGTCATGTAGCCCCCCGGATCGGTCGCGCCCGCACGCTGCATCGCCTTGACGAGCCCCGACCTGAGGGCGGAGTGGCGAGGTCCGGAGAACGCCAGCCCGGTACATCGTCGGACCAGGTCCGCCGCCGCTTCCACGGCCGCGACCGAAAGCACCGGCATCCGCGTCATGCCGGTACCCAGCCCCCTGACCGCGCCGAGCCTCCTGCCCCCAGGGACCCTTCCCCCAGCGCGCTGTCCAGTTGACGCGCCTCCTCCAGCGCCAGGAACGACTCGAGATCGTGGATCACCAGCACGCCGTCCGGGAGCCGCGCGAGCCCCACCACGTACTCAATGCCCGGAACCACGCGACTCGCGGACTCCAGCGCCTCAGCGGGCACCGAAACCACGTCCAGAGCCCGATCCACGCGCAGGGCCACCACCCTCGCGCCCGCGCTCGCGACAATGAAATGCTGGTCCGGCCACACCGCTCTGGATGGCAGGCTGAACCGCGTGCGGATGTCCAGCACGGGCACCAGCGCCCCGCGGACGTTGACCACGCCCTCCACAATCGCCGGCGCTTTGGGAAGCGCGGCCACCGCCACCGCACGCACGACCTCCCTGACCGCAGAGACCCCCAACGCGAACCGGTGGCCGCCTACGGCAAAGACGAGAAGCTGCGAAACGCGCTGGGCAGGATCCAGGGAATCCACGGACCTCTCCCGCCCGCCGGGGGTGCGGTTCCCCTGCGGACCCCTCTCCGCCGTCCAGTCTATGACTTCAGGGAACTCACCGCGCCGCCTCCGAAACGCGCCGCGCCTTCCGGCGCTCAGCAGCTCGGGCCCCTGGCACTCCCACTGGACGCGATCTCGACGCCGCGCGGGCTCGACCGACAGGCAGCGGAAGGAAAGCGCCTGCCGCGAGGGGGGGACGGGCGAATCGGCGGCTTTGTGCGGATCCCGGAGACAGAACCGCCCGCCAATCGCTGGCTACGCGCAGAAACGGCGTCTAAGACACTTATTACTATAGAGTACCCCAGAATGTCATTGTTGGCAATAGGGAAACCCTGTCTCTTTCGAAGGGAATCGGGGCAAGGGCACCAGGGGCCACGCGGGCCGCGCCTCAGATCGCGCGTCCACCCATGAGATCTTCAAACGCGACTGGATCGCGGCCCGCCGGGGTGAGACCCCGCTCGCAAGCTCAGCCGCCGCCCTCCTTCCTGGCCTTGACCGTCTCCTTCGCGGGCGCGAGCCGATCCGCGCGCCAGCTCGAGAGCTCGTAGAGCGTGGGGTTGCCGGCGGCGCTGACGCGGAAGTTGATCCCGTCGGGCGAGGCGAGGGTGAGGTGAGCCAGGGTGTCGCTTCCGGCGCCCAGCGCGAGGACCGTGCGCGGCTTGTCGCCGAAGCCGGCCGTGTCCGGCGGGAAGCCGTAGGCCTGGAGGTCGGCGAGTTCGCTCAGCAGGTCGCGGACCGGTGCCAGGTCCGCAGGCTCGCCGTCCACGGACCAGGTGCTGTCCGCGCGCTGGAGCGCATACCGCTTGCCATCCCGCTCGATGAGGATCTGGTGGACTGCGGCCGTGTCCAGGCGCACGATCGTCTTGTCGCGCCAATCGGAGAGCGGCCGCGTGATCACGTTCCGCAGGTCGCCCGTCACCAGGTGGACACGGTCACCGTCGGGCATCCGCGCGTACAGGCTGGGGTAGACGGGACCCGCCTTCCCCACCAGGAAGCGCGTGGTGTCGCCGGCGGCGGTGCGGACCTCAACAGTCCACGCACTGTCGGCGGCCACGCCCAGGCGCGCGTGGTTCGTGGGATTCTCGGCGACCACGTCGCCGACCCTGGTCCCGGAGAGCGCCGACCACAGGCGGCCCACGGACGCGGTATCGGCGCGGTGGCCGTTCACCTTCCAGGAAGCGCCATCGCGCGAGAGGACGATGGTGTCCGTGGTCCCGGTAATGCGCATCTCCTGGACGCTCTCGACGTTCACCCGTTGCAGGGCGTCGCCCAGCGCGCTGGAGGACTCGCCGCCGGCGAGGGTGCGGACGAAGTATGTGATCGCATACGCGGCCACGAGCGCGGCCACGATGCCAAGAACTGTTTTCAGCGCCTTTTCGCTCACCTGTCCACCTTCCTGCCGTGAGGCTTCCGGCTTCCGGGCATCGAGGGCGTCCTACGACGACGCGACCTCCTCGCGGCTCTGCGTGGCACGGCGGCGCCGCTGCACCACGCGGCCGGCCCCGAGCCCGACGAACAGGAGCGGCACGCCGATCAGGTTGCCCCACTTGAGCAGGTTGCGCTGGAGATCCGACTTGAAGACGAGCGACGGTGGCGTCCGATCCTTCGAGCGGATGAGGACGAGCGACTCGTCCTGGGCCAGCCAGTCAATGGCGTTCGCCGCGAAGATCGCGTTTTGCGGGTTCGCCTGTGCGAACTGGTCCTCGAGGAAGTCCGCGTCACCCACCACGACCAGGCGGCCACGGCGCTGGCCGCCCGTCGTGCGCTCTTCGCCGTTCGCCTGCCCTCCACCACCCTGGGTCCCGGCGCCCACGACCGCCACGGCCACGATCTGGGGGGCGAGCTCGTCGGGACTCGGATTGAACTCCGCGTCCGGCGCGACGGGTGTCCCTGACGCGCGCCGCCCACCGAACTCGGTGGTGGTCCAGAGCGGCTGAGCGTCCGCCGAGTCCACGATCTCGAGCGGGCTCGCCCATGCCAGGCTTAACGCCTCGAGCCCGCGCGTCGTCGGGTGCTCCTTCTCCGCCGGCAGCACCCGCGGCCAGAGGGCGTACGGGACGACAAAGTTGAAGATGCCGCGCTGGCCCAGGGAGACGCGCTCGTTGGAGCGCAGGTCGTAGACCATGCCGGACGCGAGCCGCACCCCGTAGTCCTGGAGCAGCGGCTCGAGGCCCGTCTCGACCCGCTCCGCGACCGGCATCTCCGGTGAGATGGCGTTCCCATCGGCCAGGATCAGCGCGGCGCCGCCGGCGTCCAGGTAATCGCGGAGCACGGCCACCGCCGCGTCGCTCCAGCGCTCCCGCGGGCCCGCTACGACCGCGACATCGAAGGAGTCCCGCGGGAGCGGCGGCACGGAATCGCCAGTCAGGCTACGACTGAGCACCTCGAAGCGCTCCTCCAGCATGTCGTTCAGCGCGCTGTACTGGAACGCGCCCCGCGCGCCGAACCCGGTCAGGAACGCAATTCGCGGCTTTCGTTCCGCCGTCATGCTCCACACCGCCGAGACCAGACGGTACTCGAGGTCGTCCGTGCGGTTGATCACGGGGATGACCTTGGACTTGTCCGCATAGAGCACGGCGAGTCCCAGCCAGCCGCGCTTCACCTGCAACTCATCGCCGCGCAGCACGTTGAACTGGATCTCCCGGATCCCAAACGAGCTCGCTTCCTCCGCCACCTTCTCGTCCTCATCCGGATTGGCCTCCGCGACGTTGACGTGCCCGTGCGCCGCGCTCCGGAAGTCCGCCAGCAGGTCGCGCACGTCGCGCAGCGTGACGTCGATCTCGGGTGGCAGCTCTCTCGACACGAAGAGCTTGATGGTGACCAGGTCCTCGAGCTCGCCGAGCACCTCCCGCGTGCCTCCGGAAAGCGTGTAGAGGTGATCCGCCGTCAGGTCGATGCGCCCGCGCATCCGCCCGCTCAGCAGGTTCAGCACCACGACGCCCACCACGATGGCGGCCGCGCCCAGCCGCAGCCGCCGGTACCCGCCCCGGAAGGCGCTCAGGCGCTCGAAAGCTACCCGTGCGTAGGCCAGCGCCAGGAACAGCCCGGCCGTCGAGACGAAGTAGAGAACGTCGCGAAGATCGATGACGCCGCGCGCCACGTTCTCGAAGTGGCTGATCAGCGACAGCCGCGCGGACGCGGCCGCCAGTACAGGCGGCAGCCCGATGAGCACGACCTCGATCCCGAGGAGCAGGAGGCCGAACGATACCGCCACCGCCAGGATGAACGACGTGATCTGATTGCGCGTGCAGCTCGACGCGAACAGCCCGATGGCCACCATCTGGCCGGCCAGTAGAGCGCCGCCCACGTACTGGGCGACTATGATCCCGGCGTCCGCATCCGAGACCAGCAGCACGCCCAGCGCCGTTGCCAGCGTGCCCGCCAACGCCACCAGCGCGAACAGCCAGTTGCCCACGAACTTGCCGGCCACCACCTCGAGCTCCGTGAGCGGCTGCGCCATCAGCCACTCGAGCGTCCCGCTCCGGCGCTCCTCCGCCAGCGAGCGCATCGTGATCGCCGGAATGAACACGGAGAACAGCCAGGGGAGCAGCGCGAAGAACGGACGCAGCGACGCGGCGCCCGACGCGTACAGCGCGCGAAACGCGAGGAAAAGGCCGAGCGCCAGGAACGCGACGACCAGAATGTAGGCCGTCGCATGGTCGAAGTAGCTCCGGAACTCCCGGCGCGCCAGCGTCCACATCCGGCTCATCGCTCGTCCTCCCCGGCGGCACCGCCCGCCGCCGCGCCCGCGCCCGTCTCCTCCTCGCCCGAGGCCGTCAGCTCCTGGAAGAGCTGCTCCAGGCTCGCTCGCTCACGGAACAGCTCCCAGAGCGCCCAGCCGCGCTCCGCTGCCAGGCGGAAGATCTCCGGGCGCAGCTCCCGGTTCCCCGAGACCGAGAGCTGGACGCGAACCCGCCCGTCGATGGGCTCGACCCGCTGCGAGGTCACACCCGGCAGCCGCGCCAGCGCCTCCGCCACACCTTCGCCCGCCGCTTCCACCACGTAGCGCGCACCGCCCCGCCTCGCCTCCAAGAGCTCCGACACGCTGCCGTCCGCCACCAGTCGGCCCCGGTGGATGATGAGCAGGCGCGTGCACGTGGCCTCCACCTCCTGGAGCACGTGCGTGCTCAGCAGCACCGTGCGCTCGCGCCCCAGCTCGCTCACCAGCCGCCGAATCTCCACCCGCTGGTTCGGGTCCAGGCCCTCCGTGGGCTCGTCCAAGATCAAGGTCTCCGGGTGGTGCAGGATGGCCGCCGCCAGACCCACCCGCTGCCGGAAGCCCTTGGACAGCTCGGCGATCGGACGGTGAAACACGCTGCCGATCCCGGTCTCGTCCACGGCGTCCCGTGTCGCCGCACGGCGCTCGGCTCCCCGCACCTCCCGGAGATCCGCCACGTAGTCCAGGTACTCGGAGACGAGCATCTCCTCGTACAACGGATTTGACTCCGGAAGGTAGCCCAGCCGCCGCTTCGCGCCCGGCAGATCCTCGCCGATGGGCCGGCCCTCGAATCGCACGTCGCCTTCGTCCGGCTGTAGCGTGCCTGTGAGGATCCGCATGGTCGTCGTCTTGCCGGCCCCGTTCGGCCCCAGGAACCCCACCACCTCGCCGTGATCGATCTGGAACGTGAGATCGGTCACGGCGACCACCGGCCCGTAGCGCTTGGCAACTCCCTCCACCGAGATCATAAGCCGATCCACCTCCGCATCGGCCCGACGCGGCCCGCGGCCCGACGGCCCGACGGCGCGAAACGAGCCCGAAACGAAAACAAAACGAAAACAAAACGAAAACAAAACGAAAACAAACGAAAACAAATCGGCCGCCCCGGAAACTGCCCGACGCGGCCACTCGCCCGGTGTCCGGACCCGCGAGCCCCCAGGCCCGTCGAGCATGTCGCGGTCCAGCCATCACGGGAGCCGAGAGCACCCCGGCCTCACTGGCGCGCCCAAAGTTAGGGTCGCTGCCCCCCCCTTGTCCAGTGCCGCGGACCGAAACGACCGAAACGACCGAAACAAGCTCCCTGCCCGGGGGTTATTATGCGCCCGTTCGAGCCGGCCCCGTGCGAGCGCGCGGGAGCCGCGACGACACGCTGGTGCCAGCCCCGGAGCAGAGGCGCGCCAGACACGGCAACGCGAATCCGCGAGGGTCCATTGCAGACGACGACGGCGGGCGGAAAGGAGCGCGGCGGCACGACAGGCCGGATTCTCACCGGCGACCGCCCGACGGGGCGGCTGCACCTCGGCCACTACGTGGGCAGCCTGAGAAACCGCGTCGCCCTCCAGGCCGAGTACGAGTGCTTTTTCATCATCGCGGACCTCCACGTGCTGACCACGCGCCCGGACAAGGAATCGATCGCCGAAATCCCGGGCAACATCCGCGAGATGGTCCTCGACTACCTGGCCGTGGGGATCGATCCGGAGCGCTCGAACATCTTCCTGCAGTCGGCCGTCCCGGAGATCACCGAGCTCAATCTCATCTTCGAGATGCTCGTGACGCTGCCGCGCCTCGAGCGCCTCCCGAGCATCAAGGAGATGGCCGACGCCGCCGGGATCGAGGCCCTCCCCTTCGGGCTCGTGGGCTATCCGGTCCTCCAGGCGGCGGACATCCTGGCGCCCCGGGCGAACCTCGTCCCCGTCGGCCGCGACAACCTCCCTCACGTGGAGATCACCCGCGAGATCGCCCGGCGTTTCAACACTCTATACGATGAAGTCTTTCCGATCCCCGAGCCCATGATC
>JACQVF010000025.1 GCA_016209885.1 Gemmatimonadota bacterium | reverse complement strand
GATTGTGCGAGATTCTCTTCACCGGAAAGGCCTCCATCGTCGGAGTAGCGGCTCTTCGTCAAGTCTCGCAAACTCCAATGAGGATAAGCCTTTCCGGTTCTTTTTGCTAGGTCGGCCTGGAGCTCACGCTTGTTGAGGGACTAGAGGAGCATCGAGCTGCTCCAGGCCGAGCTGCGACGGTGGCACCTGAAACCGGGTGCTCGCGTATTGGAAGAGCAGCTTGAAGGCGTAAGCGTAGGTCGCGCAGGTCTGAGGGCTTGCGCCCTGGTCCCGCGGCAGCCGTTCCCGCAGGAACGCGCAGATGTGCGGCGCAATGGGTGTCGTCATCGCTCTCCTCCCTTCATCCAGCGTTCACCAGCCCTGGCAATATCGAGGAGCAGCCGTGGCGAGCTCTGGAGATACCAGTACGTGCTGCGCAGACTCGCGTGGCCCAGATAGGTGCTGAGGGCCAACACGTGCGACGTAACCTGCTCGCGGGACTGCGGGCATGCCTCGAGCGCACGCACGGCTACCGAGTGGCGAAGGTCGTGCAGGCGCGGCCGCCGCCCCTCGGGCAGCTGGGGCAGCCCGAGCTGCGTACAGAGCTCACGGAACGTGTTGTAGGCCGTCCTGTAGCAGAGCGGCGTTCGCTTGAGCGAAACAAAGAGGTGGTCGGTGGCGGTGGGGAGCCGCTGCCGCCGCTCCACGTACTGCGTCACCGCCAGGGCAGTCGTGGGGTGCAGTGGCACGAGCCGGTGCTTGTGGAACTTGGTGTCGCGAATGACAAGCCCGTCTGGGCTGAGGTCCGAGAGCCGCAGACTCAGCGCCTCCGAGATTCGTAACCCGGTGACGCCGAGTAAGCCGAAGAGCGTGCGAAACGTGTGCGGGCGCAGCGATCGGCGGGGCGGCAGTTGGCCGGCGGCTTGGACCAGCCGTTGGAGCTCCGTTGGAGCGAAAAGGTAGCGCAGGGGCCGCGCCGGGTTCGTATCCGCCAGGGGGCGCGGCAGCAGTTCGTGCCGCGGGTCCTCGGCGTGCAGGAAGCGCGCGAGCGGTAAAATTACCCCGAGCCGCTTCGCCCGCTGCCGCGGCGTGCTCGTCTGCGCCGCCCAGTCCTGCGCGCGGTCACGCAGAACATAGACGTCTCCGCGCAGCGCGGCGTATCGCGCGAAGCTGCGCAGCAACGGTTCGGCGCTCGCAAGACTATACCCGAGGGCAGGCCGGAGCGCGAGGTAACGGTCAATGGCAGACATCAGCATGGCTGCTCCTCCTCCGGCCACGGCAGGGCGATCCGCTGGAGCCGGGTGATGTCGACCTTGGCATAGACTGCGGTCGTGTCTGCGTCCACGTGCCGCAGCAACGACCCGATGGTCTGGAATGACAGGCCGTCGCGCACCCACTGGGTGGCCGCGGAGTGGCGGAACACGTGTGCGCCCAGCGAGGGCGAGGCGATGCCCGCGCGGCGAATCGCACGCTCAGCGGTCGACGAGACCTGTCGGCTCAGGATAGACGTGTAGGGGGCGCGTGTGATCAGGAAGACCCCGTCGTGTAAAACGGCAGGGCGTGCAGTCTGGAGGTAGTGCAGGATCGCCTCGCCCACGTCCTGTGGCAACGGGAGCCAAGCCTCTCGACGAGTCTTGCCGGTGACCCGCAGACAGCCCTCGGCCCAGTCGAGGTCAGGAAGCCGCAGGCCCGCCACGTCGCCGGCGCGCAAACCGAGCCGCGCTAGGAGCAGCAGCACAGCATGGTCTCGCGCCCCGAGGGGCGTGGCGGGGTCGCAGGCGGCGAGGACCTGCGCCACCTCCTCGGGGGACAGGTAGCGCGGAAGCGTAGCCTGGCCCCAGCCTGCCACCCGCGGGATCGCATGCTCGAGGCCGGCGGAGCACATCTGGTGGGCGAGCAGGAAGCGGACGAACATTCGCACGGCGCTCACCGCCGTCTCCGCCTTGCTGTGGCTCCATCCCTGGGCCTCCTGGAGCACGAAGGCGCGTAATTGAGACGCGGTATACGCGTGCGTGTCCTCCCCTACGGTCGCGAGCAGCGTCCGGAGCACGCGGGTGTACCCGGCGAGGGTGACAGCCGCGGCGCCGCGGTCCTGCCGCATCCAGTGCTGGAAGCGCTGCAGGAGTACCGGCGTGGCATTAGGCTCGGCGACCGCGTCCCCACGAGCGCGCAGGAACCGGACGAAGGTGCGAGCACCGCAATACCGGTTCCCTGGACCGCGCCGAGATAAGCTCCTGCGCTGGGTTGCGTGGTCCACCGCGGCTCGATACGCGCAGTGGGCTCGGTGGAGTTCGGGTGGGCCTATGCCTGCTGTCGCCAGGGACCACGCGGCGAAGCGGGCGGCCGCCTTCAAGTACGATTCGATCGTGCTGGCGCGATAGCCGCGGCCAGCCAACCACTCAGAGAAATCGTCGAGGTAGGGACCCGCCGCGCTGCCCTGCAGCCGGTCTTTCGCCCGGCCGTTCCCAAAGTAATCGCTCAGCATCATGGCCTCCTTGTGAAGGGGTAGGTAGGAGGCCTGATGTTATGCGCTGTGCACTTGGACTCTACGGCGAGTTTCTGGCGGAAGGACGGCAATCGATCGGATTAGCTGATGGGGGCTCCGCATAATGCGGCACTCCGCATAAGCCAGAGTATGCGGTGCACCGCATACTCTGGCACCTGGACTTCCATGTCGGCCGCCGCAAGGTCCTGACCCCTCAGGGCCGCTGGGTGACGCCGCATCTTCTGGGCGTGCTCGAGGATCGCTCCCGGCTGGCCTGCCATCTCCAGTGGTATCTGAGCGAGAGCGCCGAGACCCTCGTGCACGGCCTGTCTCAGGCCATCATGAAACGCGGCCGGCCGCGCTCGCTCCTCAGCGATAACGGCAGTGCCATGCTCGCGGCCGAAACCACCGAGGGCCTGCTCGAGCTGAGCATCCACCATGAGACCACGCTGCCCTACTCGCCGCACCAGAACGGCAAGCAGGAAGTGCTATGGGCGCAGGTCGAGGGCCGGCTCATGCCCATGCTGGAAGGGGTCGAGGATCTCGCCCTCGACCTCCTGAATGAGGCGACGCAGGCCTGGGTCGAGCTCGAGTACAACCGCGCGCTGCACTCCGAACTCGGCTGCTCACCTCTCGAGCGGTTTCTACACGAGCGCTCGGTGGGCCTGGAGAGTCCCTCTGCCGAGGAGCTGCGCCGGGCCTTCCGCGTGACCGTGATCCGCACGCAGCGCAGAAGTGACGGCACGGTTTCCCTCTTCGGCCGTCGCTACGAAGTGCCCTCGCGCTTCCGTCACTTCGAGCGGCTGTGCCTGCGCTGCGCCCGCTGGGACCGGAGCGCGGTCGAGCTCGTGGACGAGCGCTCGCGTGCCCCGCTGGCCCGGCTCTGGCCGCTGGACAGGACCCGCAATGCCGACGGCCGGCGCCGCACCATCGCGGATGCCGCGGTCGAGACCGAGCTTCCCGTCGGCGGCATCGCCCCGCTGCTCAAAGACCTGCTGGCCCGCTACGCGACCACCGGCCTGCCGCCGGCCTACCTCCCTCACCACGAAGGCGAACCCCAGGAGAAGCGCTGATGGACACGAAACTGCTCGCCCTCTTCGGGCTCAAGTACAACCCCTTTGCGCCGGCTGTGCCCACGGACGCTTTGCTGCTCACGCCCAAGACGGAGAACTTCTGCTGGCGCATCGAGCATGCCCACCTGCGCGAAGGCGGCTTCGCCCTCATCACGGGCGATCCCGGCACCGGCAAGAGCGTGGCCCTGCGCCTGCTGGCCAGCCGGCTCGCTCGCCTGCGCGATGTGGCGGTCGGCTCCATCACCCATCCCCAATCGACTCTCGCTGACTTCTACCGCGAGATGGGCGAGGTCTTCGGCGTCGCCCTCAAACCCCACAACCGCTGGGCCGGCTTCAAGGCGCTGCGCCAGTGCTGGCAGGCGTACATCGAGAGCACGCTCTCGCGCCCGCTGCTCCTCATCGATGAGGCGCAGGAAATGAACACGGCGGTGCTGTGCGAGCTGCGCCTCCTCAGCAGCATGCACTTCGATTCGAAGATCATCCTCTCCGTCGTGCTCGCGGGCGATGCCCGCCTCACCGACCGCTTCCGCCACGACGACCTGCTGCCCCTGGGCAGCCGTATCCGCACCCGGCTCACCCTCGACTATGCCACGGCCGACGAAACTGCGGGCCTGTCTCAAACACCTCCTCACCTGCGCCGGCAACGCCAAACTCCTCACCCCGGAACTCGCCGCCACACTCGCCGATCACGCCGCGGGCAACTACCGCACTCTGACCACGCTGGCCGGCGAGCTCCTCACCGTCGCCGCTCAGCGCGAACTCTCCCAACTCGATGAAAAGCTCTACTTCGAGGTCTTTGCTCCTCCGCAAAGTCCACGACCCTCGAAAGCCCTCGCAGCCGCCCGACGCGCATGAATGCCGCTACCCGTCAGCTCACCGTCGTCCGCGCCGCGGAAATCGCCGCCCCCGACCAGGCCACCCCAGCCTGGCTCATCGAGCACCTGTGCGGCAGCGGCGCCGTCGCTGTGATCGGTGGGGCTCCCAAGTGCGGCAAAAGCTGGCTCGCCCTCGAACTCGCCGTCGCCGTCGCTTCCGGCCGGCCCTGCCTCGGTCGCTTCGCCGTGCCCACGGCCGGCCCCGTGCTCCTCTACGCCGCCCAGGACACGCCCCTGCAAGTGCGCCAGCGCATCGAGCAGCTCTGCCAGGCCCGAGGCGCAGCCTTCGACACCCTCGAACTCGGCCTCATCCTCGAACCCTCCCTGCGCATTGATCGCGCCCAGGATGTCGAGCGCCTGCGCGCCACCCTCGCCCTGCGCCCGCAGCGACTGCTCATCCTCGATCCGTATGTGCGACTTCAGAGCGCCGATGAGAATCACGCCACGGAAGTGGCCGCTATCCCGGCCACGCTGCGCCAGCTCTCCCGCACCTTTTCCCTCGCCCTCCTCCTCGTGCACCACGCCCGCAAGTCGCCCGGCGACTCCGCCGGTCTGGCCCTGCGCGGCAGCTCCGATTTCCACGCCTGGGGCGACTCCAACCTCTATCTGCGCCGCCGCGGCCACGAACTCATCCTCACCATCGAACACCGCGCTGCCGCAGCACCACCCCCTCTCATCCTCACCCTCGCTGAGAACCCCCTGCGCCTGGAGATCCGCGACCCCGACTCCCGCCAACCCGTCGGCACCCCCCTCGAACAACGTCTCCTCGCCGCCCTCGATCAGGGCCCCTGTCGCCTCGAGCAACTTCGCGCCGCCGTGGGCGCCCGCAAACAGACCGTCGTGGAAACCCTGCGCACCCTGGAAGCAACCGGGCGGGTCGTCCGCCAGGCCGACGACTGGCGAGCTGCGCTTCGCCTGAATTCGGTTCCCGGTCCCAACCCCCATATAGGGGGGAACCGGGAACCGCTTCGCTCCTCAGCCCTCCCCTCTGACCTTCCCAAGCCCGACCCCCGCCAACTCAACCTGATCGAACAGCCCCCATCTGCTTCCCAAAACCAATAAAGGTCGCGCGGTCCGCTGTGGAAGCGCCGTTTGCCTCCTCAGCGCACGGGGACCAAACCCCCCTCGGAACCCTCGCGATACTCGCGTCCCACACTCCTTGTCTCCTCCATAGCCATCGATTACCCCGACTCCTTCACCATCAGAGAACGTGCACCCGCTCATCGGTTCGGGACGGCGAGCCCTCTGCGTTACGATTACCATATCGTACGCGGCTACGTCGAGATTAGGAGGTATCCGAACAGCAGCGCAAAAACAATAGGCATCATGGAATCGACAAGGGTGAGCGGCGTATACCGCCACTTCCCACGGCCATTGGGGTCCGCCGTTGCGTCCAGGAGGGCCGCCGACTCGATGGTAAAGGGCTTGACTGGCAGGTCCTTCTCGATCGTTCGCAGGGTGCTCAACTTGGCTGCGTACAGGGCACGGAACGACCGCATGTGCTCGCGCCAAGCGAGTGATATGAGAAACCCCGCTATCCCAACTACTCGTTGCGCTTCAGCTCTGACGCCCATGAGTCGACCTGTTGCGCCAGCCATCGAGAGGAATACGAAGAGCGCGGACACGACAGTGAGGTAGAACGCTCGGGTGGTCTCGTGTCGCCCTCCGATACGGCCCAAGTCCTCGAGATACGCCTTGAATAGTGCTGGGATCGCGTCCGACTGCGACGCAGGAGGATTTGGAGTCGACATAGGGCAGTCCAGGGTTGAGGTCTAAACCGCACAAAGAGAATGGGGAATGGATAATTGATGTATATACGGCCGGTGTTGTTCGCACGGCAGGCTGTTTCTTGCCGCGATGAGGTCGGCACGTCGCGGGATGATCCTCCTTCCGAAACCGCTGCCTCCTCCGCCTTGGCATTGGAGCGATTGGCCCGTGAGCCCAATTTCACCTAACGTGCAGGCGTCACCGAAGCCCGCCGCCCTTCGGACGGCTCCACGCCTTCGACGATACCGGAAGGCTCACCGGCTCGCTACGTTCACCCGCCACAAGGCGGGTTTCCCGAGGGGACCCGTCTGAGGGCGCGCGGTTTGCATCCGTTCGCAAACCGCGTGACCGAAGGCGGCACGCCCCGAGGGCAAGGGCGCCGCGAAGCGGCGCCCGCTGCGGTGACGCAGTGTTAGCCGATAGTGGCGCGCCGCGGCCGCCTCGCCCACCTAACCGAGCAATGCCATAATGGCCGTCCGAACTCGAGTGGCCTCTACTCCGGCCACGGCTCCATGTACTCAAACGGATGTACTTTCCGAATGAGATCAAAGTCTTCGCGGTTCAACGTGATCAGCGTGAGTCCGGCCTCACGGCACGACGCCGCAAGCACGCAGTCATTCGGAAACGAGCGCTTGAACCCACCTGGACTCATCAGCTTTCGCTGCACGAGCTGCGTCATGATGCGCCCTGCGCTCTTCCATGCCCTGAAGCTCGGTGTAATGAGCCGGCCCCGGCGCTCAAAGGGCAGGACCAGGCTCTCCTCGACGAGCGCCTCCCGCCTGCGATCAATGGCGCCGGCGAGGAGCTCTTGGGCTACTACCCCATGCAGATGAATCGAGGGCAGGTAGGCGGACGTAAAGCGGTCCAACTCCTCAGCAAAGCTTGGGTCACGGTCTGCCGCGATGTAGACGTTCGCATCCAGAACGTAGCGAGCCACCTACGCCTCTTCGGCGTAGATGTCGCGCAGACTACGAGACCCCGCGATGCGGCGCATGCCCTCCGATACCTCCTTGCGAAACGTGACCAGCTCGAGCGCCTGCTCGACCGTTTCGGTCTCGGTCTTGGTGCCGAGGATGCGGCGGGCTCGATCCAAGAGATCCTGGCGGAGGCGCATGTTCTTTCGAACGACTCTGGCTGTCCTGGGCATACCTTCCTCCTCTTAACTGTACATTCAGAAGATACGGCTGTACACCAGCTAGAGCAAGCCCCTTGCTGGACTCTAGCACAGATCCCTCTGCGGCGCGCCATTTCGGCTAACGTGCAGGGGTTACCGAACCGCGGCGCTCCTCAGTTGTAAAG
>JACQVF010000026.1 GCA_016209885.1 Gemmatimonadota bacterium | reverse complement strand
TGCGGCAGGAGATCGGGATCCCGGCCAGGAGGAAAACGCTCCAGAACCGCCTCGTATCCCCCGTGCCTGAGCTCCGCCAGCGTACGCCCCGGCGGGTTCGACGCCGCGCCGTAGAAGTAGACGGGGATTCCCGCGTCCGCGAGATCCTGCGCGACCCGGTGGGCACTGCCCACGGCATCCTCAAGGGTGAGCCCGAGGAGCGGCACGAAGGGTATGACGTCCGTGGCCCCGATGCGCGGATGCACCCCCGAATGGCGGCGCAGATCGATGGCATCCCGGGCCAGGAGCGCCGCCGCGACTGCGGCTCGCTCTACCGTGGGCGGGTCGCCCACGAATGTCACCACTGACCGATGGTGATCGGGATCCGCGGACCAGTCCAGCACGTCCGCTCCCGCGCCGGCGACCGCCTCCACGATGCCCCGGACCACCCCCAGGTCCCGACCTTCGCTGAAGTTCGGCACCGCCTCGAGGACGGGCGTCATTCGTGGCAAGATAAGGGGGCCCTCATCCGCTCACAACCGGCGTTCCGCGCTTCCAGACTGTGCTCACGCGGTTCACGCCGACGTGGTAGGGGATCTCCCGGTGGTCCGGCACCCTCCAGAGTACCAGGTCCGCGGGCGCGCCCGCGGTGATCGTTCCCCTTCCGTCCTCCAGCCGCAAGGCCTGCGCGCCCCCGCGCGTGGCGGCCACCACCGCCTCCAGCGGGTCCAGCCCCATCTGGCTACAGGCGAGGGTCAGGATGAGAGGCAGGCCGGGCGCCGGCGATGACCCCGGATTGAAGTCGGTGGCGAGCGCCAGCGTCGCGCCCGCGTCCGCGAGCCGCCGCGCCGGCGCGTAGGTCCGCCGGCCCAGCAACAGGAGGGTCGCCGGAAGGAGCGTCGCAACCGTGCTCGAGCCCGCCAGCGCCTGGATCCCCGCTTCCGAGATCGCCCCCAGGTGGTCCGCGGAGACCGCGCCCAGTTCCGCGGCCAACTCCGCACCCCCGCTGTTCTCCAGCTCATCCGCGTGGAGCTTCGGGGCCAGTCCGTGCGCCATCCCGGCTTCCAGGATGCGGCGCGCCTCTTCGCGGTCGAAGACTCCCGGCTCAAGGAAGACATCGCAGAACCGCGCCAGCCCGCCCGCGGCCACCGCGGGGATCATCTCCTGGATGACCAGCTCCACGTAACGGTCACGCCGCTCGCGATATTCGGGCGGGACCGCGTGGGCGCCCAGGAACGTGGGCACGAGATCCACGGGCTGCGCTCTGTCCAGCCGACGGATCGCCCGCAGCATCTTGAGCTCGTCCGCCACCGTGAGCCCGTAGCCGCTCTTCACCTCCAGCGTAGTCGTGCCGTAGCGGAGACACTCAGAGAGCCGGGGAAGCGTCAGCTCCACCAGCGCGTCCTCGGATAGAGCGCGCACGTGGCGCACGGACGCGACAATCCCCCCGCCCCGGCGCGCGATCTCCATGTAGGGCACGCCACGGGTGCGCAGTCCGAACTCGTGCGCCCGATATGCGCCGAAGACCGCGTGGCTATGGGAATCAACGAAGCCCGGGGTGAGCACGCCGCCCGCTCCATCCAACACCGGGGCGTCGGGCAGCCGACTCCGGAGCTCCGGGAGCGCCGCAATGGCCGCCACTCGCCCGTCCGCCACGCCGACGGCCACGCCTCTCCGAACGCTCTCAGGGTCGGCGGAAACGCATGTGACAAGCTCTGAAAGGTTGTCGAGGATCCAGGCGCGAGAGGCGCCGCCCGCCGGCGTCACGTCCTTAGGGTTCGTCACGAAGTAACTGCTACATTGAGCCGGCTACGGAGCCGCCAGGCTGCGTTGCACCTCCTCGACAACCGGCTGTGCTAGGTTGCCTTCGTCGCTCCCTACCCCACGCAACATTCGTTGCGTGGGGACCCCGGGGGTGCGCCTTGCCTGGCGGCTCCTCGCTCGGCCTCGGTGTTGACGCATTTATCTCGTGGACGGACCCTTAGCTGGTTGCTGAAGAGCTACAGCGGGCCGCCGTGGCTTCTTCAGTGACCTCCTAACATGGGGATGCGGATCCCGTGGATCCGAGCCGCCTCGATGGCCCGCTCGTACCCCGCGTCCGCGTGTCGCGCCACGCCGATCCCCGGATCGTTCGTGAGCACGCGCTCCAGCCGCACGGCCATCTGTCGCGTCCCGTCCGCGACGATCACCTGGCCCGCATGCAGCGAGTTGCCGATCCCCACGCCGCCGCCGTGGTGGAAGGACACCCAACTCGCGCCCGATGCCGTGTTCAGGAGCGCGTTCAGGATCGGCCAATCCGCGATGGCATCGCTGCCATCGCGCATTCCCTCCGTCTCCCGGAAGGGCGAGGCGACCGAACCTGTATCGAGGTGGTCCCGTCCGATGACCAACGGAGCGGAGAGTTCGCCCCGCGCCACGAGATCGTTCATCGCCAGCCCGAACCTTGCCCGCGCACCCTGGCCGAGCCAGCAGATCCGGGCCGGAAGCCCCTGAAAACGCACCCGCTCGCGCGCCAGGCGGATCCAGCGGCAGAGATGTTCGTCCTCCGGGAACAGCTCCAGCAGCAGATGGTCGAGCCGGTCGATGTCCGCTCGGTCACCCGAGAGCGCGACCCAGCGAAACGGACCCCTCCCCTCGCAGAAGAGGGGACGGATGTAGGCGGGAACGAAGCCAGGGTAGGAGAACGCATCCTTGACGCCCGCCTCGAACGCCTGGCCACGGAGATTGTTGCCGTAGTCGAAGGTCACGGCGCCGCGCTGCATGAGCTCGAGCATCCCTGCGCAATGCCTGGCCATCGACTCCACGGCGCGGGCCGAGTACTCCTCGGGGTGCGCCTCCCGCAGGGCGTCGGCCTCCTCAAGGGAATGGCCCGCCGGTACGTAGCGCAGCGGGTCGTGTGCCGGCGTCTGGTCCGTCAGCACGTGGGGCACGACGCCAAGCTTCGCGATCTCCGGCACGACTTCCGCGCAGTTCCCCACCAGCCCGACGGAGAGCGCTTCGCCGCGCGCAGCCGCGCCGGTGACCCACCCCATAGCCTCGTCCAGTGACTCGGTCATGCGATCACAGTAGCCGTGTGCCAGGCGCCGGCGGATTCGCGCAGGATCCACCTCCACCCCGAGGAACGCCCCATCGTTCATCGTCACCGCGAGCGGCTGCGCGCCCCCCATGCCGCCCAGCCCTCCGCTCAACACCCACCGACCCTTCAGCGAGCCACCGAAGTGCTGGCGCGCCACGGCACCGAACGTCTCGTAGGTCCCCTGGAGGATCCCTTGCGTCCCGATGTAGATCCAGGAGCCGGCGGTCATCTGTCCGTACATGATGAGGCCCAGCCGCTCCAGCTCGCGGAACTTCTCCCAGCTCGCCCACCGGGGCACAAGGTTCGCGTTGGCGATGAGCACCCGGGGCGCCCACTCGTGCGTGCGGAAGACGCCTACGGGCTTGCCGGACTGCACGAGCAGCGTGTGGTCGTTCTCCAGCTCGCGGAGCGTGCGTACGATCGCCTCGAACGCCTCCCACGACCGCGCCGCCTTCCCTGCACCGCCGTAGACGATGAGCTCCTCCGGACGCTCCGCCACCTCCGGGTCCAGGTTGTTCATGAGCATCCGCAGCGCGGCCTCCTGCTGCCAGCCGCGGCAGGAAAGCTCCGCACCACGCGGCGCGCGCACCCTCGGAGCTGTACCCGTTGCCATGACCACCTCCTCGGCCCCGTCGCCGCTCGCCGGTGATCGGCTCGTGCTGCTCCTGGCCCTCTCCATCTTCCCGGCCGGCGCTCGGCCGTCGGCGCTCAGCGCCACGCGCTCCCGGGAGCCGAACCCCGGGGACCTGAGCACGAACCACGAAGTGCGAAGCCGGAGCGGCCGGGCACGAAGCACCAGCAGAGGGCCGTAGAACCTGCTACACGTCCTACCCCCGAAGAGGCGCGTCGGCCCGCGGCGCTGCCGGCGACAGCGCGACCAGCGCTCCATTACGGACAAGCCCCACGATGCGCTCCACGTCCCGGGCCGGCGGCCGGTCGGCATCCAGCGGCGCAACCTGCTCGCGGACCGCACGGCAGGCGGCTTCGACGCCGCGCCCGGGCCTGAGGGGCTTCAGGAACTCGAGGGCCTGCGTGGCGGCCACGAGCTCGAACGCCACGACGTACTCCAGGAGATCGAGGGCCCGGAGCCCCTTCATGGCCGCGTGCACACCCATGGCCACGTGGTCCTCCTTGTTCGCCCCTGTGGGGATCGAGTCGACGCTCGCCGGGACCGCCAGGCGCTTCGCCTCGGAGACGAGCGCCGCAGCGCTCACCTCCGCAATCATGAGCCCGGAGCGAAGCCCCGCCTCGGGGGTCAGGAACGGAGGCAGCCCGCCCGAAAGATCCGGGTCCAGCATCAGCGCCAGCCGCCTCTGGCTGATACTCGCCAGGTCCGCCACCGCGATCGCCAGCAGATCCAGCGCCTGGGCCACCGGCTGGCCGTGAAAATTGCCGCCGCTCAGAATGCGCCCATCCCGAGGGAAGACGAGCGGGTTGTCCGTCGCGCTGTTCGCCTCGATCTCGAGCGTGCGGCGCACGAAGCGCAACGCGTCGAGCGCCGCGCCGTGCACCTGGGGAATGCAGCGAATCGAGTAGGGATCCTGAACCCGCGGGTCGCCGATTCGGTGCGACTCCCGGATCTCCGAGTCCCGAAGCAGGTCGCGCAGGTGCTCCGCCACCGCAATCTGGCCCGGGTGAGGGCGCACCCGCTGGATCGCCTCATCGAATGCGTCCGGCGTCCCGCGCAGCGCCTCGAGGCTCATGGCTCCGGCCACGTTTGCGGCGCACAGCGCCCGCTCCGCGCCCAGAAGCGCGAGGATCCCCGCCGCGCACTGAACCTGTGTCCCGTTCAGGAGCGCCAGCCCCTCCTTGGGCCCGAGGCGCACCGGCTCGAGGCCCGCCTGCTGGAGCGCCTCCCCGCCGGGCAATTCACGCCCCCAACGCTCCGCCTGCCCCTCGCCCATCACCACGAGCGCGAGATGCGCCAGCGGAGCCAGGTCGCCCGATGCGCCCACGCTTCCGTACTCGGGAATCACCGGGTGGATTCCGTGGTTCAGCAAGTCGAGCAGCCGCTCCACGACTACCCTCCGCACCCCCGAGTAGCCCAGCGCAAGCACGTGTGCCCGAAGCAAGATCACGGCCCGCACCACCTCTCGGGGAAGCGGCGGCCCCACACCCGCCGCGTGGCTGCGCACGAGATTCGCCTGGAGTGCCTCGAGATCCTCCGGCGAGACCCGCACGTCGGACAGCCGCCCGAACCCCGTCGTCACCCCGTAAATCGCGCTGCCCGATGCAAGCGCCTTCTCGACCACTGCGCGCCCGGCGTCGATCCGCGCGGCCGCCTCGTCCCCCAGCACGACCTGCACACGCTCGCGACCGGACGCCACCCGGGCAACGTCCTCCAGCGTGAGCGGGCCTGCCCCAAGCTCCAGGAAGTCGGCCATCACGGCCAAGATGAAGGCTCGCCCAGCAACGGGCAATCGCCGGGCGAGAGGGGCGACGAGGGCGGCCTACCGAAGCTGACCCGGGCCTGTCAATTCTGGTCTAGCGTTCAAACAACCGCGCAGCCGGCACCAGCGATGGGTTGTCCGGCTGGAGCTGATAAGCCCACTCGAAGATCATGAGCGCCGTATCGTTCTGGTCGAATCCGAGAAGAACCGCGCGCACAGCCCCGTAGTGCGCTCTACCGTCCGCGCCCGCGACGCGTAGCGCGTACGTGGTCTGCGGGTAGAGCGCGATCCGCTCCCGCACGTATGCGGAGGTCGGTGCCCGGGTGAGCGCTTCGCACCCCGTGTCGCTTCCGACCCCGCACGTGAGCGCCGTGGTCGCGAAGCCCCTGGGATAGATCGCCGCATCCGGGCCCGGCGCCAGCCACCACCCGCCCACATCCACCTCCAGCCGGAAGTGCCGCTCTGAGGCCGAGCCCGACACGATCGGGTCCTCCGCCTCACTCGATCGGAAACGGAACCCCGAGCGATCCGGCCGATCCTGGAAGGCGTAGATCCATTCGCCCTGGAAATCGGGGCGTGGCGTCCCCTCCGCCAGCTGGCTCCCCTGACTCTCGTGGCCCAGCGTGTCCAGCGCACTGACGTAGTAGCGGTACGTGCGGCCGTTCTCCACCCGCAGGTCCAGAAAACCCTCCGAGTCCGTCTCGCCCAGCAGAAGATCCACCGGCTCCCCGGCCCGATCCGCCGCACGCAGATAGACGCGATAATGAGAGAAATCGCCTGCCGACCGGCTGGTCGCAGACCAGCGCACGTATAGCGCCCCGTCGAGCGCCACCACGCTGAGCCCGCCCGGCGCGGGCGGCGGCGTCGGCTCGGGAACAGGCACCTCCACCGCGTGATCCGATGGCGTCTCCACCCCCGACCGCCGATGCACCGCCGCCACGTAGTACTGGTAGACGACGCCGGCCACCACATTGATGTCCGTGTAGGAGCACTGCGAAGCCCGGCAGTTCGTCACCTCCGCGATCCGGAAGTAGTCCCGGTCGGAGCTGCGCTTCCCGTACACGCGGAATGACTCTTCATCCCACTCCGGTGCCAGCTCCCAGGTCAGGTAGACAGCTCGGGCGTAGTACCGAGCGCTCAGCTCCCGTGGGGGCGCCGGAACCTCCGGCTCCGTGGCTTCTTCGCACCCGGCAATGCTCACCACGAGACCCAGAACCGCCAAGAGCACCCTGCGCATCGCTGTCCTCCCGGCTTCCGCGCTCCCGCGCTGCCCTGCTTCCCCCACGAACGCCGCCTCCACCCCGCCCCCGAAGTCCGGGGGCTCCGACACCACCTGATGCAGAGGACATACCGCACGTTAATTCTTTGTGGTAAAATAACCTACGCGATCTCGCCATCGGCTGACTGTCCCCTGGCGCGGACAGTCGCGCGGCCGGGTCTGGGACACGCGGCCGAAAGCGTGTGAGCCTGCGGTTGCGGCGGTTGCGGCGCGAAGCCGGGCGGAGGGTCCCCTCCTACCTCCTGGTTCTCGCGGGTCCGGTGTCGATGGAGCTGCGCTGGTCGTATTCGAACTTGAGATCCGGGTTGTTGCGCAGCTCCACCCGGAACTGGAAGCTCCAGTTGCCCGCGGCGGTCTGGCGGAAGTCGAAGTGCGCCTGCCACTCGTGGAGATCGCGCGTCAAAGTGAGGATATGGTCGTTGAAGGTGCCGCGCGCCGCGTCGTAGGACGTGTTCCAGCGGACGTCCCAGTTCGCGGTGGGGCTGAAGGACAGGTCGATCTGGAGCGCCTGGCTCGCGGTTCCCAAGCCGCCGGTGGGCCGCGTGAGCGAGTAGGACAAGTTCGCGTTCCATCCGCCGCCACCCTCCTCCCCGCGGCCCGCAGGCTGCTCCCGCTGCGGGTCGCGCCGGGCCCCTGGCAGGATGGCGCTCGGATCCAGTTGTGGCTCCGGCTGGGGGCGGGCGGGCGGCGCCTGCGCCGCCTCCCGGGCCGGCGTCTCCCCGCGGGCCAGGCCGAGCCACCGGAAGACTCCTGAGGTCGAGCTCAGCGCGAAGGACATGTTGAGCTGGGAGAGGCGGGGCGCCAACCGGCGCCTCTGCTCGGCCCCGCTACCCTCCTGCTGGAACAGCTCGTGCTCCACGGAGAGGGACAGTCCCCGCAGGAAATCCGAACTGATCTGGTTGCTCACCCGCGTCGTGGTGAATCCCTCCCGCCAGTCGCCGGTCTCCTGAGCCCTCACGAAATCGTAGGTTACCGCGCTGGTCTGAAGCGACAGGAGGTTCACGATCCGTGCCTGCTGGCGACGCCGTGGCCCTCGCGCGGTGTCCGGCTGTGCGCGCTGCTCGGCGCCAGCGGCCGCGCCGGCCTGCGGCGATGGCTCCTCGACCTTAGCCTCGAACGTCTGGTTGAGACCCACGCGGACTTCGTTCCTCGCCTTCGACTCCCGCTCCCCGAACACCCGGGTCTGGAGCTCGGTAGGCCGGACGGTCGGCGTGTAGCTGTACTGGATCGTCGGCGAAACCTTGTGCCGGACGCGGGAAAAGCCGGCGAAGCCGGGAAAGAATCCGTAGATGTCGCTCTTGAGCTGAGCGCCGAATGCAAGGCGCAGCGGCGCGCTGACGAAGCTCGAGGCCTCGGGCTTGCGGTCGGAGCGAAGGGCGCGCCCGCTCAGGGAGAGCTGCGGTGTGAACGTGGTAGAGCCGACGAGTCGTTGCTGATAATCGAACCCCATCTGCCAGCCCAGATCGGCGTCGGTCAGGTCGCGGCGCTCTCCCGTCGCGGTGTCCGGAACCGCCATCGTCGTCCGGTCCGAGAAGCTCACGCCCTGCGACCACCCCAGGTTGCCGGCGTTCAGGCTGCTCGAGAACGAAGCCCGGAGCCCCTCCTGGTCCGCCAGATCCAGCCGGAACGCTGCGGTATCCGGCGGATCCGGACGGTCCTGGAGATCCCGGCTGAAGTTCGCGCTCCCGGACCACGTGAGGTTGTTGTACCACGACGCACGGCTCTGCGCGGCCCGAAACAACGTGAGGGGCGAAAGCGAAAGCGAGAGGTTGGGGAGCGTCATCTCGACGCGGTCATCGGACAGGAACTGCCGGCGGTTCGCGCTGAGGGAGAGGTTTCCCCAGTCGAAGCGACGGTTGAGCCCGCCCTCCGAGTCGATGGACTGCGTCACCTCGCGCGGGTCGAAGCTGTTCCGCCGCACGAAGTCCGTACTCGAAGCGTACCGCGCTGAAGCGCGCAGGTCCATCCGCTCGCTCAGCTGCCAGCTATGCTGCGTATCCAGGGCGAGCTCGTTCCCCCCTTCCGTACGCCAGTACTGGCGGTAGCTCAACGAGCCCTCCAGAAACTGCCGGAGCCAGCGGTAGCGCGTGCCACCCGTAACCGCAATGAAGCGGTTACTGAACCAATCCAGCGCCAACTGGGCATCGCCGTAGTCGCTCAGCGCCCAGTAGAAGCCCACGTTCGAGAGGCGGCGGTCGTACCTGCGGGACGAGCGCACCACGTCGTTCACGCTGAATACGGGCGTAAGCAGGCCGCTGCGCCGGCCGCGCTTGAGGCTCTGGGCGATGAACGGCAGCCAGGCCACCGGCACATCGGAGAAGTAGAGGACCACGGGCCGCGCGACCATCACGCCGTCGGCCACCATCTTGATCTCTTTCGCCTCGAAATGAGAATGCGGCACCTCCAGGTCGCAGGAGGTGAAGCGCGTATGGCTGCCGAAGATGACACCGGACTGGATGCTCGGCAGATCGCCCTGCACGAACCATTCGCCCTGCTGCTGGAACTTGGTTCGCGCGCCGAGGGCCGAACCGCGCTCGGCGCTCAGGTCGTAGAACATGATCCGGCTCTGCACCGGATCGCCCTCCTTGGGCGTGTAGGTGGGATCGCCGTGCACCTCCACGAGGTCGCGGTCATCATGGTAGATGACCGCGCTGTCCGCCGTGAGCTGCTCGCCCTCCCGGACCACCTGGGCGCGCCGGTCCTTCGCCGCCTCGAGGACGAGCGTACGGCTCTCTATGTCGAAGCGTGCATCCGCGCCCTGGTAGCTCGTCGCCTGGTAGTTCGGCAGTTCCAGAAGCGCCGCCATCACGGTATCCGCGCCCTCGCCGCCACGACGGGCGCCCGTAGCCGGACGGGCTCCGGGCTCCGCAGCTCCGGGCGGCTCACGCCCGGCCACCGCGCCCATCGTGTCCCGACCTGCGGTGTCCGCCGCCAGGGTGTCCAAGCCCGGCCGGTTCTCCGCAAGGCGCTGGAGCCTCTTGAGGATTCGATCTCGTAGCGGCGCCGCGGGCGGCTGTTGGGCGTGCAGCGCAGGCGTGAGCCCGGGGAAAGCGACGACGGCGAGGAGCGCAGCGCAGGCGAGGGCTCGGGTAAGCCCGAACCGTGGGGAGGTGCTCAACTCCGCGCCTCCACGGCGCCCACCGGCGCGGCCGCAGCGAACCTGGCCTCCTCCCGCCGCTGGCGCCGGCGGTACACCAGCCGCGAAAGTAGGATGCTGAGCTCGTAGAGAAGCATGAGCGGCACCATCATAACGAGCGTCAGGGTGACTACGTCGCCGGGCGTGATCGCGCTGGCCAGGATCGTGATTCCGACCATGGCGTGGCGCCGCTTCGACGCCAGGAACTGAGGGGTCACCAGCCCGAGGCTCGTGAGCACCAGAATCACCACCGGCAGTTCGAACACGGCGCCGAACGCCACCAGCAGCTTCGTCACGAACGCCAGATAGGGCCCGATCACGATCATCGGCTCCAGGCTCCGCGATTGGAACGACATCAAGAACCGCAGCGCCACCGGCAGGGCGACGAAGTAGCCCATGGCCACGCCAGCCGCGAACAGAACGAGCCCGAGGTAGAGGCTCGGCACGATCGCTCGCCGTTCGTGCTTCTCCAGCGCCGGCGCGAAGAACGACCAGAGTTGATAGGCCGCCACCGGCAGCGCCAGGAGGAGCCCCACCACGAGGGCGAGCTGGAGGGTGACCCAGAAGGGATCGGCGGGAGAAAGGTAGCCGAGCTTGTCAGCGGAGACGTATGGCCGGACCGGGTTCACCAGAAGGCCCAGGACGTCAAAGCGCACCACCAGGATGAACCCGAGGACGGCGCCGACGGCCACGGCGAGGGCACTCCAGATGATACGCCAGCGCAGCTCCTCGAGGTGCTCGAGGAACGGCATTTCGGCCCGAGGGTTTATCTTTCGGTCGAGGCGCATGATCCGCCCACAAACTGATCAGAGCGGAAGCTCGACCTGGTCCTTTGCCACCTGCTCCCGCTCGCGCCGCTGCCTCAGCTCCTGTAGCTCATCGTAGAACTCGTCGATATCCTGGAAGTTCCGGTAGACGGAGGCGAAGCGGACGTAGGCGACCCGGTCCCGCGCCTTCAGCCGATCCATGACCATGGCGCCGATGAGCTCGCTGGGCACCTCGACGCCCGCCATACGAGAGATCTCGTCTTCGACCTCATCGACGATGCGCTCGATCTCTGCGGCGGAGACGGGCCGCTTCGCACACGCGAGCCGCACGCTGCGGGCGAGCTTCTGGCGGTCGAACTCTTCGGCGGCGCCGCTGCGCTTGAGCACCTGGATCGAGCGCTCCTCCACGTATTCGTACGTCGTGAAGCGCGCGCCGCAGTCCGAGCACTCGCGGCGCCGGCGCACGGCACGCCCGTCGCGCGCCGTCCTTGAATCCACGACCCGTACGCGGGTGCCGTCACATCGCGGACAACGCATCGTTCGAGATGAACCACACTGTGAGTCCCGGCCGGCCCTCCCGGCCACCGCCGGCTACCGCCGGCTACCGTCTCGGCAGCCGCTCCCGCGCCAGCTTCGCGGCATCCGTGTTCGGGTAGTTGTTCACCACCCGCTGGAAGTACTGCCGCGCCGCCGTCTCGCTACCCCGCTCGAGCTCGAGCAGCCCCACGCGGTAGAGGGCGTCCGGAACGCGATCGGACGTCGGATACAGCTCGGGGATGCGGAGGAACTCCCGAATGGCCTCCTCGACTCGCTTTTCCCGCTCGTACGTCTCGGCCAGCATGAACTGCGCGTGCGGCGCCAGCTCGTGTTTCGGGAACAGCTTGAGGAAGTCCTCGAAACCCCGGCGCGCCGTGGTCAGCGAGCCCCGCTGGAACTGGGTCACGGCCGCATCGTACGCGACCTTCGCGTCCGTGGTCGGCGGCGGCGCCATCCCCCGGCTCGCGCCCGCTTGCGTGGTGTCCGCGCCCGGCGTCGGTTCCACCACGATCGTCCGGGTCCGGCTCTCGAACTGGTCCCTGAGCTCCGCGAGCCGGCGCTGGCTCTGGCCCGCGAGCTCCTGGATCTGGAGGAGCTGCTCCTCCAGCGCCAGTAGCTGGCGCCCCACGTCGCCCCGCGTCTGGACGAGGTCCCCGCGCAATCGCCCCAGGGAATCCAACGCCGCGCGGGCCAGGTGCCGAATCTCCGCGAGCGCCGAATCCTGGCGCTCTCGCGTGAAGCGGAGCTCGTCCCGCATGTTGCGGACGTCCCGCTTCGTGGCACAACCCGCCATGACGAGAACAAGGACGGCCAGGAGCGGGCACACCCCACCCGCGCGCCCCACCCGGCGCGCGCACGACCTGACGGACCGCGCGCGAGGGATGGCCATCGCTCCTGGCTACGGGGACGAGGTCGCCACCGGCACCAGCTCCTCGCCGCCCGCCGTAATGATGAACTCGACCCTGCGGTTCCTCGCCCACGCGTCTTCGTTACTCTCCTGCACGAGCGGCCGCTCTTCCCCGTAGGAGATCGTCGCGAAGCGCTCTGCGCCCACCCCGTAGCTCAGCAAGAACTGCCTCACGCTGTCCGCCCGCCGCTGGCCGAGCGCAAGGTTGTACTCGTTCGACCCCCGCTCGTCCGCGTGCCCCTCGAGCCTGAGCCGCACCTGCGAGTTCGCCCTGAGGATCTCCACTTTCTCCCGCAGCACCCGCTCGGCATCCGCACGGATGTCGTACTTGTCGAAATCGAAGAACACCATCTCCAGGAGCTTCTCGCGCGTCCGCTCGATCGCGCGCCGGCGTTCCTCTTCCGCCCGACGCCGCGCCTCCTCGCCGGCCCGAAGCTGCTCCTGGCGCGCTCGCTCCCGGGCGATGGAATCCTGGCGGGTCCGCTCCAGCTCCTCCGCGCTCGGACCCGTCGGCGCGGGGGCAGCGGGCGGCGGCGCCTTCTTGCATGCCCCGAGCATCAGACTCAAAGCGAGAACTGGGATTACGATCCGGCGCATCATCACCTCTCCCACTAGAAGGATGGAACCCTGGTGGACGCCCGGCGGCCGCCCCACCGACCTCAAATCCCAGGGCGACGCCCGCAGCCGACCGCCCGGGCGCCCCCGATCAGCGGCATATACGTCAATTCGGCTGCCCGCGCAACGTTAGCCGCGATAGAGCGGTCAGGAAAGGCGACCACTCGGGCACGGCCGTGCGAAGTCCCACGACAAGGGGACGGATGCGCCCCGTGGCGCTATCCACCACGAAAAGCCCGGTCCCATCGCGGCGCGTCCCGGAGAACACAATATGTCTGCCGTCGGGCGCCCAGCTCGGATCCTCGTTGCTCCCGTCCGCCGTGAGTTGGATCACGCGTAGGCCACGACCGGAGGCCTCGGCCACCAGAATGTGGAAACGCGCGTTCCCGATGCGTCCATGGAACGTGATGCGGTCGCCCAGTGGGGACCAGTCCGGCGAGGTGAAGTAGCCGGGCTCGCCGTAGATGTACGGTGACACCAGGTCCGCCTCGCCGCCGTCCGCCGCCATGATGTAGATATGCGGCTGGCCCAGCCGGTTGGACATGAACGCCATGCGCTGGCCGTCCGGCGAGAAGCTGGGCGACATGTCGTCCCGGCGCGGGCCGCCCGAGACTCGCGCGAGGCAGCAGCGCTCCGCCAGGTTGTAGCGGTAGATCTCGGTTCGCCCTTCGCGGGAGACGGCGAAGGCGATCTCCTGTCCGTTCGGGTGATAGGACGGCGTCCACACATTCGCGCCCACGTCACTGACCAACCGCAGCTCGCGTCCCGTCGTCAGGTCCAGCTCGTAGAGGAGCGGCTCGCCGCTCTTGTACGAGGTAAAGGCGATCCGGCGGCCGTCCGCCGACCAGGCGGGCGACAGGGTGATCGTCCCGTAGTTCGTCACGCGCTCGAGGTTCTCGCCGTCGGAATCCACGGTGTAGATTTCCCCGTTGCCATCCGCGCCCTTGCGCACGAAGGCGATGCGGCTGGCGGCCATCCCCGGCTCGTTGAAGACCCAGCGGACGATCTCGTCGGAGATCGCGTGCACGGCCAGGCGGAACCCGCGCTCGTCCGGGCCCGGGACGGCGAATCGGCCCACCTCCTTGAGCTGCCCGTACACGACGTCGTGGAGCTGCAGCTCGATGGCATAGGCCGCCTGGTCCAGCCGGAGCTGGCCCGTGAGAAGCCAGTCCACGCCCACCTGCTTCCACAGCGTGTAGTCCACGTTCTCTTCACCGAGCAGGCGCGGCGAAATCTGGACGCGCCGGTCGAACCGATCGCTGTATTCGAGGTCCCGGGTCATGATGGCATCGATGCGAGACGCCGCGTCCTGGGCGACAGAATCCGCGCCCGCGAGCCGGAGTGCGTAGGCGGGTCGGTAGGCGACCTCGTAGAGGAGCCCCAAGCGTACCCCGGGGATGGTGTCCTGAGCGGCGGCGGGCACCGCGGGCACCGCGGGGACCGCCGCGAGGACCCCGAGGAGCATGAGCGCGGCCCCGTGGCGGAGCGTCGGGGCCCGAACCGCCGTCATGGCGACCCCACGGGCTTGAAGTAGAAGCTCACCGGGAGGTGATCCGCCGGAAAGCCCTGGGGCAGCGGGCCGAACGCCCCGTCCCGCCCGGCGCTCTCCACCGCGCCCATCGCCTCCAGGTCGAACGCGAAATTGCCGGATCGCCGCACCCAGCGGATCTCCGCCACGCCGCCGTCGCTCTGGATCATGAAGGCAACCTCCGCTTCCCAGCTCCCTCCGCTGCGCCACCGGAAATAACGCGTGAGCTGACGAACGATGTTCTCGAAGTACTCCGGGAAATCCGTGCGGAAGCCCTCGAGCCGCACGTTCAGCCCGGAGCCCGCTTCCCGCCCGCCCGGTTGCGGGTTCGGCCCCCGGGGTTTCTCCGCCTCCCGTGGCTCGTCCCGCCGCGGCCGCGCCTCCCGGTCGTCCCGCGCCGCCCGCGTAGGTTCCGTCCGCTTCACCTCCGGCGGCGGTGGCGACTCCTTCTCCGGCTCCGGCTGCGGGCGGTCCACCACTGGACGCTGTGGTGCCGCGGTCTCCGGCTCGCCCAGCTCCGCCGGCGGCGGCTCCACCAGCGTGAGCTCGTAGACCATGAACTCCGGAAGCGAGGAGAACGCCTCGCGCCTCCACCAAACGAGCAGGAGGAGCAGGACGTGCAACGCCGCCGACGCCAGGACGGCGGCCGAGCCGGGACGGCCCTTACGCCGCTCGGCCATCAGAGCTCACGGCTGCACGGGCTCCGCCCGCCGCGTGCCCGTCAGCGCCCTGCGGTGGGCTCACCCACGAGGCCGAAACGCACCCCTTCCGCCTTCGCCACGGTCGCCACCACGTGGAGCACCCGGCCATACTGCGCGTCACGGTCCCCCTTGATGTAAACGAACTTCGCCTTCGACGTCCCGAGCAGCCGCGGGAACTCCTCCGCGAACGCCTCGGGGTCCACCTCGCTCTCTTCCACGAAGATCCGGCCCTCGCGAGTGACAGAGACGATGAGCCGCTCGCCGCGCGATGTAATGGGCGGCACGTCCGCCCGGGGCAGCGCCACCTCGACTCCGCCCTGGATCATGGGCGCCGTGATCATGAAGATCACGAGCAGCGTGAACGCGACGTCCACGAGACTCGTGACGTTGATCTCGGCGCGCACGGAGAGGTGGGAGTCCGCCGGGCGGCGCCCGCGGTTCATGGGACCGCTCCCCGTACGGTCCGTACCGTCCCCGGGCTGCTCGCCGGACCGCGCGCCCTTGTCGCCGGCCGCGTCCGGCGCCCACGCTGGCGCCTCACCGCCCTCATACACGACCCTCCCGTGCCAGCGTTCCGATGAACTCGCTGGAGAAGCCCTCCAGCTCGCCGCTCACCAGGTTCAGCCGCGCAACATAGTGGTTGTACGCGATGACCGCGGGAATCGCGACCGCCAGGCCGAAAACCGTTGTGATGAGCGCCTCCGCGATCCCCGGGGCCACCACGCTGATGTTCGCCGAACCGCCCGCGGTGATTCCGAGGAACGCGTTCATGACACCGATCACGGTGCCCAGGAGCCCCAAAAGCGGGGAGACGGAGCCGATGATCGCGAGCCAGGTCAGCCCGTGCGCCAGCTCGTCCCGCTCCTCCGCCTGCTCCTTCTCCAACACCAAACGCAGCGCCTCGAGCTGGGTCGGCGTCAGACCTTGAGACGCCGGCGTATTCTCCCGTAGCGAGCCGGGCCGCAGCTCGCTGAAGAAGCTGATCCCCCCACGGAAGACGCGACCGTACGGAGACTCGGGAAGCGCGACGATCGCCTTGAACGCTTCATGGAGCCCGTTCGCCTGTTCCAGCGCCGCAAGCACGCGGTCCCCCTGCTTGCGCACCCGCCGAAAGTGGCGCCACTTCCAGAAGATCAGGACCCAGCTCACGAACGAGAACACGGTCAGCACGGCCAGGACCATCTTCGTGGGCAGCGTTCCACCCATGATCATGTCCCAGGCCGTCTGCGGCGCACGCGCCTGGAGGAGCGCGACCATTCCCGGCATTACCCGCCCTCCCCCGTCCCGGCCACGGACTCGAAGGTTCGTCGCAGTCCTTCCTCCAGAGTCACTCGCGGTCGCCACCCCCGCGCCCGCAACCGGTCACCACGCAACGCACTGTGCCGGAGCTCGCCTGCTCGCGGCGCGGCATGGAGCCGCCCCGTCCGACGCTTCGCGATCGCCTCCAGCAGATCCGCCAGCCGGTTCACGGTCGTCTCCACGCGGGTCCCCACGTTGAACGCGACCGCGTCCAGATCCGCGGGCTCGGGCACGGCGAGGTCGGAGGCCAGCAGATTCGCGGCCACGACATCCTCCACGAACACGTAGTCGCGGGTCTGCTCTCCGTCCCCGTAGATGGTGAGCGGCTCGCCGCGGAGCAGCCGTTCGCAGAAGATCGCTACTACACCCGCCTCTCCGCGCGGGTCCTGGCGCGGCCCGTAGACGTTCCCATAGCGCAGTGCCACGTACTCGAGGCCGTGAACCCGGCGGTAGTAGTATAGGTACTGCTCCGCCGCGAGCTTGCTCACACCGTACGGCGAAAGCGGCAGCTTGGGCGCCGCCTCGGGCGTCGGCCGCTGCTCGGGCTCTCCGTACACCACGCCGCCGCTGGAGATGTACACGATGCGCCGAACTCGGTACGCGCGGGCCGCCTCGAGGAGATTCAGGAGCCCGAGCGTGTTGATCCGCGCATCCAGGACCGGATCCGCGACTGAGACGCGCACGTCGATCTGCGCCGCGTGGTGGTTCACCAGGGTGAACCGCGCCTCGCGGAACAGGGTCGCGAGCGCCGGATCGCCGATGTCCAGCTCCACGAAGTGCGCGAGGCCGGGCACGTTCTGCCGCTTCCCCGTCGAGAGGTTGTCCACCACCCACACCTCGTCGCCGCGCGCTAGATAGGCGTCGGCCACGTGGCTCCCGATGAAGCCAGCGCCCCCCGTCACGAGGACCCGTCTCGTTGTCATTCAGCCTGGGATCGGTGTGGGCCTCCCTACGAACCGTCCGAGTCCAGATCGAAGAGGCGGCGCGCCGCGTCGACCAGTGCGGCGCCTCGCCCGTTCGCCGCCCCTTCACGAAGCTGTACCGTGGGTGCGTGCAGCAACTTGTTGAGCAGCCGGCGGGTCAGGTCCTCGACCGCCGCGCGATCCTCGGGGTCGAGATGCCCGAGCCGACCGAGCATCCGCTCCAGCTCCTCGCGGCGGATCCGCTCCGCCCGCTCACGCAGCGAGCGAATCACCGGCACGACTTCCAGGCTCGAGTACCAGCTCCAGAACTCCTCCGCGCCCTCGGCCACGATCCCCTCCGCCGCCGGGATCGCCTCACGGCGACGGCCGATATTGTCGTCGACGATCTGCTGGAGATCGTCGATGTTGTAGAGGAAGACGTTGCGCTCCGCGCCAACCTCCGCCTCCACGTCCCGCGGCACTGCGATATCAATCACGAACAGCGGCCGCGCTGGACCCTGGGGAAATGCGCGGCGCACCTTGTCCACCGTCAGCACCGGATGCGGCGCCGCCGTGGACGAGACCACGATGTCCGCATCCCCCAGCGCTACCGTCAAATCGTCGAATCTGATGGCCCGACCGCCGAGGCGCCCCGCCAGCGCACGCGCGCGCTCCGGCGAACGATTCGCCACCACCACGCCGCGTACCCCCTCCCGCGCCAGCGCCTGCACGGCCAGCGCGGCCATGTCCCCGGCCCCCAGCACCAGCACGCCTCGGCCGCGCAACGCGCCGAAGATCTTCCGTGCCAGTTCCACGGCCACGGACGGCACCGATGCGGCGCCCCGGCCGAGCTCGGTCTCATTGCGCACCCGACCGCCCACGGCCAGCGCCGCCTGGAACAACCGGGAGAGGACAGGTCCTGCGAAAGGCGGCTCCACCGGCGCTGCGGCCGCAGACTCGTACGCCTCCCGCACCTGCCCCTGTATCTCCGCCTCGCCCAGCACCATGGAGTCCAGGCCGGACGCGACGCGAAAGAGCTGCCGTACCGCCTCGTCTTCCTCCCGCCGGTACACATACTCGCCTGCCACCCGCGGCAGCGGACCCGCGCGATCCTCGAAGATCCGCTCCGCCAGCGCCAGACCGTCTCGACCGGGAGCGAGGCACAAATACAGCTCGGTGCGGTTGCACGTGGACAGCAGCACACCCTCCCGCGCCGCCCCCGCTGCCCGAAGCAGCGACAGCGCCACCAGCGCGTCAGCTCGGCTGAACACGAACCGCTCGCGCACCTCGATGGGCGCTGTCCGGTGACTCACCCCCAGGACCACCAGCGCCATCCAGCGGTCGCGCCCCCTATCCGGTCAAAGGAAGGCGCCCCCGGCCACCAGCGTGACCCGGAGCACCACGTACGACACGACCACGACCCCGAACCCCACGACCACCGTGACCGCCGCCCGCCGACTCCGCTCGGCCCCACTGCCCCGCGCCACAAGCACCGCCACGAAGACCAGCCAGGTCAAGAGCCCCCAGATCACCTGAGGGTCCGTAAGACCCACAGGATGACCGAACTGTACGGCCCACGCCCACCCCACCACAAGTGAAACCGTCAGCGTCGTGAAGCCGCCGGCCAGTGCCAAGCGCCCCAGACGATCCAGCGTCCCCAGCGGCGGCACGAACCGGAACACCCGGCCCAGCCTCTTGCTCTTAAGCTCATGAAATTGAATCAGATACATGAGGCCGGCCGCGAACGCGATCGCCAGCCCTGCGTATCCCACGAACGCCAGTGTCACGTGCAATGCAAACCACGGGCCACGAAAGGCTAGTGCCTGCCCCGCCGGCCGCACCCCGATCGCCAGCGCGCTCCCTTCCAGCACGAGGATGAGCGGAATGACCAGGAGCCCTACGCGCTTCGCCTCGCCAAGGGCAAGGAGTGCGACGAGGGAAACGCCCAGAACCAGCGCGAGGGAGGAGAGGGAGGGCGAAAGCCCGACCAGCGGGAGTGCGCCGAACTGAAGCGAGTACCGGGTCAGCGCGACCGCATGCACGACCGCTGCCAGCGCGGCCGCCCAAGGTGCCAGGGACTCGGTCCGCTTGCCTCCCTCCGCGAGCAGCGAGTAAAGCCAGAGGCTGCCGGCGAGGAAGTAGAAGACCAGGGCGACGAGGTGGATCACAAGGCCACGACACCGGGCTGAGCGGCGGGCCTCACGGCATCTTCGCGGCGAGGCGCGCCCGCAGGTTCGAGCCGGAAAGCGGCATGTCCGCGCGCACAACCCGTACCGTGGAGGTGGCGGGCCTGACATCGACCACCTGGAGTCGGCCGACCGTTCGTGGTCCTCCGCCCTCCGCGGCGGGCGCCAGGACGGCGAACTCGTCGCCGATCTCGACGCCCCGGTCCGATCCCGCGTCGAGATAGGCCACGTCGCTGAAGCCCTGAACCAGATGCAGGTCCCGGAACGTGAGGATCCGGGCCTCGACATCCCCGTCCACCCGCCGGGGATGCAGGCCGGGGCGCTCCTCGAACGGCTCGAGCGGACGTACCTGGTCACGCACGAGGATGCGGTCGAACTCTGTGCTCACGACCGCCATAGCCCCACCGTCCTCGACCCTGGAGACGGTCAGCATCCCCACCGGCCGTACGACGCGGCCGTACCGCTCCACCGGCCGCTCGATGCGCAGCACGATCAGGCGGTCTCCGACCTGGACCGTCCCGTTTGCCACGAATGAGACGCGCACCTGGTCGAAGGGTCGGGCCATCTGTGCGCCACTCGCGGTCGCACCCACGTCCGAGACCGCCTCTACGACGCCGATCCCCGGCGAAACCGGCTCCGGCTCGATCCAGCCCGCCGCGTAGTGGTCCGGCGCCAGGACCGCGGGTCGCTCCTCCAGCGAACGCGTGAGGACGGTCGGCCCGCTCGTCTCGAACCCTGTCGTCTGATAGAAGTGCGTACGCTCCGTTGCCTCCGGCGGCAGCCCGCCCGGCTGCTGGGCCGGCGCCGGTCCCACCGCCACCTCCTGGACCACCGCCGGCTGCTCCCCAGGACCGCCCGGCGCCGGGATCGTCAGCTCCTGGCCCGGGAAAATCTGGTGGGGGTTCGATACTCGATCGCGGTTCGCTTCGTGAAGCGCCGGCCACCGGAAGGGATCGCCGAGATACTCCCGTGCCAGACCCCAGAGCGTGTCGCCTGTTCGAACGGTGTGCGTCTTCGGGGCGCGCGGCGCTTCCTGCGCAAGTCCCACCGCCCCGAATCCAAGCATGAGCACAACCACGATCGCGAATCTCGCCATGACGATCACTCCGGGTCCCCGAAACACACGTTTGCCAGCCACCCGCATATATGCCGAAGATACCCCCGGCCGACGCGGGCCGTCAACGCAGTTGTGACGAGAGGGTTAGAGCGCCGGCTATCAAAAGAACACAGCCGCGGCGAGCGCGAACCGTGACTCGCGCCACCCCGCACGTCCTCGCTCGGTGGACGCGGAGAGGTGGACTTCGACGGCGTGCCACGGCCGGTAGTCGGCCTCGAGGGCGCCTCCCTTGGCCCGCCCCGGCTGCTGTTTTTCCAAGAGGTTCCAGCGGTCGCGCCGGGACAGGGTCGCCCGGGCTTCGACGCGGAGGCGGGCGTCAGGCCCGAGGTAGCGCAACTCGAGCAGGTGCTGGAGGCCGTAACCGCCCAGCGGGTGCCCCAGCAGCCGTCCCTCGACGACGTACCCGCTCTGGAAGCGCCGGTGCCAATACCAGTACGCCGGGAGGGTGTCGCACCACGAGCAGATGCGGGCGGCGCGGCCGATCGCCGCGTACTCGTAGCGGAGCGCCAGGGTGGGGCGGTCACGAATCACGGCGAGGAGGCCGGCCAGGATGGCGGGATCGCCGAACGAGCGATCGGGGTCCTCGAACGCGAGCTCGCCATAGACGAGGGCCGGGAGCTCGAGGGCATCGAGGCTGATTCGCGCCTCGATGCTCGCCTTCTGGTCGTCCCGCGTGGTGTTCCGCCCCAGCAGGACGCCGAGGATGTCCGCGGCGCCAAGGGAAGTGGAATCGGGGCCGTAGATCTTCGGGTCGTACGGGACCCGGCCGCCCTTGAACCGCCCGCCAAACAGTACAGCCCGGTTGACGGCGACCTGGAGCCACGAAGCCGGGCGCGCGGTGATCCGGAACGTTATGAACCAGGGATCGTCCACGGCCTCGTAGCGGAACAGGCGGAACAAGCCGAGCTGCACCTGTGTCTCACCGGCGCCCGGCACGCGGAACGAGGCTGGTGTCGCCAGCAGAAGCCCGTCGAGCTGCGCCTCGTCATTGAGCACCAGTCCGCCGCCGCCCCCGCCGTCCATGCGAAACGCTTCCCGCCCGCCGTAAAGCCACACCCCACCCATGCGGCCGCCGACGCCGCCCCGTCGCAGCCGCGGCCGCTCTGCACCGGCTCCCCACTCGTGCTCCAGTAACGCGAACGCCCCGGCAGGACCGCCTTGCACACGGAAGGCGAGCTCGCCCACTACCCCCTCCGCGCCCACCGCGTCGCCGCCCGTGCCCCGCAGAGCGCCCCGCAGCCGGCCGCCCGCCGCGAGCCCGGGACGCGGCACGAACTCCTCGTCGTAGCGGAGAAGCGCCGCCCGGGCCAGAGCGCGCGCGGCCGACTCGAGCGCCGTGTCGCGCGCGGCAGCGTCCAGGAGTCGGCGCACATCGCCGAGGGGGAGCGGCCGCAGCGTCGAAGTGCCCGGCGCCACGGCGCCCAGCGCCTCCAGGAACTCGAGCACCTCGTAGCTCCAGTGCCTGCTGGCCACGGGGACCTGCGCGGGCCCGACGACCTGGGGGCTCGACGCCCGGGGGGTGAACGCGGAGAGTGAGGCGAGGATCGTCGCCAAGAGGCCCGGGGCAACGCGGGCGCGGCTCAACGGCTGGGAATCGCGGCTCAGGACCTCAGGACGCCCCGGCGACCGCGCGGGCGAACTCCCGGGCCCAGTACGTGATGATAATGTCCGCGCCCGCACGGCGGATCGAGGTGAGCACCTCGAGCATCACGCGCGGAGCATCGAGCCAGCCACGCTCGCCCGCCGCCATGACGGCCGCGTATTCACCTGACACGTGGTACGCGGCCACCGGGTACCCCGTCTCGTCCTTCACGCGACGCACGATGTCCAGGTACGGGAGCGCCGGCTTCACCATGACGATGTCGGCGCCTTCCTCGATATCGAGCCAGACCTCGCGCAGCGCCTCGTCGCCGTTCGCCGGGTCCATCTGATAACCCCGCCGGTCGCCGAACTGGGGCGCCGAGCCCGCCGCATCCCGGAACGGCCCGTAGAACGCGGACGCGAACTTCGCGGCGTAGCTCATGATCGCCACGTTCGCGAACCCGTCCGCATCCAGCCGCTCGCGGATGGCACCCACGCGGCCATCCATCATGTCGCTGGGCGCCACGATGTCCGCGCCCGCCGCCGCGTGGCTCGCCGCGGCCCGCGCGAGCACCTCCAGCGTCGCATCGTTGTCCACCGTGCCGCAGCGAACGATCCCGCAGTGGCCGTGGGACGTGTACTCGCACAGGCACACGTCCGTGATCACCAGGAGCTCGGGGAGCCGCCCCTTAAGCTCCCTCACCGCCGCCTGCACGATCCCGTCCTCCCGCCACGCCTCGCTCCCCTCCTCGTCCTTCCGCTCCGGGATCCCGAAGAGGATCACGGCGTGAACGCGGGCAGCGAGCGCAGACTCCGCGTCGCGGACGAGCTCGTCCACCGACGTCTGGACCACCCCCGGCATCGACGGCACCGGGTTACGCACGCCCCGCCCAGGCTGAACGAACAGGGGAAGGATGAGATGCTGCGAGTCCAGCGCCGTCTCGCGCACGAGCGCCCTGAGCGCGCCCGTCCGCCGCAGCCGCCGCGGGCGATAGCGTGGAAAGACCGCCATTAGTCGAGCGCCCTCCGAAGCACGAGGGCATCCTCCCTCGGCAGGTCGTAGTAATTGTTCCGCACCCCGACCTCCACGAAACCGCGCCGCCGGTACATGGATGCGGCGACCTCGTTGGATCGGCGCACCTCGAGGTAGACCTCGCGGATCCCGCGCGCCGCCGCGCACTCGAGCGCGTGCTCGAGGAGCCGGGCGCCGATCCGCCGCCGGCGCGTCTCCGGGTGCACGGCGATGTTGGCCAGCTCCGCCTGGTCGAGGGCCCACCACAGGACCGCGTACCCCAGAACGCGACCCTGCTCGTCGAGGGCCACCCAGCACTCCGCGTCCTCGCGCTGAAGCAGCGAGCGGAACGTATGGACGCTCCAGGCCATGGTGAACGACGCGTGCTCGATGTCCGCGACCTGCGCGAGATCCTCCTCCCGCATGCGCCGGAAGACCACGGGCGCCGCGGCTACCTGCCCCCGCTCACCTGTACGGTCGACGCCCGAAGATAGTCCGGTTCCCATCTTCCAGGTTCCCCGATCCGCGCGTCGCCCGGCCCCAGCGCGAGGAGCCAGAGCAGCGCGGTCGCGCTCGGCACAGCGGCCGGCGGCGACACTACGCGCCCTCCCGCGGCCGCGATCTGTTCACGATGACGCCACGCCCCCTGACCCGCAAACACCGCGCCGGTGGGCTCCACGGCATGCAGCAGTTCGCCGATGGTGGTGGCGCATGGCCGAAGTATCGTCTCGAGCCCGCCGCGCCAGATCCGGTAGCAGCCCCCGTACACCCGGTCGCCCCGCGCGTCGAATACGCTGCACACCACGGACTGGGCGGACACCAGGTTCTCCAGATCGCGGCGGGATCCCACCGCTGCATCCGCCCCTTTCCCCACCGGACCCCTGGCCGCCGCCGCGCCTACCGCCACCGCCGCCGCCGCGAGGCTCGAGAAGCCGTACAGCGGGACCCCTAGCGACGCCACGAGCCCCTTCGCGGTCGCCGCCGCGACACGCACCCCGGTGAACGACCCGGGGCCGCTCGCGACGACCACGCCAGTCAGATCCCGGGGCCCTTTCCCCACCTCGGCCAGGACCGCGGCGATGGCGGGGACCAGCCGCGCCGAATGCTCGTCCCTCAGGCCGAGCGTCCGCTCCGCCAGCGCCTCCGCCCGCGTGCCCACAGCCACGGATCCCTCAGACGTCGACGTGTCGAAGGACAGGTACAGCTCCACTCTCCGCTTCCCTCCCGCCCGAGCGGGTTAGCGGGTTAGCGGGCGCGTTCTCTGCTCTGAGCCACCCGAACCGAGCTTCACGTTTCTCGCCGCCGCTATGCCGAAACATGCGTCCACCGGAGGGACCGGACCAGCCCGTGAACCGCTCACCCGCTGGCCCGCTCGCCCGCTGGCGTGGACGTGGGGGATTGGGGCGGCACCGGCTCACCCGCCGGGGTGGTGGCCGACGGAAACGGCAGCTCCGGGGGCGCTCCGCACCTCGCCAGCCTCACCTCCCTGAGCGACTCGTGCCCCGGGGATCCCGAGGGGATGGTGAGGAAAACCTCCCAGCGGTCCTCGGGGAGCAAGGCCTCGGCCCGCTCGGGCCACTCGATCAGCACGATCTCCGACGGTGCGCCCAGCTCGCCCCACCCGAGCTCCCATACCTCCTCCGGGCTCGCGATGCGGTACAGATCCAGGTGCACCACCTCCACGCCCCGGCGCCCGCGGTACGCGCGGTACGCGCGGTCCCCGCGGTAACGGAACAGCAGGTTGAACGTCGGAGAGGGCAGGTGCCCCACCACGCCCGCACCGCGGGCGACCGCCCGGGCCAGCACCGACTTCCCGGCGCCCAGGGGCCCCCGCAGCGCCAGCACCACCGGCGTCTCCACCTCGCGCCCGATCCTCTCGCCCCAGCCCACCAGCTCCGGCTCGCTCAGGAGCACCAACGCCCTCTCACGGCGGCGACGGGATTCCCGCCGGCCGCCCCCCCGGTGCCGCCTTCAGCTCAAAGATCTGGTCCCGCAGCAGTGCCGCCCGTTCGAAGTCCAGGTTCGCCGCCGCCTCGCGCATCTCCTGCTCCAGGATCTTGATGAACTCCTCGCGGTTCACCTCCTCTGCGTAGGTCGCCGAGCGCTCCCGCACCTTGAGCCGTGGCTTCTCCCGCGCGTCCGCCACCCGCGTGGCCAGCTCGATCTCCTCCACGCTCTTCACGATGGTCTGCGGCGTGATCCCGTGCTTCTCGTTGTGCGCCATCTGCACGCTCCGGCGCCGGTTCGTCTCGTCGAGGCACCTCTTCATGGAGCCCGTGATCGTGTCCGCATAGAAGATCGCCTTGCCACGCGCATTGCGCGCCGCGCGCCCGATCGTCTGGATGAGCGAGCGATCATCCCGGAGGAAACCCTCCTTGTCCGCATCCAGGATCGCGACCAGCGAGACCTCCGGGAGGTCGAGCCCCTCTCGCAGGAGATTGATGCCCACCAGCACATCGATGCGCCCGAGCCGGAGCTCCCGGATGATCTCCATGCGCTCGATGGCGTCGATGTCCGAGTGCATGTAGCGCACCCGCACGCCCAGGGACTGGAGGTACTCGGTGAGGTCTTCGGCCATCCGCTTCGTCAGCGTGGTCACGAGCACGCGCTCGCCCCGCGCCGCCCGATCCCGGATCTCCGCCAGCAGGTCGTCCACCTGCCCCTTCACCGGCCGCACGTCCACCTCCGGATCCACCAGGCCCGTGGGCCGGATCACCTGCTCCACCACCACGCCGCCGCATCTCTCCAGCTCGTAGTCGCCGGGCGTCGCCGAAACGAAGATGACTTGCTCCACGAGCGACTCCCACTCCTCGAAGGTGAGGGGCCGGTTGTCCAGCGCGCTGGGCAGCCGGAACCCGTGCTCGACCAGCGTCCCCTTCCGCGACCGGTCGCCGTGGTACATCCCGCGGATCTGCGGCACCGTCTGGTGCGACTCATCTACGATGAGGAGGTAGTCCGGTGGGAAGTAGTCGAAGAGGCAGGCAGGACGTTCGCCGGCGCGGCGCCCGCTGAGATAGCGGGAGTAGTTCTCGATCCCCGCGCACGTCCCGATCTCGAGCATCATCTCGATGTCGAAGTTCGTACGCGTCTCGAGCCGCTGCGCCTCGAGCAGCTTCCCCTCCGCCCGCAGCTCCTTCAGCCGCTCCTCCAGCTCCCCTCGGATCAGAGGGACGACCCGCTCGATCGTGCGACGCTGCGTCACGAAGTGCGTCGCCGGATAGATCGCCGCGCGCCGGAGCATCGCAATCGACTCGCCCGTGAGCGGGTCGAAGCGCGAGATCCGCTCGATCTCATCGCCCCAGAGCTCCACCCGGATCGCCTGCTCCTCGTAGGCGGGGAAGATCTCGACCGTGTCGCCCCGCACCCGGAACGTCCCCCGCTGGAAGTCCAGGTCGTTCCTGTGATAGTCGATCTGCACGAGACTGCGCAGGATCTCACGCCGCTCACTCCGCTGCCCCACATCCAGCACGAGCATGAGCTCCCGGTACTCCCGCGGATTGCCCAACCCGTAAATGCACGAGACGGACGCCACCACGATCACGTCGTCCCGCTCCATGAGCGACGACGTCGCACGCAGCCGCAGCCGGTCGATGTCCTCGTTGATCGAGGCGTCCTTCTCGATGTAGGTGTCCGTGGCGGGGACGTATGCCTCCGGTTGGTAGTAGTCGTAGTAAGAGATGAAGTACTCGACGGCGTCCTGCGGGAAGAGCGCCTTCAGCTCTCCGTAGAGCTGCGCCGCCAGCGTCTTGTTATGGGACATGACGAGGGTGGGGCGCCCCCACTCGGCGATCACGTGGGCCATCGTGAACGTCTTGCCCGTCCCCGTCGCGCCCAGGAGCGTCTGCCAGCGGTCCCGGCGCCGGAGCCCCTCCCCCAGCTCCCGGATCGCCTTCGGCTGATCGCCCTTCGGGGTGTGCGGCGATACGAGGCGGAACGTGGGCACGCTACCAGCCCGCTCGGGAACCCGGAGCGGCGGTTACCCGGACAGAGCGGCGTCCTGGCATCTCGTGGCAGAGAGCCCACATCGCGATTCGCGGAACCGGGTTTCCGATCGGAGCCCTACGCTTCGCTGAGGTCCGCTTCCGCGAAGCTCTCCCGACGCTCGGCGGACACGACGCCCTTCACGCCCTTCATCGCCTTCATGACCTTGCGGAGGTGGGCGAGATCCTGCACCTCGACCACGAACTCGCCCGTCATCCCGCCCTCCTTCGCGTGGATGTCGGCGTGCTGGATGTCCGTGCCCGTGTCCGTGATCGCCCGCGCGATATCCGAGAGCAGCCCGCGGCGATCCGTGCCTTCCAGGTAGAGCCGCACGAAGAAGCGGTCCTCGGAAACCGCCGTCCACTCGATCTCCACCCGGCGCTCCGGGTGCTCGGACAGCGTGAGCACATTCGGGCAATCCACCCGGTGGATGGACACGCCGCGCCCGCTCGTGATGTAGCCGATCACCTCGTCACCCGGCACCGGCTGGCAGCACTGCGAATACCGCACCATCAGATTCTCCATACCCTGGATGCGCACCCCGCGCCCGGCCCGCCGAATCTTGTCGGCGATGCGCTCCAGCGCCGAGGCGGGCCGCACCGGCTCCCCCTCCCCTTCCGGAAACAGCCCTTTCAGCACCGCCGTGGGCCCGAGCTCACCGCGGCCCAGCGAGGCCAGAACGTGCTCGAAGCTCGGCATCGCCAGCGCCGCGGCCGCCTGCTGGAGGACCTCCTCGGGCGGCAGCTCCCGCCGGATCCGTTTCAGCTCCCGGTCCAGCAACTCGTGGCCCAGCCGCACGCTCGACGTCAACTCCTCCTGGCGGGTCCACTGCCGGATCTTCTGCCGCGCCCGCGCGGTCTTCACGAAGGCGAGCCAGTCGCGGCTCGGACGCTGCCGCGCGTGCGTCAGGATCTCCACGGTGTCCCCGTTCCGGAGCTCTCGCGAGAGCGGTGCGATGCGTCCGTTCACCTTCGCGCCCGCACAGTGCAGCCCGATCTCCGTATGCACGGCGAAGGCGAAGTCGATGGGCGTCGCACCCCGGGGAAGCTGCTTCACGTCACCCTTCGGCGTGAAGACGAAAATCTCCTCCTGGAAGAGATCAAACTTCAGGAACTCCATGAACTCTTCCGGCTCACGGGTGTCCTGCTGCCACTCGAGCACCTGGCGGAACCAGGTCAGCGCCTCGTCGACCTCACTCTCATCGCCGGACTGGGAGCGCCGTTCCTTCTTGTAGCGCCAGTGGGCGGCGATACCATACTCGGCGGTGCGGTGCATCTCCTGCGTGCGGATCTGGATCTCGTACAGCCGGCCGCCCGGCCCGAAGATCGTCGTATGCAGGGAGCGGTACATGTTCGACTTCATGGTTGCGATGAAGTCGTGGAACCGCTCCTGCAACGGCGTCCAGTTACCGTGGACGATCCCCAGCGCGGCATAGCAGTTCTGCACCGTGTCCGTGATGACGCGGATCGCCATGAGGTCGTAGATCTCCTCGAATGGCTTGTTCCGCCTCTGCATCTTCCGGTAGATGGACCAGAGATGCTTTGGCCGGCCCTGGACCTCGCAGGGGATCACCGCCCGCTTCAACTCCTCCTCCAGCGGCCGCACCAGCTCGAGAATCTGCTGCTCCCGCTCCTTCCGAGTCTGCCGCACCTTCCGGGCCAGCTCCCGGTACGCCTCCGGCTCCAGGAACTTGAACGCCAGGTCCTCCAGCTCCCACTTGATCGCCGCCATTCCCAGACGGTGGGCGAGTGGCGCGTAGATCTCCCGAGTCTCGAGCGCAATGCGCCGCTGCTTCTCCGCTGCCAGCGCATCCAGCGTGCGCATGTTGTGGAGCCGGTCCGCCAGCTTGATGAGGATGACCCGGGCGTCCTGGGCCATGGAGAGGAGCAGCTTCCGGTAATTCTCCACCTGCTGCTCCGGGTGGGACCGGAACTCCACGCGCCCGATCTTGGTGACCCCGTCCACGATGACCGAGATCTCGGCGCCGAACGCGTCGCGCACCTCGGCAAGCGTGGTGGGCGTGTCCTCGACCACGTCGTGGATCAGTCCCGCGGCGACGGAGGCCGTGTCCAGATGCAGGTCCGCCAGAATCTTGGCGACCTCGACGCAGTGATTCACGTAGTGCTCGCCCGAGATTCGACGCTGTCCCGCGTGCGCCTGTGCGCTGAACTCGTACGCCTTGCGAATGACCTCGAGGTCCAGCCGCTCCGCGTACGGCTCCAGCGAGTCGGCAAGACGCGAGGGCAAGGCACCAAGCTGCTGGCGGATTACTGCGGTCGCCGCTTCCATACGATGCGAATCTAATGGATCGGCGCGGGGGACGCAGCGGGTTGGCGGGTTGGCGGGCTAGGTACAGCCGTCCTTGCTTATGGGGTTCGCGCTCTCCGGCGCGGATATGCACACCCCGGACGAGTGGTTCGCACTGAAGAGCTTCCCGAGGCGATGCGGACCATCGCATGCCTCTGCGACGAATCAGCGTGCGCCTGAACGCGTCGTCGTCGCACTCCCGAATCCGCGTCGGCCGCGCCCCCGTTTTGTCTTACCCGGGACCCTGATCCCCCCGGACGACACCAGTGCAGCGCGGTCCAGACGCTGACCTGTCAAGCCCTCTCAGGAATCGCAGTTCTTCCTGTCAGCGGCTCACCGCGAGCGCGTAGCCGGCCGCGCTCCCCCGCAGCGCGCCTGTAACGTCCGCTACTTCGAGCACCCTCGCCGTGTACCCCCCAACCTGGCCCACGTCCGGCACGCCGAAGCGGAGTAGGGGCCCGCTCCGGAGATCGCCGAACGCGGCCGCGTTGAACGACGAGGGTGCGGTCAGCCGCGAAAACAGCAGGACGGAAGGGCTCGCCGACTCCACGCTCCCCACCGGCCCGGGGCCGCTCACGACGACCGCGATCGCCCCGTCCCCCATGTTCGCCGAGCTGAGGCTCACGGTGAGCACCCCTGGGACGGGCCCCTCGTCGCCGCAGGCGCTCAGGATCTCCGCGATCACGAGCCCGGCAACCCGGAGCCTCCGCGAAGCCTTCGCGACGTTCATCCGTTCACCTCCATCACGGCCTGCCGGCGATCAACGCGACATCCACGAGCCACCGGTACACGTCGCCCACATCGAGCCGGCCGTTTCGGTTGCCCCGGAGATCGAGGAGCTGCTGCTGGTCCAGGGGGAGACTACCCACACCGAGCAGGGCATCGGCGACAGTTCCCAGGGCGAGGACGGTGAGGACGAACCCCTTTTCGGCGGCGAGCGGCTCTGACACGGCCTTCGCCCGGTAGCGGAAAGTGCCCGACACGGACGGCGTGCCGCTCACGGCCCCTGTCTCCAGATCCAGGACCAGCCCCGTGGGGAGCGCTCCCGACGTGAGGGACCATCTGTATGTGCCGGCCCCTCCCGTCGCCCGGAGCGTGTCGGCGTAGGGGCGCCCGGGCACGCCTCCCCTTCGCAGCGAGTCTGAGACGATGACGAGGGGCTGGAAGACGTCCAGCACGAACCGCCGCGACGCCGTGAGCCAGGCGGACGTCACTGTCGCAGTGAACGAATAGCGCCCAGCCTCAGTGGGCGTACCGGAGACGCCCCCGCTCCCGGCCTGCAGCGCCAATCCTGGCGGGAGCCTCCCCCCAGAGATGGACCACCGCCGCTCCTCGGTGCCGCCGGTCGCCCGAAGCGTATCGGCGTAGGCAGCGCCTACCACCGAGTATGGCCGGAGCGAATCCGAGGCAACGGCCAATGGCTGGACGATAAGCAGGCGAAGCGCTCGCGAGACCGAGAGTACGGACGAGGTCACCGCTACCGTGAACTTGAATGTCCCGGCCGCAGTCGGGGTACCGGAAATGACTCCCGTCCCCCGATCGAGAGCGAGCCCCGCGGGAAGCACTCCTCCCACCACCGCCCATGAGCGGTCCGACGCGCCCCCCGTCGCCAGTAGAGTGTCGCGGTACGAGCTTCCCACGACCCCGGGTGGCCTGATGGAGTCCGACACGATAACCAGCGGCTGGAAGATGTCCACCGAGAACGTTCGGGACGCGGAGAGTACAGACGACGTCACCCGGGCCGTGAAACTGTACTTTCCCGCCGCCGTGGGCGTTCCCGAGATCACGCCGGTCCGCGACTGGAGGCTGAGACCTGGAGGAAGGATGCTCCCTGAGACCGACCACGAACGGTCCTCCGCGCCGCCGGTCGCCCGGAGCGTGTCCGCGTACGGGTTCCCCACCAGAGCGTACCCGCGTAGGGAGTCCGAGACGATGGCCAGCGGCTGGAGGAACGTGGCGGTGACGCTCAGGCTCGAGGTCACCCCGAGCCGGCAGGTTCCAGTGCCGGCGGAGCACGCGCCGCCCCAGCCAGTGAACACCCAACCGCTGGCCGGTGTGGCGGTTAGCACGACCGCCGTGCCGCTGGGGAACCCGCCACTACAGACGCCCGGGCAGCTGATGGCCGCGGGCGAGCTCGTGACCGTGCCCTGGCCGCTGACCGTCACCGTCACGTGGTAGCCGCCGCGGGTGATGATGACCTCGATGGAGCTACCGGTGGCGGCGCCCACGCTGATGGTAACCTGGTTCTGCACATCGGTGAACGTCTCGCCCGTGGCCCACATGGCGCCCGCGTCGTTGGGGTTGCCGTTGCCGTCAACATCCACCACGTGCGCAGGCTCCTCGCGGGTCGGCCTCACATTGTGCAGGATGACGGCCTCGCCGGGCAGATACGCATCGTAGCCGATGCGCCGGCGGTATTCGACGGTGTAGAACTCGCCCGGCTGCAGCGGGATCTCAGCCATGAGATACGTGCCCCCCTGGCTCGGCTGCGCGCTCCGCTCAAGGAAGACGGTCCGCGTGCCGACGCTCGACCCGACGTACTTGCGCGACGCGGGCACCCAGCTCAGAAGGTCCTTGTGGTAGACAATCGTGTGCTGGGCAATCCAAGACTGTTCCGCGGTCGAGTAATAGCTGCCGCTGTTGCTCATCACGTCCCACTTCGAGTCGTAGACAAACCCGTATGGGCCCGAGGAGTGTGGGAGCCCTAGGGAATGGCCGATCTCGTGGGCATACACCGCCTGGCCCGCCCAATCCGCCATCCACGTCACCCCGTACGTCCGCGTCTGGCCGTCGCGGGTGAGTGTCCAGCTGCCGCCCCAGGAGTACGCATCGAGTCTGGTGTTGAACTGGAGGTTAATGCCGAAATAATCCGGGAAGTGGACCTCCGCGTCGGCGCCCGCGGTGCAGTCCTGCACGAGCTTTCCGAGATCCGCGTAGCTGTTGGTCGCCGTCGAGTCCCGCATGTAGTACGAACGGGGCTGCGGCAACGTATACCAGCCCACCAGGGTGCCGGCGAGATTTATGAGGTTTCCCGACATCTCGCGCCAGTAGTGATCGAGCCCTGGGTAGCTGGACCCGCTTACCAGCCACCGCTCGTACTGGCCCTTGGGTCGCGGCTCGGCGTTCGGGAAGTCGGCAAACTTGCACAGGATCGTCACGTACTTGTGTGTACCGGCCCGTGGTGGTGTGGCCGCAGCCGGGGCAGCCGGCGTTTCAACACGAATGGTCTGAACGCTGAGCCGCGGCACGGCACCGCGCAGTTCGACCGCCGCACCGGTCACGCGGACGCGCTTGCGGTTGATCGCCAGCGGGCCACCGAGCGGCGCGAGCACGCTCTCTCTAACGAGCAGCTCCGCCCACCGGCCACGCTCGTCGACCAGCACATAGTGAGGTTGGGCGTTCCACACCACGTGGAACCACCCGCTCCGGGGCGCGTCCTGGGCGTGCCCAATCCAGACCCCCGCCGTGGCGCCCCAGACTCCGGCGGCGAACGCCACGCTGGCGGCGCGAGCAGAGCGGCACCGTTCAGGACGGGTCATGGCGGGGTCCTCTTCTGGAGCTTGAGCGCGTCAACGCGGACGGCCCCGGTCGCGAGATCGCTGGCCGTGCCCCTCACCTCGACCTGTTGGCCATCCGCGGCACGCGGCCCGCCCAGCCCCTCGATCTGGAGCGGCTCTACCAGCAGCTCGGTGGAGCGCCCCTCAGCGTCTATCAGGAAGTAGCGCGTCTCATGGTTCCAGACCACGTGCAAGCGGCCGCGGAGCGTGACGGTCTGCTCGATGACCTGTCCAGCAGCATGCATTCGGCCGGCAGGGCCCGCGCAGGCTACCATCAACGGGACCAGACACCACGGGTGCCGGAAACGCACTCGCAGTGCCCGCCTCTTAGCTGTGTCGCTAAGCATTGCGCCTCCGGGGGGACGGCTACGGTGCGAATCGGGGCGTGACGGTCCCGTGACCTCTCTGCGACCTGGCCGTTTTTCAGAGAGCCTTTGTATCATCCAGGCCCGGGCGCTGGGCATCGGCACCTGCACCGCCAGTACGCCCACAGATCTTCTTCATATGATACGTGAGCCCGCCGGAAAGATCCACCGGCGCTAGGGCTATGCACTTCACTCAACCTTGGCCAGCCGGTTGTGCTGGCCGTGGTGGCCGTCGCCGGGACCGACGGTACATCCTGACCTACGCCCAGTGAGAGGAGCCTCGGTCCGGGGACCAACGCCCCATGAGCGCATCTAGTGTAGTGACACATAAATATCTGGACCAATAGAGCAGGGGGTGTATATTGGTGCTCATGGCCAACGAGACTCGAGTACTGCGACTGCGGCGAGGCGATCGAGCGGTTCTGGAGGGCTGGACGCGCTCTCGCACGCTGCAGCGACGACTGGTG